>DLLG01000019.1:0-4410 GCA_002479075.1 Clostridiales bacterium UBA7568
CTTTTCAAAGAAAAGTAGGTCAAAGAAAAGTACGGGAAATTTCAAATAAACGCTTGATTTATGGTGTTTTTGTGGTATACTTATAGAGTAAAATACCGAAAGGCTGTGAAAAAGCGGCTTTTTGCGCACAAAACGGTTGACAGAGAGCGTCCGACGAGGCTGAAATCGGCGCACCGCGGCGCAGATTGCCTTTCGCTTCGGAGCTTTTTCCGTGAAAACAAAAGTAGCGGAAGACGGGTTGCCGCCGTTATACGGCAAAAAGTGTCCGTTGTAAAACGGAAATGCGGGTGGTACCGCGGAGCTTTTGTGCTTCGTCCCTTATCTTGGGGCGAGGCATATTTTTTTGCAAAACGTAATTTTTTGAAAGGACTGTTTATATGAAAGAACTACTTGAAAAAATCAGGCAGGACGCGCTTTCCGCTCTGAAGGGCGAGGAAAGCTCGGAATCGATCAGAATTCGTTTTCTCGGAAAGAAAGGCGAGCTGACCTCTGTTCTTCGCGGAATGGGATCCGTTGCTCCCGAGGACAGACCGAAAATGGGGCAGCTTGTGAACGAGGTCAGAGAGAAGATTGAAGCGGCAATCGCAGAGAAAGCCGAAAAAGAAAAGAGAGAAGCGCTCGAGGCAAAGCTCAAAGCCGAGAAGATTGACGTAACAATTCCCGGAGACGACCTTTCCATAGGCAAACGTCATCCTCTTGCGCAAACGGAAGCGCTTATCAGAGAAATCTTTGTCGGAATGGGATTTTCTGTTGTTGAAGGGCCGGAGGTCGAATACGACTACTACAACTTCGAGGCGCTCAACCTTCCGAAAAACCACCCGGCGCGCGATACGCAGGACACATTCTATATAACAGACAACATTCTCCTCCGCTCGCAGACGTCGCCTGTTCAGGTACGCACGATGGAAAATACAAAGCCGCCGATAAGAGTCATTTCTCCCGGCAGAGTTTACCGTGCCGACCCCGCAGACGCAACCCATTCGCCAATATTCCATCAGTGCGAGGGGCTTGTTGTTGACAAGGGAATAACTATGGGCGATCTCAAGGGCGTGCTTGAGCTTTTTGCAAAGAAAATGTTCGGCGAGGAGACGAAGATCCGTTTCCGCCCGCATCATTTCCCGTTCACGGAGCCCTCTGCCGAGGTTGACGTTTCCTGCTGGGAATGCGGAGGCAAGGGTTGCCGACTCTGCAAAGGCGAGGGTTGGATTGAAATTCTCGGCGCGGGAATGGTTCATCCTTTTGTTCTTGAAAACTGCGGCATAGACCCGAAGGTATATTCGGGCTTTGCGTTCGGTATGGGCATTGAGAGAGTTGCTCTTTGCCGCCTGGGAATTGACGATATGCGTATGCTTTACGAAAACGACGTCAGATTCCTTTCACAATTCTGATTGGGAGGTGCGGATATGATACTTTCACTTAAATGGCTTCATGACTTTATCGACGTAAGCGATATAGATATAAAAACCTTCTGCGAGGATATGACGGTTTCCGGCTCAAAGGTTGAGACCTATGAGGAGCTCGGAAAAGAGATTGAAAATGTCCGGGTCGGACTTATTACGAAAATCGAGCAGCATCCGGACGCTGAAAGACTTGTCATCTGTCAGGTCAACTTCGGAGACAGGAATTTGCAGATTGTTACAGCCGCAAAGAACGTTTTCGAAGGCGCGCTTGTTCCCGTTGCGGTTTCTCCCGAAGGAGAAAAGGTTGTTGCAAAGCTGGCGCACGGCGTTGAAATAAAAACCGGCAAGCTCCGCGGCGTTACGAGCGAAGGAATGTTCTGCTCAATCGAAGAGCTGGGACTTGACACGCACGATATGCCCGGCGCAGCCACGGACGGAATTCTTATTCTCAACGATTACCCCTGCAAGGCAGGCGACGACATTCACGACGTTCTTTCTTTAAATGACACGGCTGTTGAATTTGAGATCACGCCGAACCGCCCGGATTGCCTTTCCGTCATAGGTCTGGCGAGGGAAGCGTCCGCAACGTTTGGGCGCCCGCTGAACATCCCGACGCCCGCCGTCAAAGGAAGCGACGGCAACGTCAGAGACTATGTAAACGTTTCTGTCGACAGCAAGAAATGCTCCAGATACTGCGCAAGAGTCGTTAAAAACGTTAAAATTGCGCCCTCGCCGCTCTGGCTCCGTATGCGTCTCCGCGCAGCCGGCGTCAGACCGATAAACAACATCGTCGATATTACAAACTATGTAATGATCGAATACGGTCAGCCGATGCACGCTTTTGACTATGCCTGCCTTGACGGACACGAAATAGTCGTAAGAGAAGCGGGCGACGGCGAGATATTCCGCACGCTTGACAGCCAGGAAAGAGCTCTCACGCCCGATATGCTTGTCATTGCGGACAAGGATCGCCCCGTCGGCATTGCCGGCGTTATGGGCGGCGAAAACAGCGAAATTACAGACGCAACAAAGACGGTTGTCTTTGAATCCGCCTGCTTTGAAGGCGCTTCCGTCCGTATCACGGCGAAAAAGCTCGGTATGAGAACGGAAAGCTCCGCGCGCTTTGAAAAAGGGCTCGACTGCGAAAACTGTATGCCCGCGCTCCAGAGAGCCTGCGAGCTTGTTGAGCTGCTCGGCGCAGGAGAAGTCGTTGACGGAATGATCGATGTTTATCCGGAGAAAAAGCCGGTTTATACAGTACCCTTCGAGCCGGAAAGAATGAACCGTTTCCTCGGTATCTTCCTCCCGCCGGACAATATGAAGGATATTCTCCGTTCCCTCTGCTTTGAAGTTGAGGACGGAAACGTTATCGTTCCTTCTTATCGTGATGACGTTCGCTGTATGAACGATGTTGCGGAGGAAATCGTCCGTATTTACGGTTACAACAATATCAAATCCGGCTCTATAATCGCTCAGATGACGCAGGGCGGACTTCCTGCCGACGTCAAGTTCCGCGAGGAGCTTTCGGATCATCTCTGCGCTCTCGGTCTCGACGAAATATGCACGTTCACCTTCATCCCCGCCAAAATCTATACAAAATCCGGTATGGCAGAGGACGACCCGAGAAGAAAGTCGCTCGAGATTGCAAATCCGTTCGGCGAGGACACAAAGACCCTCCGCACAACATCCGTCCCCTCAATGCTTGAAATTCTTGAGCTGAACTACAACAGATCAAACCCGACCGCGTCTCTCTTTGAGATGGCAAAGGTATTCATTCCGAGAGAGGGCGTCGTCACAAATATTCACGGGCTCGAAGGCACTCTGCCGGATGAGAGAATAAAGGTTACCGTCGGTTTCTACGGCGCAGGCGGTTTTTCAAGAATGAAGGGCATTTGCGAGGAAATTCTCCGCTTTGCCGGAATAGACAACGCAAAATACGTTGCGGTTTCCGATAACCCGACTTTCCACCCCGGTCGCACGGCAAAAATCGTTCTTCCGGACGGTACAGACCTCGGTATTTTCGGCGAGCTTCATCCCGTAACACGCGAAAATTACACATTCTCCTGCCCCGTTTATATCGCAGAGCTTGACCTCGGTCTTATCCGCGATCATTCCGGCGCAGAAAAGAAATATAAGCCCCTGCCCAAATTCCCCGCCGTCAGCCGCGACTTCTCGCTCGTATGCGATGAGGAGGTCGAAGTCGGCACGCTGGAAGAGGCGATGTCCTCCTGCGGAGTAAAAATTCTTGAAAGCATCACGCTTTTCGACGTTTACAGAGGCAGCCAGCTTCCCGAAGGTAAAAAGAGCGTCAGCTTCTCCGTAATGCTCCGCGCAGCGGACCACACGCTGACAGTTGACGAGGCAGACAAGGCAACAAAGAAAATTCTCGGCGCGCTTGAGCACAAGCTCGGCGTAACGATACGCTCGTAACGGAGGAAAACTATGTATTATGAAATTGAAATTGCGGGGCTGAAACGCAAGCTCCCGCTTTGCCCCATAAACGAATCGCTTTATATCGGCGCTTTCATTATGTTCGGCGACGTTGAAATAACAAAGGTTGCCGCTGCGGAGCTGCTCAAGATTGCTCCCGAGCACGATATAATGATAACGGCAGAGAGCAAGGGTATCCCGCTTGTTTATGAGATGGCTCGTCAGTCAAATGCCGACAACTACCTTCTCGCAAGAAAAACGCCCAAGCTCTATATGCGCAACATTTTCTCGTCCGAGGTCAAGTCCATAACGCACGCAACTCTCCAGACCCTTTATCTCGACGGTGACGACGCCGAAGCGATGAAAGGGAAGAGAGTCCTCATAGTTGACGACGTTGTCAGCACCGGCGAATCTCTCCGTGCGCTTGAAGAACTTGTTACAAAGGCGGGCGGCATAATCGCAGGCAAAATGTGCGTTCTCGCAGAGGGTGATGCCGCAAAGCGCGACGACATCAAGTATCTCCAGGTTCTCCCCGTATTCAACGCAGACGGAACAATAAAGAAATAACCTTCTTTTCTTC
>DLLG01000019.1:4479-13697 GCA_002479075.1 Clostridiales bacterium UBA7568
CTTCAATAATTGTTTTGTGCAAGCTTTATAAAAAAACAAACAGAGATGATTTTTCATCTCTGTTTTTGCTTCGACCATACTTTTCTTTGAAAAGAAAAGTACGGCAAAAGAAACTTCGGTTATCGGGCAGGATATACAGACTTTTCGATAACTGCATAAACGAGTGTTACATTGTAGGGGACGGGTCTCCCGTCCCGACATCACGGCTTTATCGATATAAAAGGCGAGATTTATTTTCTTTAAGCCTTCCTCTCCGAGGAAGGGGGACCGCAACGCGGTGGAAGGAGTATTTCAAAGGCTCCTTCAGTCACGACTTCGCCGTGCCAGCTTCCTCCGGGAGGAAGCCTTAGCGGAAGCGCGAACATTGTAGGGGAGGGGTCTCCCCTCCCGCCACCCCGGCTTTATCGATATAAAAGGGAAATCTTCAATAATCGGTTTAATCAAGCCAAAACAAAAAAGGAGCGGTAAAACCGCTCCTTTTGATTTGCTTTATCAGTTGCCGTAATAAAATTCTTCGTATTTGACGTTATACTTTTTGTCCATCTCGTCGCTGAAATCTCCGAGGAGCTTTCCGCTGCTGATAAGCTCGTTTGAATAATCCTCAATGAGGAAAAGGCGCAACTCATCAAGAGAAGGATAAATCGTTTCTTCTTCGATATGATCAAGGCGGAGAATCATCCAGCCGAGAGGAGAAATGATCGGATCGGAATATACCGAGCCTATCTCCATATGCTTCATCGCATAGCTCTGTGTGCAAGCCATACTCTTTGCAAGGTACTGAAGATACTTACCGTAGCCTTCGGTATCTTCTCCGGCATTGGGATCTCTGTCCGAATATTCTTCATCGATGTCTTTGAGAGCTTTTTCAAGATCTTCAACATCATATATTTCTTCAAATGTAATAACTCCCTCGCCAGACCAGTTTTCCGACTGGGAATAACCGTTTTCCTCGTTATATACGCTGAGAATATCCTCTTTGACCTTATCAAAGTCCTCGCCGCCTATGATGCGATCGATATACTTCTGCGCGGCGGTTTTTGCTTCTGCCCATTCGCTTTCGCTTGAAAGATCCTTGACTTCAACGAAAACAGCCGTATAAGTATAACCTGCGGCGATTATATATTTTTCAAGATTTGCGACATAGTAGTTTCTCAGTTCCTCATCCGAGAAATTCTTTTTTGCAAGCAAATCGTTTACGATTGTCTGCTCGACAACGGCATTTCTCGCATACATTTTCCAGAACTTTTTCTTGAGTCCCGTATCCTTCATCAGCTGCTTGAAGCCGCCTTCATAGCTTTTGTCGAAAGCCTCTTTATTGAAATTATACATTTCCTCGACCTTCTCATCCGAGACCTCAAGACCTCTTTTCTCCAGCTCTATCTCTCTCAGACGCTGGGAAACGATTGTCTTGACCGCAAGCTCGCCGAGCTCAGCCGTTGTCATTTTGCCTTCATCAATATATGCTCCGTAATAACCGAGGAAATATCTTGTCCAGAGCTCAACATCCTCGTCTTTTGAATAAACCTCGCCGCCGTCATACGTTGCAAGGAGCAATCCGCCTCTTTTGCATCCGCAGAAAACGGAAGCAAGCATCGTCACAGCGAGGACAAAGCATATCAGCTTTACTATTTTTTTCATAATTTCACCTTTTACAGAGAAGCCGCCCTCATCGGACGGCTTCCGTTGATTTTGATATGATTATTCCGCGTCCTCTGCGTCAAGAGAAAACTCTTTTTTGCAGTTCGGGCATACGAGATGATCGGGATCGTCATCCTCTTCAAGCTCAAGGCATACGCCGCAATGCGGGCAGGTAACTATGCAGCCGTCGCAACAGTCGCATTCGTCCTCGTCGTCTTCGCAGCCGCAGCCGCAACCGCAATCGTCATCTTCGCATTCGTCATCGCAGCAATCGTCGCAATCACAGTCGTCATCGCAGCAGCAATCGCCGTCGCCGTAAACCTCGTCCTCGAGGACTTCAAGGTCCTCATCGATTTCCTCAACATACTGCTTGAGGTTTTCGCAATCGTCCTTAACGCCGTCGAGCTTGTCTGCAACGTCGGAAAGGATTGCGAGCATTTCGGAAATTATCTTTCCTGTTTTTTCTTCCTTGTCAACACCGAGTCCCTCGGCAAGACCTTTTACATATGCAACCTTTTCGCTGATTGTCATAATATTCACCTTGCGCTTTCGCGCCCTTTCAGTTTTTAATTTACGCTCTTTCGATGTATTCGCCTGTTCTTGTATCGATGCGGAGTCTTGTTCCGTTGTCGATGAAGAGCGGAACCTTGATAACCGCGCCTGTTTCAAGAGTTGCGGGCTTGGAAGCGCCTGTTGCCGTATTGCCTCTGACGCCGGGCTCTGTTGCAACGACTTCGAGCTCAACGAACATCGGGGGTTCAACGCTGAACACGCTGCCCTTATAAGAAAGCACCTTGCACATCATCTCTTCCTTGACAAACTTGAAGCTGTCCGGAAGCATATCCTTCGATACGGGGATTGTTTCAAAGGTTTCCATATCCATAAAGTAGTAAAGGTCGCCGTCGTTATAGCTGTACTGCATATCGCGTCTGTCAATGACAGCGGGCGGGAATTTATCCGTCGGGTTGAATGTGGTTTCCGTAACGGCGCCTGTTATAACGTTTCTGAGCTTCGTGCGAACGAAAGCCGCACCCTTGCCGGGCTTAACGTGCTGGAATTCGATAACCTGAAGAACCTGACCGTCCATCTCAAAGGTTATGCCGTTTTTGAAATCGCCTGCTATTACCATAAAAAATATCCTCCAAAAGTATTCTGGTTTTAAGTTCACTTGATATTTTACCTTATTTTTATGAAAATATCAAGTACTTTTTATCAATAAATTGCCCTAAAATCAGATTTCGAGCATATCTTTTCTGCTTTTTGTTATGTCTACGCCGCCTTCGTCCGTAACGACCATCATATCTTCAATACGGCAGCCGTATTTTCCTTTGAGATAAATGCCGGGCTCGACTGTAAAAACGTGGCCCTTTGTAAGCGGGGTAAGACCGCCTGCGGACACCCTCGGATTTTCGTGAATATAAACGCCGACGCCGTGTCCGAGGCCGTGCCCGAAGCACCCTTCGTAGCCCGCTCCGTCTATAATGTCTCTTGCGATCTTATCGAGATCCTTTCCGAGCATACCGGGCTTAAAGGAATTTATCGCCGTTGTCTGCGCGAGCAGGACTGTATTATAAAGACGCTTCATCTCCTCGTCCGCCTTGCCGATTACGACGGTTCTCGTCATATCCGAGCAATAACCCTGATAGACGCAGCCGAAGTCCATTGTCAGAAAGCCCTTTTCGAGTATAACATTTCTCGGAACGCCGTGCGGACGGGAGGAATTCGTTCCCGAAACGGCGATTGTTTCAAAGCTGGGGCAGATCGCGCCGCGCTTTTTCATCTGATATTCTATCTCCGCGGCAACCTCGATCTCCGTCATATCGTAGCGGAGGAGGGAAACGACAGCCGTGAACGCTTCGTCCGTTATGTGCTGAGCCGCCTTGATCTTCTCGATCTCGTCCTCATCCTTATGCTCCGCAAGCGCACGGACAGTTGCGCCGACGGGCATAAATTCAACCGAAGAAAGCTGTTTTTTAACGCCTTCAAGCTCGGAGACTGTCATAAGGTCGTCCTCAAAGCCGACGGTCTTTATGCCCTCTTTTGCGATGATCTCCCGCATTTCTTCAAAGCGTCTGCCTGTTGAAATGAGGAAGCCCTTCGTTTCGCTCTCCGCAGCTTCGATATAGCGGAAGTCCGTGAAGAGATGAGCTCCCGCTCTCGTGACGAATATCGCTCCGTCCGAGAAGGCAAAGCCGGAAAGATAAAGGCAGGTTTTTTCGTTTGTCGTAATGAATGCGTCAACGCCTGCCGGCAAAGCCGCTATAAGTTTTTCCGTTCTGTTCATTTTATATATCCTCTTTTCAAAATAAATTTCAGAAATCGACAACGTCCGAGCCGGAAAGCGCGGCAAGCCCGTATTTCAGGGCAAGCGACGCCGCCTTGCGTTCCTCGGGATCCTCGCTCTCCAGCTTCGGCAAAAGCTCTCTGTAAAACGCGCCCTTTATCGAAAGGTCGTCCCGCAGAGCGTCCGCAGAGAACACGGGAGACGTTTCGTCCCGCAGTTCAAGATAGAAAACGCCGATATCCCCCTCGTTTATTCTGTCTGTTTTCAGCTCCGCTTCGGGAGAGACGGCTCCCGTAAGGGTGACGCGCAGCAACGTGTCCGCGCCGACGCTCTTCTTTGCCATAGCTGTCTTTATCGCCGATATTATCTCGCTCTCCGAGCCCGCCCCCGTTACGTCAACCGTCAGCTTTTCGTATTTTCTGCGGCAGAAGCGTTTATAAACGAAGTCCGTTTTCAGAAGTCCCCCCGACTGCCTTTCAAACGTACAGATGATTGCGCCCTTTGTCCCGCATTCGTCAAACGAACGCCCCTCGGGACAGCCGCAATACGCATAATATGTGTTTCCCGCGCGCTTTGCCTCCGTGCCTGCGTGGATATGACCGAGGGCGGCATAATCGCAGTTGCTACGGGCAATGTCGTCCGTTGTAATCGGGCAGGAGCGGGAATTTTTCGTCATCATATCGCCGTGACAGGCGAGAATGTTTATCCTTTCGGGATTTACCCTTATATAATGCTCAATCGGGCATTTTTCCATTTCGGGCGACGTAAACGCCCAGCCGTAAACATCGACGCCTATATCGGGAAACTCGAATTTTGAAAGCTCCTCCGAGCCGAAAATATAAACGTTCGGCGGAAAGACCGCCTTTTTATAAGGACTTTTCGGGTCGGCACAGTCGTGGTTTCCCGGCGCAATGACAAATTTACATTCCGGAGCCGATTCAAACTGCCCGTTTATATGTTCAAGCGTTTCTTTTGTCACAAAGCCGTGATCAAAAAAGTCGCCGGAGATGATGACCATATCGACCTTCTCGGTCTTTGCATAAAAAACTATGGAAGAAAACACGCCCCGAAGCTCGCTTTTCCTCGCCTGCGCCTTTTTGACGTCATAAAGCGAGAATGGAGCGTCCAGATGAAGGTCGCCCGTGTGAAGTATTTTTACCATTCAGCCCTCCTTTTATATCGCTTTTGCGGAAAGCGAATATTCTCCGCTTTCAAGCTCTATGCTGTATTCCTTCTCCGTTTCAAGGAAGCGGAAAACGCTCTCCGCCGGAGCTCCGTCGGAGAAGAGCCTGCGGGCGTATTTTTTCGGCAGATAAAGCGTTGCGCGGCAGCCGAAGGGAACGGAAACGTTGACCGTCAGCAAGCCGTCTCTGTTTGCCCAATAGCAACGGACGGTTCCGTACATACTTTCGTGTTCCGCCGAAGCGCTCTCCATTCCGCAATCGACGGCGGGGCGGAGAATCGTATGCACAAAGCCCGGCTCGTTTTCGTCCGGCGAGATACCGCCTATATACTTATACATAAATGCCGAAAGGTCCGAGAACATATGATGATTATGCGAGCCTGTGCCGTTCCAGCATTCCCAGAGCGTCGTTGCGCCGAGATCTATCCAGCGCTGACAGCCGGGGAACGTTCTCTGCGCAATCATCCTCTGCCCGACGTTTCCTTCGCCCGCAGCCCCAAGCGACTGCATAACGAATTTGTTTCCGAGAACACCGAAATCAAGGTGCCAGTCGCGCTCTTCTATCTGCGATATCAGCTTTTTCACAAGCGGGAGATATTCATCCGGCTCGTAAAGCCCGAAATAAAGCATTGCGCCCGTTGCCGTCTGGCAATCTCCCTTGACGGTAAACGTTGCTTTGTCAAAGAATTTTTCGCGCCATACCTTGCGTATGCGGCTTGCGAGATCGGAATAATATTCCGCGTCCTCGTCCTTGCCCATAATCTTCGCGATTTTCACAACGGTCTTTGCCGCATTATAGAAGAACGCCGTATCGCTGACCTCCGTCGGGCATCTGTATGCGCCCATATTTATCGAAAGCGATGCGCCTTCAAACGGAGGACACCAGTCTCCCGTGCCGTAGTCAAGGGTGAGGTCGTCCGTCATCCCCTCCATAAAGTCGCAGTTGCGCTTGATTGCGTCATAATTGATTTTGAGAATGTCGGGGTCGTTGTTGTAAAGATAAATGTTGTAAGGCACGGTTATCAGCGCGCTCGACCAATCGGGGCCCATAAGCCCGTAGTAGCCCCAGCCCGTCGAGGGCACGACGCAGGGTATCTGCCCTGCGGGACGCTGACTTTCCCTCATATCCCTGCTCCATTTTGCAAGGAACGACTGCGAGCCGAAATTTATCAGCATCTGCTCGCAGGAGAGAGCCGTGTCGCCCGTCCATCCGTTTTTCTCCCTGTGCGGGCAGTCCGTCGGGACGGAATGCATATTCGATATTGTTGACCAGCGGCAAAGCTGCTGAACTTTATTTAAAAGCTCATCCGAGCAGGAAAATCTTCCCGCATCGCCGACAGCCGTGCAGACGGCATAAGCCGTCACGTCCTCTTTTGCCGGCTCATAATCAATGCCGGAGATTTCGATATACTGAAAGCCGTGATAAACGAAGATCGGGTGCCATTTTTCGGGCTCGTCGCTCTTTTTGATGTATTTATCCGTCTGGAAGCCGTGACTTCTCGTCATCCCGCCCATCTGCATATCGAGCTCGCCGTCCTCAAAGAGCATATCGGAATGACGGATTGTGATTTCCGTGTCCTTTTCGCCCCTGAAAACGTATTCGCAGAAGCCCGCCATATTCTGTCCGAAGTCGATAGCGTAGCCGTTTTTCGTCTTCCACATTCTCTTCGGCGAAAAGCTTTTATATATTTTTATCGGCGGCATTTCCATTGCCCGCAGAGCGCCGCCCGGGCTCTTTACGATTTTCGTGCTTTGCCATTTCGAGTCGTCAAAATCCGGGCTTTCCCAATCGCCGAGCTCAAGGCGCGCGTCGTAATGCTCGCCGTTGCGGATACCGTTGAAGAATATCGGCCCCTTGCCTCCCTTCCAGGACGTATCGGAAACGAGCTTTTCTTCCGTGCCGTCCGTATATGTCAGCTTAAGCTCACATATCATTTTCGGCCAATGACGCCAGGTTGCCGCGCGCGTGTTCCAGGGGTCTTCTGCAAAGCAGTTATACCAGCCGTTTCCCAAAATGACAGAAATCGCGTTTTTACCCTGACACAGCAAGGATTTCACGTCATACGTCATATATGAGTCCGTCTTTGAAAAGTCGGTGAAGGCGGGGGAGAGAAGGTCGTCTCCCGTCTTTTCTCCGTTTATGCGACTTTCAAAATATCCGAGGCCGCAAATGCAAAGATAAGCTTGCGAAACAGGCTTTGTAATTTCAAACGTCTTTCTCAGATATACGGCTCCGAAGGCGTCGTTTTCTCTGCGGACGTATTGCGCCGTTATCCATTTTCCCGTCCAGCGTTCGCAAAGTTTGCCCGTGACAAATTCGCTCTCTGCGGTTGCCTCCGCACCTGAAGCCGTTCTGACGGTAACGGAGAAATAATATTTTGTGACGGGCAGCAGCCCCTCGCCCGCATAGGGAACAAAAAGCTGATTTTCGGTCGTCTGCTCGCCCTCGTCCCAGACGACGGTTTTTCGCTCCGCGTCCGAATAGACTTTTATCCTGCGGGAGAGCTGGCGGTCGCCGCGGACGTCCGATTTTATCTTATATGAAAACCTCGGCAGGCTGTCAACCCCCAAGGGAGCCGAAGCGTAGTTTACCGTAAGGTCATAGACGGATATATTTGACATATTGTCCTCCGAAGAATATTTATACAGGTACATTATAGCACTATATTTTTTATAAAACAAGCAAAGAATTGCATTTTCCGGAATGTTGTGATAAAATATTTATAAACTACGGAACAGAAAGAGTTTATATATGAAAAATTTCAGGATTCTCTTCTTCGGAGACGTCGTCGGCCCGCGCGCGGCGGAAAAGCTCGGCTCATCTCTCTGGAGTCTGCGCAAAAAGTACGGCGCGGATATGGCGATAGTCAACGGGGAAAACTGCGCCCCGGGAAACGGGATAGACAAAGCGGGCGCGGATATGCTTCTCTCCGGCGGAGCGGATATTATCACGACGGGAAACCACGTTTTCAAGCGATTTGAAGCGGATACGCTACTCGATGACGAGCCGGGAATAATTCGTCCCGCAAATTATCCTCCGCAGCTTGCGGGGGCGGGATTTTCGCTCTGCGACTGCGGCTCTGCAACCGTTCTCGTCATAAACCTGCTCGGGCTTGTCGATATGGAGCCGCTTGCCTGCCCGTTTGCGACGGCAGACAAAATTCTCGCTGAAAACAAAGGAAAATATGATATATCCGTCATAGATTTTCACGCAGAAGCGACAAGCGAAAAGAAAGCCCTGCTTTTTTATCTGGACGGCAAAGTGTCTGCAATCGTCGGCACTCATACGCACGTTGAAACGGCGGACGAAACCGTCACAGAGAGCGGCACGGCTTATATTACGGATGTCGGTATGTGCGGAGCGGAAAAATCCGTGCTGGGGGTAAAGCCGGAATGTATAATCCGGCGGCTGACAACTCATCATCCCGTGAAATTCGAGGTAGCGGAAGGAAAGCCCGTCCTTTGCGGCGTACTGATTGAAATCGACCCTTCGACAGGCAAAGCCGTTTCTATCGAAAGGATAAAGGAATGAATAAAATAATCGAAACAGAGCGTCTCATCCTCCGCGAGATGACGGAGGACGATTTTCCCGCGCTTTATTCCGTCCTTGCGGATTCGGACATTATGCGCCATTACCCTTATACGTTCGACGAAGGCAGGGTACATCGCTGGATAAAGAAAAATACGGAAAGATACGATATTTTCGGCTTTGGGCTATGGGCTGTCGTACTGAAGGAAACGGGCGGGATGATCGGTGATTGCGGGCTGACTATGCAGAACATAGACGGCAACATTCTCCCCGAAATAGGCTATCATATCGCAAAAAAATATCAGCGCAAAGGTTATGCAAAGGAAGCCGCAGGAGTCGTCCGCGACTGGACGTTTGCAAACACGCCTTTCAAAGCCGTTTATTCCTATATGAAAAAGGACAATATCGCTTCCGCAAGGACGGCAGCCTCGATCGGTATGAAACTCTCCGGCGAGTTTACGGACAATGAAGGCGAACTCTCGTTACTTTTCTTTGAGAAGAAAAGTAACCAAAAGAAACTTTAATAATTGTTTTGTGCAAATTTTATAAAAAGCAAACAGGGGTGATTTTTCATCTCTGTTTTT
>DLLG01000019.1:13789-25361 GCA_002479075.1 Clostridiales bacterium UBA7568
AAAGAAGGCAAAAGAAGCTTCAGTAATTGTTTTGTGCAAATATTTTATTGCCTGCATATACGGGTGTTACAATGTAGGGGACGGGTTTCCCGTCCCGAACATTCGTCTTTATCGATATACAAGGTGAGATTTATCCTCTTTCAGCCTTCCTCTCCGAGGAAGGAGGACCGCAACGCGGCGGAAGGAGTTTATTTGCCGGCTTCATATGAGGGGAAAGCCTTAACAGGGGAGCATTTTTTCGCTATTCCGAAAATATCTCTCCGAAAATATATATAAAGGTAAAAAAGCTATTGAAAAATACTATAAAATATGATATAATATATAATATAATAAAGAAAGGGGCTTTTCTGCCCGAAAGGACGTTTAAAATATATGGATTCATCATACAGCAAGATATGGAAAGCTGTCCTTGATTCGCTTTCAAAAATATATTCGGAGGTGCTTATGGACCTCTGGCTGAACCGTCTTGAGCTTGTATCTCTCGATGATAAGAACGCCATTCTCGTCATTGATGAAAATCAGGATCTCATAGACATTCTGAACACGAATTATTCAAAGCAGATCGCAGATGCTTTCGCAAAGGCGCTCAGTATGAATATAAACGTCAAGATATACAAAAAGGGACACTACCTTGTCAAAGGCTCCGAAGAAGAGAAAATGTATATCCAGAAGCAGGAGGAGGCAGACAAGGGACTCCTGCCGGACACGCCCGAAAAGTCGGACGGGTTCTATTTTGACAAAGGCGACGGCAGAGCAAGGGACGACGAATATACCTTTGAAAATTTCATCGTCGGCAGCTCGAACAAGTTCGCATATGCGGCGAGCGTTTCTGTCGCAAATCATCCCGCCGTCGAATACAACCCCCTCTTTATTTACGGAGCGAGCGGTCTCGGCAAGACGCATCTTATGCGCGCCATAGCGCACGACGTTTCGGGCCGTCATCCGGATTTCAAGATCATATTCGTCTCCGCGGAAAACTTCACAAACGAGTTTCTCGATTGTCTCGTCAAAAAATCGACCTCAAAATTTAAGGAAAAATACCGCTCCGCGGATATGCTCTTTGTTGACGATATTCAGTTCATCGCCGGCAAGGAATCGACACAGGAGGAATTCTTCCATACTTTCAACACCCTCTACGATTCTCATAAGCAGATCGTTCTGACCTCTGACCGACCGCCGAGAGAGCTGCAAAATCTTGAAGAAAGGCTTGTCAGCAGATTTGAGGGCGGAATGGTTGCGGATGTTCAACCGCCGGATACGGAGCTGCGTATAGCAATTTTCAAGAGCAAGGCGATGGCTATGAACGTTGACCTTTCAAACGATGTTCTGACATACATCGCAGAAAACACAAAGAGCAACGTCCGCCAGATAGAGGGCATTATAAAGAAACTGGGCGCTTACAAGACGGTTTTGAACAAAGGTAAGGAAATTACCGTCGAGGATGCGAAAACGCTTCTCTCGGGCGTTATTTGCGGCGCAGAGCCGCCGGAAGCCGTTGCGGAGAGAGTTATAACGACGGTTGCAAACCGTTACGGCGTCTCCGCAGAGGACATTAAAGGCACAAGAAGATCAAAAGAGATTGTCGTTCCGAGACAGATTGCCGTTTACGTTGTAAACCACGTGACAAACCTGACCCTGAAAAACATAGGCGGGATATTCGGCGGAAAGGACCATTCGACTATTCTTTATTCAATCCAGTCCGTAACGGATCAGATGAAAAAGGACATATCCTTTGAGCACGAAGTGACCGATATTATGAAAGAATTTCAATAAAAATTCCAAAAAACAACGAAGGTTGAAAAACGAGATAAGTTATCAACACAGTGTTGATAATTTGTTGAAAACCCCTTGCAGCAAAGCTTTTTAAAGATTTTGCCGTTGTTGAAAACCTAATGTTATCAAAATCGGAAATTAACATAAACTTTCTTTTTTACGGCGGGACGGGCTTTTTTCCGAAACGACGGATTTCATACTTATTTTGAATTTTTGAAATAAAATGGAAAAGATGCTCCGTAGCGAAAAAAGTTTTCAACAAGTTTTCAGTTATAAACAAAAAGTTTTCAGAAGTTATAAACATTTTTCGGGGAAGAAAAAGTTATCCAAAACATAAACAAATCATCAAAACGATATCGACAGAAATCTCCATATAAAAAACAAAGAAAAATTTCAGCGGGCAAGGGAGCTTTCCGAGTTATCAACATTTTCCCCGTCTCTACTACTCCGTCTCCTCCCTTTAATCTTTTCTTATCTTTAAAGAAAACGAATTTTCTGAAATAAAAAAAAACGAAAGGAACAGAAAACAAATGAAAATCACATTCCAAAAGGAAATGCTTCTGCTCTGTATTCAGCGTTCGCTCGGATGCGTATCCTCCGAAAAGACGTACGGCGCGATAGAAGGTATACTTCTTTCAAGCGTCGGTTCGGACAAATGTATGATCTGCGCATACGACCTTGAAAAGGGCGTAAAGACAACAATTGACGCAAGAGTTCACGAAGGCGGCGCAGCCGTCATAAACGGCTCAAAGCTGGCATCTGTCGTCAAATTTATGCCTTCGGATATAACGATTGAAACGGGCGAGGGCAACTTTGCGACGATTTCAAGCGGCCGTTCAAAATTCCAGCTTCATTATCTCCCCGGCGAGGAATTTCCCCAGCTTCCCGAATTTTCTCCGGAAAGAAGCTTTACGGTCACCCAGGCGAAGATAAAATCAATGATAAACAGAACGTCGTTTGCCATAAGTCACGAGGACAACGGCAGACCCGCTCTTACGGGACTTTATTTCGAGGTTGAAGGAAACAGAATAAAGACCGTCGCCTGCGACAGTTTCCGTCTTGCGATAAGGGTCAACAAGTGCGAAACGAATATCGATTCCAAAAACGGCGAAACGGAGCTGAGATTCATCGTTCCGGGAAAGACGATAAACGAGATTTCCCGCCTGCTTGACGATACGGACGAGAAGATCAAATTCTCGCTGACAAAAAAGCATATCATCTTCTCTCTCGGGATGAAATACGGAGACGATATAAAGGAAACGGTTCTTTTCTCGCGTCTTATAGACACACAATATATAGAATACGAAAGATTTATCCCGAAGGAAAGCAAAACGTTTGTCACGGTTGATAAAAATATGCTTGAAGACGCGCTTGAAAGAGCTTCTCTCGTAACGGAGGACAGGGCTGTCGGTCAGTCGAAGAGCATAGTTAAATTCAAAGTTGAGGACGAGACCCTTCATATTTCCGCAATTTCGATAAACGGCAAGGTGTTTGACGAGATCCCCGTTGAGAAAAAGGGACCGGATATGGAGATCGGCTTCTCCTGCAAATATCTTATCGAAATCCTCCGCGCCTGCGGAACGGATATTCTCAAGCTCTCGCTTACTTCGTCTCTTATGAGTATGATAATCGAGGGCAACGGCGAAAGCGACAAAGATGACAGCTTCATTTATCTCGCTCTCCCGATGAAGATGAGAGACAACTGATAATTTATGTATCTTAAAAGTGCTGTTTTTGAGAATTTCAGAAACATAAAAGGATTTTCCTTTGATTTTGATAAGGAAATGAACATTCTTTTCGGCGGCAACGCTCAGGGAAAGACGGCTGTCATCGAAGGAATATATCTCTTTGCCGGAGGAAAGAGCTTCCGCAAGGCAAAGGATAAGGAAATGATAAAGAGCGGAGAGCTGCGCTCGCACATAGATATTACCTTTGCGGACGAAAGACGGGAAAACAGAATGTCTCTCGATTTCCGTCCGGACGCGAGAAAGGAAATGTCATTGAACGGGATGAAGCTGAAGAAAATGTCCGAGTTTCTCGGCAATTTCAAATCAGTTCTCTTCTGTCCGGAACATCTTGCAATAGTCAAGGACGAGCCCTCCGTTCGCAGGAGCTTTATAGACGCTGCAATCTCCCAGCTGAATCCGCATTATCTCCCCGCTCTGACAGAATACGCAAAGATTGTTGAAAACAAGAATGCTCTTCTCAAAAATCCCGAAAAATACGGCAAAAACGATTTTGAAGAGCTTTATAAGCAATATTCAGTCAGGCTGGTCAAGGGCTCGCTTTATATATCGATGGCGAGGATCGGGTATCTGAAAAAGCTGTTTGAATACGTCGGAAAATTTCTTTCGGAAATGACGGGCGGCAGGGATACCGTCGATTATGAATACCTTTTTTCAATCGGGCCTGTCAAATATATGTATAATTACGAGGCGCAGTATCTTTGCACCGTATTTACAAACGCCGAGCGGGAAAAAGCCGCAAAGGTCTGTCTTTACGGCGCCCATAGGGATGATTTTGAAATCCGCCTTCCGATCGGTACGGCGAAGATATTCGCCTCGCAAGGTCAGCAGAGGAGCATTGCGCTTGCGATGAAGCTGGCGGAGGGCGAGATATGCAGGGAGGAAACCGGCGAATATCCCGTTTTCCTTTTTGACGACGTTCTCTCCGAGCTTGACAGAGGCAGAAAAAATTATGTTCTTGAAAATCTTTCCGGAAAGCAGGTTATAGTCACCTCCTGCGACGAAGCGGATTTCTCCGATTGCAGCAGCGCAAAGCGGATATACGTTGAAAACGGAAACTATTTTTACAAATGAGGCTTTATGTATCTCCATATAGGTAACGGAAAAATGATAAAAACGAAGGATATCGTCGGCATTTTCGATTCGGACACGGCAACGGTATCCAAAACAACGCGCTTATGGCTTTCCTCCGCAGAAAAGCGGGGCGGGCTTTCTTCGGCTTCGGGCGAGATACCGAAGTCGATTGTTCTGGAATGCGGCAAAAAGGGAGAAAACATTTATTTTTCGCAGCTTTCTCCGAAAACGCTCTGCCAGAGAGCCGAAAAGTATTAAAACTCCAATTGGAAAGGAAAAGGTTATGTCAGAAGAAGTCAAAACTCCCGAAACCGCTCAGGTTTATGACGAAAGTCAGATTCAGGTGCTCGAGGGGCTGGAGCCTGTCCGCAAACGCCCCGGAATGTATATCGGAAGCACATCCCAGAGGGGTCTTCATCATCTCGTGTATGAAATTGTGGATAACTCCATAGATGAGGCGATGGCGGGAATATGTACGCATATTGAAGTCACCTTCCATAAGGACGGGAGCGTTTCCGTCCGTGACAACGGAAGAGGTATCCCCGCCGGAATCAACGCTCAAACCGGTATACCTACGCTTGAAGTCGTATTTACGGTGCTTCACGCGGGCGGTAAATTCGGCGGAGAGGGATATAAATTCTCCGGCGGACTGCACGGCGTCGGCGCGTCCGTTGTAAACGCGCTTTCGAAATGGACAGAGGTTGAAAACCGTCACGACGGAAAAATATACACAGAGCGTTTCGAAAAGGGCAGCATAGCCCGTCCCTTCGCCTGCACGGGCGAATGTGACAAAGCCGATCACGGGCTTTACGTCCGCTTTATGCCGGACGAGGATATTTTCAGAGAGACGACCGTCTTTGATTTTGACGTCATCCTCAATCGTATGCGCGAGCAGGCATTCCTCAATGCGGGCATAACGATTACCGTAACGGACGACAGAGACGAAGAGCCGAGAACAGAGGTTCTCTTCTATGAGGGCGGTATCAAGAGCTTCGTTTCGCATCTCAATTCGCTTAAACACGCAAACGTTCTGCACGACGTTATCTATATGCGCGCGGACGCGGACGACAAGACGGCAGAGATCGCAATTCAGTATAACGATAAATACGAGGAGACGATGATCTCCTTTGCAAACAACATACACACAATCGAGGGCGGTACGCACGAGGACGGCTTCAAGGCGGCTCTGACAAGAGTTATGAACAAGTACGCCGTTGATAAAAAGCTCGTAAAGGACAGCGACGGCAGCTTCAAGGGCGAGGACATAAGAGAGGGCATATGCGCCGTTATTTCCGTCAAGCTCCGCGAGGCGCAGTTTGAAGGGCAGACAAAGGCAAAGCTCGGCAACTCCGATATGCGCTCCTTTGTTGACAGGCTCGTTTCCCTCAAGCTCGCAGAATATCTGGAGGAGCACCCCGCCGTCGGCAAGGTTATAGTCGAAAAGGCACTTGCCGCCTCAAGAGCGAGAGAAGCCGCACGAAAGGCAAGAGAAGCGACGAGAAGAAAGACGGGTCTCGATTCCGGTCAGATGCCGGATAAGCTCCGCGACTGCAACGAAAGAGACGCTTCGCTTACAGAGATATATATCGTCGAGGGTGACTCGGCAGGCGGCTCCGCAACGCAGGGCCGTGACAGCCGCTTCCAGGCAATTCTTCCTCTCTGGGGTAAGATGCTGAACGTTGAAAAGGCAAGAGCGGACAAGGTTTACGGCAACGACAAGCTGAACCCCGTCATAGTTGCGCTCGGAGCGGGTATCGGAAACGAATTCGATATTGAAAAGCTGCGCTATCACAAGATAATCATTATGGCGGATGCCGATGTTGACGGTTCGCATATCAGAACCCTTCTTCTGACGTTTTTCTTCCGCTTTATGCGCCCGCTTATCGAACAGGGCTATGTTTATTCCGCCGTTCCGCCGCTTTATAAGCTGACAAGGGGCAAAACGCAGAGAGTTGCTTATTCGGATGAGGAGCGCGACGCTATCTCCGCCGAAATGCGCGGAGGCGACCCGAAGGTCAAAATTGATATTTCGAGATACAAAGGTCTCGGCGAGATGAACCCGCACGAGCTCTGGGAAACGACGATGAACCCCGAAACGAGAACTCTCCGTCGTATTCAGCTCGAGGACGCACAGCTTGCGGACGAGACGTTCTCCGTTCTTATGGGAGAGGATGTCGAGCCGAGAAAAGAATTTATAGAAGTCAACGCGCGCTATGCCGTTAATATCGACGTATAAGGAGGCGAACTTAAGTGGCACATAAGGATTATAAGCCCGAGGATATAATGTATCCCGAGCAGCACATAGTCAATACAGAGCTTGTAAAGGAGATGCAGAAATCCTTTATAGAATATGCAATGTCTGTCATAGTTGAAAGAGCGCTTCCGGACGTTCGTGACGGTCTCAAGCCTGTTCACAGAAGAATCTTATACGCTATGTATGAGGACGGGCTGACGCGTGACAAGCCATACAGAAAATGCGCGACAGCCGTCGGCGACGTGCTCGGCAGATATCATCCGCACGGCGACGCTTCGGTTTATGACGCGCTCGTCCGTCTGGCGCAGGATTTTTCGATGAGATACCCGCTTATCGACGGTCACGGAAACTTCGGCTCTATCGACGGCGACCCCCCGGCTGCATACCGTTATACGGAGGCGAGAATGTCCCGTATGTCGGACGAGATGCTGCGGGATATTGAAAAGGAGACGGTTGACTGGTCTCCGAACTTTGATGAAACGAGAAAAGAACCGAGGGTTCTGCCCTCAAGATTTCCGAACCTGCTTGTAAACGGTTCGTCCGGTATTGCCGTCGGTATGGCGACGAATATCCCCCCGCATAACCTCCGCGAGGTCATCGGGGCGGCAATCTGCCTGCTTGATAACCCGGAAGCGACGCTCGATGAGCTTATGCAGCACATAAAAGGCCCCGATTTCCCGACAAGGGGAATAATTATGGGCAGAAGCGGCATAAGGCAGGCATATGAAACCGGCAGAGGAAGAGTTATCGTCCGCGCCAGATGCCATTTTGAAGAATACGGCAAGGATAAGAGAGAAAGAATTATCGTAACGGAGCTGCCGTATCAGGTGAACAAGAGAATGCTGATCGCTTCGATCGCAGATCTCGTAAAGGACAAGAGAATCGAGGGCATTTCCGACCTTCGTGACGAAACGGACAGAAACGGTATGCGTATCGTCATCGAGACGAAGAAGGACGCAAACCCGCAGGTAGTTCTCAACCACCTCTATACGTTGACGTCTCTCCAGACATCGTTTGCGATAAATATGCTCGCCCTTGTTGACGATCAGACCCAGCCGAAAATACTTTCCCTGCGCCACATCCTGACGGAATATCTCAAATTCCAGGAGGAGCTCATCGTTCGCAGGACGCGCTTTGACCTTCGCAAGGCAGAGGAAAGAGCGCATATTCTCCGCGGACTTCTCATAGCGGAGGAAAATATAGACGAGATCATAAAAACCATTCGCAATTCCTATGACGACGCAAAGGAAAACCTGATGGCTCGTTTCTCGCTAAGCGACCCGCAGGCAAGCGCAATTCTTGAGATGAGACTCAAACAGCTCCAGGGACTTGACCGTCTCAAGCTGGAGGAGGAATTCAAGGCGCTTGAAGCGAAAATTGCAGATTATAAGGACATTCTTGAAAAGCCGGAGAGAGTCCGCGAGACGCTCAAAACCGAGCTTACCGCTATTTGCGATAAATACGGCGACGAACGTTATACGGAAATTCAGGATTCGATAGACGATATAGACGATGAAGACCTCATCGAGCGTCACGACTGCGTGATAACTATGACCTACGGCGGCTATATAAAGAGAAACCCCGTTGATACCTATTCTGCACAGAACAGAGGCGGAAAGGGCATAGTCGGTATGACGACAAAGGAAGAGGACGCGATAAGAGACGTTATGGTTGTCCATTCGCATAGCTACCTGCTTATGTTTACGTCCGCCGGCAAGGTCTATATGAAAAAAGCATATCAGATTCCCGAAGCGTCACGCACGGCAAAGGGTACGAACCTTGTAAACGTGCTCCAGCTTGCAGAGGGAGAAAAGGTTACTTCGATCGTTTCCCTTGAAGGCTTTGAGGACGAGCAGTATTTCGTTATGGTAACGAAAAAAGGCGTCATCAAGCGTGCTTCGACGAAGGACTTCGAATATCAGCGCAAGGGCGGAAAGATCGCCATAAACCTTGACGAGGGCGACGAGCTTCTCTCCGTAAACAAAACGGCGGGAAACAGCGACATCATCATCGCAACAAGACAGGGCAAGGCAGTCCGCTTTGACGAAAACGACGCGCGCGTTATGGGCAGAACGGCAAGAGGCGTCCGCGGTATCAAGCTCCGCGAGGGAGACGAGGTTGTCGGCGTCAGCGTAGTCGAAGAAGGAAAAACGCTTATAACCGTCACGGAAAAGGGCTTCGGAAAGAGAAACGATTTCGGTTGCTTCTCTGCGCACAGCCGAGGCACGATGGGCGTTATATGCCATAAGCTGACCGCAAAGACGGGCGAGCTTGCCGGCATTGCCGCCGTCTCCGATGACGACGATATAATGATAATCACAAACGAGGGAACAATCATCCGAATGGCTGTCGGAAGCATACCGGTATACGGCAGCGGCGGCACGTCCGGCGTTATAGTTATGAGGCTTGACGAGGGAGCGAAGATTGTAAACTTTGCTGTAACAAAATCAGAAAAAGAAGAAGAAGAAAAGGAAAATACGGAAACAGAAGCTGACATTCAGTCGGAAGGTCAGGCGGTTTCCGCAGAAGGGGAAAACCCTCCCGAAAATGAATAAAAATACTTTATTTTAAGAAAGGGTTTTCAAAATGAAAGCAACAAAAAAGAAAGAAACAAAGGCTGTTCCCGCAGGCTCGGAGGACAGAAAAAAAGCGCTTGAAACCGCGCTTGCAAAGATTGAAAAGGATTTCGGCAAGGGAACGATAATGAAGCTCGGAGACAACGTTCATATGAACGTTGAAGCAATACCGACAGGGTCTCTCACACTTGACCTTGCCCTCGGTATCGGCGGGGTTCCGCGCGGCAGAATAATCGAAATATTCGGACCGGAATCATCCGGTAAAACAACGGTTGCTCTGCATATTGCGGCAGAGGTTCAGAAAATGGGCGGAGAAGCGGCGTTCATCGATGCGGAACACGCTCTTGACCCCGTTTATGCAAAGGCGCTCGGCGTCGATATTGACAGTCTCCTCGTCTCCCAGCCGGATTCAGGCGAGCAGGCGCTTGAAATTACGGAAGCACTCGTCCGCTCCGGCGCGATAGACGTGGTTGTTGTCGACTCCGTTGCCGCGCTCGTTCCGCAACAGGAGATCGACGGCGTTATGGGCTCAAGCCACGTCGGACTTCAGGCAAGGCTTATGTCGCAGGCGCTCCGCAAGCTCTCAGGCTCTATTGCAAAGTCAAACTGCGTTGTCATTTTCATAAACCAGCTGCGTGAGAAGGTCGGCGTTATGTACGGCAACCCCGAAACAACCCCCGGCGGCAGAGCGCTGAAATTCTATGCGTCAGTCCGTATTGACGTAAGAAAAGCGGAATCGCTCAAGCAGGGCAGCGAGACTTACGGAAACAGAGTTAAATGCAAGGTTGTCAAAAACAAGGTTGCTCCCCCCTTCAAAATTGCCGAGTTTGACATTATTTACGGAAAAGGCATTTCAAAGGTCGGAGAGATACTGGACATCGGAACGGATGCCGGAGTGATTCAGAAGAGCGGTTCATTTTTCTCATACAACGGAGAGAGAATCGGTCAGGGCAAGGAAAAAGCAAAGGCAGCTCTTGAAGCAAATCCGGAGCTTATGGCTGAAATAGAGGCGAAAATCAAGGCAAAGAGCGAAGAGATCGATCTGACCCTTGATCCCGAGGAAGCATATTCGCTTACCGAGGACGATGACGACGAGGATGATTTCGACATTCGTATTCTTGAGGTTGATGCAGACGACAAATGAAAATAACAATTGAGAAAATAACGCCTATAAGAGAGGGAGAGGCAGTTGTCGTCTCCCTCTCTCTTTCAGACGTAGTGCACGAAGAAAAATGCAAACGCGAGATTGCAACAGATTTGTTTTTTGAAATGGGCTTTCCGATGTCCGCAGGCGACGGAATTGAAATAGATCAGGAAAAATATGAGGCGATTGACGACGCTTCAGAGCTGACAGCTGCGATAATAAAAGGAGCGTCGCTCATCGGTTTTGCGGAGAATACAAAGAAAACTCTCGTTTCAAAGTTGATTTCAAGGGGCTTTTCAAAGGATGTTTCCCTCCGCGCGACGGATTATCTTGAAAAAGTCGGCTATATAGACGAAAAGTCGCAGGCGGAGGAGCTTTTTTCAGACCTTGCCGAAAAGCGGCTTTACGGTCCCTCCAGAATACGCAACGAGCTATACAGAAAAGGCTTTGCGGATGAAGCGATTGAAAACGCAATGCAAACCGAAGTTGACTTTGACAGGATTCTCGCAGAGCGGATTGAAAAGACGATAAACCTTGAAGATTTTGCGGAAAGAACAAAGCGGCAGAGGATAATCGCATCGCTTATGCGCTACGGATTTTCTGTCGGCAATATCAAAAACGCACTGACGATTCTTAAAGAAGAATAAAACAAAAAGCCGCCCGAAGGCGGCTTTTTGAGTTATGAGGGTCTGAAGAAAAAATGAAAAGTTTCTCCCGGAAAGAGAAATTATTTGTCTTTCTCTGAGGGGGAGGTGGCATTTTCGCGAGAAAATGACGGAAGGAGTTTATTGCGTAAAGCTCCTTCCACCGCGTTGCGGTCCCCCCCACCCTCTTCTCGGCGAAGCCTGCAAGGGTGCTCCGCACGCTTGCAAATCTCCCTCAGAGAGGGATGCTAAAAGAGAATAAATCTCGCCTTTTATGTCGATAAATCCGGCGGGGCGGGACGGGATTTGCTGGTTTGCGCAAGCAATCGGGGCAGGCCTCGCCGAGAGGGGCAAAGAGACCC
>DLLG01000011.1 GCA_002479075.1 Clostridiales bacterium UBA7568
GGTTTTTTGGTGCTCCATCGGAGAGTCGAACTCCGGACACCATGATTAAAAGCTACGAACGGACTGTCGGTTTTGTAGATTAAAAGCCCGCAGGAAGCCAAATCCGAGCCTACAAGGCTCAAACTGCTGCCGAGAAACATCTTCTTTCAAACCAACAAGCGAACCTCGCTGACGGCTTAAAATACGGCTCTGTCACGCAGTGCACTTTGCCTTAGGAAGCAGCTCCCAGACTCGGAGGGAGAGGGATGGCTAGGGAGGACCGCCGATAAGGTCCGCCCTGCCCAAGGCAGAGACAAGACCAGCTGAACAAAGTAAATCGGCTTCGCTTTGAACTATCCCTGCCCGCAGGCAGTACAGTAAGTCCTCCGCAGAGGACGCTATCCCTTACAGCACAAGTCAGCTCTCGCCATCGTCAGCATTTAAGAGCTCCGGTTGTTTTAACCCCCGTTGGTACGCAGTAGCGCAGTAAGGCGAAACTAACGTGGGTGAGCCCGCGAACACGCGTTAATTTCGTCTTCAAGCGGAAAATCAGCTCTCGCCACCGTCAGCGTCTGAACTTCGATACGTTAATCCGCCCGCAGGCGTTGTTAAAGTCAGCAGAGAGCCCCCGAACGACCGCGCCCCGGCTGATGTCGATTTCGTCTTGCGCAAACAATACGCGCGGGTCATGGGCGCGCAAAACCAAAGCCGGATAGAGAAACTAAACTTCGAGGAGGGGTATCGGCGCGGTCGACGGTAAACACTGCCGGTTATTTATCCCGGTACAGCTCCCTCGGTTCGGAGATCAGTCCCGCAAGGTAGTCAAGCGATACGTTGTAGTATCTCGCGAGAGTGATAAAATGGTGCATAGGAAGCTCGCGCTTGCCGGTTTCGTAGCGATAATATTGTTGTTGAGTGGTATTCAACAGCTCTGCGACAGCCGCTTGGTTGAGGTCGTGATCTTCCCTCAAGTCTTTAAGTCTTTGGTAAACTTGCATAAATATATACCTCCATTGCCCCGCAAAAAGCGGGCTTTTTTGTTCATTGTGTAGATTATAGCATAAATCCGTTTGGACGTATTGACTCTAAATCCGTGTGGATTTATAATTGATACATCCAATCAGATTTAGGAGGCAACACAATGGAAAACAAAAATAACAGCGAAAAATTAAAGGCGCTTCGCGCAGCGCGGCTCGATGCATGGGATGGAATGGCGGATATATTCGATTCGCATTTGAGACTTGATGTCTTTTTTGCTAACTGCGCGTTTCAAGCGTGGCTCGGTAATTTGCCCTTTGAGGTTGATGAGGGCATTTTCCCCGATATGTTTATGACGCTCGGTGAAATGCTTGAAAAAGATGTTTGCGATTTCATCGAACAGCGAGAGCGTTATATCGACGCCAATTCGCAGATAAAAGAGCTCGAGCGATCCGAAAACTAACGATCACAAAGAAAGGAGTTGCAATATGGAAATCAGAAACGACAAGCTCAGGGAGCTTCAACAGATGCGCACCAATTACGAGGATGACATACACAGAATTCTCACAAGGCTGAGAGCGGTCTGCTTTTGGCTTGGATGTTACGAGGAAGCGCTCACCTCCGGAAAGCCGCGTTTTGCGTGCTTTGATATTGATGACGAATTCCTCGAGGACATATTCAGCGAGGCGCTTGACCTCTTCAGAGGGTGTATCAAAGAGGCGTATGAGGTCAAGAAGGGCGTTGCAGCGCTTGACATTGAGATCGCCAAAGCGTACCACTCTGAAGAGTGAGCTCCTGCCCCGGGGGAGAGTCCGGAGAGGGGCAGCGGAGCCCCCTCTCCGGATCTCCCGGCGGAGCTGCAAGAACCGAAATAAAAAGCCCTCGCGTGCGTGTGCGCGTATGCGCACGCGAAATTAGATCTAATAATATCTAAAGAGAAACTTGACTTAGTATCATTTTTTACTCATTTCACCACTTCAAAGGAGGCAAAAACCCTTGTACCGTCTGGATAATCGCACCTTCTACAGTAATTTCGCAGAAATCAAGAAATATACGGACGGATATTACCGCCTTGTCATCTACAAAACCGACAAGGTTTTTGAGTTTCCGGACAGGGAAAAACAGGAGGAGAACGTCAATGAAGAAAAGCTCGAAAACAACATTTCAAGGGCGCGGGCGACCATCTTCGAGCTCGCAATGTGCAACGACTGGCAATTCTTCGTGACGCTCACGCTTTCGCCGAAGAAGTACGACAGATACAATCTCGAAAAATTTCGCAAGGATCTATCAAAGTTCATAAACAATTACAACACACATGGCAAACTCAACATCAAGTATATGTTCGTCCCCGAGCAACATCAGGACGGAGCCTGGCATATGCACGGCTTTATCAAAGGACTTTCAGACAGAGAATATGAAGCGTTCAGAATTCAGTTTCCAAACAAGTTACCAAAGTACATTGTCGATAAGATCAGAGAGGGACAAGAAGTCTTCAATTGGATTCAGTTTGCGGACAAGTTCGGCTATACGATTCTTGAACCTGTAAGAAGCAAAGAAGCTGCTTCAAACTATGTTATGAAATACATAAGCAAAAATCTTGCAAAGAGCATAAAGGAGCTCGGAGCTCATTTGTACTACTGTGCCAAAGGTCTGAAACGTGCCGAATTCGTCATCAGAGAAGAACGCATAAGAGACGCATTTTGCCCGGACTATGAGAACGACTATCTCGCAGTCAAGCGGTACCACAGTCTCGAAGAAGCTCTGCAGGTGTTCGATCTGACAGAATACGACGGAGACATTTCAAAACTCAAGCAGGATCTTATGTTTATGCGGTTCGCGACCGCAGAGGTGTGATATGACGATAAAAGAAGCGCTCGAGGACTATATCCTCGATCACAAGTGCCGTGGATCCTCGCCGCATACTATCGCGTTTTACCGTCAGACCCTCGGAGAATTCGTCAGAACCGTCGGAGAGATCAACAGCGACGCACTTACGCTTCGCCTGTGCCGGGAATACGTCCTCGCTCTGACTGAGGACGAAAGCAAGAACAGCGTCACCGTCCAGGACTATGTGCGAGCTCTTCGAGCTTTTCTGAATTGGCTCTACGATAACGGTCACACCGCCGAACGGCTTACGACACAGCTCAGACTGCCGAAGGCAAGAGCAACCGTCAAGGACGTTCTCACTCCTGCAGAAATAGAGAAGCTCTTTGCCGCTCTTCCGGACAGCTTCGAAGGCAAGCGCAACGCCGCAATGCTTTCGCTTATGCTCGGCAGCGGACTTCGCAGAGAGGAGGTTATCACACTTCGCACGGATTGCCTGCACATACCCGAGGGCTATGCTCTCGTAACCGGCAAGGGAAACAAGCAACGCTATGTTCCTGTCGGCGCTCTGGCAACCGAACGGCTGCAGGCTTATCTGCAGATCAGACCGCAGTCAGAGCTGCCGCAGGTGTTTCTCAAAGCAGACGGATCCGCTGTCACCGTCGATACTCTCAAGAATATGTTCCGGAAACTCAAAAACCGCACAGGGATTGAAAGGCTGCACGCCCACCTTCTCCGGCACACGTTTGCCACCGTCTATCTCGTCAACTCCGGCGATATGCTCACGCTGAAGACGATCCTCGGGCATACGTCGTTGAAGATGGTCGAGCATTATGTCCACTTCGCCCCGGCATATGTTCTCCGCAACTTCGACGAATACAGCCCCCTTGACAACCCTATCGGGAAAAAGCGGACACCATAATTTCCGCCCCGCAAAAAAACAGCTGAATAAAACAGAAAAAACCGCCGTAAAGGCGGTTTTTTGGTGCTCCATCGGAGAGTCGAACTCCGGACACCATGATTAAAAGTCATGTGCTCTACCTACTGAGCTAATGGGGCGTTTTTTCGTGCCTAAACATATTATCACACAAAAAGGCTTTTGTCAATACATTTTTTTGAAAATGTCCGCAGCAAGGAAAAAAACCGACGGAAAACAGCGTTCCGTCGGCAAAAGTCAAACGACTATCGGCATATTGCGGAGCTCTCCGCTTGAAATTCTGTCTCTTATCTTATATGCGTAAGGTTCAAGATAGTCCCCGCAGGAGGAACAGAGTCCGTCCTTTATAAGCTCTTTTATGAGACTGTCGCAAAGCTCCTCGATCGCCGCCGCAGAGCCTTTTTCGTCCGCAGTGCCGGAGGAAAGAAGCATATCCAGCTTTTCGGCGCAGTCGCAAAAGCGCGGCAGCGCTTTCATAGCCCGCAGCGACCATTTATAATACGGACAATGTTTTCCGGAGATGAGAAATGCCGCTTCGATATATTTTTCCGCAAAGCGGGTAAGCGCAAGCACGGCAGCTCCCTTTTCCCCGTGAGAAAGGCAACGGGAAAAGTTGTATTGACCCGCCTGCGCTATAATGAACAGACAGGAAGCCAGCTTTTTCAGCTTTATATCCGTCGGCATTCCGTAAAGAATTTTATTTCTGACCTCCGTGAATTTTCCCAGAGGGTCATAAAATACCTCGCCGTTCGTTGCCTCCGCAAGATAAAACGACGGCGTATAGAGCCAGTCGTAAAGCGTTTCCGGAGCCCCGGGCTTGCCCGTATAATTTTTATAGAACCCCTCAATCGTCTGCACGCCTCTCGTGTCGCCTCCGAAAAGGCTTTTCCTTGAAGCGACAATGCCGCCGTATTCCTTTGGCAGTTTTTCATAGGCGCGGAAAAGGCGAAAGCCATATCTGCGCTCATCCTCCTCCGTTATCCAAAGGCAAAAGCCGGGGGTGAAATCGTGGTCACGGGAAAGCTCGTCATCAAAGCCGAAACATTCCGACCCGTGTCCGACAAGCCCGGCGCAGATTCTCTCCTTCTGTTCTCCGAATTCGTCCTCAATCATTTTACGTCCGTATTCTTCAAAAAACCTGCGAGAGAGTTCAATTCCCTTCATATATCTCCTTTGAACGGGCAAAAAGTATTTCGGCGCGTTCGTTCTGACCGAAATTTTTGTATGCAGGCGCGCATTTTGAGCAGATGAAGGCATAATTTCCGTCGTGCGCAAGCGCTTGCGACATAAGCCTTTCCCATCCGCTTTCAAGCGCAGCGGGGATCTTTTCGTTTTCCCCGCAGTTATGATATAGCTCTGCAAGGTTTATGTAGCTGACGGCAACCTCCCCTTCGTGCCCTCCGCATTTTTCAAGCGTTTCGATCGCGAGGAAAAACATTTCCTCCGCCGCCGCGCTCCTGCCGACGTCTGCCAGAGAAAGCGCAAAATTATTATAAAAAGCGGCAAGGAGAAAATCTCCCTTTTCAAGCGAGCTTTCATAGACTACGCGTGCGTTTTCATAGAGCGGCAGGGCTTTTTCCGCCTCTCCGAAGGCTTTCAGCGTCGTTGCACAGTTTATGATGACCGTCGCTCCGGAGACTGTCCCGCTCATACCGAGCTTTTCCGTAAGCTCAAGCGCCTCATTTACAGCCGCAAGCCCCTTTTCCTTCTCCCCTGTGCGACGGAAATACCCCGTCTCCTCATTGAGAACGTAAAGAAGCCCGTTTTCATCGCCTATGGCGCGGGCGTCCCGCTCCCAATAATCAATCAGCCTGCCGGCAGAAGCAAGGTCTCCCTTTGAAAAGGCTTCGTCCAGCTTTGCAAAAAATCTTGCAAGATTTATTTTATCTGTCCGCTCGTTTGAACAGCTTTCGCATTCAAATTCCGTTATATCCTTCATAAATCCTCCGATGTATCAGTTGTCCGTGCCGGAAAATTCGCTCTTATATTCCTTATCTTTATTTTCGCGGCGAAGCCTTGCAGCCCTGATAACCGCATATATCGTCATAACAACCGCATACACAAGCGTAAAGAAAAGCGAGAGGAACACAACCTGTTTCCCGCTTCCCGCATATCCGGAAAGATAACAGAATACTGCGATAAACTCCGCCAGCGCAAGCACAAAATGAATCGCAACCCTTGCAAAAAATATCCCGAGCGCCTTTATACCGAGTATAAAATCCGTTGCGGAAAGCAAGAAACAAAAGAGCATTGCATACGCAAAAAGCGACGTGTTATACATAATCGTCTGTTCCGGAAAAAGGAGCTTTGCGAAAAGCGTTATAAAGATAAACATAAACATAAAATATGTTCCCGTTTTGCTTATAAGCCTTGATATAACTCCGAAAATTTTTTCTGTTTTTTTCATATGCGCCTCCGCCTTATTGTTTGTCCATATATTTTACCACAAAAAGGCTCGGCAAATCAACGGTTTTGAAAGATTTTATCATTTTGCCGTCAACTTTCGGAGCCAGCTTGCATCCTCAGGAGAGATGGCATAGGTTGCAAAGAGAAAGAAAAGATAAAGGAGAAGAGACAAAATTATGCCGAAAACAGAGGAAAGGAGGGGCGAGGATGCCATCGGGAAGATCAGAAGAGCCGAAACCGAGCTCGCTCCCGCAATGCAGAGCAAAGGCAAAACAATCCGTCTCAGGACAGGCAGTTTTGCCCCCGTTATATGCAGGAGCCTGCCCGCCGAAAGCGCAACGTTCATCGTTTCCGTTATATAAATGCAGACGATATATCCCGTAATGCCCATTTCCGGAAGAAGAACGGACACAAGAAGAATACTGACAGCGGCATCCAGAATATTTACACGCATACAGTACAACTGCTGACCAAGCCCCTTCAGCATACCGTCAACAGTTGTGTCAAGATACATAAGCGGTACGGTCGGTGCGAGGAGCTTTATATATTTTGCGGCTTCGGAGCTGTTATATATCAGCATACCGAGCGGTTCCGAAAAACAGATAAATATCCCTGCCGTGCCGATGCCGAGTAGTAGCGCCGCGCCGCAGGCGCGCCTGACCATATAGCATATCTCCTTATCTCCCTTTATTTTCCCGTTCCTTGCGGAAAGCTCTGATAATTCGGGAATTATCAAAGATGAAAATACCGTGCACAGAGCGGAGGGAAAAAGCAGAACCGGAAGCGCCATTCCGGAGACCGTGCCGTATGCGGAGAGTGAAGCCGCCCTGTCCGCACCGTATTTTTCAAGCCCGCGCGGAATGAGCATATGCTCAACCGTCACAAGCCCGCTGCGCAGACACGACGAAAGCATTATCGGAAGCGCTATCGCAACGACGCTGCCGCATCTGTCCCCCTCGCAAAGCGAAGGATGAAGATGCTTTTTTCTGTCTGCAAGGTAAAATATGAGAAGATACGAAAATGAAAGTCCCTCCGATATGCTCATCCCGAGCACAAGCGCAAGGCAGGCATATTCCGCCCCGAGCGGACAGAGCTTTCCGAGAAAGAGAACCGTTGTTCCGATCTTTATAAACTGCTCAAACACTCCGGAAAGCGCGCTTTTTGCCGATCGCCTGACGGCATAAAAGTAGCCGGAAAACACGTTTGAAACGGCAATGAACGGCAAAGCGAAGGCAAGCGTCCGAAAGCACATCGAAACGCTGCCGTCGCCTATCGCCTTTTCCGCAAGCAAGCCCGAAAAAGCAAACAGCAATATTCCCGCTCCGCCGCCGAAACATATGGCATAGACAACACATTTTCTGACAGCACGGATGATACCTCCGTCGCAATCCTTTGCCATCGCCTCCGTCACAAGTCTCGTCACGGCGAGATTTATCCCAGACCCCGCAAGCGTCACGGCAAAAACATAAACGCTCATTATAAGAGAGAACAATCCCATCCCCTCCGAGCCTATTCCCCGCGCGACGTAGGCGTTGAAAACGACGCTGACCGTTCTCATAAAAATCGAAACAACGCTCAGAAGCAGCGCGCTTTTTACAAATTTACTGAGTCTTGACATAAAACCTGTTGTTTTCTCCCGAAATTTTGAGTATAATAAGAGTAGCAATATAAACTTATTCGTTATCTCCGAAAAACATTCTTGCGGGAGGAAAAGTATGAATATAAAAAGCAAAAAATTGCAGGCGCTGCTGCTCGATGCGGGCGCGCTCGTCATAAGCGGACTTCTTTTCGCCGTCGCATACAATATGTTCTTTTTGCCCGGCGAAATATTCATCGGCGGCGCGGGCGGCGTTGCGGAGGTACTGAATTTTCTTTTCGGTCTGCCGACAGGTCTTATGATAATCGCAATAAACGTGCCGCTGGCTCTGCTCTTCTGCATTTTTTACGGCTACCGTTCCGGCATAAAGAGCTTCATCGGAATAACGGTCACCTCGCTTGCGATAGATTTTATAACCTTCCTGCCGCAGGCCTTCCCGCAGCCGAAGGAAAATGCTTTTCTCTGCGCAATCTTCGGCGGTATATCGCTGGGGGCGGCGATCGGTATACTGCTTTACAGGGGTTTTACAACGGGCGGCTCGGATTTTGTCGCTCTGCTCATAAAGATACGGGCAAAGGGCATCCCGACGGCTACCCTCATCGCCATAGTTGACGCTTTCGTCATAATCGGAGCGGCGATTGTAACCAAAAACTTTCTCTCCGTCTTTTATTCGCTCGTCTCCGTGTTGATTTCTTCGCTTATGATCGAAACGGTCACCGGCGGCTTTGACAGATCGAAAATGGCGTTTATATTCTCCTCAAAATATGATGAAATCGCATCCGCTGTCGCAGAGAAGATCGGCAGGGGCGTAACAATGATGGACGGAGAAGGCTGGTATACAAAAGAAAAGAAAAAAATCGTGTTCTGCGTTGTCAAAAAGAATGAAATATTCCTGTTGAAAACAATCGCCAAGGAGATCGATCCGAAGGCGTTTATCGTCCTCGGCGATTCGACGGAAACCATCGGCGAAGGGTTCAAAGAGGACATCTCGGACAGCTCCTTCAAGCCGAAGGATTTTAAGAAAAAGTCATAAGCGACAAAAACCATAAGTCAAAAGTCTCCCCAGAGGAAGATTTGCAAGGGTGCGGAGCACCACCATTGCAGGCCTCGCCGAGAGGAGGGATTTGCTGGTTTGCGAAAGCAAGCCAAGCAGGCGTCGCCGAGACGGGTTGGATATGCCGGATTGTATGTCGATAAAGCTGGAATGACGGGACGGGAAACCCGTCCCCTACATTGCAACGCCGTATATGCAGGCAATAAAATACTTACACAAACCAATTGCTAAAGTTTCTTTTGCCCTACTTTTCAAGCATAACAAAACAAAAACAGAGATGAAAAATCATCTCTGTTTTCTTTTTATAAAGTTTTACCAGACAAATAACCAACGTTTCTTTTGCCTACTTTTCTTTCCAAAGAAAAGTACGGTCAATAAACGCTTAGAGTTACGAGCTGTGCGGGGAACTGGGAAACACCAATCTTCGCTGCGTTATCGCCTGTGATATAGGATGTCGCGCTTGCGCTGATCGTGTTGTATGTGTTGTATGTGCCGAGGTATCTGTCTTCGCCTGCTACGTTTGTGATGAAGATATGAAGCTCTTCGTTCCAAGTGTATACTGCGGTCGGCTCTGTTGTAAGGCGGATGCCTGCTTTGCCTTCCTTGTATTCGTAAATATCAATATATGTCTTTGCGTCGCCTGCCATAAAGTAGAGACGATAGCCGCCTTCAACAGCTTCAACGAATACATCGGCAGCTGCTGCCGCGCTGGTTGTTGTTGCGAGGTAGTTGCCGCTCATTTCGCCTGTGAAATAGAGAGTCTTTTCAAGGTTGCCCTGAACGAGAGAGAACTTATAAGCCTTGCCTGCTGCGGGAGCTTCGGCAACTGTTCTCGTATACTCGATCGCATAGAGATATGCGGGGAACTGGGAAACGCCGATCTTCGCCGCGTTGTCGCCTGTGATATAAGATGTTGCGCTTGCGCTGATCGTGTTGTATGTGTTGTATGTGCCGAGGTATCTGTCTTCACCTGCTACGTTTGTGATGAAGATATGAAGCTCTTCGTTCCAGGTATATACTGCGGTCGGCTCTGTTGTAAGGCGGATGCCTGCTTTGCCTTCCTTGTATTCGTGGATATCAATATAGGTCTTTGCGTCGCCTGCCATAAAGTAGAGACGATAACCGCCTTCAACAGCTTCAACATATACGTCAACTGCCTTGGAAATGCTTTCTGTTGTTGCGAGGTAGTTGCCGCTCATTGCGCCTGTGAAATAGAGAGTCTTTTCAAGGTTGCCCTGAACAAGACCGAACTTAAAGGCTGTATCCGTTGCAACTTCTGTTATAGCGGATTTTTTGATCTCAACCTTATAAAGGTATGCGGGAAACTGGGAAACGCCGATCTTCGCCGCGTTGTCGCCTGTGATATAAGATGTTGCGCTTGCGCTGATCGTGTTGTATGTGTTGTATGTGCCGAGGTATCTGTCTTCGCCTGCTACGTTTGTGATGAAGATATGGAGCTCTTCGTTCCAGGTGTATACTGCGGTCGGCTCTGTTGTGAGGCGGACGCCTGCTTTGCCTTCCTTGTATTCGTAAACATCAATGTATGTCTTTACGTCTTCTGCGAAGAAGTAGAGACGATAGCCGCCTTCAACAGCTTCAACGTAAACGTCAGCTGCCGCCATAGCGTCTTCTGTTGTTGCGAGGTAGGTGCCGCTCATAGAACCTGCGAAAAAGAGAGTCTTTTCAAGGCTGCCCTGAACGAGACCGAACTTGAAGGCTGTGTCTGTCTTTACTTCTTTTACAACTTCAAGACCGCCTGCCTTCGGAACAGCGGGAACATAATGAGTAAATGTTACGGACTTTGACTCTTCGCCCTTTTTGATTGTTGCCGTGAGCTCGTAACGAAGCTCTTCTTCGGGAGTTTCGTTCATTTCGATTGTAACAATCTTGTCTCCGGGAACGATTTTGATACCGTCTTCGGGACCTGTAAGCACTTTTACTGTCCATTCAACATCAAAAGTTTCTCCGTTGATGGTTACAACGCTTACACGTTTGAAGGGTCTGGGAGTTTTTTCAGCGGCAGCATCATACATTGCGCGAATATACCGCTTTGCGTTTTCAAGTGTGTCAACCTCTTCGATATTCGGAGCTTCCGTTGTTGTCTGCGACGGATTTGTTCCGCATCCCGCAAAGATCACCGCACAAAAAGTGAGTGCCAAAAGGAAAGCTATGATTCTTTTCATTTTTATCTCCTCATAAAATTTAATTGTTGATCGTTATATCGTCTGCCGATAAAACCTTTATCTGATATTCGCCGTCGTAATGATCCACTATGCCTCTTACACTTATATTTTTGCCTTCATATCTCTCCGCTGTGACAAGCTTGCCGTCCTTACCCATAAGAACCGCCGTGCGTACTGTGACGGTTACCCCGTCTTTTTCGCAGGTGATCGTCATCGCCCCTTTTGAGGAGCTGTCGTCGGAGGAGGTTGTATATATGCTTTTGACGGTGAGATCTTCCATCGAAACGCTTGTGTAAAGCGAAAGCTCTGCAAAACGGTATTCCTTGCCGCCGTCTTCGAGGGTGACCATACCGCTTGCAAATTTTTCAGCCGACACCAAAGCAAACGCAGGCTTATGCCCATCGCTTATCTTTTTGATATTGTTTGGGTCGTCCGGCTTCATCTGACGGTACGTAAGTCCTGAGACCTGATAGCTGTCGCCCGCCTCATAATACTGCACCGTGCCGACGATTCTCGCCCTGTTGCCGACGGAAATTATCGAAAGCCCCGCTCCGGAGAGCCCGAAGCCGTAATAAACGGTCATACCGAAATACAAGCCGGAATCGGAGTCGTAATCTTCGATATAAACGCTTCTTCCGTCGTTACGGGTGATAATGCCTTCAAAAGCAACCTTTGTGTTTGTGTAATCAGATACGTTGAGCCGCAGCTCTCTGAGCGTCAGCTCAACCGCGTCGCCATAGTAGAAATCGGGGTCCTTTTCGCCCGAATAAACATTGAGTTTTTCCGCTCTTGCCTGCGCCAGAGCCGAAAGGCAGATGCTTCCGTAACGGTTGTTTCCCGTTGAGGAAGCAGCGGCAAGACCGTTTTGAAGAATTTCAAGGTTCAGATTTCTGTATTCTCCGTCCTCGCTTTCCTTATACCAGACCCAGACAAGATATCTTGAGTTGGTCGAATCGCGATTCCATTTATCATCGTCCGATTCGACAATGATACTGACAGCGGAGGACAGCTTCGCCCTTGTGAATTCGGAAGCCTTTTTGCCGTATTCTTCGATTTTTCCCGTCGATTCCGGAGTGTCTATCGCAAGGTATCTTGCTTTAAGGACACCGCCTTCGATGACGTCCTCCGGAACGTGAAAATGCGTTGTGTCACCGTCGACATAGGTCTTTACGGTCACGACCTGCTTTTTCGTTTCGGAATTCATATTGAGCTTCAGCTCGGATACATAATCCTTCTTTTCAATCTGCGCCGTTCCTCCGGCGGAGGAGGTGGTTGTTGAACCGCCTTCCCCGGGAGTACACGAAGAAAGACAAAGGATAACGATTATCAGAGCCAGCAAAAGCGAAAGTACTCTTTTTGTTTTCATCTGTTTATTTGCTTTCGGAAATTATCAATATTCGCATTCTTCGATTGCGTCTTCGAACGCTTTCTTTATCATAGCGTCAACGTCGCCGCCGTCATCTGCGGAGAGACACTTTGCAAGAAGTGCACCGACCTGATCGCGGGCCTTGGACGAGCCGTTGAATGCGGGAGATGTGTAATATGCTTCTTCCTGTTCAAGACATACCTTTGCGGAGAGAGCGGCGATGTTTGTTCCGCCGTTTGCGCCGTCGATGAACGCCTTGTATTCCGCGTTGTCGGAAACGGACTTGATTACGGGAACGTAACCGGAAGCCATTGAGAATTCAGCCTGGAATTCAACCGTTGTTGCAAGGTACTTGACGAAGAGCCAGGAAGCAACTACTTCCTGAGGATTCTGGTTTGCCTTCTTGAAGATGCAAAGGCTGGGTCCCTGGGAAATAACCTTCTTGTTTGTTGCGCTTACCTGAGGGATTGTCGTTATGCCTACGTCAAACGGATATGAACCGTCTGCATTTGCTGTCGGACGCTGGTGTGTTGCACCTGCGGAAGAACCAATAGACATATAGCTCTTTACTTCGTTTGTCGAAGTGAAGAGGCCGGATGTATAGTTGCCGTAGATTTTCTGAGTTGTGAGGTAGCCCTTCTGGTACCAGTCTCTGAACATCTTGACAAAGTTTCTGTTTGTTTCGTTATTGAAGAGGAAATGATCGCCTGTTGCGCTTGTGTAGTCGGAGTCGTACTGTTCGCACATTGTGATGAACCAGTTTGCTTCGCTGTCATAGCCGAGCGGAATGCTCTTTGGGTCGATCTCTTTGATCTTCTTGCAAAGAGCTTCCATCTCTTCCCAGGTTGTGGGCGGGGTGAGGTTGTGCTCTGCGAAGAAAGTTGCGTTGTAATAAAGAACCTCTGTTGACTTGGAAAGAGGCATTGTGTACATAAGTCCGTCGCCGAACTGTTTGCCTTCGTTGTAATAGCCTTCGATAAAGTCAGCTATCTGAGCCTCTGTAAGTCCGAGAGTTTCCTTTGAGCCGTCTGCTCTTGTGATTTCAATCTTGCTGTTTATAAGGCTGTCAAGAGTGATAACGGAGCCTGCAAGGTTGTAAAGAGCAACGTGATCCGGATAGCAGTACGCGATGTTGGGCTGAGCGCCTGTTGTAATCTCGGTGCTTATCTGGTCTCTTACGTCATCATAACCGCCGATCTTTGTGTGCTCGATGTGGATGTTGGGGTAGAGCTTATTGAAATCAGCGATATAAGTTTCGAGAACGTCAGTAAGATTCGAGCCCATTGTGTGATAAAACGTGATTGTAACGTCGCTGCCGTCATATCCTACTTCGGGGACTTCAAAGTTACCGACTTTTTTGTCTCCGTTCGGATCCGGCTTCGTTCCGCACGAGAACAGCATTGTCATCGTGAGAGCGAGAAGCATAATGATTGCCAAAAACTTCTTCATAACTGGTTTTTTCCTCCAAAAATTTTTGTTTTATGTTAAAAGCCCTGCGGCTGTTTAACCTTTGATACCGCTTCTGCTGACACCCTTCATAATGTATTTCCTGAGGAATACAAATACGAGGAAAAGCGGGAATGATACTATGGCGACAGCCGCCATCTGAACAGGATAGTTTACGTCGCCCGTCGTTTCCGTAAAGGCGTTGCGCAAACCGTTTGTTATCATCTGGTGAGCTTCGTCGTTTGCAACGAGGCGGGGCCAGATATATGAGTTCCAGGCACCCATCATTTTGAGAATCGTAATCGAGATGAGCGTCGGGAGGGAGAGCGGGATCATAACCTTCCAGAGGTATTTGATGTCGCTCGTGCCGTCAACCTTGGCGGCAAGATAGAGCTCGTTCGGTATCTGCAGGAAGTTCTGGCGGAGAAGATATATATAGAATACGCTGACAAGGAACGGCACTATGAGAACAGTGTATGTGTTTTTCCAGCCGAGACCGGAAACCGTTATATAGTTTGTGATTGTGAAAAGCTCGCCGGGGATCATCATCGTCGCAAGGAGAGCGGCAAAGAGGACGTTCTTGCCCTTGAATTCAAGCCTTGCGAAAGCGAATGCGGAAAGCACCGTTATCACAAGGGAGAGAATCGTCGATACAAGCCCGACATAAAGGGTGTTGAGGAAGAGTCTTCCGAGATTTGCGGTTGTAAAAGCCTCCGCATAGTTTGAGAAGAGAATTCTGTTCGGCCAGAAGGTCGGAATGCTCCGTCTGTATTCATCAAGGCTTTTAAGGGATGAGTTCAGCATCCAATAAAAGGGGAACAGGACAGCGAGTGCCATAAATATCAGGAAAGCATAAATGAGAATGATAACCAGCGCTTTGACAACCTTCTGCTTTGCCGATACCTTCTGCATATCCCTTTCGTGCATTGTTGAAATATTACTTTTCATTTCCGCCCTCCTCTCAATAATGAACTTTCTTCTTGCTTACATAGAGGTTTATAAGCGTTACGATAAGAATTATTACGAACAGTATCAATGCGGCGGCGCTCGCTCTTCCCTGCTTGTTTGTGCTGAGCGAGTCATATATGAAGCCGACCATTGTGTTCAGACGTTTCGAATCGTGAACCGGTCCCATAGTGTCTCCGAAAATACCGACGATGCTCGTATATTCCTTGAAACCGCCGATAAATCCCGTGATGACGACGTATGCGATCATCGGGGAAAGGAGCGGAACGGTTATTCTTGTGAATACGCGTGCTCTCGGCGTTCCGTCAACTCTTGCCGCGTCATAATACTGCTTGTTTATGCTCTGAAGTCCGCCGAGGAGGATAAGTATCTTGAACGGAAGCGCATTCCATACGATGTAAATAATCATAACCGTCATATTCGCGGCGTATGTCGAGCCGGCATTTATCCAGTTGACTGCGTGCCCGCCGAAAAATTCGATTATGTTGTTTATGATACCTGCGGTAACGATGATGTCGTTTCCCTTTGTGCCGAGGTTGCCGACGATGTTGAACATTGCAGCGAACACCATACCGATTGCGATCGAGTTTGTTACGTAAGGAAGGAAGAATATTGTCTGCAATACCTTCTGAAGGGGCTTTATGGAGTTGAGACATACGGCGATGAGAAGTGCGAGAAACGACGATATAAGAACAGTCGGCACGCAGATGAGCACCGTATTTTTAAGACATTTCAGAAAGCTCTTGTATTTGATGACCTTTGTGAAATTTCCGATACCGAACTGAAAGACCCTTCCGCCGATGGCTTCAAGGCCGCTGTAATCCTCGAGAAACGCCATACGCACGGTGTTTATTATGGGCCACACCGTGAAAACAAGCAGCAGGACTATCGCCGGCGAGAGATAGAGCCACGCTTTCCATTGTTGTTTGCTTTCGACCATTTTTACACCTCAAAATAAATTCTTTCTTCGGTTTCTTTATCGAAAATGAATACCTTGTGACGCTTGAGCGAATAGCTGACCGTTCCCGATTCGGTGTTTACCTTGTTGTCCGCATTGATTATCGAGCGGATAACGGGCGAAAGCGACGCTTCGCTTGTCGATACGACGCTTACGTCCCTGCCCATAACTTCAACGCTTGAAAGCTTGCAATGCATAGGACCGTAATCATCCAGAATGAAGCCCTCCGGGCGGATGCCGACGAAAACCTCGCCATCTCTTGCGCCGGGAACCGAAAGGACGCGCTCCTCGCCGATATAAAGCATTTTGTCTCTGACGTAGCCCTCGAAAACGTTTATCGGGGGGGTGCCGAGGAATTTTGCAACGAAGAGGTTCTTCGGATCGTCATAAACCTCCTGCGGAGCGCCTATCTGCTGAACGATACCAGTCTTCATAACGACGATCATATCCGAAATGCTCATTGCCTCTTCCTGATCGTGTGTGACGAAGACAGTCGTTATCTTTGTTTCTCTCTGAATTCTTCTGATTTCCTCTCTCGTCTGGAGACGGAGACGCGCGTCAAGGTTTGAAAGGGGCTCGTCAAGAAGGAGCACTCTCGGCATTTTGACAAGAGCGCGCGCGATCGCAACTCTCTGCTGCTGACCGCCGGAAAGCTCGCTGGGCTTGCGATCCATAAGCTCGTCTATCTGAACGAGTCTTGCCGCCTCATATGCTCTTTCAAGCATTTCCTCTTTCGACAGCTTATCCGCGCCGCGGAGGTTCTGAAGCGGGAAGAGAATGTTCTGCTTAACCGTCATATGCGGATAGAGGGCGTAGTTCTGGAAAACAAGTCCGACACCTCTGTTTTCGGGGGAGAGATCGGTAACGTCGTCATCACCGAAGAAGATCTTACCCGATGTCGGCTTTTGCAGTCCGCAGATCATATAAAGGGTTGTGCTCTTTCCGCAGCCCGAAGGTCCGAGAAGACCGATGAGCTTGCCATCCGGTATCTCAAACGTGAAATCGTTGACGGCAACGACCTCTTCGTTTGATTTTTTATTCCGGCTGGGGAATATCTTTGTCAGGTTCTGTAATACGACTTTCATTTTATATCCTTTCTCAAGTTATTTTTTTCGCTTTTTAAAGAAAAAATGCCTCCGTAGCTTTTAATATGGGCTGCGGGAGGCTCTCTCCGCAGATACTCTTTTCTTATACTCGATCATTTCCTCTTCGCTTGCGAAGATCATCTGGCTCGCCATATCGACGACGACTGTCCCTGCGAGAATGTCGTGAATAAAGGGTCTCGTCTTTTTGGCAAAGAAAAGAATTATCTGCAACAACAGCTCGGCTCCGAGCACGATAAGCCCGATGCTTCCGATGCTGTTGAAAAGTATCATCAATATTATATATACGGGGATCATTGTTTCAAGGGTATACTTTCCGAGAAAGGTGCGGACGAAAAGCATAATATTGTTCATTCTGACGCCGTCTTCTCTGATAACGCCGAGACCGAACACCTTTTTGCCGACAGTCTGCCCGTTTTTAAGAAAGAGCGGAACGGCAAATTCCATAGCGGCATAAGCGAGGAGGATCGAGACGGATGTTATCAGAAGCGCAAGATTTATGACTTTGTTATATTCGGACATAGCTTCCTTATCCGCTATGAGAGCGTCATAAGCCTTTTTATACTGCTCCTGCTCTTCTTCCGTCATAGCGGTCGCTTCTTTTTCTGACATACGGAATTTTACGCCGTATTCCTGCTCATATTCCGCATAATACTGCTCAAGACGGTCGCTATAGCTGTCATAAGAGGTTATCTCCGAGAGAGCAACGGCAAAGCCCGTTGCGACGATGCAGATAAGTATTGCGTCAAGAATGAAAGCCGATATTCTTTTCAGCACGCTTGCTTTTTGAAGATCAAAAATCATACCGATCTGCCTTTCCGACGGAAACACCCTCTGAGTTTATTGAATATTAACAACACGAATGTATAAATTCACACAAAATTTTGAAACATTTTACATTATTCAGCATATCACATTTTTTTCTTTTCGTCAACCGATTTGCCGAATAAATAAAATATTTTTTAGATAGTGTGTATCGGGGTGTGCTTTTTTATGTTGTTTCCCCGCCCGCGAAAAAATTTTTTCTGCGGTTTTTCTCCTTTCAAAAACCTGTTGACTTTCTCTGCGGCGGTGGTATAATGGGCTTAAAAAACGTCCCGAAAAGGAGGAAAAAGCAATGAGAAAAAGCAATATTTCGCGCGAGGAAGCACTTGCGCTTCTCGAAAAATACAACAAGGATCCGTTTCACATCCGGCACGCGCTGACGGTCGAAGGAGTTATGCGATACTTTGCAAGGTCGCTCGGCTATGGCGACGAGGAGGATTACTGGGGCATTACCGGTCTGCTTCACGATATAGATTTCGAGCTTTATCCGGAGCAGCACTGCAAAAAAGCCCCCGAGCTGCTCAGAGAGGGCGGCGTCGGGGACGATATGATATATTCCGTATGCTCACACGGCTACGGCATCTGCTGCGACGTTGAGCCAAAGCACGAAATGGAGAAGGTGCTCTTTGCGGCGGACGAGCTTACGGGGCTGATATGGTCGGCGGCGCTTATGCGTCCGTCAAAGAGCGTTTCGGATATGGAGGTTTCAAGCCTGAAAAAGAAATTCAAGGATAAGAAATTCGCCGCAGGCTGCTCGCGTGACGTTATCCGGACAGGCGCAGAGCGGCTCGGCTGGGAGCTTGACAAGCTCTTTGAAGAAACGATCGCCGCGATGCGGACCTGCGAAAAGTCCGTCGCGGATTTTATGCAGAATTATAATCTGCAATGAGCACGGTTTTCAGAAAAGCAACGGACGGCGATCTGCCCGCAGTACTTGCGCTTTATCGCTCCGTTCTCGGCACGGAGGGCTGCACCTGGGACGAGGATTATCCCTCCGAAAGAGAGGCAAAGGGAGACCTTTCCTCCGGCGGACTTTATGTTTTCGAGTCCGACGGAAAGCTCATCGGCGCGATTTCCGTCCTTTCGGGAGAAGAGTTTGACGACCTTGCCGGATGGCGGGGCGAGAGCGGCGGCAGTTGCGAGCTTTCCCGCCTTGCCGTTGCAACGGAGGAGCAGGGGAAAGGGCGGGCGAAAACCGTCGCACGCGAAGCGCTGAAAGAAGCCAGGAAAAAGGGCTATACCTCCGCAAGGCTCCTTGTTTCAAAGGTAAACCTCGCGGCTGTCGGGCTTTACCGCTCCCTCGGCTTCGATTTTGTCGGCGAATGTCATAAATACGGCATCGACTTTTTCGCCTGCGAGAAGATTTTATGAAAAAACCGCCCTCCCGCTTGGGCTTGCGGAAGGGCGGTTTTTATATGGATTGCGGAGGGGGATACCGCAAGGAAGGAATACCGCTTATTTGCAAAGGCTTTCGAATACGGACGTTATTTTTTCGCATTCCTCACGCGACGACATAACTCCGAGGACGTATTTTCCGCAGACCTTGACGGAAACGTATTCTGCGTGAACGCAAATCCATTTGCCGGGATCGAGTCCGGATTCCATTTCCTTTGCGACCTTCTGCGCGTCCTTTTCGTCCTTGACCTCAACCATTACAAGCGAAAATCCGTAACCGACCATCGGCTCGCAGATCACGCCTTCCTTTTCAAGCAGATCGACGTTCTCCTCTATTCCGAAGAAGTACGGCGCGCGCTCGGAGGTGACGTCCATCTTTGTCACACCCATTGAAAGCTCCGCTCCTGTGCGGACTTTTTTCATAAGACCGACAATTGTCTGCTTTGCATCCGGATCAATGTCTGTTTTCAGATCCTCCGTGCAGAGGATTATAAACGCATAATTGCCCTCGGAGCCAACCGTTTTCATCGTTGCCGGCTTTTCCGCATCATCTATATTCAGATTCGATTCTTTTTCGAGAAAAGCTTGGAAAGCATCCAGATCCGCGCCGTCTTTGAGTTCGAAAACGTTTGCGACGAAGGGTGTGCCGCCGGAGAGACAGAAAAGTGAACCCGAGTTTACATATTCGGGAAACTCGGTTCCGTATGTAAAGCCGTATATATAGGGCGAATAGCCTTTCGGATAGCGTTGAACACTTATATCGGTTTCAAGGCTGTCAAAGCAGGGGTGCTCGTCCAGTCTGCCCATTATTTCCGTCAGATTCTTGCCGGAATTTTCGCGGAGCAGGGTTTTGAGATATGCCGCCATAGCCTCGGATGCCGTCGGCTTTTCGACGGGCACGTCGGGTTTTGCGGTTGTCGTGCCGGGGGCTGTGCCGGTTGTCGTTGTACCGGTTGTCGTTGTGCCGGTTGTCGTTGTTGTGCTCGGCTTGTCATTGCCGGACACGCATCCCGCAATGACAACCGCAATTGTCAAGGTTATCAGCACAAAGGCTATAATTCTTTTCATCGTTTTTACCTCTTTTCGGGTGTATCATTTATAAATCAGTTCTTTTCCCTCGCAATTTTCCGCAAGGTACTCTATAATGTTCCGAACGGCTTTTTTGCTTATCCGGTATGTGCCACTCTGCTCCGGCATTTTTGCGTATACATCGCCGGAAGTCGAGATGCGGACTGCATAATTCTCTGCCGCAAGGGACGGAATGTCCATTATGATCGTTATGCAAATGTCGCTCGGCTCTTCGGAAAAACGGCTGATTTTCGCCTTGCTGTTTCCGAAAACTGCGGAATATATCAGACTCTCATCCGCGTTTTCAAACTCAACCGTCCTCTCGTTTCCGTCCGCTCCCTTGAAGGAATAGCTGACGGTTTTTATCTTTGCCGTTTTCTCAAATGCAATGTTTTCTTTCCATTCGCCGACAGTCTCCGGCAGATACACGGCATTTGTCAGAACGCTGAAGCTTCTGCCTTGGGCGGTTCTGGCTGCAATTGCATATTCTTTTGAGATGTTTTCTATTTTATAGAATTCGAATTTTACTTCATCCTCGTCCGTTTGCTTCGGAAGTTTGCCGGAGGCGATCATCTCGGAAACATACTCCTCCGGAATATCGCCGACTCTGTTATAAAATTCGGAGCTGTAAGTAAAGCCCGTATAAGAACTGACCGTAGCCGTTGTATGGGTGATGTTGTCCGGATTTGCGACATATTTTGCCTCGTACTTTCCCGAAAGGTCCGGCAAGGGGCGGTTTTGCCAGGCAACCGAGCCCGCGCCTATACCGATCGCAATCAGAAACCCCGCCGCAAACGCAAGGATGCGCCCTATATTCGGTTTTCTCTTTTTGCAATCTTCGGTTGGCATTGCCTCGTCTATGAAACTGTCGTCTATCCAGCCGATTATCTCATCGATTTTCTCTTTTTTCATACTTCGAAGCCCTCCTTTTCCAAAAACTTTTTAAGCTCCGCGCGCAGCCTCGAAAGCGTCATATTGACGCTCCCCTCGCTCATTCCGAGCGACTCGGAAATGCTGCGAATATCGCTCATATACCAATACCTGCGGACAAAAATTATCCGTTTTTTCTTTTCAAGCGAGCCGAGGAAGCGGTTTATCGCATCGCTGATCAGCGACGATTCGATCTCATCGTCACACGTTGCAAAAACCTCAGAAAGTTCTTCATCCGTCAGTTCCGCTTCCGAAAAGCCTCTCTTTTTCGCAGATCTTTTCCGAAGTCTGTCGATCGACAGCCCGCGGACAAGCTTTCCGAGAAAGACAGAGAGCCTTTCGGGTCTCGTCGGAGGGATGAGATTCCAGAGACGAAGGTATGCGTCGCTTACGCATTCCTCCGCGTCAAGCTCGTCGCCGAGAATGTTTTTTGCTATGTACCCGCAGTATCTTCCGTATTTTTCTTTCGTGCGGGCGATTCCTTCTTCGGAACGGGCAAAAAACAATTCGATTATTTTTTCGTCCTCCAAATGCGTTCCCTCCTTCCGGTCCGTTTCGTAAAAGCGCCTTACATCAATAATAACCGCAAAAGCGTCCGGAAGTTAACACATTTTTTAAAAAATTTTTCAAAAAAGCATTTTTTGTGCCGCGCGGCGGGGCTTTTGAGGAAAAATATTTCTTTTCCTTCCCTAAAACCTCGGGCATCCTTTGCAAATATATAAATAAATTTGTTTTTTTCGGAAAAACTCTTTACAAGCGGAAATCTTTATGCTATAATCGTATTTGCGAAAATTCGGCAGCGCAGCCTGCGGACATAAGGTTTTTTAAAAACGCTTCACCCGCCGCCCGCTTCGATGCCCGAACGCAAAAATATTTTTATGAGGTGAAACACAATGCTTAAGGAACAGAAACAGCAGATTATCACAGAAAACGCTATTCACGAAGGCGACACAGGCTCGCCCGAGGTTCAGATTGCCATTCTCACGGCAAGAATCAACCATCTCAACGAGCATCTCAAGCTCAACAACAACGACCACCACAGCCGCAGAGGTCTTCTCAAAATGGTTGGTCAGAGAAGAAGCCTTCTCTCTTATCTCCAGAAGAAGGACATCAATCGTTACCGTGCTATAATCGATAAGCTCGGCATAAGAAAATAAGTTTTTCCGAAAGGGACGGATATTCTCCGTCCCTTTCAAAAATTACAGCGTCTTTTATGCGGCGGAAGCGGATTTTGTATAGCAGTTAATAAAGTCCCCGAAAAAACGTCGGAGATTTCGTTAAATGCTAAACAAAAGCCCCCGCCGCAGAAGAAATAAAATAAATTCAGGAGGCAAAAAATGTTTGAAAATTACAAAGTATTCAATTATGAATACGCAGGCAGACCTCTCAAAGTTGAGGTCGGCAAGGTTGCAGGGCTCGCAAACGGCTCCTGTATGATAAGCTACGGAGAGACGGTCATCCTCGCTTGTGCGACGGCATCGCCGAAGCCCAGAGACGGCATCGATTTTCTTCCCCTTTCCGTTGACTACGACGAAAAACTCTATGCTGTCGGCAGAATTCCCGGCAGCTTTACAAGACGTGAAGGCAGACCCGGCGAAAAGGCAATCCTTACAAGCCGCGTTATCGACAGACCTATCCGTCCCCTCTTCCCGAAGGATCTTCGTAACGACGTAGCTCTTACTCTTACGGTTATGAGCGTCGATCCCGATTGCTCACCCGAAATAACGGCTATGATCGGTGCGTCCATAGCCCTTTCCATTTCGGACATCCCGTGGAACGGACCTATCGGCGGCGCGTTCGTCGGTATGATCGGCGACAGATTCATCATCAACCCGACAGCCGAGGAGAGAAAAGAAAGCGTTCTCGAACTGACAGTCGCGGCTTCCGAAAAGAAAGTCGTTATGATTGAAGCGGGCGCAAAGGAAGTATCGGACGACGATATGTACAATGCGATTATGCTTGCTCACGAAGAGATAAAGAAGCTCCTCGTATTCATCAATGAAATCATTGCCGCAGTCGGCAAGCCGAAGTTTGATTATCCTTCCTGCGAGCTTGATCACGATATGTTCGATAAGATTTTCGACTATTGTGAAAAAGCCGTTATGGAAGCTCTTGACACGGATGACAAGACCGTTCGTGACGCAAAAATGCAGCCCATTCAGGACGACATCCTCGAAAAGTTCTCCGAAGAATATCCGGATCTTCCCGTTGTTCTTCCCGAGCTTATATATAAAATTCAGAAGAAGATTGTCCGTCGTTGGCTCCTTGTTGACAAAAAGCGTGTTGACGGAAGAAGAATGGATCAGATCCGCCCGCTCGCAAGCGAGGTCGGCGTTCTTCCCAGAACACACGGCTCGGGTCTCTTTACAAGAGGTCAGACACAGGTTCTTTCCGTTGTGACTCTCGGACCGATGAGCGACGCGCAGATGCTTGACGGTCTTGACGACGAAAAAGAAAAACGCTATATGCATCATTACAATATGCCCGGCTATTCGACAGGCGAGGCTAAATCCCTCCGCACACCCGGACGCAGAGAAATCGGTCACGGCGCGCTCGCGGAGAGATCGCTCATTCCCGTACTTCCCTCAAAGGAAGAATTCCCTTATGCTATCCGCGTCGTAAGCGAAGTTGTTTCTTCAAACGGCTCAACATCTCAGGGCTCCGTATGCGGTTCGACTCTTGCTCTTATGGACGCAGGCGTTCCGATAAAGGCTCCCGTTGCAGGTATCTCCTGCGGACTTATCACAGCCGAGGACGGCTCCTGGGACACAATGATAGACATTCAGGGTCTTGAAGACTTCTACGGCGATATGGACTTCAAGGTCGCCGGAACACACAAGGGTATCACCTCCATTCAGATGGACCTCAAGATCGACGGTCTTACTCCCGAAATCATAAAGAACGCCCTCGAAACAACTCATAAGGGCAGAGATTACATTATCGACGAAGTAATTCTCAAGGCAATTCCGGAACCCAGAGCAGACGTCGGCAAGTACGCTCCGAAGATGATCTCTATGAAGATCAATCCCGATAAGATCAGAGAAGTTATCGGTAAAGGCGGCGAGGTCATCCAGAAGATCACGGCAGAAACAAACACGAAGATCGATATCGAAGAAGACGGTTCAATCTTCATTCTCGCCGTAAATAAAGAGGATGCTTACGTTGCGAAGGGCATAATCGACGCTATCGTATTCGAGCCCGTTGAAGGCTGCTGCTACACCGGCACGGTCACAAGAATCATTCCGATTGGCGCATTTGTTGAAATCGCTCCCGGAAAAGAAGGCCTTGTTCATATCTCCAAGCTCGATACAAAGAGAGTTGAAAATGTTGAAGATGTTGTTTCCGTCGGCGATAAGGTAACGGTCAAGTTCCTTGGCACGGACGAAAAAGGCAGAATCAACCTTTCCAGAAAAGACGCTCTTAAAGAGGAATAAAAGCATTAAAAAAGCCACCCTGCGAGGGTGGCTTTTATTTTTTCGGCGGATATGGTTTCCGTTCGTCTGTAAGCGAGAGTATATAATCCGTTGACGTTTCAAAAAGCTTTGCGAGCTTTATAAGCACTTCAACAGGAAGCCCCCGCTGACCGTTTTCATATTGCGAATAAGTATTCTGTTTTATATAAAGACGCTTTGCAACATCCGCCTGCGTCATATCCAAATCTTCTCTGAGATCCTTCAGTCTCATCTTACCTCCGTCACCTTAACAAGGTTCTCCGCAACAGTATATACAAGTATTAAAAAATATCTCACTGCGAGATATTGACTTTTATCTCATATTGTGATAAAATTTTCTCGACAACGGTAACAAATTTGGCATTTTCAGCGTATGTGAGGGCGAGAATGAAATATTTGTAAAAACAGGAGGAAACAACAATGAAGAAAAAACTAACGCTCGCTATGATGGTAATCACGATAATTGAAGCCGTGTGTATGTTTATACCGGGAGTAGTTGAGATTGGTAGCAATGATATGAACGCCTTTGCCGATTTCAGGGGAGGAAATGCCGGCATCGCAAACACGTTTAGTAAAATAACACTTTTGTTATTGGTAGCATCGTTTGTATGTCTCTTTTCAGCCCTTTTGGAAAAGCGCAACATCCTCTCAAGGCTATCCGCTTGGCTCCCTTTAGCAAGTTTTGTATCACTTTTGGCGTTTATTGGCGGTTGTGGTCAAATCGACTACACAGACTACAAATTCGATTGTTATCAAATAGGCGGGCTTGGCAGTATATTGGTTATTCTTTCCGTGGTTTCGGCGGTTTTATCACTTGTAGTCAAATATGCAAAGTTCAACGACGCTCCGGCAAAAAAGATTCCGGTCGATCAGACAAGCAAGGCTGACGAAATCAAAAAATATAAAGACCTTCTTGACAGCGGCATAATCACGCAGGAAGAGTTTGAAGCAAAAAAATCCGAGTTGCTCAAGTAACGGCATCGTCCAAAGATATCGTACACCATTGTCATAAGGCTCTCACATTTTGCTCACCGCTCCGACACGGACGAAAAGCCTTTGCAGAAAAGACGCTCTCAAAGAGGAATAAAAGCATTAAAAAAGCCACCCTTGCAAGGGTGGCTTTTTTTGCAGGAGGAGCGATTTTGCTCCTCTTTATTTTCAGATCAGATCTTTATATGCCGCAGCAAAGAGCTCCCTTGCCCTCTCCGTTCTGCCGGAAAGATACAGAAAGCCGAAGATCGCCTCGAAGCCCGTTGCCCTATGGTACTGGGCGGGGGTTGAATGTTTCGGAGTCGTCTTTGTTTTATGATTTCTGCCCAAGAGATAAATATTGTTTTCCTCCTCCGTCAGAAGAGGGAGAAGCTCCTCCAGCCTGTCGCTCTGCGCCTCGGCGCAAACGAGCTTCTGCGCCATAGCGGAGAGCTTTCCCGTATCGGAAATGCCGAGCGCCGCCAGTCTTTCCCTTATATAAACCTCAAGAACCGCATCGCCGACATAAGCATAAACGGAAGCTGAATAATCCTGTTTATTCAATTGGCTTTTCCTCCGATTTGCTTTTTTTGAAAACAAGCACTTTGCTTATAATATAGTTGCAGATTATAACAACAATCGCTGCAATGACCTTTGAAAGTATCTCCGCGAGGTTGCGTTCTTTTCCGAGCAGGAATACCGAAACAAGCGTCGGAAACAGCTTTGCAAGGGCAAACGTGCCGGCATAAGTAATGATAAAGTCGAGCCCGAAGGTCACAAGACGCGAGCCTGCGAAGGTCACGAGCTGTTTCCCCGTCGAAACTGCCTTATCCGCATCCGTAAACACCCATTTTTTGTTCGTAAAAAACGCAAAGAGCACTGCGCAGATCCATTGGAGAACCTGAGCGACGGTATAAACCGCTATATATCTCCCGCCGGTTACCTCCTCTGCGGGTATGCCGAGTACCGCTCTGCCTGCGGCGAGGATGCCGTAATAAACAACCCAGCCGACGAGCGTCGTAAGTACGCCGAATATGAGATACATTATTATCTCGCGGTACTTCGTCAGATGAAGCCCGTCGATTATTTTATCAAAAAAATTCTTTTTTTCTTTCATATGTTTTTTAAACCTCTGTTTTCAGTTTTTCGACAGCCGAAAGGTATTCCTCCTCGCTTACGGCAATATTTATCGCATTTATCAGCGCATTTGCGGAAAGGTTCGTCGGCAGGGAGAGCAAAGCTGCAAGCCTTTTGCGTTTTTCCGAGCTACCCTCCCCTCCTGAAAGCCCGAGAAGATAAAAATCCGTTTTTGTTACGGTCGGCGCGCGGCGCACAACTGTTCCCGAAAACGGCAGAAGCGCATTTTCAAGCCAGCTGCGATCCATTCCCTCGACGCCGAGAAGCCCCGCTTTGGAAGGTTCTGCCTTGCGTTTTTCCTTTCCCCTGACCTCGGGAGTGTAAATATCGAAAATTTTGTCGGGCGGAAGAATTCCGTGAATATAGTTGCGGATGACAAGTCCCGCACCGTCGCTGTCCGTCAGAACGATGACCCCGCCCGCCTCCGCAAGCCTGCGGATAAGGGCGGCTTTCTCATCCTTTCTGAAAATTCCGAAGCCGTCCGTCGTAATGACGGTCGCTCTTGCGACGGAGAGTATGCGCTCCCTGTCATACTTGCCCTCAACGATTATCGGAAGTGAAATTTCAAGCATTTATCAGCCTCTCAATGATTTCGGAGTATATATTTTCGCCGCAAGCTCATAAACAAGTCCCCATTTATCAGAGACCGTACTTTTCAGGGCGACGTCTGTTTTATAGGTTTCGAGAACTGCGTTCTCGATCACGGCAACGGGCACGTTTTCAACGGATTTATAAACGAGCTTTGCCCTGTATTCGTTCATACCGAGCGCCCTTGCAAGCGACGACTGCGGCATACCGGCAAGTGCCGCCGTTTTCATCTTCAGCATCTCGGAATATATTTTCCCGAGCTTCGCAACGACAGACACAGGCTCCTCCCGCATATCTCGGCAAAAGTCAAGCACGGTTAGCATTTCGCGCAGGTTCCATTTTGCGGCGGCGTTTGACATTGCAAAGGGCATATCGTCCTTTGCGTTCTGAACGCAAACCGTGCGCACGTCCTCCTCCGTTATCGGAGTTGCCTCGCTTATATGGGCGAAATTCTTATATGCCGCCAGCTTTTCCGTCTCGGAAAGAACGGCGAGCATTCGTCCGGAGCAAAGCTCGCAGAGAGCGGCAGCGGCTTCGTCCGTCAGATACAGACACCCGTTTTTCCCCGCAATGAGCTTTTTTGCCCAGGCAATAAGCTTGCCAGACGAAAGCAAATCAAACTTTACAAATTTGCAGAAAGGCGAGAGCTTTTTGAAAAGCGCGGACTGTTCAAAACGGTAGTCTGCTTCAAGCTCGTCCGAGCGGAAATTCAGTATTGTAAATGCGTCTCCTCCGCCCCCGGAGATGACCCCCGCCAGCGCCTCGACCGACGACGGTTTTCCCGCAATCGCGCCGAGATCGACGACTTCGACAAGCGTCATATCCTGCATCATCGGCGCGGCGAAAAGTGCGTCAGCAAGGGAGGAAAGTCCGCTTTTTTCATCCGAAAACGAGACGGAGAAACGGTTGAAAACGTCAAAGCCCTCTGCCGTCATTACGGCTTTTGCAATTCTCTCCGTCCAGACGGTTTTCAGGTAATCCTCCTCGCCGAAAAACACAAGCGTTTCGGCTTTTCCGGACGATATTATGTCCGCAAGAGCGTCCGGAGAAAGTATCTTGCTTTCATTTTTCGCCATCTGCGGTCTCCTTTCCGAGTGTTATGGAATTTAATGGAGTTTTCCCCATTTTCCACAAAGTTATAAACATTCTGCGCTTCTTTGCGCTTATCCGACAAAATCAGCCAGCATACGCAGGGCTGTCTCTGTCGTTTGGTCTCTGACGGCTTTTCTGTCGCCCGAAAAGAGATTTTTTGCAATCTTTACATTGCCTTTTTTGTCTGCGCAGGCGATATAAACCAGCCCGATCGGCTTTTCCTCCGAGCCGCCGTCCGGCCCCGCGATTCCCGTCACCGCGACGGAAAAATCAACGTCCAGCGCGCTGACAGCGCCCGCTGCCATCTCCGCCGCCGTCTGCTCCGATACTGCGCCGAACTTTTCAAGCGTTTCACGGCGCACGCCGAGCAGCTTTTCCTTTATCTCGTTTGCATATGACACAACCCCGCCGAAAAATACCGAGGAGACGCCGGCAAGATCGGTTACGGTCTTGGCGATCTGCCCTCCCGTGCATGATTCGGCTGTGCAGAACACCTCTCCGCGCGCCTTCAGCGTTTCGGCAATTTTTCGCACGATTTCGACATTATCCGACATATTTCAAAACCTCAATTCAACGATTTTTCCAAAACAACCGAGCCCCTGCCTGCGTTATTCGCTTTCGACAGAGCCCGACAATATCCGACCCGCTCCGACGGCGGATCAGTCCTCATAAAGCGGATATTTCTTGCAGATTTTATCAACCTCCGCGCGGATATGGTCTGCGGAGTTTTCAAAATCGAACGTCGCAAGAGCGATAAGCTTTCCGATGAGGGTGAAATCCTCCTCGCAAAGTCCTCTTGTCGTTGCCGCAGGCGTACCGAGGCGGATGCCGCTTGTGACAAACGGGCTTTCCGGATCGCCCGGAACAGCATTTTTGTTGCAGGTTATGCCAACCTCGTCCAATCGCCGTTCAAGCTCCTTGCCCGTCACGCCCGTGCCGATAAGGTTTACAAGGACGAGATGATTGTCCGTTCCGCTCGTAACGAGCGAAAACCCCTCGGTCACAAGCGACTTTTCAAGCGCTTTTGCATTCTTTATTATGCGGCTCTGGTAGTCCCTGAATTCGGGCTTGAGCGCCTCTCCGAAGCACACCGCCTTCCCCGCGATTATATGCATAAGCGGGCCGCCCTGCGTGCCGGGGAAGATCGCCTTATCTATCTGTTTTGCAAGCTCTGCTTTGCAAAGGATCATTCCGCCGCGGGGACCGCGGAGGGTCTTGTGAGTCGTTGTCGTTACAACATCCGCATAGGGGAAAGGCGAGGGGTGAAGCCCTGCCGCAACAAGCCCCGCGATATGTGCCATATCGACCATAAAATAAGCCCCGACGTCCTTTGCCGTCTTTGAAATTCTCTCAAAATCGATCGTTCTCGGATACGCCGACGCGCCCGCAACTATCAGCTTCGGGTGACATTCGTGCGCCAGACGGTCGATCTCGTCGTAATCTATGCGTCCCGTCTCCGCGGAAACGCCGTAAGGGACGAAATTATAATACATTCCCGACATATTGACGGGACTACCGTGCGTCAGATGACCACCCTCGGCAAGGCTCATTCCCATAACGGTGTCGCCGGGCTTGAGCAGCGCAAAATAGACCGCAAGGTTTGCCTGCGCCCCGCTGTGCGGCTGGACGTTTGCGTGCTCTGCGCCGAAGAGCGCTTTCGCGCGGTCTCTCGCTATATTTTCAACAATATCAACGCAGGCGCAGCCGCCGTAATATCTCTTTCCGGGGAAGCCCTCGGCATATTTGTTCGTCAGTATCGATCCCATCGCCGCCATAACGGGCTCCGAAACGAAATTTTCCGAGGCGATCAGCTCGATGCCCCTTCTCTGACGGAGAAGCTCCGCCTCCATTGCCGCTCCGACCTCAGGATCGTAGTTTTTGACTATCTCTATATTTCTCTCTGCCATAATGCCCCCGTGCGTTTTTGTTTATAATAACAATATATCACAGTCCGGAGCAATTATCAACCCCGCCCGCCAAAAAATACTTGATAAACCGATGCGGGCGTGATATAATACTCTTGTTATATAAAATTCTCCGCAAAGGACAGGTATCAATGGCAAATCAGAAAAACATACGCAACTTCTCAATAATAGCCCATATAGACCACGGCAAGAGCACCCTTGCGGACAGGCTTCTCGAAAAGACGCAGAGCGTTTCTTCGCGCGAGATGGAGGAGCAGCTTCTTGACAATATGGATATTGAGCGTGAAAGAGGAATAACGATAAAAGCCCGCGCCGTCAAGATGAATTATCACGCAAAAAACGGCGAGGACTATGAATTCAACCTTATCGACACCCCCGGACACGTCGACTTCAATTACGAGGTCTCCCGCTCCCTTGCCGCCTGCGAGGGCGCGCTGCTCATCGTTGACGCAACGCAGGGCATTGAGGCGCAGACGCTCGCGAACACATATCTCGCTCTTGAAAACGACCTTGAAATCATCCCCGTCATAAACAAAATCGACCTCCCCTCCGCAGATATTGAAGGCACAAGAAATGAAATCGAGGATGTCATCGGCATTCCCGCGGAGGACTGCCCCGCCGTTTCCGCAAAAACAGGGCAGAATATCGAGGATGTGCTTGAAAGAATAGTAAGCGACATTCCCGCCCCCAAGGGCGACCCCGAAGCGCCGCTCAAATGCCTGATTTTCGATTCGTATTACGATTCGTACAGAGGCGTTGTCGTAAATGTGCGCGTTGCGGACGGCAAAGTCCGCGTCGGGACAAAGATAAAAATGATGAACACGGGCGCGATATTCGACGTAACCGAGGTCGGATATATGTCCGCCTTCGGGCTTGTCCCCGCAAAGGAGCTTGCGGCGGGCGAGGTCGGATATATAACGGCGAGCATAAAGAACGTTTCGGATACGCGCGTCGGCGATACGGTCACAGAGGTTGACAATCCGACGGAGATCCCCTTTGAAGGCTTCAAAAAGGCACAGCCGATGGTCTTTGCCGGAATTTATCCCGCAGACGGCGCAAAATATCCCGATCTTCGGGACGCGCTGATGAAGTTGCAGCTAAACGACGCCGCTCTGACCTTTGAGCCGGAGACGAGTATTGCTCTGGGCTTCGGTTTCCGTTGCGGATTTCTGGGTCTGCTTCATATGGAAATCATCGAGGAGCGCATAGAGCGGGAGTTCAATCTCGACCTTGTCACAACCGCGCCGAGCGTTATTTATAAAATTACAACCAAGGACGGCGTAACCTCTTATATAGACAACCCCGCCGTGTATCCCTCGCCGGATGAAATATCCGTCGCCGAGGAGCCGATAGTTTCCGCAAGCATAATCGTCCCTTCCGAGTTTGTCGGCGGGATTATGGAGCTTTGCAAGGACAGACGCGGCGTATTCATCGATATGAAATATATCGATAAAACGAGAATGGAGCTGCATTATACGCTCCCGCTCAACGAAATCATTTATGACTTCTTCGACGCGCTCAAAAGTCGCTCAAAGGGCTATGCTTCCCTTGACTATGAATTCAAGGGCTATGCGGAGAGCAAGCTCGTCAAGCTCGATATTCTTCTCAATATGGAGGTTGTCGACGCGCTTTCGTTCATTGTTCACGCAGACAAGGCATATGCAAGAGGCAGAAAGATTGTCGAAGCGCTTAAGGACAATATCCCCCGCCAGCTCTTTGAGGTACCGGTTCAGGCGGCTGTCGGAGGAAGAGTCATCGCAAGAGAGACCGTCAAAGCTATGCGCAAGGACGTGCTTGCCAAGTGCTACGGCGGCGATATAACAAGAAAAAAGAAGCTGCTTGAAAAGCAGAAAGAGGGCAAAAAACGTATGAGAAAGCTGGGCTCTGTCGAAGTTCCGCCGGAAACGTTTATGGCTGTTCTCAAGCTCGGAGACGACGAATAAAAAAGGAGGAAACGGAATATGAGATCGCTCGGAATATATGTTCATATCCCTTATTGCGCCAAAAAATGCGCCTATTGCGATTTTTATTCCGTTCCGTCACGAGAGTCGTCAAAGGCATATTGCTCCGCGCTTATAAAGCAGATTGAAAGCTACGGAAAAAAAGCGACGGGATATATCGTCGATACAATATATATCGGCGGAGGAACTCCGTCATATATAGACGCAGAGGACATTTTTGACGTAATCGGCGCGATAAGAAGAACGTTCAACGTCGATAAAAACGCGGAGATTTCTATGGAAGCAAACCCCGGCACCCTTGACGGCGACAAGCTCGCGGTTTACAGGAGCGCGGGGATAAACCGTCTCAGCCTCGGACTTCAAAGCGCCCATAACGACGAGCTGAAAACGCTTTCCCGCATACATACGTATGAGGATTTTGAAAGCTCGTTTCTCCTCGCTCGCCTTGAGGGGTTTGATAACATAAATGTTGATATTATGTATGCCCTGCCGGAGCAGACGCCGGAAAAGCTGGCTGAAACAATCGAAACGGTCACCGCGCTTTCTCCGGAGCATATCTCATTTTACGGGCTGAAGATTGAGGAAAACACGCCCTTTGCGTATAATAAAGCCATATCCGAAAGTCTGCCGGACGAAGAAACTCAATACAAAATGTATATGGATTCGGCAAAGACGCTTGAAGAGCGGGGATACCGTCAGTATGAAATAAGCAACTTCGCAAAAGACGGATATGCCTGTCGTCATAATATGAAATATTGGAAATGCAACGACTACCTCGGCTTCGGCGCGGCGGCTGCGTCGTTTTTTGAGGGGCGGCTCTTTTCGCAGGTGAAAAATATAGATTATTTCATTGAGGATCCGCTTTCCGTTTTTCTCATCGACAGTACGGAGGAGATAACGCCGAAAAAGTTTGAAACGCAATATGTTATGCTCGGCTTCCGCCTTTCGGAAGGAATTTCCCTCGGCGAATACAGGCTCCGTTGCGGCGGCGACTTCATCGCAAAATACGGCGAAAGATTAAAGCCGTTTCTTGAAAAGAAGCTGGTCGTCAAAACGTCCGGCGGCTTTAAGCTCTCCCGCAGGGGTATGCTCGTTTCAAACTATATTCTCAGCGAAATTCTTGATTTTGACGAAGATTGACTTTATTCTTTCTTGACAAATCATTTCTTTTATGATATAATCTTATCCGCTGTGAAAACAGCGGTATATACGGAGAGGTATCGAAGTGGTCATAACGGGGCTGACTCGAAATTTTCCGAAGAGCTGTTAGTTCTGTCCGCCTGAAAACCTTGATTTTACTTAGGCTTCCAAATTTAAAATCGAATAATTTTTTGCTTTCTCTCCTGCTTTTCTCTCCAAAAGTTTTTTGAACGATTTTTGGTCGAAAAGAAAAGCGGATTGAAATATACACGGAGACGTATCGAAGTGGTCATAACGGGGCGCACTCGAAATGCGTTTGCCCTAACGGGCACGTGAGTTCGAATCTCACCGTCTCCGCCATCGAAAAGCCAGTAACCATGCGGTGTTGCTGGCTTTTTCATTTTTTCTCAAAAAATAAATTTTACGCAATTTTCGGATTTTAGGAGAGAAAATCATCATTTCTCTCCTAAATCATTTGAAACCCAACGGCTTCCGAAATCGCCTCTTTCAGGCAAAATAAGTCCTGTTTCCATTGCCTGTGCCGAGGAGATTTTGGAACTGTAATCCAGGTGAGCATAAATATTTGCCGTTGTTGTAAAATCGCTGTGACCAAGCCACTCTTGAATATGCTTTAGCGGTACGCCGTTAGCAAGAAGCAGTGAAGCACAGCTATGACGAAGGTCGTGAAATCGCATACGGCGCAAACCGTGCTGTTCCAAAAACTTCGGGAAATAAGAAGTTAGATAACCCGCTCGCATACGCTCGCCCATTTCATCTACAAACACAAAACCCTCATATTCATAATTGTAACAGTTGCCGCATATCTTCTTGTTCAATTCCTGCGCTTCCCTTACCTGCATAAAGTAGTCTCGAAAACTGCCGACAAGCGGTAAAGTACGCAAGCTTGATTTGGTCTTTGCCGATTGTTGCTCGATTTCCGTATACTTACCGTTTACGGAAATTGAAGTTACCGTTCGCTTAATCGAAATCGTGCCACGCTCAAAGTCTATGGCGTCCCATTTAAGCCCCAACACCTCGCCACGGCGAAAGCCGTAAAAAGCGGCTACAAGCACCGGCAGTTCTAGTTTTGTTCCTCTAAGCGCTTCAAACATTTTCTGCATTTCCTCTGCCGAAAGAAATACAGGCTGAAAATCGTTTTTCTTCGGTCGGTCAACCTTATCAGCCACATTCTGCATCAGCATATCGGTTTTCACCGCATATTTGAGCGCCGAATGAATAACGGCGTGGTAGTGTATGACCGTGTTGGGTTTTACCTTTTTGAGCATCTCGGAATAAAACATTTGCAAATGCCTTGCTTCAAGCTCACGGAGTGTCAGCTTCTTCTTACGGAAATAAGGTTCGATAACGCTTTTTATAAGTCCTAAGTAAGAAGAATACGTCGCAATCGCCAGCCTTCCTTTGGCGATTTCCAACCACTCCAGAAGATAATCGGCAAACAACATATCGCTGCTTAACTCTCCGACTTCTTCGGGAACTTCAAATTCTGCCCGCAGTTTAGCAAGCTCGGCTTCCGCTTTTCGTTTGTTGCCCTTTTCGGGCAGTCCCAAGGAAATCCACTTTGTTTTTCGTTGCCCCTTGGCGTTTTTGTAATTCAGTACGGCATAGTAATTGCCGTTTTTAACCGATAAATGTCCTGCTACCATTTTTAATTCCTCCTAAAATCTTAATTTTGCAGAGCAGAACTCCAAACCGACAGCATTATTATAGCATCGGTTTGGGGTTCTCTCCATTCTGTGAATTGTTTTGCCGTATTCGTATCTGTACGAATCAGCGAGCGTCTCGGTTTCGTTCTCTCTGCCGCTTTAACAGCTCCAAGCCTTTTATAATATCTCGGCGTATTTGCTCATCGGTGTAGCCCTGCGGAAAATACTTTTTAAAATCCTCACGCTTAAATTTTATCTGCTCCTGCTGATTCGGTTTTTCCTCCGACATCACCGCATAAATCATTTGGTTGTCCAGCATACCCTGCTGACTTAACTTTTTCAGCCGTATGCTTTGTGCGTGAGACGGTGTGCAGTCGTTCAGTTCCATAGCGTCAAGCAGTATTCTCTGCTCTGACTTGTCTAAGTACGAAATTTCTACCGCAGGATTGAAAGCAATTTTGCCTTCGTCTACCATTGCAAGCAGTTCGGGGATTAAGTAGGTCAAACGGATATAACGCTGAATCTGTCTTCCGCTATCTACCGATTCATCAGCCATTTTTTCTCTTGACCACTTCTGGACAAGTTGTCCAGAAGCTACACCCTGATGTTTTATTGCTTCCAGTTTCATCTTATAGGCAAAGGCTTTTTCACTCGGCAAAATCGTCTCTCTTTGTAAATTTGCGTCTACCATTGCGATAACTGCTTCATCATCGGACATCTCACGCACGATTACGGGCATTGTTTCAATTCCTAACACTCGACACGCTGCAAGCCTACGATGACCTGAGATAAGTTCGTAGCCACCGTCAGGCAAGGGTCTTGCAAGTGCCGGAGTGATTGCGCCTACCTTGCGTATGCTTTCAATCATTCGCTCCATTTCCTCATTGTTCTGCACTTTAAATGGATGATTTTTAAAGGGATGAAGTTCTGAAAGCGGAATGTTTTGAACACGCTCTAACTTTACATCGTCCCGCATTTCCTGCGTGGTGAATAAATCGTCCAGTTTAGGTAAAGTAAAATCTGATTTTCTCATTGTTGTTTTCCTCTCTTTCGTTATTTCCATTTGAGCTCGCTTTCGGCGGGGCGTAAAAAGGTCGCCTCAATGTCCGCCTGAAATCGGTGCCACCGTTCCGCTTCTCGCCGCAGCATAGGCGCATCGACAAACCCCAGCGTATTCGCTTTCACCGCAAGCTGATTGATGTTGTTGCCGATGGTAGACAGCTTGCGCATTGCTTCATAGAAATTGCCGTCCGGTTTTTCTCTCGGCTCATACCCTCGAATCAGCAAACGAATCACCGCCGTTTCCGATATTCCGGCAAGCTCTGCTTTTCTTTTAAGCTCTGCCGCCTCTTGGGATGAGAGCCAAAACTGTTTCTTAATTCTTTTGTTAATAACCGTTCCTTTCCGAGAGAGGTTTTAGGAGACATCCTAACGAGTTTTTACTGTTTGGGAGTACAAACAGTCTGCTCGCTACGATAGCGCAGCCTAAAACCTCCGCCCTGTTTTTATTACTTCAGTAAGTCCTCTATCACGCTCAGTCGATAGAGGATTTCGCTTTTTTCAAGGGACTCCAAATCCTTTTTGAGCTGTCTTACCTGTCGAAAAGTCTTGTAGATTTTCTCATCGGTTGCGGCTTTTACGTTCTTTCCAAGTCCCAATCTTCTGAGATATTCCGACATGGATAGTCCGCAATACATTGCGCTTTCGCTGAGCTTTTCTTTCTCGGCGGGTGTTACTCTTACGTTGATTCCTTGTGTTTTACTTCTCATAAATATCAAATCCTTTCTTTTGTTTGTGACGACAATGACGGTTGTGACGGTGTTTTCTATATAGAGATCTCGCCGTCATTTCCGTCACCGCTGTCATTCATTTCAAGCCGAATCAGGCGGCTTGTCCCCGTGCGTTTGGTTCTGTATTCAATGCCCTGTGGCATCAAAACCTCTGCCGAAAACCTCGCCAGCAGCTTGGTTACCACGTTTGCCGTGGTTTCAGTTTCGTTCATTTCGGTAAGTAGCTGACTTGCTGTGCCTTGCCAAGTTCTGCGCAAGGCTATGAAGGAAACAAGACGAAAAAGAAAGTTGGGAATCTCTTCTCGGTGAAGATCTTCGGCGTTCTTTCGTTCCACAAGCTCCCATAAATGGGTTCCGTTATCGAACTTCAGGGTAAGCTCCTGATACTCTATATCTCGTCCCGTAGCAAGGAGCGTTCCCATCTCGCTTGAGCGACTGCGTTTCAAAATAAAACTCGTATCAGCAGCTCCCGTGATACCCGTTGAACCCGTAACCTCGTTGAATGGGTCGTTGGCATCCTTCATTTTGCGAACGTGATGAACGACCACCACCGCTATCCCGAACCTATCCGAAATGGTTTTTAGCGCCGTGATATCGTCGTAATCTCCTGCATACATTCCGCTTTTACCGATGGTGTTTCGAGAGTCACGAACCTTTTGAAAAGTATCGATAATCACAAGCTTTGTGTTCGGAAAGTCGGTTAGATAATCTTCAATCTGATGCTCTAAACCATTCCCGATCTGAAAACTCGTGGTAGCAATTCGAAGCTCGGCAGGCGCTTCATCGGTCAGCTGATACAAGCGGTTTTGAATACGAATGTGGGTATCTTCCAAGCACAGATACAGCACGTCGCACTTGTGGGTTTCAAATTCCCACACGGGATTTCCTCTTGCCACCTGCATACCGAGCCACAGCATCAGCCAGCTTTTACCGATCTTACTTGCGCCCGATAATACGCTCAGTCCCTGCGGTATCAAGCCTTCCACAACGAACAGTGTCTTGCGGAGCGGCGTTGATAACAAGGTGTCCGCATCAACGGTTCTCAATTTTTCAACTTGCATTTTTCTCACCTCCTTCCTCCATAACATAGTTGATGACATTGACCTTCGGGATCTTAAAGGCATTTCCGATTTTGATGCCGGAGATATATCCGTCGTTGATAAGGTCGTATGCCAAGTGTCTGCTGATGCCCAACATTTTCTGAAGCTGAGCCACGGTTACGATGTCCGGATAGTCCGGAAACATCATCTTGTAGAGTTCTCTTAACTCTGTTTTTCTCATAATCTGTTACCTCCTTCTGAGAATGTTCAGCCACACGGTTTTCGTGGCTATGTAAAGAGCTCGGTATAAGGAGAGGCAGCCTTATGCCGACTCTTTCGCCGGTCTGCCTGAATGTCGTTCCTGCTCCGGAATCTCACCGCAACGTTTTGTTTTTCCTGGCACGCTCATATCGTGGCGATACTTTACCGAAAAACATATCTCATTCAGCCGGTCATTAAGTTGTCAAGGTTCACTGAAGGTTTTTTATCTCCTCAAGGAGTAGCCGGCGAGGTACGGGGTGAATATCCGAAGAAGAAAATTATTTTTCGCTCATTACCCCGTACTAACCAATTGGCGAATTCTTTTGGAGTTTGGCAAAAAATTTTTTATAACCTCACTTTTAGTTGCTGACTTTTTGAGAAAATGGACAAATTGTTTTTTCTTTTTCGCTTGAAAACGGCGTGTTATCAGGGTTTTGTCCCTTCACTTATTCCGAAAGAGGTCGGCGTATGCACACCCATTTTTACGAAAAAATTCTTCGTGCGAAAAGAAAAAACAGCCGAAAACCCTTTATTTACGGGCATTTTTGGCTGAAAAAATATTTTGAAATTTTTTGAAATTCATAGAAAAACGGGTGAAAATCTGCTATAATTATGAAAAGGTCAACTTATGATATGACGGTGATGTTATGATTTTAAAAAGAATACCTGACAAATTGAAAAAGGATATTGAGCAGTTTCATTCTTCTAATAGCGACTCGAATGAGATATGGCTTCTCTCGGCAGATTCGGGAATGGGCAAGACCTATGCGGCGTTATCTTACTGCGTCGAAAATAAGGATAGCCTTTACTTTTCCTTTCGGCATATCAGCGCTGAACTTGCTCGGAAAACCTTTGCGGAGCGTTATCCCGATGTATTCAGGGATTGTGCAACTTGGTCGGCATTCTTCGATTGCCTACAAGTCTTTGGCAAAAGAAAACGCCCAACCGTCTTTTTTGACGATGTGGGCGAACGAAATGATAAGAATGATTTTTATGCGGCATTAAAGAACTTTTCAGAAGTAAGCAACGGTTGCGGTGTGCTTGTAGTGTTAATCGGCAGACCTTGGGAACAGATTGAAATACCCTGCCAAACGCTCTATATAACGCCATATTCCACGCAAGAGATTGCCGAAACGCTGTCCGTAAGCGACAAGGAATCGGTAGACATATTTTGCCTGTCGGCGGGTATTACGGAACTTTTATCTCTTTACGATACGAGCATTTCTTTTGAAGAAAATGTAAAAGCGTTGCTTTATATCAATTCCCCGTTTTATCGACTAATAAATGATAAGATGTGCGAATGTTTCCGAACGCCCGAAAGCTACAACACGCTGCTATATGCAATGGTGAACGGTTATAATCGCATCACCGAACTGTCGGCGTTTTCAGGTTATCCGAAAAACAAATGCGATAAGTACATTAAAACGCTGTGCGAATTCGGTCTTGTCCGTAAGGAACCCGAAAAGAACGGACACACAAAGTATTATCCGGCGAACAGCTACATTGCCCTGTGGTATAAAACTCTGCTGACCGCTGTACCAAACTCAGACGGCTGTTTCGGTGAAGATGTTTATAATCGTTTCGTGAGATATTTTAACGATGAGATACTTTCTACATTTTACAAAGAAATGTGCGCCTATTGGTTAGATAAAAATCTCAATTCCATCTCAACGGACTACATTGACACCAAAGATTTAAGCTATCGGAATGTCAAAGTCGGCGAGGTAGCCTTTGATTTTGCCTGCGAGAAAAAACGGGCGGTATATGCCTATTACGATACAATTCCCGGTGAAAAACTTACGCAAAAGCTCTGGAAAGAGATTGAAAGAAGCACTACAAAAGACAGACCGTTTTACGAGAATGAATACGTTATCTGCACCGTAAACCGTGTTCCTGATAGCTACTGGACATTGAGCAAGCATTATGATAACGTGCATATCGTCAAGCTTTCTTCTCTATTTGCTACCTATAACAAGGAATATAACCGCCGTATGCACCCTCGGTTTGTTCCGTCGTTTGTCTGAGTCTTAATATAATTCTCAAAGCCTTCTCCCAATTTTTTTGGAAAAGGGCTTTTCCTTTGCCGTGCAATTTATAACTTTTTCGTTTCAATCCCGAATAAACCCCTATTAAACCTTGAAAAATCCTAAGAATTGTGTTATACTTTATGATGTATAATTGTATTTTCGTGAAAACGGAGGATTTCACCATGGATAACAACCTTGAACGCTGGTATTCAATGAAAGAGATAATGGAATATTTGGGCGTTAGCCGTGATACAGTTCTCGACTGGATTGAACGTCGCAATATGCCCGCCGCTAAGATAGGCAGACTGTGGAAATTCAAGGTCAGCGAAGTCGATGCTTGGATGAAATCCGGCGTTGCGGCTGATAAGTAATTGTAATTTGGAGGTGCGATATGGCACTTGAAAATAAATTAGGTCTTACAAATTCTGCCGATCTTGCCCGTGAAGAAGAACGCATCAGCAAGAAAAAGGCTGCGGAGCTTTTTGAAAAAGGCATTTTAGCCAATCTTCCTGTCGGTAAGTTTTCTTCATTGCAGGCAATCCATAAATATCTCTTTGAGGATATTTACGACTTTGCAGGCAAACTCAGAACAGTCAATATTGCAAAAGGAAATTTCCGTTTTGCACCGCTTATGTACTTGCAAGCGGCACTTGAAAACATTGATAAAATGCCGCAGTCTACCTTTGACGAGATAGTAGAAAAGTATGTTGAGATGAACATCGCCCACCCTTTCCGTGAGGGCAACGGACGAAGCACTCGCATTTGGCTCGACCATATTTTGAAAACCGAAATCGGCAAAGTAGTGGACTGGAGCAAGCTTGATAAAGAAGATTACTTGCTTGCAATGGAGCGTAGCCCGATAAAAGATATTGAAATCAAACACCTTTTGAAAAACGCACTTACCGATGAAATAGACAGCCGTGAGGTCTATATGAAAGGTATCGACCACAGCTACTATTACGAAGGATACACAACCTTCAAGACGGAAGAATTGTAAAATCCCAAAGTGTCAACTATGGGATTCCAAAGTGCCAAATTGACACTTTGGAACCGTGAATGCGAAATTTGTAGATGATTGAGGAAAAATCCTCTAATATAGGAGAATTCTATATGGATAATCATACCGAAGAACAGCGGCGTAAAAATATGCAAGCTGTAAAGAATAAAGACTCCAAAATCGAAGTTATGTTACGTAAGGAATTGTGGGAACGAGGACTACGATATCAAAAGAACAGCAAAAAAGTTTTCGGCAAACCCGATATTGTATTTATCGGCAAGAAAGTCGCCGTCTTTTGCGATAGCGAGTTTTGGCACGGATATGATTGGGATAACAAAAAGCAAGAAATAAAGTCTCGGCGAGAATTTTGGATCCCCAAAATCGAACGAAACATACAACGAGATATAGAGGTAAACGAGAGACTCAAAACCGAGGACTGGACTGTTTTAAGGTTTTGGGGAAACGATATAAAGAAAAATTTGACTGTTTGTGCTGATAAAATTGAAAAGGCGGTAAAAGAAAATGTCTAAACTGAAATCAATTGATTTGTTTGCCGGTATCGGCGGTATTCGGCTTGGTTTTGATAAAGCATTTAAAGAAGATATTGAAACGGTTTTCGTTAGCGAATGGGATGAATTTGCTCAAAAAACCTACAAAGCAAATTTTGAAGACAGTTTCGAAATCGCAGGAGACATTACCAAAATCGACGAAAAAGAAATCCCTTCATTTGATATTTGTTTAGCAGGTTTCCCATGTCAGGCATTTAGTCTCGCCGGGCATAGAATGGGATTCGACGACAATTACAAAGGATTATGCAGAGGAACTCTGTTTATGGATGTTGCCCGAATTTGTGAATATCACAAACCGAAAGTTATCTTCTGTGAAAATGTTAAGGGTTTGGTTATACACGACAAAGGTAGAACTTTTAAGATTATCTGTAAGACATTTGAAGATTTAGGATACAGAGTGTTTTATCAAGTTCTAAACAGTAAAAATTACGGTGTGCCGCAAAATAGAGAAAGAATTTATATTGTTGCATTCAGGAATGATATTGCGCCCGATGAATTTGTCTTTCCGGACATTATAGATGACAGCAAACGATTGTGGGATATCAGAGAAGAAAAACCTGTGCCTGCAAAATATTATCTTAGCGATGTTTATCTGGATACACTTAGAAAGCATAAAGCTCGACACGAATCTAAAGGTAACGGATTTGGTTATGAAATTCGTGATTGGAGCGATATTGCAGGAGCAATCGTATGCGGTGGTATGGGTAGAGAAAGAAACCTCGTTATTGACAAGCGTCAAAAGAACCTTGTTCCCACAACGCATATTAAAGGAAACATCAATAAAGAAGGTATTCGTAAAATGACACCTCGTGAATGGGCCCGTTTACAAGGATTTCCTGACAGCTTTGTTCTTCCCCTTGCCGATACACACCTATACAAGCAGTTTGGAAACAGTGTTACTGTTAATGTTATTGAAGCTATTGCAAATAAAATCAAGGAGGTTTTGACAAATGCCTGATTTGTGCGGAAATAAAGGCGAATGGTCAGAAATATATATTTTTCTTAAACTTATGAGCGACGGAAAAGTATATGCCGCTGATAAAAACATGAATCGCTTAACAAATGTTTTTCTCAATATTATTAAAATCATACGTGAGGAATACAAAAATCAAAAATATGAATATTACACAGGCCCTGTCGTTAAAATCTTCTTGAATGAAACTGAAGTAGGACCAGATGTAAATATAACCGATTTTCAGACGGCAAGAGATCAACTTTGGAATGTGCTGAAAAATGCTACTCGTGGAAACGGTATTACTTGTGATACTGTCGAGACATTCCTGAGTTCAATCTATGTTACAAAATTAAAAGCGCCTGCGGCACAACAAAATGAATTTTTTGGTGGTACACAAGATATAACCATGCAAGTTCAAGATTACAGAAATGGTATTGCATCTGTTATTGGATTTTCGTGCAAATCCGACTTTACCGCAAAATCCACTTTGTTTAACGCAAGCAAAGATAACACAAATTTCACATTCGAAATCGTTGGTAATATTGATGACACCTTGATGAATCGATTCAACAATACATATACCATACGAAACAAGAAGAATAAAGAAACCGGGTTAATGGAGCCACATGAGGTTATAGCAATTCGGGAACGCATACAACTTTTAAAAGCTGCTGAATGTGATATTGTTTACAGCAATATGCCCGTAAACAGTGCAAAACGGAATTTAATACTTTCAGGCGGTAACGAAATGCCGTTGATAGTCGCTAACATGCTTAAAGCCTATTACTTTGAGGGAGAAGGTCAAGCGGCAAATTCATCTATTGAATATGCATTAGATTATGTTGTTCGCAATAATTCTGCAGAATATGAATTTGACGATACAGCGAGCATGTACAGAAGAAAGATCGGAACACTTTTGTATGATATGTTTACCGGAATGCGTTTAGCTAAGGCTTGGGATGGCAGAAGCAGTGTAAATGGTGGATATATCGTTGCAAAAGACGATGGCGATGTTGTTGCGTATCACTCTTGCATGGCTGACGAGTTTAAAGATTTTCTTATTCACCAATTAGGATTTGAATCTCCTTCTGCATCAAGACATCAATATATACAGATATACAAAGATAATGGAAAGTATTATTTGAAATTAAATCTTCAGGTAAGATTTAAGGGCGTTTCTGACGAAGAATAACTTGACTAAAATTGAAAGGGAAATCCCATGAAAGTTGGTAGTTTATTCTCAGGCATAGGCGGGATTGACTTAGGGTTCGCTCAAGCCGGATTTCAAATTTGCTGGGCTAACGAAATTGATCCGGATGCTTGCAAAACCTATAGACTCAACTTTCCGTCAACTCGTTTGATTGAGGGAGACATAAAAGATATTGAGCCCCGCTCATTAGAACCAGTTGATGTGATAACCGCCGGATTTCCATGCCAATCGTTTTCCGTTTGTGGAAATCAAAAAGGTTTTAATGATAAACGAGGGAATTTATTCTTTGAAATAATGAGAATAATTGATGTGCTCAATCCAGTAATTGTTTTCTTAGAAAATGTCGCTAACCTTACGGAACATGACAACGGAAGAACTTTTAATGTTATTCATAACGAGTTAGTGTGCAGAGATTATTCTATCAGATACGTTATAGCCGATGCTTGCGATTATGGTATCCCTCAACATCGCACAAGAACATATATAGTTGCATTTAAATCGCAAGAAATGTGTGATAACTTTAAATTCCCTGACAAATGCATACTTGAAAAGCGGATATTTGGTATTATCGATAAAACCGCAAAAGTTGAAGATTCTTATTATTTAAAAAAAGATTCTAATCAGTATCGAAAACTAACTGAATTTATCAAGGATGATAAGCAAATATATCGTTTTTCGGATTATGGTATTCAGTCAAGTAAAGACGGAATATCTTTCACGTTAAAAGCGAATATGGGCACTTGGAGAGAACGGGTTCCGTATATAAAAGACAATTATGGCATTAGGAAGATTACCCCTTACGAATGCTTAGCATTACAAGGGTTTTCTCAAGGATATCATTTTCCCAAAATCCCGATATCAAGTGCATATAAACAATGCGGTAATAGCGTTGTTGTGCCAGTAGTTAAAGGAATAGCCGAGCAGATAGCGATAGTAATTGCACCATAGTATTAAATCAAAGGAGCATAAAAATGGAGCGAGAAAATATTTCAATTGATCTATTATTACTTTCCGATGGAAATCCCAGATTAGATCCATCGTTGGGAGAAGACGAAGCTATTTTTAATATGGTTAATGACCAAAACGATAAGTTGTTTGAGCTCGCCTCTGATATTGTAAAACACGGACTGAATCCATTAGATACAATAGGTGTTTATCCATCTGAAACATATCATGGTTTTTATGAAGTTGGCGAAGGTAACCGACGTATATGTGCATTAAAACTATTGATTTCCCCTGGGCGCATTCAACATATTAATGGCAGTTTGTATTCAAAATTCCTGTCATTATCAAAGACATACTCCGCACCTAACTTGATAGAAGTGGGAGTATTCAATGATGAAATCTCTATGCGACATTGGATGGAAATTCGTCATATGGGTGAGCAAAGTGGTAAAGGATTATCAAAGTGGAATTCTGTACAAAAAGCTCGCTTTAATCGAATGCAAACGGGTTCTGATGCACTGCTTGATTTTTGGGACTGGATGATTGCGAATAGTATCCTTTCTGAAGCAGAAATCTTAAGTGTCACAAAAACCAATTGGCAACGTATTCTTCGTGAAAAGTATTTTCCATTTTTAAAAATTCAATATGACGGAAATTATTCTGTTTTACCTAAAGACATAGATGTTTTCACATATCGAATCAGAGAAGTCCAAAAAAAGTTGGATGGGCAAACAGTGGCTATAGTGTATGACCAAATAAGGATTGAAGAATTTTTTAATTCTATTTCAAATGTGCTATACGGAAAGTCCTATCAAGAAGTAGTAAATGAAGAGTCGGAACAAATCGATATTCTTCCTCCTTTGCAAGAAACTAACATTAGTAACGAAACGGAACAAGTTGGTGACATTTCCACATCTCAAGGCAGCTCTGTTAGTGGTTCAACTATTGAAGAAAACGATGATAGCACCCTTTCTCAAACAATATCAAATACTGTACAAACCATCGGAAGAGATGTTTTTAATGGTTGTGGCACAATTATTCCATATGGATATCCTATTCGCACTGACAATATGCGATTAAATAAAATCATCAATGAACTTAAAAGAATAAATGCTGATGATTATCCAAATGCTTGTGGAACTCTTTTGAGAACACTTTTTGAACTTTCGGCAAAGGTATATTTAGAAAAGCAGGATGGACAAGATCATACTGAAACCGAATTTTCACCAGCTATTAAACAAGCAGCTAATCTATTACGTCAGCAACGATGTATCGATAACAGTCAACATTCGGCCATTAATAGCGATATCGACAATTTAAGAAAGATTTTTAATGGTTATATGCATAATACTGAATCTTACCCAAGCAGCGAAGCACTTAAAAATTTCTTTAAATGCCACCGTGTGTTTATTCAAGAGTGTTTAAAGTAACAGGAAGGTGATATTGTGATTAAGAATATAAATATTATTCAATATCGAAAACTCAAGGATTTGACTTTAGGTTTTACTAAAAATATTAATGCAATTTCAGGCACTAATGGTACTTGCAAAACATCATTATTGCATCTGTTAGGTAATTCTTTGCAAGCTCCAACGAAAACATGCAGTTGGATAACCGATGAGAAATGTTTGCCTATAATCAAAGCTGTAAATAATGTGACGAATCCAAAGGTTGAAAGTCTTACTCGTGGAGATCAAACATATAATGATCCCGCTCACGGAGTAAAAGGTCCTTTATTTTCAGTTGATTATTATGGTGCAGAATCCTTAAACTTCAGACGTCATAATTCTACGCAAATGACTCGTTATGCCGTAAAACCAAAATATCAACCGGGAACAAAAGACACATTACCATATTGCCCTGTAATTTATTTAGGACTTTCAAGATTAGTGCCTTTTGGTGAGTTTCAGAATGATGATGCATTATCTAACATAAAGAAGAAACTGCCTCAATCATATCAAGATGAAATTGCCGAACTGTACAAAAAATTCACCAATTATGAAATCTTATTTAATGCCACTAAACAGATGGGCGACATAAAGGTAAGAAGTGAATTTTCAAGCAATGTAGAAGGTATCGACTCTAATACAATATCTGCTGGTGAGGACAACTTGAGCATTATACTCACAGCACTTATTTCACTAAAATACTATTATGAATCTATATCTTCTGCTAATGACGTAGAGAGTGTTCTCTTGATTGACGAAATGGATGCAACATTACATCCCGCCTTCCAAATTAAACTTTTGAATTTATTCCGTGAAATGTCTGAAGCATATAAGATGCAGGTGGTATTCACAACACATAGTATGTCTCTTTTGGAAGAGATGCTTGCAAAAAAGGACAATGTACTATATTTAATTGATAATGTAACTTCAGTTTTCCAAATGGAAGATCCTGATATCTACAAAATCAAAATGCATTTACAATCCTTAACGCAAGAAGACATCTATGAAGATAAAGTAATACCTTTATTTACCGAAGATGATGAGGCACGCTGCTTGCTTGAATTACTTTTTGATTACTATCAGAAAACATATTCTGAGTTCCGAAATGTTAGCGGGCTGTTCCACAAGGTTCTCACTAACATTAGTGCAGAAAACTTAACAGGAATATTCACAGACAGTAAACTTTTACATACTACAATGCGGTCTATTTGTGTTTTGGATGGCGACCACAAGTCTGATATAACAAACTTCATTGTGGCTCTTCCCGGAAAGGCCGCTCCCGAAGCGGTATTGTTAAATTATATTGAGAAGCTTTATGATGATGACGATCCTTTTTGGAGAGATAGAACCATAGTTGACAAAGGTTATACAAAAAACTACTATATTACTAATATAAAAAATATAGTTGATAATTTTGAAGCAGATCTTGTTAGATTGCACGAAAACGGCGAGTCTGCCAAAGGAAAACGCCGAGCGTTCAATAAAAAACTTTTTAATGATAACCAAAACTTTTTCAAGTTAGTATTCAAACATTGGATTCATAATCCCATAAACAAATCCGAAGTTGAGCGCTTCTATAACGAACTTCATATCTTATTCCTGAAAGTAGCGCCTTATCACGAAATTAATCCAAAGGAATGGGCATAACACATGAAAGGAGGAAATAATTTGCCACTAACACCATCACCGCTTAGATATCCTGGCGGGAAAACTAAACTGTATAATTATGTTAAATCAATTATAGAAGCTAATAATTTGATTGGAGAGACATATATCGAGCCTTTTGCCGGTGGATCGGGGTTGGCTTTAAAACTATTATTGAATAACGATGTGAAGAGAATTGTAATCAATGATTTGGATCCAGCGATATATGCGTTTTGGTATTGTGTGCTTAATCATCCTGATGAAATGTGCGATTTTGTTACTACAGTTTCGTTGACGGTTGAAGAATGGGATAATCAACACAGTATCTACGTCAATCAGCAAAATCACACTCAATTAGAATTAGCTAAAGCAACATTGTTTTTGAACAGAACCAATGTGTCTGGTGTTATTACTGGCGGTGTGATTGGAAAGCGAGATCAAACCGGTAAGTACAAAATAGACGCTCGTTTTAACAGAGAAGAACTTGCAAGGAAAATACGAACAATATCTGCATTATCAAATAAAATTGATTTGTATAATTTAGATGCTGTGACTTTTTTGCAAAATGAACTGCACCATTATTACAAAGCCTTTATCAACTTTGATCCTCCATATGTGGTCAAGGGTGGTCAATTATATAAGAACTCCTTTACAGAGGAGGATCACCGATCGCTTAGAAACCAAATTGCCAAGTGCAAAAGAAAATGGATAGTCACGTATGATATGTGTGATCTAGTTGCGAAACTTTATTCTGGCTTTAGAAGAAGTACTGTAGATATTTACTATAGTGCAAATGGAGCAAAAAAAGCTAAGGAATATATCTTCTTTAGTAATAATTTAATATTGCCCGAAGACACAACTTTTATAAAAGACAATGAGAATTGACGATTCCACAGACAAATACAGGCACGAGAGAATGACTCCCGTGCCTGTTATCATTTTATGTATTTGATTATAAGTTCATCGACGCCGTCGGTGTATTTGCCTTGGGAAATTAGCTTATTGCGGTATTCAAGCAAGCATTGAAGGATGAAATGGTGTTCTACGTCGGTTAGGCGAAGGTAATATTTCCGTTTTCTCATACGTACACCACATCGGAATAGACAGTTTCAATCACACGCTCTCGGACGTTATTCATTTTCTGCACCCACTTCATTTGGTCGGTGGCTTTGAGGTGTTCGGTAATGTCTTCCTTTTCGGCGTGTTCTTTTACGAGCCGAGAAAAGAGGCTCTGCGCTTGTTCTTCGATATCTGCAAGGTGGGAATGGAGCTTGCCGGAAGTGAGCAGATTATAATACAAAATTTTGCGGTGGTGCTTTATGTAGTTTAGTCTGCGCTGCCCCCATACGCCGATGGGGCGTTCTTCTTCAGTGGGTGGAAGCAGATTCGGCAAGCGGTAATCGCCTTGCATAGTGTAAGTTCCGCCTTGTTGTTCAAAGATTGATTTCATATGTAATCCTCCTTTACGATTCCTTCAGCAAATCCTCAAACGGTGTTTCGGTGGAGATGAACGCATCGTAGGCAAAGTTCGCCCCTAAACGGAATCCCATAATGAAACTATCAAGATTGGATTCGCCGTTTACAACACCCCAGGCGTTCACATAGTCGAGGAACCATTTCTTCTGTTCATTGTGCAGAGCGTTGGTTAGCAAATCTTCGTTCTTCATAAGAATTTCCATTTGCTTCTTCACTGCTTTGTTCTGTTTGGTACTGCGTGCCTGCGGATCGATGTTGCCGTAATAAAACTCTTCAATAAATCGTGCCATTGTTTGCACCCCCCTTACGGCTATAGTGTAGCAAAAAACTTTTTGGAGTGCGATTGTGCAAATTTTGAAATCGCACATAGAAAAAGCACCCGCCCGAAGGCAGGTGCTCAAAAGCTGTTATTTACTCCGTTCTTTCTGCATAAGGTGGTGGAACTCATTTATCGTCTGAATATGCCAAGAAGTTTTACGGATGATACTGCGAAAATATGGGGAGCAGAAAAACTCGATTAGGAATACTTTGGGAATGTAATAGGTGTTGTGCTTTATAAAGTGCTTAAGCCGTCCCTTGCCGCACCAGTTGGTAACGGTGGACTTTGCATATCCGGTTAGCTTAACGACCTCCTGAGAGGTAATAACGTCCTTATAGTCGGATAAAAGATCGGCATAATATTCGTGGAGCAATTTCAACGCTTCTTCTGACATCTCAACAGGAAGTGTTATTTTATGATTTCCCTTATACCATCCTTTAGGAGCAGAATAGTATTCGGGAAACTTGCCCTTTCTTTCTAAGTATTTCTGTACGTCTGCTTTCTTGATTTTATAGCATCGGGTTTTCTTGCCCGAATACTCACATGGGACTGCTCCGCTTTTAAGCAGATACAGAGCAGTGGACTTGCTGATGTGGCAAATACGATAGAATTGCTCTTTCGTAATGACTTCGGGAACCTCGTTCCAATTGATCGGTCTGTGATATTTCATAGCAATACGCCTTTCAAACTAATTTGTCGGATTGAAGTTCGTCCTGTGTGTATTGCCATTGGGTTTTATTTTGTGTCTGTTCTCTCCTGAGTTCTCTCCAAAACGCTCTCAGTTCTCTCCTAAATGCGATTTTTAATTCGATTCGAACTTCCTCAGCGAAATGGAGTTTTAGAAGAGCGACACCCGAAAAAGCCTTATTTAATGCGTGTTTCGGCGAATATCAAACTGCCTGAAAAAACCTGCAAAAATCAGCGAGTGTCCAAAGGATTAAAGACTCGAAATCAGTTTGCGCAAAAGCGCACAAGGGTTCGAATCCCTTCCTCTCAGCCAGAAGCAAAACAATCTGAACATTATCATCAATGGTGATACGTTCGGATTTTTGATTTTTATGAGTTATTTTATATTTTAGAAATTACTGTGGTTCTTATAATACCAATTCATATTGTTATATGCACTCCAATAATTTTTATGTAACATCTTGTCGAAATATGAAAATTATGATATAATATTTTTGCATAAAGTGGTTGGGAGTGGTTTTTTGCGAAAGATTTTTCTTTTTTTGATTATAACAGTTAGTATTATTAGTCTTTTTTCAATATCAGCATATGCTGATAATACTGTTGCTATAGGCGATGTTAACTCCAATAGCAGCGGCGAATTGGTTGCCCAAGTTGAATCTTCTCAAGATTTGTCATCAATTTGTGCTGACCTTGTAAAATCAACGCAGTCTTGGGTTTCTTTAATAATGATAATTTTTTTGGCACTATATGTGCTTCTATTTAAGAAGGATATGCCTAAAATTTGGAAATTAATCGTCCCTGCCGTTTTGATAATAGTTACTTTTGGGGTTAGGCTATCATTGTATTTTAAGTGTTCGGATTTTTTACTCACTTTGATTGTGACGGGGATACAAATTATTTATTTCTTGATATTAATCAGATTTTGGAAAAAGACTCAAACGATTACGCACGAAACAGCCATTCCCAAAAACGCTCTTGAAAAAAAGGCCTGTACAGTAATTCAAAAGCTTCTTAATAAGAGCCATTATGCGATAGAATGTATACAATTATACACGATTCAAGCCAATACCGACCAAACGATCACTTCATTCCAAATAGATTTTCTTGGCGGAAGTTCCAAACAAGGAGTAAATATTAACGCTTTATTCTCAACTTCGTTGAAAATACCTACAGAGCATATTACTTCAATGGAAACTATCCAAACACTATATACTCAATTTATTGCAGAAGGAAATGTTACCGAAAGTCAAGAAAATGCCGTTTCGGTATTGATTTTAAATGAAATCAAAAAATTAAAACAAACATTAAATGGAATTAAATCGACAAATGAGATTTCAGAAAACGAATGTTATTTAGCAAGAATTTTGCTTGTTTATTTATCGTTATACGCAACAATTAATGAGCATGATACATATATTGGATTAGGCAGAGAATGTCTTGATTTGAAAAATCCTGATTTAGAACCATTGCTATTTACATATGAAAGAACTGGCATACTTGGAGCGATACTTTTGAACCAAATACCTTATGTTTTTTCATATAGACGTGGTGGCGGAAAAACAGGGCGTTTTTACTACACATTTTCTTGCGGTTCCAAGAAAAAATATATAGTGTTGGTATCCATGAAAAATAAAAACAAATCATATTACATTGATAATTTTATGGCTAACAATATTAAAACTATACGACAACAGTTGATTAAGATTTTGAATCCTAACAATGCATCTGAAAAGGTTGGTGATTAGTTTGAAAAAAAATAAAATTAATCCAAGAGATTTATCAGCACAACACGTGCGAATAAAGATTGATAACAAAGAATATTATCAACAACTTTCAACTATGATAAAGCAAGCTTCTCAGTTGCAAATCATTTCGGAATCGTTTGATGAGATAGTGATAGTTTCAAAACAAGGGAAACAAGACATACATAATTTATTTCCCAAGATTAAAACGCTTGATACAGAATTGTCTTTTTTCGAACGCAAAAAGGATAAACGATTAAAAAAACTAATCAGATTTTTTGCACCAACCACAAAACGAAAACAAACTTCAGAAATTGTAAATATTAGCGGCGTTCTAATAAATGAAGGGTAATTATTAAACCGCACACATGTGCAAAGAGCGAAAGCTCACTGCCCTCTGCTCGTTTCAAGCCGTTTTCCGGCTCTCTGTGCCTTTATCTTGTCTTTTCCGTTTCTCAAACTCTTTTCTGCTTTGCTCGGCCTCGAAAAAAGCTTGAATTTGCGGAAGGAAGTGTCGTGCGAGGATTTCCAATTTATGTTTTGGAATATTACTTCTGTTCGCTGTCATACGGCGACACGGCTTTTATTTGTTGTCGGTCATTCCTCCATTACATATTCATTTGCATATCGCCATCATCATAGCTGTCTTGATTTTGTTTTTTCTTTTGTCTGCGTTTGCGTTCACGGACAAATTTTTGGGAAGTGTTTGCCATTATTTGTTTCTTCTATCATCGCAATATCAGCTGCAAGATAAAAGCATCGACAGTAATATTGCTCCAACCGCCACCCATTTCAGCTTGAACTTCCACGGAGTCAAATCATTGGCTTTCAACTAGTTCATCATTCGGCATATTTCCGTGTGTATTTGTTCTTTCAAGGAGTCCGTGTGCCTCAATAATTTGTCCTTGGTTGAATACTCTATTGAGTCCATCTTGCCTGTTGCCGCCTTGCGCATTTCCGTTAAACACGGCCTGAGCGTCTGTACGATTAGATCGTTCAAGTCCTGATGCGTCGGAAGTTCGGATATCAAATCCGTGTTTCTTACAATGCTGTTTCCAACTGACGAAAAGTTTTCCGCTATTTTGTTGTAATAAAAGCATTTCCAATATTCTTTTGTCTATCAAGCAAGGTATTATTACGCCGTCCACAAAACAACGCCTTGAAGAATTGGAAGGTCAAGAGAAAGAATTTGAAATCGAAATTGCGAAGGAAAACATTACGAGACCTACGCTTGACCGTGATCAGATTAGATTTTGGTTTCATCGATTTAGGAAAATTGATGCGTCCAAGCCTGAAAATCGCAGAAGACTTGTTGATAGTTTCGTAAACTCGGTGATTTTACATAATGATCATATTGAATTCTATTTTAATTTCAAAAAGGGTGCGAAAACGCTTTCTTTGACCGACTTGGAAAAATGTTCGGATATGTTTGACTCTCTCCCGCCAAAAACAAAACAGACGCCGATCGGCGTCTGTTTTGCTTTTCTCAGGTGGGATTCGAACGGGAGCGGTAGTGAATGGCCTGCCGGTGGCAGGTCAGAGCCGCGATGACCGAGCGGCAAATTTGTATAGTCAAGCGTCCGCCAAAGTGCCATTTGAAGTTTTTCGTTTTGTATTGACTTTTCAAACGCGAAGTGCTATAATCAACCACGGAAATGAAGTTCTTCCGCAAGGGCAACCTTGAAACCGCGTTTACGCTGATGACTTCTGCGAATTTTTATCGCAGGGCATCGGCTTTTTTGTTGCCCTGAAAGGAGGACTTTATGTCGTTTTTAACATCACTCGCTATTATTTTGTTATCCGCGCTGTTGCTCGGAAGTGCGTTCCGCAAAATCAAACTTCCGTCGCTTATAGGAATGTTGCTCGTCGGAATAGTGTTTAGCCCGCACGTTTTAAGCTTTATTTCGTCCGATATTCTGAATATCTCAAGCGATTTGAGACAACTTGCTTTGATTATCATATTGACCCGCGCAGGGCTGTCATTAAAACTTGACGACCTTAAAAAAGTAGGCAGACCCGCAATTTTGCTTTGCTTTTTGCCGGCTACATTTGAAATAATCGGTTATGTTGTGCTTGCTCCGCTTATTTTGGGGTTATCGATACAAGAAAGCGCGTTAATGGGAGCGGTAATGGGGGCAGTATCGCCCGCGGTTGTAGTTCCTCGTATGCTAAAACTTAAAGAAGAGGGCTACGGGACAAACAAAAGTATTCCTCAAATGATAACGGCGGGCGCGTCCTGCGATGACGTTTTCGTAATAGTTTTATTTACGGCGCTGCTTACAACCGTAAGCGTTGGCGGTTTCGACTTTAACGTAATATGGCAAATCCCCGTATCTATCGTTTTGGGTATAACCTTGGGCGTGTTCTGCGGCTATGTATTCTCAGTGTTTTTCAAACGTTTCAAAGTGCGCGATACCGTAAAAATCATAATTTTGTTAAGCATTTCGTTTCTGTTTGTTGCGCTTGAAAACTTAATAAAAGAGTACGTTCCTTTTTCAGGACTTATTGCAGTAATATCCCTTGGAATTATGTTCAATATGAAGTCCGAAGAACGGGCAAGCAGGCTATCGGTCAGATATGAAAAACTGTGGGTTTTCGCCGAAATAATTTTGTTTGTTCTTGTTGGCGCGGAAGTCGATATTTCATATGTGCTTTCTGACGGCAGTAGCGTAATTATTGTTTTGTTTTGCGCACTGATATTCAGAATAATCGGCGTTTTTGTATGCCTTATAAAAACGCCGCTCAATTTCAAAGAAAGGCTGTTCTGCGCGATTGCATATATTCCCAAGGCGACCGTTCAGGCGGCAATCGGCGCAATTCCGCTTTCGGCAGGACTTGAATGTGGTCAGACAATTCTGACCTGCGCTGTTTTGGCAATACTTATCACCGCCCCGCTCGGCGCGATTGCGACCGATTTATCATATAAAAAACTGCTTACAAAAATGAAATAGAATTTGGTTCATATCAGTCACGTCTGAAATCCGGGCGTGTGGCGAGATAGTAACAGCCCCTTGATTCGGAAAAGAATCAAGGGGCTGTATGGCGTTATTCATTTGTATTATTCAGTCTTGTTCTTACTCCGGCATTTTCTTTTTTGTCAGGGTGAGCCGTTCCGAGAGTGCAATCAGAAAGGTCAGTCCCTGCGCGATCGGAACCGTCAGCCAGACGCCCTCCAACTTGAGGAATGACGGCAGAATCAGTAACAGAACAAATGTCAGCACCGGCTCCGCATAGACAAGCGTGTAGGAGAGAACGTTTTTCTCGGTCGCGTAGTAATACGATGTCGTGATGCGGACGAACGCGAGAAAAAGCATCGGGGCAAGAAAGTACGGCAGATAACGGATAACGCCCGTGTTGGCTTCACCGGACGCGCCGAAGAGTACGCCCACCTTTCCTCGTGCAAAAAATACGCCGACCATACAGACAAATGAGATCGCAAGCGCGGTGATATATGCCGCTCTGACCGTTTGCTTAACGCCGTCGGAATCCTTCTGACCGTAGTGAAGGCTGATGAGCGGTTGGCAGCCGTCGCCGACGCCCTGCAGCAGCAGATAGATGATTGAAGTTACATATCCGATACAGCCGTAAATGGCAACCGCCTGCTCGTTTCCGTACAGAAGCAGAAAACGGTTCATCAGAAGCAGCGTGATCATCGGAGAAAATGTCAGTCCGAAGGGAGAGAGCGCCACCTTCAGCGTCTCGCCCCATACGGGAAACTGCTTTTTCGGCGACAGCAATTTAACGCCCAACCGCTTGCGTAAAAAGAATATCACGGCGACAAGCATTGTAACCGCCTGCCCGATGATTGTTGCCAACGCAGCGCCTGCCATCCCGAGCGAGAGCACCCGGACGAAGGTAAAATCAAGAGCGACATTGGTCAGAAAGCCGAGGATCATAGCGACCATAGCGAAGGTCGAGCCGTTCATATTGCGAATGAACGGAACAAAGCCGGTCGCCAGAAGCTGAAAAATCGCGCCGAGCGCAATGATTTTTACATATTCCGCGGACATACGAAGCGTGTCTCCCGTCGCACCGAAAAATGTCAGGATAGGCTTTGCAAGCAGGAAAAGTACAAGCGTCAGAAGCGCGCCCACGGACAGCATAAGAAACGTAGTCGCCGAAAAGCATTCGCGCGACTCTTTTTCTTTGTCTTGCGCTCGGAAGATCGTGAACCGTATCGCGCCCGCAAGCCCGATTCCAGTTCCGACTGCCTGAATAAAAGCTGAGAGCGGATAGCCCAGCGTAATCGCCGCGATTCCCGCATCACCCAGACTTCTGCCGACAAAAAAGCCGTCAACGATCGTATAAACGCCCGAAAGCGCAAACGCGAGAACCGACGGCAGAACATAAGAAAGAAATTCTTTATTTCTGTTTGTTTTCATCGCGCGCCCCCTGCATTTCTCTTTCAAAAACCGTGTTGAAAAGCGACACGGCGTCCATCATTTGCCTGATGCGTTCCTCGCCTATGAGATCGAAAACACGATTTTCCAATCTGTATAATGGCGCAAGCATTTCGCCTGCGTAAGTATTGCCTTGCTCTGTCAGACAGATATATTTTTCTCGTCTGTCACCCGTTCCGACCGACAGGGAAACATACCCCTCGTCTTTCAGCCCACGCATAACTGTTGCGACCGTCTGCTTAGAAAGCCCGGTGCGGTCTGCGATTTGTTTTTGCGTGATCGGCTCGTGACCGTAAGCTGCGTACAGGACAAGCAGACGGGGTAGGGGTTATAATTCCGCTCCGTGCACCATTCCGTATACAGCGCATTTGTCTGACCCCACACTTTCCAGAAGTTTCCGCTGGTTTTCTCCATAATTGCCCCCATAATAGTACTTGAAAATATTATTTTAGCGCTTTTGAATACCATTTGTCAAGTGGTTTGTGGAATTTACCGCAGAGAAACGCCACCCGACTTTTTGCAGTCGGGTGGCTACGCGGTTATGATTTTAAATTGACAAACAGATATACTGCTTCCGGGCATCCGACGCTATAAACACTTACTTACGTTTCCGACGTGTTTATACATCGCTAATCCCTGTAAAAATAAAAGTCACATTTATCGCTGCCTCGTCCTATCGTGCCTTGCCGCTCAAAGGCTATGCCGCACATATCTCCGTAAACGCGGTCGTCGCTCAGGCAGAAAGTGCCCGTCAGCTCTTTACAGCCCAGCAACTCGCAATACTTCACATATGGGCATTGCAGAACATCGACGCGATAATGCCTGCTGTCGGATTCGATTTCCGCAAATCTGAAACCCGCTTCTCCGTTGAACATAGTACCGATCATCTTGGGGAAAATCTTAAAGAAAAGAGGTCGGACAAAAGGTATCTTCGTTGCAATATGCAGACGCTTCCGATCAGGCTCCATGCCTATTCTTACGGATTCTTCTATCAAGGCTATGGCTTCCTCGCGCGGGATATATTTGATCATTTGCAGATAAATAGCCGCCCGCGGGAAGATCATCCGTTCGGTATGTATCTTTTCCTTTTCGGAAAGTCCCTTATATTCGTCACATAATTCGTTGCAAAGATTTACTGCGTCATTGACGAGAGCATCGGTCTGCCCGGCACCGAGCTTCTTTCTCAGTTCACCCAAGAGATAAGAAAAACCGCCGGGTTTTTTGTAATATCTTTTGCTTATCATAATTCTATGCTCCTCCGCAAATCCTGACTTATTTATATTGTACCATAAATACACCCGTTTTTCAACCAATCCCGTGTGAGCAAAAACAGAACCTGTTTTTCGCGGTTTGTGACAAGTGACTATGCAGTCCGATCGGCTAACGTATTGCATTTTCAGAAAAAACGAACTTGTTTTTCATATTTTGACGCAAATATAGAACTTTTGACCGCAGTATGTTATAATACTTGAGGAAAAAATAAAACATAAAACTTTTCCGACAAAACGTCGCGCTCAATCGTTATATATACAGGAGGAGAGGAATATGCCGGAAAATTCGCAATGTGCGGGCGAATGGTTTGAGGCATTCTACGAACGGAATTACAGGCAGGTATATCGTTTGTGCTTTACATATATGAAAAATCGGTCGGAAGCCGAGGATTGCACAGAGGATGTATTCGTCAAGGTTTTAACAGGAAATTTTTCCTTCAACGACGAGATTCACGAGAAAAAATGGCTGACTGTCACAGCGATCAACCTTTGCAAGGACCGCCTGAAGCATTGGTGGCGAAAGCAGGTCACCGCTATTGACGAAGCCGCTGAAATTCCGGATGAGAATGCCGAGCCCATAGACGAGACTCTTGAGATCGTCAAAAAGCTGCCCGCAAAATATAAAGATGTCGTTTATCTGCATTACTATATGGATTACAAAACAGACGAGATTGCAGTAATGCTCAAAAAGCCGCCGTCAACCATACGCAATTATTTGCGCGAGGCGAGAGAAATTCTCCGGCGACAGATAGGAGGTTTTGAGTCGTGAGTGAAAAGAAAATCAAAGATTCGATCGATAATATCGAGCCGGCTTCCGGCGCGAAAGAACGGATGTATCGGAATATTATGAAAAAAGCGTCGCAGGCGGCTCCGGAAGAAAAGCCTGCCGAGCCGAAAAGAAAATCTGCCGGAATTCTGCGCTATATATTGCCTGTTGCTGCTTGCTTTTGCCTGTTGGTGATCGGAATTGCAAGGTTCCTTCCCGGCATAACGCCGGCAGGACCGGGCGAAAGCACCGTGCTGGGCGGCAGTCCGTTTGTCGAAGTAAAAAATGCGGAAGCATTCAAAGCGCTTTCTATCACACTTGACGCTCCGGAGGGTGCGCAGAATACTTCATATGCAATTATAGACGATAAGATTGCGGAAATTAAATTTGAACTTGACGGGAAGAACTATCTTGCCCGCGCTTCGGCGCAGGAGGGCGATTTTTCCGGGCTGAACGGGCAGGAGTTTTCGGAGGAAACCATAGATGCCGAAACCAACGCAATCCTCGTGAGTGTGAATACGGGCACAGGTAACTATCAGAAAATCATTTGGACGGACGGACGGATCAACTATTGTCTGTACGGTACGGACGGGGCAAACAGAGAACAAATCATCTCGGTATATCAAGCTCTGAAAAAATAATATTCGGAAATGTCGGAAGAATTTTTTGAAATTTTTCCGACATTTTTGTTTTCCGGATCGTTATGTATTACGGAAGCAAAAAAACGACGGCGCAGCGTACGGGCGAGGTCTTATGCTTTCGCAATAATAACCTTCAAAGGAGCTAACTGAAAATGAAAATCAAAAAGATCGCACTTATTTTTTTATCAATTCTGATGATATTCAGCTTTGCGGCTTGCGGCAAAGGAACAAACGACAACAACAACGACAATAAAAACGACGATAACGGAAAGAACAATACCGTCGTTACCGCAACTCCGGCAGAGATCGAGCAGAAGATCGCCGAAGCTGTCGGCAATGACAACTATCTCTGCAACGTTGACATTGACAAGGATTGGCTGAAAAACATCTACCGTCTTGACACAAGCAAGATAGAGAGCTACGTTGCAAAGCAGAACTCTATCGGAAGCGTAAACCCCGACACGGTCATCGTCCTTAAAACCAAAGACGGCTACGCAGACGAGGCAGTTAAGGCAATAAACGAGGGCTACGACCAGATTGTCAGCTACATACGCCAGTATCCCTTCGGTACGGCAAAGGTCCTGAACGCCCGCCTTTATCAGAGCGGAGACTATGTGATCTATGTTATCGCCGGCGCAAGCTATGACGGCGAGGATGCGGAAGCGGAAAACAAGCTGGCTGTCTCCGAATATGCAAAAATCGACGAGGTTATCAAAAGCGTGTTCGGTAAACTTCCGAAAAATTCTGCCGTTGTGCCCGAGGAGAACGGCAGTAGCGGAGGTCTGATCGTTCCGGACGATAACGATATGCCTGTATTCGGAAAAAATTAAAAATGGTTTTCTCCAGTCTGACATTTCTTTTATGGTTTTTGCCCTGTGTCCTGCTGGTGTATTTCATCGTTCCGAAAAAAGCAAAAAACGCGGTACTCTTTGTGTTCAGCCTGCTGTTTTATGCTTGGGGCGAACCGATCTATGTCGGATTGATGATCTTCTCTACCGTCCTCGACTACTGTTGCGGACGGGCGGTTGATAAATACCGTGGGACACCGACGGCAAAAATCGGTCTGCTTGTATCCGTAATTGTAAATCTGAGTTTGCTTTGCCTCTTTAAATATACGGATTTTCTCATCGGCACGATAAACGGAATTTTCGGAAGCAGTATTCCTCTTCTGAATCTGCCCTTGCCTATCGGCATCTCGTTTTACACCTTCCAGACGATGAGCTACACCATAGACGTCTATCGCGGCGATGCCAAAGTACAGAAAAACATCATCTCCTTCGGGGCATATGTGTCCCTGTTTCCCCAGCTTATTGCAGGGCCGATCGTGCGTTATCAGACCATTGCCGACCAGATTGACGAGCGCACCCATTCCTTCGATAAATTCGGAGACGGCGTCAAGCGGTTTGTCTGCGGTCTCGGAAAAAAGGTGCTGATCGCCAATAACATCGGGCTTCTATGGAACACAATTTCGAAAGCGGAAAGTCTGACGGTTGTTTCCGCGTGGCTCGGAATCATAGCCTTTGCGTTTCAGATCTATTTTGACTTTTCCGGCTATTCGGATATGGCAATCGGTCTCGGCAAAATGTTCGGCTTTGATTTTCTGGAAAACTTCGATCACCCGTATTGCTCAAAAAGTGTCACGGAGTTCTGGCGGCGCTGGCATATTTCAATGGGAACCTGGTTCAGGGACTATGTTTATATCCCGCTGGGCGGAAACCGGAGAGGGCTTGCCGTTCAGCTCCGCAACATTGCCATAGTATGGCTGCTCACAGGCTTTTGGCACGGAGCCAGCTGGAACTATGTGCTCTGGGGCGTATTTTACGGAGTGATTCTGATTATCGAAAAGTTCTTCCTGCTGGACAAGCTGAAAAAAGCGCCTGCGTTTGTCGGGCACATATATACGTTGCTTTGCGTCGCGATCGGTTGGGTGCTGTTCGCCTTTGAGGACATCGGAAAAGGCTGGACATTTTTCAAGGCTCTCTTCGGAGGGGTCGCCTTCTGTAATTCCGCATCGCTCTATCAGCTCCTGTCATATCTGCCGCTGCTCCTGCTGTGTGCAGTCGCCTCGACGCCCCTCGGCACAAAGCTCTATCACAAGCTGGGCGAGAAATGTAACGCCGCTCTTATGACAGCTGCCGATACAACCGGCATCGTTGCCGTAACGGGACTTGCCATAGCTTATCTCATCAGCGGGTCCTATAACCCGTTCCTGTATTTCCGTTTTTAAGGAGGACTTTCCTGATGCGTAATAAAATAATTACTTCTGTTTTTTGTCTGCTTCTGGCTGTCGGCGTTATATCCGGCTTTCTTGTGCCGGACAAGTATTATTCCGAAAGCGAAAAGCGAACGCTGACGCAGAAAAACGCGATCTCTATCTCTGATTTTCCGAGCGGAAAAATGGGAACGGAAATCGAAAAATACCTTGCGGATCAGTTTCCCCTGCGGGACGGTTGGATCACAATAAAAACCCTGACAGAACGGTTCAGCGGAAAAACGCAGATTTCCGGCGTCTATTTCGGCAAGGGCGGTTACCTGATCGATGCCTTTACCGGATACAGCCAAAAACAATTCTATGCCAACATCGAAGCTCTTGCAAAATTATCCGACTCCCTGAAAGCCGCCGGCATTCCGACGCAGGTGATGCTCGTGCCGACATCGGCACAGATCCTTTCCGACAAGCTGCCCGCCTATGCGCCCGGCCTTGACCAAAAGGCATTTCTTGAATACGCAAAGGCGCAGGGACTGGACACCGTTAATGTGTTTGATATTCTTTCGGCGCACAAAAGCGAATATATCTATTATAAAACCGACCACCATTTCACAAGCCTCGGAGCATACTACTGCTATGTCGCCTGGATGCAGTCGCAGGGAAAGACGGCTGAGCCGCTTTCCGCCTGGCACAGCAAGGAGCTATGCGACAATTTCCGCGGTACAACGTACAATAAGGTCAATTATCCCTTCGCCGCAACAGATGTCATCACAGCCTATTATAAAACTCTGACGCATACCGTAAGCTACAACGGCGGAAACTATGTAACAGACAGTATTTACGAGTTCAAATATCTGAAAGGAAAAGACCAGTATGCCGCTTTTCTGAATTCCAACCAGTCTACAACCGTTGTTTCCGGCAACGGCGAAGGCAAGCTGCTGATCCTGAAGGACTCCTATGCCAACTGTTTTTCGCAGTTTGCAATTGACGACTATGCCGAAACGCATCTGATCGACCTTCGCTTTTTCAAGGGATCTGTTGAAGATTATATCGAGGAAAACGGTATCACGCAGGTGCTTGTGCTTTATAATATTCCGAACTTTGCGCAGGATACGGCTATCGCCAATGCGATAAAATAAAAAAGCATATTTCGGAAAGCACCCATTTAAAGCATTCTCCTTCCCCCCAAAAAACAAAAGGCGCACAAAATGCGCCTTTTGTTTTTCTTTATGGCTCTTTAAAAGATCAAAAGCAATGCGCACGCAACCGCAACGGCTCCGCCGATTGCGCTGACAACAGAATAAATCTTTTTCGATTCCGGATCTTGTTTCTCTTTTACCAGGTAATAAATGCCCGCGCAGAGAACAAGAACGCCGATGATAAGACCGATAATTTTGATTGCCATTATTTCTTCCTCCATTTCAATAAGAATGCCGAGTTTGTTATAACAAGCACCGAGCCCGCATTATGTACAAGCGCTCCGACAACGGGATTCAGCGTTCCGATGATCGCCAAAGCGATTGCAACAAAATTCAGCGTCATCGAGAAAATCATATTGAGCCTGACCGTTGTCATCATCCGTTTCGAGAGCGCAAAAAGATGCGGAAGCTCTTTGACTTCATCATCAACAAGCGCAATATCCGCCGCATCGACGGCAATATCGCTACCGACACCGCCCATAGCGATGCCGACATCCGCTTTTTTCAGCGCCGGCGCATCGTTTACTCCGTCGCCTATCATACAGACAGGCATATTTTTTCCCTGGTATTCGCCGATATATCTCAGCTTATCCTCCGGCAGGCAACCCGCCCTCACCTCGCCGATATGAAGTTCTCCGGCAATCGTTTCTGCGGCATTTTCGTTGTCGCCCGTGAGAAGAACGGGCTGTATGCCCAGTTCCGAAAGAGATGAAATCGTTTTTGCGCTTTCCTTTCGCAGAGTGTCCGCCAAGGCAATAAATCCGGTGAACACGCCGTTTATCGCAACGTAAATTACCGTGCAGCCCTTGCGCAGATAATCCTCGGCATTGCTCGGCGGCGTCATATCTATACCGTGTCCGGAAAGCAGTTCGCAGTTGCCCGCAAGAATGTTCTTTCCGCCAACAGCAGCGCATACTCCGCGTCCGGGAATCATCACGAAATCCGTCGTCTCTGCAAGCGCGGCACCAGTCTTTTTGTAGCAACGGACAATCGCCTTCCCCAAAGGATGCTCCGAAAGCTGCTCTGCGGAAGCCGCCAGACGATATATCTCGTCTTTATCAAACTCCGCCGAAACGCTCTCTGTCGCAACGACCTCCGGTATTCCGCAGGTCAGAGTGCCCGTCTTATCAAACGCAATGACCTTTGCTTTTGACAGCCGCTCAAGAGCGTCGCCCTCGCGGACAAGGAAGCCGTGTTTCGTTGCGTTTCCGATAGCAGCCATAATCGCCGTCGGCGTCGCAAGCACCAATGCGCAGGGGCAGAACACAACAAGGATCGTAACGGCGCGGATGATCTGCCCGGTGATAAGCCAGGTCAGCCCGGCGGCGGAAAGCGCAATCACAACAATCCAGGTCGCCCATCTGTCGGCAAGACCGACGATCTTTGCTTTTCCCGCATCTGCCGACTGCACAAGCCGTATCATACGCTGAATCGAGCTGTCCTCGCCGACTTTTGTTGCCTTCATTTCAAATGCTCCGAATTGATTGACAGTTCCGCTTGACACCGTATCTCCGACGGTCTTGTCAACCGGCAGCGATTCGCCGGTCATAACCGCCTGATTTACAGAGGTCTGCCCCGAGACGATCACCCCGTCAACAGGAACGCTTTCTCCCGGCAGCACACGGATGCGATCACCGACTTTTACCTGTTCTGCGGGAACGATCTCCTCCCTTCCGTCGCGCAAAATTCTTGCCGTCTGCGGCGTCAGGTGCACCAGCTTTTCAATTCCGGCGCGCGCCCTGGCAACCGTCAGCTCCTCCAGCAAGGCGCCGAGCTGCATAATGACCGCAACCTCGCCCGCCGCGAAATCCTCACCGATACAGACGGATGCGATCAGGGCAAGAGACACAAGCACGTCCGCTTTGATGTCAAATGCGGTCACGAGACCTATAATCGCCTCCAGAACAATCGGCACGCCGCAAAGGATGATTGCGATCCAAGCCATATCAAACGGAAGCGGTTGAAATTTAAAAAGGCTGCATATAACCGCGGCTCCCGAAATCACAAGCAGGACAATATCCTTTTTAATTCCGCCGAGCGAAAGCAGTCGCTCCAGTTTTTTCATAATTCGTTTCATAAGCAAAACTCCTTTATACCTTAGGGGGTATATGTATATTATACCCAGGTGGGTATATGTTGTCAATAGAAAAAACAAAAAAGACGGCAAAAAAGCCGTCTTTTTTCAGAAAGTGTCTTATTGCATATTGGCAAAGCGCTCGACAGCCTTTGTAAAGCTCTCGATGGTTTTGTCTGCGTCGCCGTGCTCAATACCGTCGCGCACGCAATGCCTGATGTGTCCCTCAAGCACAACTTTTCCGCAACCATTGAGCGCAGATTTTGCCGCATTGATCTGCGAAAGAATATCCTCACAGGGAATATCTTCATCGACCATCCTGTCAATAGCCTGGATCTGACCGATGATCTTTTTCAGCCTGCGGTGCAGGTTTTCGGAATCCATACATTGTTTCACTATCATTACCTCCGATACCATTAGGGGTATGAGCAAATTGTAGCATAAAAGCGCGGCGCTGTCAAGATAAACTCTCTTTGAACGGTACACGCCGAAGGCGATGGACACATTGCATTTTTTCTCTTTCTGCTCCGCCGGTTTTCATATGACAGAATCTGCGGAGGTTTTCGGTTCGGACTGCGCCGCCCGGCTTAATTGCCGATACGTCTTCGAAATGATGACCGCGGATATGACCGCCGTCAGAATATCGGAGGCGGGCATTGAATAAAGAACGCCGTCCAGCCCGAAAAATAGTGGCAGGAGCAACGCAAGCCCGACGCCAAACACAATCTCGCGAACCATCGAAAGCAGCGTTGATTCGACGGCTTTTCCCATTGCCTGGAGGAAGATGAACGTCGCTTTATTGACGCAGGCAAGTATCATCATACAAAGATAAACACGGAATGCCCGAACTGCAAACTCCGTATAGTATATGCTCTCGTTTTTTGCCCCGAAAATGCCGATGAGCGCATTCGGGAAAAATTCAACGATTACAAGCGCAACGGCACCGAGCACGGCTTCGGAAACGAGGAGCGTTGTAAACAGCTTTTTCACCCGCTCAGGACGCTTCGCGCCCATATTGAAACCGACAATCGGAATACACCCCGCCGCCATACCGATGACAACCGAAATCACAATCTGGAAAAACTTCATCACAATTCCGACAACAGCCATCGGTATCTGCGCATACTGCTCCTGCCCGAAAACAGGATCCTGCGCACCGTATTTGCGGAGCATATTATTGATTGCCGCCATTGCCGCAACAAGCGAGATCTGCGCAAGAAAGCTGCAAAGCCCGAGCGAAACAATCCTCCCGATGACGCTCTTTTTTGGAGCAAACGATGCCTTGTCGAGCTTTATGCTCTTTGTGCGGAACAGATACAGAATTGCCAGAACCGCCGTCAGCACCTGACCGATAACCGTTGCAACGGCAGCGCCCATCATACCCCATCTGAAAACGAAAATGAAGATCGGATCAAGTATAACGTTTGCGAGCGCGCCGGCAAGCGTTGAGACCATTGCGAATTTCGGGCTTCCGTCCGCACGGATGACAGGATTCATTGCCTGCCCAAACATATAAAACGGGATTCCGAGCGTGATATAAAAGAAATACTCCTTTGAAAACTCAAAAGTCTCTGCATTGACGCGACCGCCGAAAACAGTAATCAATTCGTCGTCAAAAACAAGGTAAAGGGCCGTCAGAACACAGCCCGCGGCAACAGTCAGAAGAATCGCATTGCCGACGGAATGTTTTGCCTCATCTCTTTTCCCCTCCCCGAGGAGCCCGCTGACCATAGCACAGCAACCGTCGCCAAAGCAAACCGCGATACCGAGCGCAATAACCGTCAGCGGAAAAACTACCGTGTTTGCGGCGTTCCCGTATGAGCCGAGATAGCTTGCGTTTGCGATAAAAATCTGATCGACAATGTTATAAAGCGCTCCGACAAGCAGGGAAATAACGCAGGGAACGGCGTACTTTTGCATAAGCCTTCCGACGTTTTCCGTGGCGAGGAAATTTTGTGATCGTTCCATATATGATACCTCCGTAAAAAAATAATGCGCAAGCCCGACGTCCGGACTTACGCATTTCTGCTACGCAACTGTTTTATTATAGCATTTTCAAAAGGAAATTTCAAAGGGCATTTTCAATAAAAATTCCCGCAATTCAGCAGGCAAAAAGCAAGAAATTTTTACAACAGAGGAGTTTTTCCAGTTTGCAGACATTGCCGGGGCGGGGCTCACTCATCCGCCGTTTTTATTCCCATAACATTTTCCCCATATCCCCCTTGACTTTCCCTCCGCGTTATGATATAATGCCTGAAGCTGAATATGAATCTGCCACCGGGCAGAGGCAGTGCATTATGCGCTCGCAAACACATCGTTAGGTCTTTGAAGATGTGTTTACGGGTGCGTTTTTTTTGGAGGTTTTTATGATAAAAAGACTTTTTGGCTACTTTTCAAAGGGGGAGCTGCTTTTATGGAGCTTTTCCGTCACACTCATTCTGGCGTCGTTCGGCATTTTCGGCGGGAACGGCGCGCTGACGCTTATAGCGTCGCTCGTCGGCGTGACGTCAATCCTCATAAACGCAAAAGGAAACCCCATAGGGCAGCTGCTGATGATCGTTTTCAGCCTACTTTACGGGATAATTTCCTATTCCTTTTCCTACTACGGAGAAATGCTCACATATCTCGGAATGACAATGCCGGCATCTGTGTTTTCCCTCATATCCTGGCTCAGACACCCATACAAGGGCAAGCGCTCGGAGGTTCGGGTCAACTCAATATCCGCCCTTGAAGCGACGGTTATGTTTTTTGCCGCCGCAGCGGTTACTGCCGGATTTTATTTCATCCTGAAATTCTTCAACACGGCAAATATCGTTCCGAGCACGATTTCCGTAACGACAAGTTTTCTCGCCGTTTATCTTACTTTCCGAAGAAGCCCCTATTTCAGCCTTGCATATGCGGCAAACGACATTGTTTTAATCGTTCTCTGGACGCTGGCAAGCCTTGATGACAGTCGTTATATCTCCGTAACCGTTTGCTTTTCGGCATTCCTGATAAACGATATATACGGGTTTATCGGCTGGAAAAGGCTGAAAGCAAAACAAGCCGAAACGGCGGCTCCGAAATCCGTATTATAAGGAACGCCGCATACTCCCCGCTTTCTGCTTTGCCGGAGACTGCGGCAAACGTAGCTTTTAAAAATGCGCAAAAACCGGGTCGCACGGGGCTTGCGTATTTTTTCTTTCCGACGGCCTTTGTATTTTGAAAAAAATTCTTCCCGCAGTTGACATCACAGCATAAATATTATATAATTATATTATTATATTATGGGTCATTGCGAAGGTTCGCAGAAAGGACATAAAATGATAAGAAGTATGACAGCTTACGGACGCGCCAAAAGCGAAACCCCCGAGCGCAGCGTTCTTGTTGAGATAAAGTCGGTCAACAACCGCTATCTCGACTGCACAATCAAGATTCCCCGCCTTTTCGGATTTCTTGAGGACAAAATCAAAGCCCGCCTCACGGAAAGAGGCATTTCAAGAGGAAAAATCGATGTTTTCGTTACGATTGACATTCTCGAAAATCCGGGAATAGAAGTCGAACTGGACAGGGCTTATGTAAAGAGCTATATCGATGCGCTCCGTCGTCTTTCGGATGAGTTCGGGCTCCCCTGCGACATTTCAACGATGCGCATTGCCCAGAACAGAGACATTTTCACCGTCAAAAAGGCGGATGAGGATATCGATGCGGAATGGCAGAAGCTGCTCCCCGTTCTGGACGAGGCGATCGACGCTTTCCTTGCCGCAAGAGAGACCGAAGGCGCAAATATGAAAGCGGACATAGTTGAAAAGCGCAACAGGGTTGAGGTTCTTGCAAAAAAGATTGCTCCGCTCTCCGAGGCAGACGTCAAGGGGCAGTTTGAAAGAGTCCGCAACCGCATCGCCCAGATAGCAGGGGACGGCATAAACTTTGACGAGGGCAGACTGCTGACGGAATGTGCCCTTGCCGCAGACAAGCTGGCGATCGACGAAGAGCTCGTCCGTCTCGATTCGCATTTTGCCGCATTTGACGAGATCGTTAAATCAGACGAGCCTGTCGGCAGGAAGCTGGATTTCCTGCTTCAGGAGATAAACAGAGAGACAAACACAATCGGCTCAAAGGCAAACAATGCGGAAATTGCAAAGCTCGTTGTTGAAATCAAGGCAGAGCTTGAAAAAATCCGCGAACAGATACAGAATATTGAATGATTCCGAAAGGACGGCACAAATAATTTTATGATGAAATTTATCAATATCGGCTTCGGAAATATGGTTGCGGCGCATAGAGTTGTCGCTGTTGTCAGCCCCGAATCCGCGCCGATAAAACGACTTGTTGCAGAGCAGAAGGAAGCGGGCGGACTTATCGACGTTTCCTGCGGCAGACGCACCCGCTCCGTTATAATTACGGACAGCGACCACGTTATCCTCTCCGCTCTCGCGGCGGAAACAATCTCCGGCAGACTTGAGGGTCTGTTTGAGCCGGATGACGAAGACGAGGATGACGACGAATGAGCGGCGGCAAGAGAGGATTGCTCTTCGTTATTTCCGGTCCCGCCGGCAGCGGAAAGAGCACTATAAACAAAAAGCTCGTCGAATCCGGAAAGTTTGAATTCTCCGTCTCCGCGACGACAAGAAAGCCGAGGGCGGGCGAGATCGACGGCGTGCATTATCATTTCATCTCACGCGAGGACTTTGAAAAAAAGATCGCGGCGGGAGAAATGCTCGAATATGCGGAATATGTCGGCAATTTTTACGGAACGCCGAGAGCGGCTGTCGAAAGCTGTCTTGACGCGGGAAAAAACATCATCCTTGAAATTGAGGTTCAGGGTGCGGCGCAGGTAAAGGAAAAGATGCCCGAGGCTGTTATGGTTCTGATTCTCCCGCCGGACGCAAAAACGCTTGAAGAACGCCTGCGCGGCAGAGGAACGGAAACGGATGAGATCATCCGGAGGAGGATGGAAGCATCAAAATATGAGCTCGAATATTTTTCAAACTACGATTACATCGTCATAAACGGACACGGTCAGTCGGACGAGGCGGCAGAGCTCATTTTGTCAATAGAAAAAGCGGAAAAGGCGCGCACCTTCCGCAATACCGAAATCAAAGAAAATTTTTATAATTAAGCAGGAGATAAAACGTTATGATGATCAAGCCTTCAATCGACCAGCTCACAAAGGGCAAAATGAACCGCTATATGCTCGTTATGGCAACGGCAAAATGCGCAAGAATGGTAACGGATGAATACGTTGCGCAGAGAGAAAAAGCGGAAAAGATGATTGAAAGAAAAGAAACGGATAAAACTATCGCCGCGCTCATAAAGGGCGATGTCAGAGATAAGAAAGCCGTTGAAAACGCTGTTCAGCGTCTTTACAGCGGCGAATTCGAAGTCGTTGATCCCGAGGCGGACAAGGAAATTCACGACGACCTTTAATCCGAAATGAAGAAATATGACCGTGCCGTCGGCGTAAGACTTCTCGACCTCCCGTATCATCTGGACTCGGTTTTCACCTATTATATAAGCGATTCCGAGACGGAAGAGATCCGGCGGGGGATGTTTGTCATCGTTCCGTTCGGCGCGGGAAACAGAAAGCAGACGGGAATAATCGAAATCGGAGAACATTCCGAGGAGGGCGACGAGCTGCCGCTCAAGCCCGTCATATCTGTCATAAACCCGGAGCTTGCGCTGACAGAGGAGATGCTCGGAATGCTCGGATTCCTCCGCGAAAGAACCCTTTGCAGCACGGGAGACGCCGTCCGCAGGCTTATCCCGGCGGACGCTTTTGACAAGGCGGAGGACGTTTTTTCCGTAGCAACAGGAGCAGACGGCGTATCGCTCAATCAAAAAAGCCGTCTCCTCTTTGACTATCTGGAGGAAAACGGCGAAACGCCTCTTTCGGAGCTGAAAAAGAATTTTTCCGGCGACATCGCCTCCCTTGCCCGCAGGATGACAAAAAGCGGGGAGCTTGTGTCCGAGCTGAAGATTAAAGGCGCGGCAAAAGCGGAGGAGAAGATTGCCGTTTTGCGGGAGGATGCGGATGAAACTGCCCTCTCCCTCCCGAGAACGACGGAAAACCACCGTCGTCTTTACGAAAGAATCCGCGAGGCGGGCAGAATTCCGCTTTCCGAACTGACAAGCGAGGGCTTTTCGCCTTCAACTCTGAGCGGGCTCGAAAAGCGCGGGCTTATAAATGTTATAAAGCAGGAAAAATTGCGCCTGCCATATATGAATTTTCCCGTCAGAACTGGCAAAATCGAGCTTTCCGAGGGGCAGGCACGGGCAAAAAATGAGCTTTTATCGCTTATTGACGGAAAGCCGCACGGTGCGCTTTTATACGGCGTGACAGGCTCCGGCAAGACAAGCGTCATTCTTTCGCTCTGCGAAGACGTTATAAAATCGGGCAAAACGGCGATTGTTCTGGTGCCGGAGATTGCGCTGACGTGGCAATCGGTTGCAATGTTCTCTGCGTTCTTCGGGGACAGGCTCGCCGTTATACATTCCGCGCTTTCCGCGGGCGAGCGGTTTGACACTTACAGAAAAATCCGCCGCGGCGACTGCGATGTTGTCCTCGGCACACGCTCCGCAATTTTTGCTCCGCTTGAGAATCTCGGGCTGATCGTCATAGACGAGGAGCAGGAGCACACATACAAATCCGATCAGTCGCCGAAATATTCCGCAAAGGACGTCGCGCGCTACCGTTGCGAAAAAAACGGAGCGCTTATGCTCTTATGCTCGGCAACGCCGTCCGTCGAAACTTATTACAGGGCGGTGACCGGAGTATATTCGCTTATAAAGCTCGAAGGCAGATACGGAAAGGCGACCTTGCCGACCGTCACTCTCGCCGATATGCGCGAGGATTCATCGGAATTCAGAATAATCGGCAAGGTGCTTGCGGAAAAGTTGATAAAAAACTACGAGGAGGGGCATCAGTCGCTTCTCTTTCTGAACAGAAGGGGTTACAGCAGCTTCCTCATCTGCCGCAAATGCGGGGGCGTTATGCTCTGCCCGCATTGCTCCGTCGCCCTGACGTATCACGTAAGCGGCGGCAGAGGCTCGATGGTCTGTCATTACTGCGGCTACAAAACAAATCCGCCGAAGACCTGTCCCGCCTGCGGGAGCGAGCACATCGGCTATATGGGCTATGGCACCCAGGCGCTCGAAGAAGCCGTAAAATCGCTTATACCGTCCGCAAGGGTGCTTCGTATGGACGCGGACACAACGACCGGCAAATATTCAAGGGACGAGATAATCGGCAAGTTTTCAAGAGGCGAAGCCGATATACTTCTCGGCACGCAGATGATCGCAAAGGGGCATAATTTTCCCCGCGTGACGCTTGCGGCGGCTGTCTCTGCGGACAGCTCCCTCTATTCCGACGATTTCCGCGCGGCGGAGAGGACGTTCTCCGTCATAACGCAGCTCGTCGGCAGGTCGGGCAGGAGCGACGAGCCGGGAGAGGCTGTCGTTCAGACATACTGTCCGGACAGCGAAACAATACGTCTCGGCACCGAGCAGAACTATGAAAAGTTCTTCGAAAACGAAATTGCCCTGCGTCGCGCTCTGCTCTTTCCGCCCTTCTGCGACATTGCGCTGTTTTCGGTGTCCTCTCCGGAGGAGGCTATATCAAAAGAGTTTGCCGCAAAGCTGGCAGAGGAGCTTTCCCGCCTTTCCGCGGAAAAATATGCGGACGTACCGCTGACGGTTTTCGGCCCGTTTGAAGCGCCGCTATACAAACTGAAAAACAAATACAGAATGAGAATTCTGATAAAACATAAAAACAATACCCGCTCACGCGCGTTGTTTTCCGAGTTGCTTTCGGGCGCGGAAAAAGCGGCGGGAGGGAAAATATCCGTCTCCGTTGACATAAACCCGTCGACGGTATAAAAGGAGGAACTATGGCAAAGCTGAAAATAATAACGGAAGAGGAGCCGCTCCGCAAAAAGAGCCGCCCGATTACGGAAATAACGGACAGAATCAGGACTCTTCTCTCCGATATGCTCGAAACTATGCGTGCGGCGGACGGCGTCGGGCTTGCGGCTCCGCAGGTCGGCGTTCTGCGCCGTGCGGTTGTAATTGAAGTGACGGAGGGGGAGGTGCTTTATCTCATCAACCCCGAAATAATCGAAACGGCGGGAGAGCAGGTCGGGCCCGAGGGCTGCCTTTCGCTCCCCGGCGAGCAGGGCATCGTCCGCAGACCGAATTATGTCAAAATCCGCGCGACGGATATTGAAGGAAACGAAAGGACATATGAGGGTATGGGGCTTCTGGCGCGCGCTATGTGTCACGAAATCGACCATCTCGACGGTATCCTTTATCCGGACAAAGCGGAAAGAATGATGACAAGAGAAGAGCTTGAAGAAGGAGACGAAAATTGAGAATACTTTTCTTCGGCACACCCGATTTTGCAAAAAACGTGCTTTCGGCAATTGCGGAATCGGAATATAAAAACGATATAATCGGCGTTGTCACAAGAGAGGACAAGCCAAAAGACCGCGGCCACAAGCTGATGCCGACGCCTGTAAAGGTGCTGGCGCAGGAGCTGGGCTATCCGGTCTTTCAGCCGTCGACGCTCAAAGAAGAAGCCTTCGGCGAGACATTCCGCTCGCTTGCGCCCGATCTTTGCATCGTCGTTGCATACGGCAAAATCCTGCCGCATTACGTGCTTTTTGAGCCGCAATTCGGCGCAATAAACGTTCACGGCTCGATCCTTCCCAAATACCGCGGCGCCGCGCCCTTTCAGAGAGCCATTATGGCGGGAGAAAAGGAAATCGGCGTAACGATAATGAAAATGGACGACGGGCTGGACACGGGCGATATGCTTGCAAAGGTCTGCGTACCGCTTTTGCCGTCATCGACGTGCGGCGACATTGAAAGCGAGCTTTCCGCAAAGGGAGCGGCTCTTCTGCTCGACGTCATCCGCGCAATCGGGACGGACAAATACCCGCCCGAAAAGCAGGACGATAGTCTTTCGACCTATGCAAAGAAGATTGAAGCCGGGGACAGAATCATTGATTTTTCGGAGAGCGCGGACGTCTGTTCGCAGAGAATCCGTGCGCTTTCCCCCGCCCCGCTCGCACAGACGGACATTGACGGCCTTCCAGTCAAGATAACAAGGGCTGTCACAGCCGAGGGAGAACGGAACGGCGAGCCCGGAACGGTTGCCCTTCTCGGCGGCAAGGGAGAAGGCAGAATCGAAATAAACTGCGGCGAGGGCAGACTTGCAATCCTGCGCCTTATCCCGCAGGGTAAAAATGAAATGAGCGCGGGAGATTTTGTCCGCGGCAGAAAGATAACGGAGAGCTCGGTGCTCGGAAAAGGAGAAATCAAATGACGATATTCGGCTATTATTTTGAAAGCTACTATCTTTATATAGTCCTTGTGCTTCCCTGCGTCATCTGGGCAATGATTGCGCAGATAAGGGTTCAGGCGGCATACGGAAGATTTTCCCGCGTGCGCACAATGAGAGGACTGACGGGCGCAGAAGCAGCTGAAAAAATTCTCCGCTCGCAGGGGATAACAAACGTCGCGATTGCTCCCTGCAAGGGGCAGCTCTCCGACCATTACGACCCCCGCTCAAACACAGTTTTTCTTTCGGAGGGCGTTTATAATTCAAACTCCGTTGCCGCTTGCGGTATCGCGGCGCACGAATGCGGTCACGCAATTCAGCATGCGCAGGGCTATGCTCCGCTGAAGCTCCGCGCGGCCCTCATCCCGATAACAAATCTCGGCTCAAATCTTGCAATGCCGCTGGTTCTCATCGGGCTTCTGCTTTCGTCGTTTTCTTATGACTCGGACGTCGGTTTTTATATTGCCTTCGCCGGCGTTGTCTGCTTTGCGACGGCAACCGTTTTCCAGCTTGTGACGCTTCCCGTTGAGTTCAACGCAAGTCATCGCGCGCTTTCCGTGCTTGAAAGCGAGGGAATCGTCTCCTCGGACGAGAAAAGCGGCGTGCGCAAGGTGCTCTGGGCGGCGGCAATGACGTATGTCGCAGCGCTCTTTGTCTCGCTTGCGAACCTCCTCAGAATTCTTATAATCGTTATGGGCGGAAGGAACAGAAGAAGATGACAGCACGTCAGGCGGCGTTTCTTTCGCTTCAGAAATTTGAAAAGGACGGAAAGTATTCAAACATCGAGCTTTCCGCGTCAATAGAAAAATACGGGCTGACTGGCGTTGAAAAAGCGTTCTATACCGCCATTTTATACGGCGTCATCGAGCGCAGGCTGACCCTTGACCATCTCATTTCCCTCTTTTCTGAGAGAGAAACGGAAAACATAGACAGGGACGTCAGAACCGCGCTTTATATCGGGCTTTATCAGCTTTATTTTATGGATAAAATTCCGGATTCGGCGGCTGTAAACGAGTCTGTTTCCCTGCTGACCCGCTTTTCCGCAAAAAAGAACAGCGAAGCCTTTGCAAACGCCGTTCTCCGTCGCGCGGCAAGGGAAAAGGGCAAAAATTATCTGCCGAACCGCTCGTCGGACGAGATAAAATATCTTTCGATAAAATATTCCGTTCCGGAATGGATATGCAGAAAATGGAGAGAGGAGCTGGGCGCGGAAAAGGCGGAAAAATGCCTTGCTGCAACTCTTTCTCATCCCTTTATAACGGTCACCGTCAACACCCTCCGCGTCTCAAGAGAAGAATTTATAAAAATGCTTGCGGGCGAAGGAATTCATTCCGAGCCGACGAAGTTTTCTCCGCGCGGCGTTCGTATGACGGAAAACGTTCCTTATGAAAAGCTCCTCTGTTTTGAGGACTACTTTTTCGTGCAGGACGAAGCTTCGCAGATATGTTGCGAGGTGCTCGGTATAGAGAGGGGCGAAAGCCTGCTCGACGCCTGCGCCTGCCCCGGCGGAAAGAGCTTTTATTCGGCTATCCGCGCGGAAAACGAGGGAACGATAATATCGCGCGACCTTCACAAAAACAAGCTTTCGCTTATAAAAAAAGGCGCCGAGAGGCTCGGCATTGACATAATCGAAACAAGGGTGCAGAATGCGTCGGTGCCTTGCGGGGAGGAAAAATTTGATCGCGTCCTCTGCGACGTTCCCTGCTCCGGTCTCGGCGTTATGGCAAAAAAGCCGGAAATCCGCTATAAATCCGAGAAGGAGACGCTCCGCCTGCCGGAGCTCGGATATTCGATCCTCTCTGCCTGCTCGGAGAGCGTAAAGACCGGCGGCGTTCTGCTTTATTCAACCTGCACCGTCTCAAAGGACGAAAACGAAAAAGTCGTCAAAAAGTTTCTTTCCGAACACAAGGATTTTGCCGCGGAAAGTTTTTCCTTCGGCGGGATTAAGGCGGACGGGGCATATACTCTGCTCCCCTGCGACTGCGGCACAGACGGCTTCTTTATCGCAAAAATGAGGAAAATAAAATGACGGATCTTTTAAGTCTCGGTTTGACCGAGCTTGAAAATTACATAATCGGTCTGGGCGAGCCGAAATTCCGTGCAAAACAGGTTTTCGGCTGGCTTATGCGCGGAAAAAGTATAGACGAAATGAACAACGTCCCGAAGGCTCTCCGCGAAAAGCTGAAAGCGGACGCCTTTGTCTCCTCGGTTGCGCTTCGGGAGAAAAAGGTCTCCTCTGACGGGACTCAGAAATTTCTTTTCTCCCTTTATGACGGCGAATGTATCGAATCCGTGCTGATGAAATACGAGCGCGGATACACCGTCTGCATTTCGACGGAAGCGGGCTGCGCTATGGGGTGCAAATTCTGCGCCTCGACCCTCGGCGGGCTTTCAAGAAGGCTTCTGCCGGGAGAAATGCTTTCGCAGGTCATTTATGCGCAGAACGAAGCGGGAGAAAAGCTCTCCGGAATTGTTCTGATGGGTATCGGAGAGCCGCTTGACAACTATGATAACGTTCTGAAATTTCTCCGTCTCGTCGGCTCGGAGGACGGGCTGAACATCGGTTATCGGCATATTTCCCTTTCCACCTGCGGCCTTGTCGACAAGATATATCGCCTTGCGGAGGAGGAGCTGCCGATCACCCTTTCCATCTCGCTTCACGCTTCAGACAACGAAACCCGCTCCTCTCTTATGCCGATAAACCGTAAATGGTGCATCGAGGAGCTACTGACGGCGTGTCACGACTATTTTGCAAAAACAGGGCGGAGAATATCCTTTGAATATACTCTGGCGGCAGGCAGAAACGATACGGAAAAGGACGCCCGCTCCCTTTCTGAAATCCTGAAAAAATACTGCCCCGATATGCCGCTTCACGTAAATCTTATCCCCGTCAACGCAACGGGCAGGGGCTTTTCCCCTTCGGACAGAGAAAACGTCCGTCGCTTTGCCGAGGTGCTGACAAAAAATCATATCGTTGCGACGGTACGCCGTCATCTCGGCGGCGATATTGACGCCTCCTGCGGTCAGCTCCGCGCGAAGGCAAAAACTGAAAATTTCTGAAACTAATCTAAGGAAGGGCTTGAATTTATGAAATTCTGCGGAAAATCCGACGTCGGTCTGCAAAGAAAGATCAACCAGGACAGCTATAAATGTTTTTCCCTTTGGGGCGGAGAAGCGACGCTTCTCGTCGTCTGCGACGGGATGGGCGGTCACAAAGCGGGCGAGATTGCAAGCAGCAAGGCAATTTCCGCCTTTTGCGACAAGATGGTCTCCTCTCCCTGTCTTTCGGAGGACCCTTCCGAGCAGCTCTATGAGATACGCTATACTATGGTCTCCGCCGCAAAAGCGGCAAACAGCCTTATATATCGTATGTCAAGCGATTTTGACGAGCTTTCCGGTATGGGAACGACGCTCGTCGCCGGACTTGTCTTCAATAACAGGCTGTTCTGCGTCAACATCGGCGACAGCCGCCTCTATATCCTGACAGAGGCGGAATCCCGCCAGATAACTCACGACCATTCCTTCGTTCAATACCTCCTTGATTACGGCAAAATCACGCCGGAGGAGGCAAAAACTTATCCGAGGAAAAACGTCATAACGCAGGCTGTCGGCATTAACCGCTCGGCAGAGGCGGACTTTTTCTGCGTAAGACTCTCGGATTGGGGCAGCGGATATTTGCTCCTCTGCTCTGACGGACTCTCAAACTATGTTGACGCGCAAGCGATGACAAAGGTTCTTTACGGCGCGCCGAAATGCGAGGACGGCTCAACCGACCTCAGGGCCGCGGCGGATAAGCTCATTTCTCTTGCAAACGCCGCAGGCGGCGCCGACAATATTACTGCCGTCGTTGCCCAGTTTTGAAACGGGCAAAAAAACAATGCTCTGAAAGGTGACATATTATGAATGTTTTTAATAAATATGTTGGGCAGGTTTTTGACGGCAGATATAAAATCGAACGCACCGTCGGCGAGGGCGGGATGGCTGTTGTTTTCGAAGCAACAGACCTGCTCACAAACCGCAAGGTTGCCGTCAAAATGCTCAAGGATTCCGTTGCCGGCAATACTCAGGCGATAAAGCGGTTTATCATCGAGTCAAAAGCCGTTGCAATGCTCAATCACGAAAATATAGTCAAGGTTTACGATATATCCGTTCGCGGCGAACACAAATATATCGTTATGGAATTTCTCAAGGGTATCACCCTGCGCAAATATATGGAGAACAAGGGCGTTCTCTCCTGGCAGGAGACAGTTGCTTTCTCGGAGCAGATCCTCTCCGCCTTGAGTCACGCTCATATGAAAGGCGTTATTCACAGGGACATAAAGCCGCAGAACATTATGCTTCTTGAGGGAGGCTTTGTCAAGGTTACGGATTTCGGCATCGCAAAAATACCGAAAGCCGAAACGCTGACTATGGCTGACAAGGCAATCGGCACGGTATTTTATCTCAGCCCCGAACAGGCTCAATGCAAAAAGATAGATCTCCGTAGCGACCTTTATTCGCTCGGCGTTATGATGTATGAAATGGCGACGGGAAGAATGCCGTTTACGGCAGACACACCTGCTGTTGTAATTTATCAGCACATAACAAAAGCTCCCGTCCCGCCGTCGCAGATAAATCCTTCAATCCCGATCGGGCTTGAACAGATTATTCTCTGCGCAATGGAAAAAAATCCGGACGACCGCTACCATAGCGCGCCGCAGATGCTGCGTCATCTGAGCAGGCTCAGGCAGGATCCTTCGGTTGTGTTTGTCCGCAGGCGTTCGGTTCAGAAAACGCCGACGGCAGAGCTTGCGATCTCCAAAACAGCAAGAGGCGGAGGCTCCTCGGCAAAGCCGCCTGTCAAAGAGCCGAAAAAGCCGAGTCCGTCAAAGAAAAAACGCCCGCCGTCCGGAGGGAGAGCAAAGGTTGCGTCCTCGTCCGATGATGAGGGGGCAGGCGTTCCGCTCTGGCTTGCGGCTTGTATATTCATCGCGTTTCTTGCGCTCGCAGTCATCGGAATAATTGTTATATATAATTTGCTTTTCAGCGGAAAAAATGTTGATTTTGAATTCGCAACAGAAGCAGAAGCTGCCATTTTGCAGATAAAGAATTTTCTTTCGGGTGGTAATCCTGTATGAATGAAAACCTCTCCGGCAGAATCATCTGCGGTGTCGGCGGGCTTTATACCGTCCTCTGCTCCGACGGAAAGACCGTCAAATGCAAGGCGCGTGGCATTTTGCGCAAAAAGAAAATCACCCCGCTTGCAGGCGACCTTGTTACCGTTCGTCGCGGCGACGGAGAAGAAAAAGGGCTTTTCATTGACACAGTCTCCGAAAGAAAAACCGAGCTTTCTCGCCCTCCCGTCGCAAATATAGATACGGTTTTCGTTCTTCTCTGCCCCTCCGACCCCGAACCTAACCTCCTCGCAACGGACAAGCTCCTTGTTGCAATTTCTTCCGCGGGCATAACGCCTGTCGTCGTAATTTCAAAATCGGATACAGCGCCGGAAAAAGCCGCAGAGCTTTTTGATATTTACTCAAAGTGCTACGTCACATTTCTCTCCTCCGCAGAGAAAAATGAGGGCATATCCGAGCTTTTTGAGTTTATTTCCGAAAAAACAACCGTTTGCGCTTTCGCGGGTGCCTCCGGAGTTGGAAAGTCAACTCTGCTCGGAACTCTTTTCCGCGAGCTTTCGCTGAAAACGGGTAAAATTTCCGAAAAAACACACCGCGGCAAGCACACAACGCGGGAGGTTACGCTTTTTCCTCTCGGCGAAGGACATTTCGTTGCAGATACTCCCGGCTTTTCACGTCTCGACTTCGACAGCGAGAAATATTTTCCGGAAAACCAGCTCTTTTTCTGCTTTCCTGAATTTGAAAAGTATTTCGGGAAATGCAAGTACAAGGGTTGCACTCATCTTTGCGAGGAAGGGTGTGCCGTCGTTGAAGCGGTTCGCCTCGGCGAGATTCCCAAATCCCGCCACGAAAATTACATTGCAATCTATAATGAATTAAAAACCAACAGAAAATATTGACCGTACTTTTCTTTGAAAAGAAAAGCAGGCACCGTACTTTTCTTTGGAAAAGAAAAGTAGGCAAAAGAAA
>DLLG01000018.1:0-10695 GCA_002479075.1 Clostridiales bacterium UBA7568
TGTTCAATTTTCAAGGACCGTTTCGCTTCCGCCCCTCGGCGACAGCTTTGTTATTCTATCACATCACTTTACGATTGTCAATACTTTTTTCAGTTTTTTTGAAAAAATTTGTCCAAAAAATCACTTTACCCGAAAAACTTATTCTGTCAGGTTGCGGATTTCAGTTTCAACGTCGCGATTTCGCTTTATTTTACCGAGCTTTTCGGAAAATGAGGCTCTCAAAGTCGCATCGGAAAGCATTTTCCGCATTGCAGCTTCGATTCCCTCCCCCGAAATATCGCAGATCATTCCGATCCCGCCCCCGGAAAGCTGTTCTGGCGCCGTCCGATAATCCGTAGCAAGTATAGGCCTGCAAAGAATTTTCGCCTCCTCGACGGCGATCGTCTTACCCTCGTGACGCGACGGTTGAAAATAAATATCGCATTCCTTTATATATCTATAGGGATTTTCCGTTGTTCCGAGCATAACGAAATCTTCCGCCATTCCGAGACTCGACACCGCGCGCCGGATTCTCTCCGCATATTCCCCGCCGTTTTCTCCGAGGGCATACCAGCGGAAGGAAAAGCCCTCGCTTTTCAGCCTTGCAAGCGCGGGAAGCGCAATGTCGTAGCCCTTCTGCTCGCAGATTCTGCCGACGGTCAATATTCTTATGCCGTCAAATCCGTCCTCATATCCGTTTCCGAGCTCCGCAAGCCGTTTTATCTGCTCCGCATCGACTATGTTTTCCATAGTAACGATTTTTTCTCTTACGGCAGGCAAAGCCTCCGCAAGCGACTTTTCTATCTCGCCGGAAACCGTCACTACCTTATCGCACTTCATAAAGTATTTCTCATAAAGCGCATCCTCGCGTGGCGGGTGACGATAGTCAAAATGGAGCCAGGCGATTTTTTTCTTCGCACAGACCTTATCGACCGTATAAAACATTGTCCGGTCGCCCCAATAAGCAATCGCCAGGTCATATTCGCCGGGATGACTTTTCATCGTTTTCATTGCCGCAAGCCATAGCCTGTTTTTCGCATAGACCTTTTTGTCGCCATTCGCAAGAGCCGTTCTCGTCGCGGAAAAAGCAAGCGTGAAAAGCCTCAGCGGATTTTTTGCGACGTATTTTTCGAGGAGAATTTTCTTTGCGTTTGCGGCGGATATTTCCATAATTTCGCCGTCCACCATCGTTTCAACCTTTATCTGCGGCGGCAAAAGCGGCAGAAATGCGCCTTTTTTCTCCGCAAGCAGGAGCGTGACATCCCATTTTTCATAGTCGATGTGTTCCGCAAACGAAAGAAACGACTTTTCGCTCCCTCCGGCAGACATCGTTATGCCGACTATAAGCATTTTCTTTTTCAAAGCGTCACCTCCCTCTGTTTTTGATTATACCACCCCTTCCCCCGTTTGTCAACGAAGCGAAAAAGCGAAAAAGGATTGATTTCCGTCAGTATTTATGTCATAATCATTATATCACAAAAATATCGGAGGATATTCAATGGCAGACCGTTTTGCGTCCATTGCCGCAGGAGAGATCGGCTCGCGGGAGCTGCTCGTGCGGCCGAAGCCCATAACCGATAACGGAAAACGCTTTCCCCTTGCGGATTCCGCCGGCGCGTCCGGAAAAGTTTATAAAAAAATAACGGAAAAGGCAGAGCTCGATGCGCTCATCGGGTCGCTGCGGGAAAAATATGCGCCGTTTATGAAAAAATGCTCGCCCGCAGTCGAAACCGAAAGAAAGCTCAAGGAGCTTTCCGAATTTTATTTCCGTATGGCAACGGCAGACGACAGACGGGATTTTTTCTCCGTCGTATCGTCCGGCGAATGGGAAAAGGTGTCCGTTCCGCATTACGGAGGGCCTGTCGGCTGTGCCATCTCGTACTACAAAACGACTTTCACCACCGCCCTGCCGGAGGACAGATCGCTCTTCCTGCATTTCGAATGCTCGGACTACATCACCGAGGTCTATATAAACGGAACGCTCGCCGGCACGCACGAGGGCTTTTTCTCGCCCTTCGAATTTGACATTTCGAAGCTCGTCCGCAGCGGAGAAAACACGCTCCTTGTCACAGTCAAAAACGATTTCAAATACGGCGGCGACAGTCCCCGCTCCGCGGATTACGTTCATTGCGAGGGGGACAAGCTCTATGCCGCGACGGGTCTCGGCTATGACGACCCCGCCGAGGGCTGGCACCATTGCCCCGCGGGAATGGGTCTCTGCGGCAGAGTATATCTTGAAGAACGACCGAGAACCTTCATCTCGGACATTTTCGTCCGTCCTATACCCAAAACCTCCGAGATTGAAATATGGACAACCGTTTACCGCTGCGACTATCCCGGCGAGGACGATATTTCCCTTTCATACTCGTTATACGGAGAGAACTTTGAAGATAAAGTAATAGAAAACAAGATGTATCGCCCGCAGACGTTTCATCACGCAGACTTCGGCGACGTTATGACAGAAGCCGATATAGGCAGGCAGACGGACGAGGATCATCCCGTCGTTTTCCCGAAATTCTATCACGGCGATAACACAGTTAAATTCAGAATCAAGCTGCCGGATTTCCGTCTCTGGACACCGGAGACGCCTTATCTTTATTCGGCGCAGGTCTCGCTATATATAAAAGGAAGAAGGATCGATTCGGCGGAAAAGTCCTTCGGGATGAGAACGTTTGAGATCGACGAAGCAGGCTCGCCTAAGGGTATGTTTTATCTGAACGGCGAAAGCATCCGCCTGCGCGGCGCAAATACGATGGGTTTTGAACAGCAGGACGTCTTCAGAGGGGATTATGAGCAGTTGCTTTATGATATGCTTATGGCAAAAGCCTGCAATATGAATTTTCTCCGCATAACCCAGCGCCCCGTTTATGAGGAAATATATAGCCTTTGCGACAGGATCGGTCTTATGCTTCAGACAGATCTCCCGCTGTTTTCCGTCGTCCGGAGAACAAAATTTGCGGAGGTAATCCGCCAATGTGAGGAAATGGAAAGACTGATACGCTCGCACCCGTCTTGTATTCTTGTTTCATATATGAACGAGCCGATGGCAAACGGAAACGACAATCCCTTCCGCCACGTCATCCGCCCCGAGCAGGATATGATTTTCCGCGCGTGCGACGATGCCGTTCATATGCTGAATCCGGACAGGGCGATAAAGCACATCGACGGCGACTATGACCCGCCGGACGAGGGCTTCCCCGATAACCATTGCTATTGCACCTGGTACAACGGTCACGGCATCGATATGGGCTCGCTTTACAGGGGCAACTGGCTCGGCATAAAGGACGGCTGGTATTGCGGCTGCGGAGAATTCGGCGCAGAAGGGCTCGACCCCGTTTCGCTTATGCGCAGCCGATACCCGAAGGAATGGCTTCCGCAGAGCGAGGAGGAAGAAAAGAGCTGGTCGCCGTCGGAAATAGTCGGCGCACAGACGGGCAATATGCATTATTTCTTCTATGACACGCAAACCAGCCTTGAAAACTGGGTGAGCGAAAGTCGGAGATGGCAGGAAAGGGCAACAAGGCTTCAGACGGGAGCGTTCCGCCGAAATCCCCTGATGACCTCCTTTGCGATACATCTTTTTATTGACGCCTGGCCCTCCGGCTGGATGAAAACGATAGTCGATTGCGAGCGCAATCCCAAACCCGCATTCTATGCCTATATGGACGAGCTGACCCCGCTTGCGGTATCTCTGCGAACGGGCAGAAAGACATTTTTCTCCGGAGAAAAAGCAGAGATTGAGATTTTCATCTGCAACGATACGCATAAGTCCTCCGACGGTCACACGATCGATATTGAGCTTATCCGTCCCGACGGCACACTTGCGAAAAAGTCAACCGTGCCTGCGCTTTTCGGCGAGAACGACGTATTTTTGCAGGGCAAGGCGACCTTTGACGCGCCGACCGTCGAAGAGCGGGAAAAATATGTTCTCCGCGCGGTTTTGAGGGACAGAGGCGGCAAAGCCGTTCATTACGCCGACGAAGCACTTGAAATTTTCCCGCCAGAAAAAGTCAAAAGCGGCTCCGCCGTTACGATAGACGGTTCGGGCTGTCTCGAAAGCAAAGCCGGCGACGTTCTTTCCGCCTTAAGCGAAGGAAAGACCGTTATAATAGAGTCGCTGCCCGCAGGGGAATATAAGCTCGGCGACGTTTCGTTCAGGGTAAAAAACTGCGGAATGAGACCGCTTCATTTCGTTTCGAGAAGCACGCCTCACCCGCTCGTCCATGGCTTTGAAAAAGATGATTTTTCCTTCTGGTACGACGAAAAAGCCGATATGATGACTCCGCTCGTCCGCACGACCTTCACGGGCGACGGCTTTACCCCGATTCTCACCTCCGGCAACACGCTTTCCGGAAGCGCTTGGGGAAAGCCCCTCTTCCCCGCTCTCGTCTGCGGCGAGATAAAGGTCGGAGAAGGCAAGCTGATAATAAGCACGCTCGACATTGAAAATCATCTCAAAAACCCCGTTGCGGTCATCTTTTCGAACAGACTGAAAAACTATTGAAAAAGCTCCCTTTGCCTTCCGCAAAGGGAGTTTTTTTATCATACCAACATAAATTTCCCGCCCTCCGCATAAAGATTAAACAAAAACAAAAACGGAGGACAACCACAAATGTTAAGGAAAATTTATAAGCCCGAGGGCTTTTCTCTCGGCAGCGGCGCAGAAGGACTTTATACGGCATCCGCCCTTGAAAAAGCGATGACAAAGGGGCAGATTCTCGAGGCAAAGGCAACCGTCTGCGATGAGGAAATGTCGCTTTATGTTGACCTCGGCTGTATGCGGGGAATCATAAAAAAGGAGGAGGTCGCCTTCAATCCGGACGGCTCGCCCGTAAAGGACATCGCAGCGATAACCAGAGTCGGAAAGACGGTGTGCTTCAAGGTCTGCGGACTTGAAAAACGCAGGGGAGAAACCGTCGCTCTGCTTTCAAGAAAGGACGCCCAGCGCGACTGCCTTGAAAACTATCTTATGCAGCTTCTGCCGGGCGATATAGTAGATGCGAGGGTGACTCATCTCGAGCCCTTCGGGGCGTTTGTCGATGTCGGCTGCGGAATCGTTTCGCTACTGTCGATAGACTGCATTTCCGTCTCCCGCATTGCACATCCGCGCGACAGGTTTTACCCGGGAATGCTTATAAAAACCGCCGTCAAAGCCATCGATTATGACCTTATGCGCATTTCCGTAACGCACAAGGAGCTCCTCGGCACCTGGAAGGAAAACGCCGAAAAATTCCGCATAGGACAGACCGTTCCCGGCATTGTCCGCAGTATCGAGCCTTACGGAATTTTCGTTGAACTTTCCCCGAACCTCGCAGGACTTGCGGAATATTCGGAAAACGTCCGCATAGGAGACAGGGCAACCGTTTACATAAAAAATATCATCCCCGAAAAAATGAAAATAAAGCTCGTGCTTATCGACACTTACCAGTGCGAAAGCGAGCTTTATCCTCCGGAATATTTTGTTTTCTCTGATCATATCGAAAGTTGGGATTATTCCCCCGAGGAATGTCCGAAATATATCGGCACGGATTTTGCGCAGAAGTAAATCATCTTTACCTGCTCATCTCCTCTTTTATCGCAAGTCGCCTTTCGGCGCACCCGTAAGCTCCTGCAATGTCCCCCTCCGATTTAAGGCAAACTTCAAGATCGGAGAGGACGTAATAAAGGCAGATTGCTCCGGATTTTTCGGCATCCGGAAGGAGAGAGGAAAGAATCCCGGCGGCTTTCCCCGTTTCGCCGCTTTTCATAAGTCGGCGCGCCTCCGCGTGTGACGGCGCAAGAGACGACGGCACCTCAAGCAAAAGAATATATCCGTATTCGTCAACGCCGCAAGGAGGAAGCTCGCCCCTGCCCATAACATAATCTATCAGCGCAATGCCCCTTTTTGCGCAAGCGGAAATCACGCCTGCAAAAACGGATTTTCCTGCGCTGTCAATTGATTTTTCAAATTCACGCCTTGCCGAAAAGAGCTTTCCGGCGTGCATAAACGCCGCACCCGATTCGGCATAGCAAAGGGCGGAAATCAGAGCAGATTCGTCATCGTCATATTTTTCAAGCAACTCCGCACATTCGTCCTTTTTGCCCTCCGCATAAAGCCCGCGAACCTTTTCCCTGTTTTTCAGGCGCTCCATATCGCCCGCAGAGGCACTGTCCGAAAGCAGATATTCAAGCGGGACGGAAAGTCTTTCCGCTATTGCGGAAAGCGTCGAAAGCGAAGGATTTGCAACTCCGTTTTCTATCTGGCTGAGCATATTTCTTGTTATCAGCCCCTCCGTCAATGCGGACTGTGTCAGATTTTTCTCCTTTCGAAGAGCCTTTATCTTTTCGCCTGCCGTCATAATCGTTTCCTCTTTGGTAAAATTTATTTACCCATTATACTCCAAAAAACAGCTCTTGTCAAGAAGCGGAGGGCAATTTCTGCCCTCCGCTTATAATTTTTATATGCTTACTTCAATCGTTTCGCCCTGCGGAATGTCAATCCGCTTGTCGCCGATGACAAGCACGCCGCCCGCAATGTCAGAACGAACCGAAATGCTCTTCCCGTCCGCCTTTACGTCAACCGTGCCGCCCGGAACGGGGACAGAACCCTCAATCCTTCCGAAGCACATCAAATTCGGCTTGACCTCATAGGTCGCATATGCGGCAGACGTCGGTCTGACGCCGAGAGCATACTTGCCCATAAGATATATCGGCGATGCGCTCCAGGCGTGGCAAAGGCTCTTGCTGTAAGGTCTGCCGTACATAGCGTAATGCTCTGCGCCCTTCATCTCCGGGAAATATTCCTCCCAGAACGTCGTTGCGCCGAGGTTGACCATCCCGCCCCAATAGCTGTGGAGCATATCCGTCACATAATCAAACTGACCGATTTCGCACATTGCGTCAAGCTCGAAAAACTCGAAATACGGAGTCGTTATCGGCGGAATTTCCTTGTTCTTTATGACGTTATCAATAATGAGCCCGCGCTTTTCCGCATCCGCTATGCCGAAAAGCAACGCAAAAATGTTTGCGTGACGGTTGACCTTGCGGTTCCCGCTCTGATAGCTGTCTATATATGCTTTTTTCTCGTCATCCCAGAAGTATTTATCAATGTTTTCCTTAAGCTCTGCCGCCTTTCTGCGGTATTCCGAGCCGTCCTCGGAGAGGAGCTCAAGTATCTCCGCATAAGCTTCGTATGAGCGACAGAGGAGCATCTGCTCGGCGGAGATTATCTCCGTTTTCTCAAGGTGCTTTGACCAATCGACGAATGTCCAGTCGCCCTTTCTTGTGTAACCGCCAATAAAGCCGTGTTCGGAGAGTCTGCTTTCAACAAGCTCCCACATATCCGGTATCTTCTTTGCTATGCGACGTACAAACTCAATGTCGCCCGTATGGAAATAGTATTCCCATATTGCGATTATCCAATAGAACGTATAATCGACTATCGTGTTTATGTGCTGCGCCATTTTGCCGTCGCCACGGAGCATAAGCGTCGTTCTGCGAACAAGGTCAAGGTCGCAGGCGTAATAATAGTTTACAAAATAGCTCTGATAAGCGTCGCCCGACCATACCCAGCGGTCACGCTTGATTCCGTCAAAAAAGGCTTCTCTGCTGTTAAGCTCAAGCGTGTATGCGCTGATATTCCATATCTTGTTTACAAGCTCGTCGTCGCAGGAGAATTTTCCTATCGGATTCATCGGCAGATATTCGTAATCGTAATAAACGGAAAAATCCTTGCAGTCATCCTTTATATAAACGTATCTGCAGGCGCGGCTGCGAAGTCGCATTTCTTTTCCCGAAAGGGTGACCGTGTCGATTATCTCCGAATGTTCCGTATCGAGCGCTTCCTCGCGCGATTCGCCATAGGCTATGAAAACGATCTTTCCCTCGGACTTTATATCAGAGAAAACGAGCTTGCCCATCAGCTCCCTGCCGAAGTCAAAAAGCACGCCGCCGTCTGTGTTTTCCGTTTTGACGGGTGCAAGCCGCTCATATGAAAACTTAAAGATTTCGGGATTATCGTCCGGGCTGTCATACATATCGTTTGTGCCGGCAGGGTCATCTCCCATACCGAACGACGCAAGCTGCCAGCCCTCGCCCGAGGCAAAATGCTTTCCTTCGCACCATATCGCGGGCAGGCCTCCGTCTTTGAAAGCGGAGAGCTTTATGAAATTTCTTCCGGGAGCCAAAGTGATCTTTGCGGGTCCGAGATAACGCACGCCGTTTACTATTATTTCAAGCACGCTGCCGTCGTTTGCCTTTGCAAAGAACTCCTCGCTCTCCTCAAGCTCGACTATCTTGTAAAGCCTGACGTTTCTGTGCGGAGCGTCAACTCTCCACATCGGCGAATAATATTTCCCGTGCATTTCTCTTCTGTTGTGCACGAGCATTGCGTGATAAAGCTCGAAATCATCGGGATACCACATCCATTTTGCCATATAAATCTTCCTCCGCATAGGTTTTTCTTCGGGACTATCATACCGCAAGACGGGCTTTTTGTCAATACAAAAACCTCTTTTCCGTGTTGACACTTTCCCTCCCCCGTGATATACTTTCCTTGCAAATATATTTCCCGAAAGGATTGTACTATGCAGGATTATAAATTCAGAAAAGCCGTCCCCGTCTGGGCGGAGGGCAGAGAAAAGGAAATGAACGTTTGGCTCGCCTTTACGGCGAAGGTCGACGGAGGAAAAAACACACTTCTCGCCGTGACGGGCTCCTCGGCTTACAGCGTCCGAATAAACGGCGAGTTTTTCGCCTTCGGCCCCGCCCGCTGTGCGCACGGGTTTTACCGCGTTGACGAGCTCGATATAACAGATGCGCTTTCGGCGGGCGAAAACGAGGTGACGATAACCGTCGCAGGCTATAACTGCAACGGCTTTTACCATATAGATCAGCCGTCGTTCTTCTGCGGCGAGCTGATATCCGAAGGAGGGGTCATCGCCGCAAGCGGATATAACGGTTTTTCCTGCCGCGAGATCTCCGAGCACGAGCAAAAAGCGGAAAGATACAGCTATCAGCGGACTTTCGTCGAGGTTTACAACATCGGCGCAGAGGAAAAGCCGTCGCCGAAAATTGTCCGCACGGAGGAGAAAAAATTCATCCGCCGCGACTGCTCATATACCCATTATGACAGAATCCCTGCCGAAAGCATAGCCTTCCGTGGCACGTTTACGGTCGGTAACCATAAAAGCGTCCTCCGCTATCCGAGACAGATAGGCTATCCGTATTTTTCATACAAGATATACCCTCTTTCAGAGGTCAGAACAGATCTTCATCTCCTTGCGAGAAACATCGATACGGAGAGCATCTCCCCTTGCAAAGAAAATCCCGAGGGAGCGAAGATAAACAGCGGCGAATTTGCGATATATCATATGTCGCCCGAAATATCGGGAATGTTCTCTCTTGACGTGACAGCCGAGGAAGACACGGAGCTGCTCCTTATGTTTGACGAGGTTATGCGCGACGGGAACCGCCTTGATTATCGTCGCTTCGGCGCAACGGGCGCCCTGCTCTGGCGTTTGCCGGCGGGAAGTCATTCTCTTGAGAGCTTTGAGCCGTATTCCGCGTCTTATATAGGACTTTACGTCCTCCGCGGGAAGGCAACGGTAAACAGCGTAAAGATGATATATTTCGGCGCCGACAAACCGGACGTCCGCCTGAAAAGCTCCGATTCTGACCTTGGAAAGATTTTCAAAGCCGCAATCGAAACATACCGCCAGAATACGTTCACTCTCTATATGGACTGCCCGTCACGTGAGAGAGCGGGCTGGCTCTGCGACAGCTTCTTTACAGGCCGCGTTGAAAAGGCGCTTACGGGAAAGAGCGAAATCGAACACAACTTCCTTGAAAACTTTCTTCTTCCGGAGTCCTTTGACTGCATTCCGGACGGAATGCTTCCGATGTGTTACCCCGCCGACCATTACAACGGCACCTTCATCCCGAACTGGGCGATGTTCTATGTGATCGAGCTTGAAGAATATCTCGGCAGAACGGGCGACAGAGCGCTTGTCGACTTTGCAAAGGAAAAAATAAATAAGCTCCTGCGGTATTTTGAAAAATTCGAAAACGAATACTCCCTTCTCGAAGATCTTGACGGCTGGGTGTTCGTCGAATGGTCAAAGTCAAACGAGCTGATAAAAAACGTCAACTTCCCGACGAATATGCTCTATGCAATGATGCTTCGCTCAGTCGATCGTCTTTACGGCGACGCAAGCGCAGGCGAAAAAGCGGATAAGATCGAAAAGGCGATAAACGAGCTTTCGCCCATCGGCAATTTCTATTGTGACAACGCCCTCCGCGGCGATGACGGACAGCTTCATCTTTCGGGGAAAATTACGGAAACCTGTCAGTATTACGCGTTCTTCTGCGGCACGGCAACCCCCGAAAAGAATCCGGAGCTCTGGAAAGCGCTTCTTTATGACTTCGGTCCGCAGCGTGTGCCGAGAGACAATTGGCCGAACCTCCGTCCGGACGCAAAATATCAGAATGTCTACCCTTCAAACGCTTTCATCGGCGATTATCTCCGTCTTGAGCTCCTCTTCCGCTACGGCGAGCACGAAAAGCTCATCGAAAACATAAAGGGATATTTCCTTGATATGGCTTGCGCGACGGGCACCCTCTGGGAAAGCGAATCCGCCGCCGGCAGCTGCAATCACGGCTTCGCATCTCACGTTATTTACTGGCTCGACAAAATGTCTCTGACAGACCGTTCCCCTCTCTGACCTTCTTTTCTTCGAG
>DLLG01000018.1:10748-46172 GCA_002479075.1 Clostridiales bacterium UBA7568
GGCAAAAGAAGCTTCGGTTATTTGTTTTGATCGAACTTTATATTTTCATTAAAAGAGCGGCTTTCCGCTCTTTTTTGTTTGCGCTTCGAGAAGAAAAGTTGGCAAAAGAAGCTTCAGTTATTTGGTTTGTGCGGACATTTCATTGCTTGCACAAACGGGTATTGCAATGTAGGGGACGGGTCTCCCGTCCCGTCATCACGCCTTCATCGATATTCGGGCAAAAGAAGCTTCGGTTTTTTGTTTTGAGCAAATTTTATAAAAAAGAAAACAGAGATGTTTTTCATCTCTGTCTTTGTTTTGTCCGTATAAAATCGTTCGGGGCAAATTGCGGCATACCCGCCGCCCGGCAGTATTCATCACGCATTTTCCCTCTCAATATTTCTCAATATCGATCTTCTTTGCGGAAATTTTTCTTCCTATGAATATTTTCGCAACGGCGTCGAAGCGCTTCGGCTCATCGGAGACATAATATTCCGTGCCGTCTCCGTCACGCGAGAGCATATTGCGAAGCAACAGCTCCTCCGAAAGCAGATTTGCCGCTTCCTTTGCAGGGTTGACAAGCACAACACCGGGCAAACACTTTCCTATCGCCTCTGCGATTATCGGAAAATGCGTGCAGCCGAGTATCACGGTATCCGCCCCGAAATCTCTTATCGGTGCAAGATATTTTTCGCAGGCGAGAGCGGTTATTTCGTCATCTGACGAAAACCCGCATTCGACAAGCGGCACAAAAAGCGGGCAGGCAACTCCGAGCGTCTCCGCACCCTTTTCCTTCAGCCGCCTTTCAAAAACGCCCGCACCGATCGTCGCTTCCGTACCTATAACGGCGATTTTCTTGTTTTTGCTCAGCGAGCTCGCCCTCTCCGCCGCCCCGTCTATAACACCGAAAACGGGAACGTCAAAAGCGTCGCGAAGTCCGTCAAGCGCAACCGAGCTGACCGTTCCGCAGGCGGCGAGCACCGCTTTGACGTTGTGCGAAAGCAAAAATCTCACATCCTGCGCGGCATATTTTTTTATTATCTCCTCGGATTTTGTCCCGTAAGGCACTCTGCCCGTGTCGCCGAAATATATTATATGCTCCTTCGGCAGCAGCTTTTCAAGCTCGCGCACCGAGCAGAGACCTCCAAGTCCGCTGTCAAAAACGCCGATAGCTCTGCTGTCCATATTTTCCCTCCGAAATCTTACTTTTTTATTACGATGCAACGGTCGTTTTTGCCGTAGTCGCGGAAGACCGCGCCTGAAAGTCCGCGCTTTTCCGCCTCTGCCGTAACGTCTGCCGCCTGATCGTAGCCTATCTCAAATATTATCGCCCCGCCGTCCGCAAGTGCCTTCGGGCAAACGTCAAGCAGGCGACGGTAAAAGACGAGCCCGTCGTCTCCGCCGTCAAGGGCGATATACGGCTCGCTTTTCACCTCTGCCGAAAGCCCTTTTATAACTTCCGTTCTTATATAAGGCGGGTTTGATATTATTATATCGTATTTCTCCCCGTGCGATAGAAAATCGGGCGAAAAAACGTCCTGCCGGAGAATATTTGCTCGTTCGGAGAGCCCGAGCCGCCTCGCATTCTCCCGCGACACCTCGCACGCGCCCTCCGAAATATCAAACATATCCGCAGTCGCGCCGCTGACATTCTTCAGCACGGAAAGCCCGATACATCCGCTGCCGCAGCATATATCGGCGATTTTCCCGCCGCCGGACAGCTCTATCGCCTTTTCAACGATAATCTCCGTATCCGCCCTCGGAACAAGCACCCGCTCGTCAACATAAAAATCCAAACCGAAAAAGCACGCGTTTTTTGTGATATATTCAAGAGGCTTGCCCGTCAGTCGCTCCTCCGCTATGCCGGCAGCCCTGCGGCAAACGTCATCCGGCACATCCTCTCTCATCATCATAAAAAGACGGGCGGAGTCCGTCCCCGAGGCAATCCCCGTGATCTTCTCCGCCTCAAAACCGGCATATTCCCCGCCTGTCGGCAGGAGAATATCCTTTATTTTCTTTACAAGCTCAAAATACTTCATTTATGCGTTTTCTTCGTCGTCTTTTATCGGCGTTCCGCCGTCGGCTACGTTTTCTCCGCCATCGGGTTTCTCTTCCGGTTCGTCCTCCGTCGTCTCCTCCGGAAATTCATCCGGCATTGCGCCCTTAAGCGCAGCAATCGCAACCTCTATCATTGAGTCGTCAGGCTCTTTTGTCGTTATTCTCTGCATCCAGAGACCGGGCGCAGAGAGAACTTTGACAAGAGCGTTATCGTGCTTGCCCGCATACATAAGGAATTCATAGCCGATACCGCACGTCAGCGGCAGAAGGAGCAGCTTTATCCCGACTCTTATAAGCGAACTCAATATCTTTGAGTCGACATTTGCCCAATCCCAGGGGATAAGTATGCCGATGAGGACTCCGATGAGTATCATAACAAACATAAAGCTTGTTCCGCATCTGGGATGAAAACGTCTCTGAATTCTGACATTTTCAACAGTCAGCGGCAATCCGTGTTCATAACAGAAAATCGATTTGTGCTCCGACCCGTGGTACATAAACGTGCGTTTTATATCCGGCATAAGCGAGACAAGGAGCAGATAGCATATGAAGATGATTATTTTCATCACGCCTTCGATTATGCTTTTCAGCCAACCGTCAAGCGGCGAACCCGCAAGATATTCGATTCCCTTTGTCGCATAAGTCGGGAGCAGGAAAAACAGTCCGACGGAGAGCGCAAGCGCAAGAATTATCGAAATCGGCATAATCACAACCATTATCGATTTTCCGAACTTCTCCCTCAGCCATTTTTCAAACTTCGTCTCTTCCTCCTCCGTACCGAGCATCTCTCCGGATTTTGAAAGAGTCGAGAACGACAGTTTCATCATTTCAATGAAGTTTATCGCCCCGCGAAGGATGGGTATATTGAGAATTTTATGTTTCTTTCTGACAGAGACAAACGAGTCCGTTCGCTTTTCGATCGTTCCGTCCGTCTTGCGGACGGCAATGCAGACTCTCTCTCCGCTTTTCATCATAACGCCTTCGAGCACCGCCTGACCGCCGACTTTGTTTCTCCGGCAGGCAAGAGCATCCGGCTCTTTTACTTTTTTACTCATTTCTTTGCCTTTCGTAAAATAACTTTAACAAATAGATTTTATCACAATCCGGATCAAAAATAAATAACAAATTGTAAAATAATTAAAAAACCGCTCCGAAGAGCGGCTTTTATCTTGCTTTTTAATTACTTTGTGCAGAAGAGGAACGTAACAAGGACAAGGACAACGAAAACGATTGAAACGATTGTTGTCAGCTTGGAGAGCTTTTTCTCCTTTGAAGAGCCCTTGTTCTTTCCAAAGTATGTCTCGGACGAACCGCCGCCGATAGCACCGGAAAGTCCCTTTGATTTGTCCTGGAAAAGAACGACTACCGTAAGAAATATTGCGCAAACGATAAGAAGCGCGCCCAAAATGTACTGAATTGCACCCATTATAAAAATCTCCCATTCCGGCGGCAATTATCACGTCTCCGCACCATCCGCCGAATTAGTATTTCGGTGCGAAAACATATATTTTCAAACGTACCGCGTCACAGCGGTGTAAGTATATTATCACATCCGCAACAAAAAATCAAGAGCTTTTTGATATTTTTCGCAACTATTTTAATATTTCGATTGACAAATTGCATTATAGATGATATAATAACTACTCGGAAAAGAGCGCAACATATATTTTTGCGTTTTTTCTCCTTACCGGACGCAAATCTATCTATGCTCCGGTCTTATGTCCAGAAGGAGGTGCAATCACAATGGAAAAAATTCTCTCGTCCTATGAAACGATGTTCATCGTTGACTGCTCCGTAAGCGAAGAGGCAACAGCAGCTCTCGTTGCAAAGTTCAAATCGCTCATCGAAGCTCACGGCACGATCGAAAAAATCGAAGAATGGGGTAAGCGCAAGCTCGCATATCCGATCAACGATATGACAGAGGGTTATTACGTCCTTGTTAATTACACAGCAGGCGCAGAGTTCTCCGAAGAGCTCAGCCGTGTGTTTAACATCACAGAAGGCGTAATGCGTTATCTCACAATCAAACTTTAATCGGAGGTTAATATGGCAAGTCTTAACAAGGTTATACTGATAGGTCATCTCACAGCCGATCCGGAACTTAAGCAGACCCCCTCGGGCGTCAGCGTTACTTCGTTTTCCATCGGTGTTACAAGAAGATTTCAGCGCCAGGGCGAACAGTCCCAGAGCGATTTCATCAACATAGTTGCGTGGAGATCGACTGCCGAATTCATAGCCAAATATTTCAGAAAAGGCAGCGCCATATGCATCTGCGGCTCGCTCCAGACAAGAAGCTATACCGCTCAGGACGGCACAAAACGTTATGTAACGGAAGTTGTTGCCGATGAAGCAAGCTTTGTTGAAAGAAAGAGCGAAACCGCCCCCAAACCCGATGATTATCAGGCTCCCGCATTTTCAACGGGAACAGCCGATGCCGCTAAATTTGAAGAAGTGGCAAGCGACGACGATCTGCCGTTCTGACAGCGTCAACACATTCTATAAGGAGGTTTTATAGGTTATGGATAGAGAAGTTCAGAAGTCTTCCCGCCCCGCTGCTCATCAGAGAAGAAAGAAAGTCTGCATTTTCTGCGAAGAGCACGCGGAAAGCATTGATTACAAGGACACAGCCAAGCTCAGAAAGTTCATTTCCGAGCGTTCCAAGATTCTGCCCCGCAGAGTTACCGGAACCTGCGCAAAGCACCAGAGAGAGCTCACAATCGCTATAAAGAGAGCTCGTCATATGGCGCTCATTCCTTTCGTAACAGACTAATCAAAGGTTTTGAGTCATCACACTCAAAAATTAATCAATTTTGTACAAAGAAAATTATTCTGTTTTACAAAAGACAAAAGCCCTTGCAAAAGGGCTTTTGTCTTTTGTTGAAATCAATTGAACATTTAGGCGTCAATATCAATCCACATAGCCGGGCGGATACAAATTCCCGGGCTTTCATAAGCGACATAACTGCCAATCGACCCGTCCTCTGAAACAGCATAAACATAATTCCTGTAAACATATAGTGTGGAACGTGACCACCACCAGCAGTATTTATTGCGTATGTAGGCGCCGTTTGCCTTGGCATAGGCTGTCGGAACACATCTTCTTGCTTTATCGTTGCTGAAGTACCCATCTATTTCTTCTTTACTAAGCAAAAAGATATTATCAGTTATTGCCTCATCCATTCCAGAATCCGAATCTCGCGGGATATATGTGTTTTGAATTTTTCCTTTTTCTTCACTGCTAAAAGCCTCATTGAAGAACGTGTCATTCATCCATAATCTAATTGGACTTTTTATATATGATGCAATAATTGCCATAGAGTTGTCGCCATATTGTACGCAGTTAAGTGCTTTATCGCTGATGACCAAAATTTTATTATCATCTTTCGCAAGAACTATCCATTTGATATTTTCTTTGCCATTTGATTCGTCATTATCCTGCTCATAGGTGCCAAAATATATCGTATCACCAACTTTTGCAACTTTCAGCTTTTCAGTCTTGTACTGTTCAAATATGCCTTCTGCTTTTTGAGCACTGTCCTTATAGCCTTTAAGCGACGTCAGGGTCTCGTACGCATCAATCAAATTGCCGTTGTTCAGAAATTCAATAGCCTTGTTATACGCATTTTGCGGAGCGATCACCGTCTTATTCACAATAATTAATGCGATCAGCGCTATCAATGCGACAATAACAACTGCAACGATAACCTTCTTGGCGATTCGCTTTGCCACCGCTTTTTTCTGTTCGCGCTGTTGCTCAATCCGGCGTTCTTCTTTTCTGCGCTGCGATGCCACACGGAGTTCTTCTGCGTCTTTCAATTCTTTTTTACGTTCCGCTTCAGTCAATTTTTCAATTTGCTCATCCGCATCCCTCCATCCGGAAATTTCTCTAAATAGACTTATTGCTCGTTTGATATATCCCGACTCCATTTGCTCTTTCGCTTTGTCATATATCGACTCCCTTAGCTTTTCGCGGCACTGCTCTACAAGTTCATCCGAATCTCTCCAGCCCGGAGCGTCTTCAAACGTATAAATTGCTGCCTCAAAGTGTCCCGCCTCCATTTGCCTCTTTGCTTCGTCATATGCCAAATCATTCATTTTTTCGCGGCACTGCTTTGCAAGTTCGTCCGAATCTCTCCACCCCGAAATTCTCTCAAACGATTCAATTGACCATCTAATGCATTCAAGCCTGTCCGACTTCATTTGCCTCTTCGCTTCGTCATATGTCAAATTATTCATTTTTTTGCGGCACTGCTTTGCAAGTTCGTCCGAATCTCTCCAACCGGGAATTTTTTCAAACAAGTGGGCTGCCGCTTCAACATCCGAAGATTCATTACTGTTCATTTTTGCTTTAGCGCTATTGTATATACCGTCATTGTGTTTGGTATTAGCCAGTTCGCGGCATCGCTCTGCGAGTTCTTTCGAGTCCTTGAAGCCTGAAATCGAGCTGAATTTCTCCGCTGCATTAACAAGAGCTTTCTCATTGGTGGCACTTCCCATTGCGCTTTTAGCAGCATTATATATACCGCACAAACGGTCATTTTCATTCCGCTCTTTGATATATTCGGTGTAGCTGTTTAATAATGAAACAAGTTCATTATCTCCAAAGCGTATGGCTTTTTTATAATTATTCTTATCATTAAACGGAACTGCGCAGTTTTTGAGGTTTGCTTTTTGGCCGACCTTCAGCTCCGCCATCAGCTTGCCGAGATAGGCTTCGGCACATTCGGGATCCTGATCCAGTACCTTCTCGCAATATTCATCAGCAGACTTCCAATCGCTGTCCTCCAAAAACATAAAAGCTCGCTTCAAAAGAGGTGCAGTATTGGCGTTTCCACCGCTAATTACCGTTTCTTTAACAACAGTTGTTTTTGGTGCATCTGCCTGTGCGATTTTCTTTATGCCTCGAATCAAATCCTGCATAAATCCGAGCTTTGACATATCCTGCGCCTGCAGGTGAGAAAACTCTTCCGGCAGATCGTATGGATCCATATCCTTATATGCCGGAATAAGTATCTTTTTGCCGCCGGAGTTTTTGACAAGCGCAAGATAACGGCTCCATTCGTTCTTGACCCATACGGCATTAAAATGTTCGGGTTTTGTGCCAAGAACAACCATTACCTTCGCCGAGTTCAGCGCGGCAAATATGTAGGGCTCATAAGCCATACCGAGCTTGTCCTCAAGTGTGATACGGCTGAAGAACACCTTGAACCCCTCTTGTGTCAGCTGATGATAAAGGTCATTTGCGAGAACAGAGTCCTGCGTTCTTCTGCCGTTTGCATCTGTTTCCTTATAGCAGATAAAAACATCAAATGGCTCTTCTTTCTGTGAAATTGCAAGAATGCCCTTTTGAATATCATTTATCGTCTTTGCTTCTTCTTCGTAAATACTGCGCTGATATACGTCGGCATATTGCAAAGCGGATTTATAGTTATCATCGTCAAAAACCGATGTAAACTGCGCTCTGTTTATCGTCGGAATACGCTTATGACTCGGATCCTCCACATATTCGATACCATAACGGCAAAGCACAAGCGACCAATATGCTTCCGCATCGGTGCTGTCTTCGCTAAGTATCTGCTCATAGATATTCATTGCCTTGTCAAAATCATTGTTTCGGCGGAAGTGGTTAGCCCGATCATATAGATTGGCTTTTTTGTCATTGTCAAGACGAGGCAGGGTCTGCTTTGTTCCGCAATAATCGCACACGCCAACACTTGCGCCCTCGCTGAATTCTATTGTTCCTCCGCACATTTTACATTTGAATGTTGCCATTTTATCTCTCCTGTTATTTAATCGTAAGCTTTCAAAAACACAATTTTGTTCTGCATCTATTTCGCTATCCGGCGATAAGTCATTCTTGACACGGCATCCTCCCCTCGGCGCAAATTTAAAATGGGCTAATAAGATTTTTGCCGCAAGACAAATGCTACTTGCTTAAGTCAACCCATATAGCAGGGCGGACACACACGTCGCTGAACGAAACATAATTGCCATAATATCTGACAGAGCCGTTGGAACCGACATTGGCGGCAGTATCCCCTAAACCACCGGGTGAACGAGTCCACCAAAACGGTAGCCCAACCTCGGACTTACCCGTATTGGCACCATTTGCAACCGCATACACGGTCGGCCGGCAAGCTCTTTCCGCATCGGAAGAAAAATATGTTTCAACCTCGTTTATACTAAGCAGAAATACGCTGTCTGTCGTCTTTTTTCCGGGATTAGTATCATATTTCGGATTTTTACCCGCATAGATATTCTTCATTTGAATTTTTGAAATTTCATTTTTGTCAAATGCCTCATTTATAAACGTTTCATTCAACCAGCTTCGCAGAGAGCAAGTGTCCCACGTAACGTATGCATTCGACGTATTGAAAGGCTTGGCATCAAGAGCATATTTGCTGACCAGCAGAATTCTTGACTCTCTTTTATCAAGTACAATCCATTCAATTTTTTCTTTTCCGTTTGCAAAATTGTTATCCTGCTCATATGAGCCGAACTTATATGTATCGCCAACGTTGATGCTTTTTATGGTGTTCCATTTTTCGTCACCGTATTTTTTTGCATAACAAGCATCAATCAAGTCTTCACTGTCTTTATAAAATTTCAGCTTGTTGAAATCTGAAATCGCCTTATCGTATTCACCGTTATTCATCAACTCAACAGCATCGTTATATGCATCGCGAGGAATGATAACGGTTACATACATTATGCCGAACAAAACCAATGCAACCGCAAATGATAAGATGACGCCCCATACGATCAGATGCTTTTTTTGCCATCTCTTTTCCGCCATAACGTAATCTCGGATCGTCGGCGGAACATAGCCATTTCGAAGCTGACTTAAGTAACCATAGCCTCCGACATCTGTATCAGCGAACTGTTTTGCTCCGCATTTTTTGCATACGCCAATGCTGGCACCTTCGCCGAATTCTATTGTGCCTCCGCACTTTTTACATTTGAATGTTGTCATTTTGTTTCTCCTTTAAAGTCAATCATAATTTTTCACCAAATACCGATCAGCTTGCAAACCGGACCATAAATGCCAAATAACAGAGCAGTGTCCAAAATAAAAGGAATAACATTCTCCAATATCGGATTATCGCTTTCAAACTTTCGCGATATGGAACACATCGAAGTAAACATTTGAAGCCAAATTGCCAAGACAACAATCAATACCGGAAATCCCCAACTGGCAAGGAAGCTTTTGGGACTGAATATCCCGGCAACAAGAGCTACGAGAAATGAAAGTATAACGCCACAGAACGCACAAAAACGGATTCCCCCTTTGGTATCGCTCATACCCGTACTTCCTGCAATACAACAGCCAACTACCAACACAACAAATAAATATATCCCCGCCAGAACGAAAAATGCCAACATTGCCGGCCATAAAACATCGTACATCCTATCCGGCATTTTATCAAAATTGATCCGGCCCTTGAGATAAGCAAGGGCAACTGCGAGCGCGCTCGTAATTATCAGCCAGAAGCTGGTGAATACAGAAATTCTTTTAGCTTTGGCTTTTCTTTGGCGACACATTTCGTCATACGCCAGTTTCCATTCATATCTGCGTTGAACCATTTGTTTCTGCTGTTCATCTGATATTTTTATAAAGCGGAGTCGCTCTGCATCACCAACGCTCGCAAGATATTTTGTATACTCCGGCACATCTTTTATAAGAACGTCAGATTTAACTATGTTTTCTTCGCTTGTTGCCCCAATGGCAATCAAGCAAAGATAGTAATATATAAGCGGATCTTCCGGCGAAATTGAAGCAACTACATCAATATAGTACTTAGCCTGCTTGAACGCCTCGTATTTTATCCAGGCGCCTGCAATGTTCAGCATTGCGGGATTAAATTCGCTGACATTTTTTATATCCGAATCAAAATACTTTATCGCTTCTCTCGCAAAGCTGTCCCTTTCGTTCGTATATTCGCAGTTTCCAACAACATCCAGCGCGGAAATAACCGCCTGATCGCGTTTCGTACCATCTGTCAATTTCAGCAAATCAACGAGATTTTGAGTCATCGTTCCGGCAGAACAATTCTCCGCTATGCTTATAGACAGCAATATGCTTCTTGCCGTTATATTTCCCGGATCAACATCAAACGCCTTGTCAATATAACGCCGAGCGTCATTAAAACGTTTTTTCGCTTTCAGCTTTCTTATCAGATTCAGATTCAATTCAATATATCTGTCAACATCATCGCTTTTCAAAGTAGTGAGCAAAATGTCAAATGCATTCAAGCACAGATTCGCAGTAACAGCGTCAAATGCTTTTTTAATATTTTTCCCCCTGTGCTCATATTTGTAAGGCAGAATCGTTTTCAAAACATTACACGAATAGTTGTCGTTCTTTCCAACGCTGTCATATAAAGCATCAAGAATTATTTTCGCCTGTTCCTTGCCGGCACACTCAAAATATCTGTTGAACATAGGCAGTGTTTGGTTATTAAATGCTTTGCTTATGTTAGCAAGAAGTGCTTCTTCATCAGCATTATGAGACTTGATCAGTATATCGTAAAGGATTGCTTCAGCGCAACGGGGATCTTCAAACAGGATATTGTCATTCTGTTTTTGGGCATCTTCAAACTTTCCTTGGCTTAAAAACGTTTTTACCAGCGTCAGCATACCGGGTGTCGAAACTTCAAGATCCAAATCGGCACCTTCGCCGATTTCGCGAGTCTTGATTGCTTCGGCTTTGATTGTTGTTGCCTTTTTTGTAATTTGTGCACTTCCGAGCTTGATTTTTTCAAGTCTGATTCCGTTTTTAGTTTCATCTGTAATGCGTTTTATATGGCGCAACAAATCCTGAAGGAATGTAATATCTGAAGCGTTCAGACACTGTCTCGCCCTTAACGCCGCGGGAAGATCTCCGGGGTCACAATTTTTATAAACAACAACAAGAGAGTTTTTGTGTTTCTCGCCGTTTTCAAGCCTTGTGCGAAATCTTCCCCATTCGTTCTTGACCCAAACAGAACTGAAATATTCCGGCTTTTCGCCGAAAACAACCATAACCTTGGCAGTTTTGATTGCGTTATAAATGTACGGTTCATACTGTTCCGAAACCTTGTTTCGCAAGCTGATGCGACTGAAAAACACATTATAGCCCTCCGCCGTCAGCGCCTGGTACAAATCCTGTGCATCAATGCTGTCCTGCGTTCTTTCAATTCCGTTTTCACGGTCGCTGTCTTTAAAACTGATAAAGACATCATATGCCGGCTCATTGCTCGCCTTTTCAAGCCACTCGACACGAACTTTATCTATGTATTCTGCCTGTTTTTTGTAGCCTTCCGAGATATCATCCGGAGCAAGAGAAATTGCCTTTTTTACATTTTTATCATCCGAAAACGAATTTTCGGTAATGTTGTTGCAAGTTGGCACTTTCTTGTTTTCGTTTAAATCCGTGACATATGTTATATGAGCAACTGAAAGCGCTTTCCCCCAATACGCTTCATAGCTTTCGGGCTCCTTCAGGATTATTTCATCAAACAAGCTCTCGGATTTTTCAAAATCCCCGTCGCGCAGCGCCGCCCACGCATTCGCCCTCTGAACGGCGTGAATATCATTGCTACTGTCAATTTCCCACGAATTTCCGCAATATTCGCATACGCACCTGTTTCCCTTGCGTTCATTTCTGGCTCCGCAGGTTTTGCATATATATGTTATCATCTCATTCACAAGTTGTACCTCACATAAAAATTAAAATTCAGATTGTTTAATAGCTTTTGTACTTTGCAACCGTATACTTCCCCGTCTCAACACGTTTTTGCTCAATAATCCTTCGGCTTTCCGCAAACAGAGCATTTTGGTGAAAAGAGCCCTTTGAACGTCCCGCCGCAGTATTGGCAGACTCTTTGAGAGCGACGTTGGGCAGCAAGGCGATCCCGCTGTTCTTGTTCTTTTTCGCGACGGCGCTGTTCTTCTTCGCGAAGGCGCTGTTGTTGTTTCAGACGGAATGGTCTTTCTTCTTCAAAAGATCTGAGCGTTGTTAGCGGCATAATGCCTTTCCAACCCGAAACATTACATTGTCGGCAGTCGTTTTTTCCATCAGCAACTACGATTCCGTTAGATTTAAGCCCAACTACGTGATTACCTCCAGCCGACAACGCGATTATATCGCTCCAATCCGAGACCTTGTACAAGCCATCTTCGCTATATCCCGCTATAATAACCGTTCCATCAGATTTAAGTCCAGTGGTAAATCCTCTGCCCGCGGATATCGCCACAATGTTACGCCAATCAGAAACATCACACTGTCCATATTTATTGTATCCGACGGCTACGACTGTCCCGTCAAGCCTAAGGCCCACCGTGTGTCCACCTCCTGTGGACACCGCAATTATCTGACTCCAATCCGAGACATTGCATTGACCATAGTCATTCTTTCCCGTCGCAACGACCGTTCCGTCGGATTTAAGCCCAACCGTGACCTCAGTGCTAGTACATATTGCAACAATATTTCTCCACCCCGAAACATTGCGGGCTTCAATTCTGTCCCATCCAACGACGACAACCGTTCCGTCTGACTTCAGTCCAACGGTGTGCCAGTATCCAACCGATACCGACACTATGTCTGACCATCCGGAAACATTGCACTGTTTTTCGTCGTTTTTCCCGACAGCAACTACGGTTCCGTCCGCTTTGAGACCAACCGTGTGGCCCCAACCAGCCGATACAGCGACCATATCTTTCCAGAGCGACACATTGCATTGACCATCGTCATTATTTCCCGTCGCAACAACTGTTCCATTTGACATAAGTCCAACTGTATGATTGATGGCGGCAGATATAGGCATTCGCGCCATTTCAATGGAGTTTTTGCGAATTGTTTCAGCAAGCTTCTGAATATGCCTGTCCTTTGCTTTGATTATATCAGCATTTGCCTTTTTCCATTTTTCAGCACACTCCTCTGAACAGTATTTCAAAATCTTTTGATAGTTTTTGTTGCTTTCAAGGGGCTCTATGATATTTTGCAAACAATGCTCGTTTTTGATTTTTATCTCCGCCATCAACTTACCAACATACGCTTCTCCGCACTCCGGCGACATATTCAGGACGTTGTCAAAAAGTTCATCCGCATCGTTGAATTCCCCGTCCTCCAGCATCATAAATGCGCGTTTGAGAAGCGACTCTGTCGAAGCGGCGTTTTCAACCTTGACCGAGCCCTTTACCTCAACGGTACCCGACACCTCGACCATCAGCTTCTTTGCCTCCTCAAGGGAGTATTTTATCCCGCACGACTGACACACAAATACGCCGTCCTGCTTTATTATATCCGTGCTTCCGCACATCTCGCATTTAATAATCGGCATCTGTTTTTCCTCCCGGTTTTTAATATTACTTCAATGCTCTCGTCTTTTTATTACGCTCCGAAAGAAGCAGAGAGGCTTTTTTGCAGAGGGCGATTGCAGAGGTCTCGTCTCCGGCAGAAAGTTTTTCTCCCGCTTGCGCAACCGCAAGCGAAATGTCTTTTTCAAGTTCAAAAAGTGCTTCGCTGCTCATCGGATCGCTATATTCGACGGCTTCCGAAAAATCTGAAAAAACTTTTTTTGCATCTGCCGACGCCGCACGCTCAACAAGCATATCGGCATCAACCTTGAGCAGACGTATAAATGTGGTTTTGTCACTGACCTTTGTCTGCACATCATCAATAGTTTGCTTTGCAAGTAAGCAAGATATTGCAAAAACCAAATATACTCCGAGAGCGATAAACTGCGGAGCAAATACGAGCCCCCATTTTACCTTTGTATGGTATCCGAGAACAATAAACACCGTAGATATTACAAGTTCGAACGCAATATATGCCGCACTGTGTTTTACAAGAGGAAGCCCAAAGAGCCAATCCTTAAGAGAAAGCCCGCGCGAGCCCAAAACCGCTCCGCCTATCGCAAGGAGAAGAAAGGAAATCATAACAAATGCAAATGATATCCAGAATTCCGCGCCGTGTCCCTCGAAGCCACAAACCACAAACAGCACTACGGTGTAAACAACTATCGCAATAACAAGAACTGCCATAAGCATCTTTGATTTTTTCGTTAATTTCATAATAATGATTCCTTTCGATTTTTAGTTATTCGGTTTCGCCGAACCGCAGTCCGGGCAGAATTTAGACGTTATATTCTTTGCTCCGCAGGCGCAATTCCAGGTGGACGCAACCGGGCACGGAGCACCGCAATCCGGGCAAAATTTAGATGTTATATTTTTTGTTCCGCAAGAACAATTCCAAGTCGGTCTGGACGGAGCCTGCGGCTTTCCGCAGTTGGGACAGAATTTAGACGTTATATTTGTCTCGCCACAGGAGCAGCTCCAACCTGATACGGGAGCAGGAGCCTGTGCCGCGCGGGGAGATGTCGGCGACATAATGCTGTCAAACTTATCTCCCATAACGCCTGCCATCTTCATTCCCATCATAAGGTTCACCATCTCCGATGATGCTCCTCCGCCAGATGAATTTCCGCCGTTTGCTCCGAACTGTCCCATACCTGCCGCATATGCCTTCTGCACGTCGGCTTCGATTTCGTCTTTATGGCTGTAACCTTTTGCGTGCATAACTTCCGCCTCCGCAAAGCCAGCCAGCTTGGATGACTCAGCCTGGCCCTGTGCCTTGATCATCTCGAGTTGGGCTTGAGTCTGCGCTTCGATTATTCTGCGTTTCTGTTCGGCAAGCGCAATATCTGCTTTGACTTCTTCCGTTCTGACACCTATGTATGCCTGAGAGATAAGCGCTTTATAATCCTTGAAGTTTTTGTCATCCTCCGGCAGAGAAACCGTCGTCACATAAAACTGCGGAATCGAAAGTCCGTATTCTTCAAAACGTGGAGAGATCTTTTCGCGGAGAGCATCTGAAAATTCTCCAAGATGCGCATCTATTTCAAGAATATTGATTTTTTGCTGACTTAAAACATTTGCAAGATAGGTTTTTATCTCTGTAACTATCGGCGCGCGGAAAGCAGCCTGAAGCGATTTTGTAAAGCCGTCTCCTCTTCCCTCCCAGTCTATGCCTTTCATCGTTCCGACCAGTTTAAGAAGTGCCTTGCGTGAATTTTCAATCTTCAGGTTCATTTCGCCTGAAGCGCCTATGTCAAGCGGAAGTCCCGTCGCAGGTTCAACAAATCTGACGCGACTGTCCGTGCCCCATTTAATTCCCATCTGAACAGTCTTGTTTACGAAATAAACCTCTGCGTGGAAAGGAGTCTGGTGTCCCGTAGGAAGAGCATAGATTTTCTTAAGTATCGGGATGTTTTCCGTTTCAAGAGTGTGTCTGCCTGGACCGAATGTGTCAAGAGCCTCTCCGTTGAGGAAGAATATCGCCTCCTGCGATTCGTGAACAATGAGCTGCGAGCCAAGATTGAAATCTTCTATCGGATGCTTCCATATGAATGTGTCGTTGTTGCCCTCGTACTGAATAACGCTCACGCCGGTATCGTTTGTAAGCCCTGCTTTGGCGAGTTCTTTTTTGATATTGAATTCGCAGTCGCAAATCGGGCATTTTCCGATTTCTTTTGTTTTATCAACTTCAACTGCGCACGCACATTGAGGACAGTTGACAGTTGCGATCTTATATTCTGCCGTCGCCGAGAGCGGAGAAAGCTCTTTCCCGCAGACAGGGCATTTTTTGCCCTTCAACTTTGCCTGATCACAAACGACAACATTTCCGCATCCCGGACAAACCTTTGATGTCAGTCTTGCCTTCTTTGTGTCTATTTCTTCTCCGCAGGCTCCGCATTTGATCACCTTTTTGGCAAATATAAAGGTTGACGCCTGATTGATACTTCCGCATTTCGGACATTCGATTGCAAATTTTCCCATAATTCATTCTCCTTAAATTATATTTAGTTTTATTTTTTAATAATCTTTCGGTTTTCCGCAAGAGGAACATTTTTTTGAAAAGAGTCCTTTGAACATCCCTCCGCAGTATTGGCAGACGCCGTTTGAACGCCGGACACGTTTTTCTTCTTCCATCTTTCGGCGTTCTTCATATACAATAGCTTGCGTTTTACGTTGCGCTTCCAATTGAATTTCTTTTTCGCGAGCGCGTTTTTCTTCTTCTTTTTTTCGAAGCTCCTCCGATTTTGCAAAGTTTTCTCTTATTATTGACTTTTTTTCTTTCAAATCCTCTTCAAATGTCTGTGCATTTGAAATCGGCATTATATCATTACTAAAATTAACTCTCGGTGCACTTCCAGCTACACCAACGTTACCTTCTGAATTCAAACCGATAGTACTCCAGCCTCCGGCAGCCACGGCAACGATGTTGCTCCAGCCGGCGGTATTGCATTGACCATATGTGTTTTCGCCTACAGCAACAACCGTGCCATCGGATTTCAAGCCCACAATGTGATATGCGCCGGCAGATATTCCGACAACATCTTTCCAATCACATACGTATTTTTGATTGTAAGTATTTTGACCGGTAAACACAACTGTACCATCCGGTTTAAGTCCGACGGTAAATTTGCGTCCAGCCGATATTTTTATAACACCTTTCCATCCGGAAACATCGCATTGACCATACTCGTTGTCCCCTGTAGCAACGACCGTTCCGTCTGATTTCAATCCGACAACGTGTTTATATCCCGCAGATATTGAAACTATATTTTTCCATTCAGAGAATCCGCTGTATTCATCATTTATACCGCAACCATCGGCGACGACCGTCCCGTCTGATTTTAGCCCAAACGCGCGGTTGTCTCGTGCAGATATTGCAACTATATTTCTCCATTCGGATATTCTTCCATTAAGTCTATCGCCCGCGGTAACAACCGTTCCATCAAGTTTGAGTCCTATGGTAAAGTTATATCCCGCAGATATCGCAATTATATCTCTCCAGCCGGAGACGTTGCATTTACCATATTCGTTATCTCCTATAGCAATAACTGTTCCGTCAGACTTTAAGCCAACTGCGTAATCGCTTCCTGCCGCAACAGGAATTCTCGCCGCATTTACAGAGTTCTTAATAATCAGCGCCTGAAGGTTTTGCTCTTTTTTTGTTTTTGCCGCAATTATGCTATCGTTGTAACGCTTTATTCTCTCGCCAAGCTCGGCGGATCCGAATTTGATAATCTTCTGATAATTTTTGTTTTGATCGAATGTCTCTTTAAGTTCCTGCAAACATTCCTCTTTTGAAATTTTCATATCCGCCATCAGCTTTCCGAGGTATGCTTCTGCGCATTCGGGGTCAATATCAAGCACCTTCTCGCAATATTCATTGGCAGACTTCCAATCGCTGTCCTCAAGGAATATGGACACGCGTTTGAGCAAGGACGTCGTGTTTGCTCCGACAGCGCCCTCCGAAGCACCGCTTTTTGTATCCGTTGCCTGCGCCGATACAGGCTTTTCGTTCTGGGCAGAGGCTGTCAACTTGCGTATTCCTCGAACAATGTCGTTGATAAAGCCTATCTTGCTCATATCCTGCGCCTGAAGATGAGCAAATTCTTCGGGCAAATCATATGCATCCATATCACGGAAGCAAGGGATGAGCGTTCTGCTCCTGTCATTTTTCATAATGGCAAGATACCTGCTCCATTCGTTTTTGACCCATACCGCGCCGAAATATTCCGGTTTTGTTCCTATGACAAGCATAACCTTTGCGGAATGAAGCGCGGCATATATGTACGGCTCATATTCCGTGCCGAGCTTGTCCTCCAGAGTCACAGCAGCATAAAACACGCGAAGTCCCGCCTGTGTAAGCTGATAATAGATGTCGTTTGCAAGAACGCTGTCCTGCGTTCTGCCGCCGTTTTCATCCTTTTCCTTATAACAGATGAAAACATCGAACGGCTTTTCGTTTGATGATATGCTCAATATCTCGTTCTGAAGCTCTGCAATTTTCTTGGCTTCCTCTTCATACTTTTTGCGCTGGAACACATCGCCGTACTGTATCGCAGCAAGATAATCAACATCGGTTGTAACGGATTCGACAAGCGTTCTGTGACACGTTGGAATCCGATTATGCGTTTTGGGATCTTCAACATATTCTATCCCATACTTACAAAGTACAACGCCCCAATGCGCTTCAGCATCGGTATCATCTTCATCAAGGATCTTCTCGTAAATCTCCTGTGCCTTATCGAAATCGTTTTTCATACGGATGTTCGTCGCGCGGTTGTACATATTTACGACGGTTTCGTCACGCCGTGTTCCGATTGTCTGCTCCGAGCCGCAATAATCGCAGGTGGCAATGCTTTTTCCCTCCTCGACTTCAAGTATTCCTCCGCACATCTTACATTTAAATGCTGCCATAGTTGTTTTCCCTCCTGAAAATGATAAATTGATTACATTATATTTTCTATAAGCCCCAGTTCTATAAGGGTTCTTCTTGTCTTGCCGATGTTTCCGAAATAAGCAATCAACGCCATATACGTTACCCACGTCATTTGCTGTTTTCCGGTTTCGACAAGTGAATACGTCTGTCTTGATATGCCTATTTCCCTCGCCAGATCTGCTTGGGATATCCGAAGCATTGCCCTGAGCACAGGCAATTCCTCCGTCAGCAAGGCTATCTGAGCCAAACGTTTTTCGTTTGTTCCGTCCATAATTTTCACGCCATTTCAAAAAATTTATTGCAAAAACAAAATTTTTGTCAAATATTTTGTTTTTGTCTGATTTTATTATACATTGTGTTGTTAAATCTGTCAATATGTAAAGCTGAAATATTTGATTTTATTCGTTGATACATTGAAAATACGCATTTGCTCGGGTCGATGAATGTCATACTAAAAGCCTTATAACCAAAAAATCGCCCGTACGGGCGATTTTTTATTCTCCGGTATTAAATTTCAATTCCGGCGTTTGCTTTCTTTGCGTCCGAGAGGAATTTCAGTATCGTCTCGGATGGGATGGCATAGTTCATTGCCATAGCGTCCTCTCTGCCGCCTGTCACAATTCCGATGAATTCTCCCGATGAATTGAACACCGGTCCGCCGGAATAACCCATCGTGACGGGAGCGGAGATCATCATAAGGCTGCGACGGCCGATCTTCCTTTGCGTATCGCTGATAATCCCGTCAACGATGCCAAGTCCCTCGCCCTTGCCGTTGCCTATAACGCAGATTTTCTCTCCGGTCTTGACTTCGCGCCGCGAAAGCGCAAGCGGCTTTGTGCCGGTTGTTTCCTTGCAATAAAGCAATGCAAGATCCGCGAGAGGATCGATATATATCGGCTCGGCTCTGAAAAGCATTTCCTGCGGACGTCTGCCGGCGACTATCATATCGCAGAAGTTTTTAACGCCGTTTTCTTCGGGAAGCCCCTTGCCGACAATATGATAATTCGTCATAACATATCCGCGCGGCGAAATTATCACGCCTGTGCCGCAGAGCTCTTCCCCATCCGTAATTCCGGTGATTTCAAGCACGCTTTCAATCGACGATTTATATATATCCGCCGTTGATCTTATCCGCATTTTTTCTTCGTTTGGAGAAAAAACGGAGTCGCAACAGTTGCAGCGATATGCTTTTCCGGATAATTTGATTACGCTTCCGCCGCAGATGGGGCAAGATAAATTCTCCATATTACTGCGCCTCCTTTGCAAGAACTACATTGGAGCCTTTCGGCATCCAGCCTTCTCCGTAGCCTTCCGGAATTTCATCCCCGTAAACATAAAAGGTTATCGCGCCGCAACCGGCAAAAGCGTCGGATCCGACGATCAATTTACTCGGAAGATAAACATATTTGAGCTTTTCACAGCCCATAAATGCCACACCTCGGATAAGTCTGACGGTAGTCGGAATACGTATTTCTTCAAGCGAGCTGCAGCAGCGGAAGCCGTCCAGAAGCTTGATTCCCTCCGGAAGCTCAACATAACTGAGATTGCTGCAATCTAAAAATATGTTGTCAAAATCGTTGTAATTTCCGCCGAGCACGGCGCGCTTGAGAGATGTGCAGTACATAAACACGCAGTTTCCCATCTCCACAACGGAATCCGGAACGACAACTTCTTCAAGAGAAGAACAATAAGCAAAAGCGGAATGCATAATTGATTTCACTCCGTCCGGAATGGTTATTTCCTTGAGGAAGGTGCAATAATGAAACGCGCTCTGCCCTATTTCGGTAAGCTTTTCCGGCAGACGCACCTTTTCGAGAGAAACGCAACTGAAAAACGCTCCCTCTTCAAGACGGTACACAACATAACCGTCTATTTCGTCCGGAATATAGACCTCGGTGGCGTCTCCGGTGTATTTTTCTATAATGCACTTGCCGCCTGCAATGCGGACTTGCATATCGTTATATTCAAATGTTTCGCCATCGAAATGCTCTTTTGTCGGCTTTGAAGAGGTTGCGGCAGGCTCTGTATGCTTTTCGGTCGTTGTCGCCGCTGCCGACGTTGTGACGGCAGGCTCGGTTTTTGTTGGTGTCGATACCGAAGCCGAGGTCGTCCCCGTCATAGCGGATGAGGTTGCGGGAGATGCGGTCTCAGTCGGCGCCGAGGTCTGCTTTCCCTCGGATATGCTTCTGCCCGCCACAAGCGAGATTGCAGCCACTACGGCAAAACAGGCAACAGCCCCGGCTGCAATTTTAACAACGGGCGAGACGCCGTTGCTTTTTCGGAGAGTATATGTTGCAGGGGCATCCGCCCGCCTTGATATGATGTTATTTATATTTATTTTCGATATTCCGAGCCCCAGCTCTGAAAGCTCCGCATCTGCGGAAAGAGCCGCGCAGATATCTTCCGCTATCGCCGCCTTGTGCCGTCTTATATCGGAAAGATATATTTCGCTATCCGTCGCATATTTGCAAAGGGCCTCAGCCCCAACCCTTTTTATTATCGGCAAGGTTGCCGCTCTGAGCCTTTTTGCCCCGTTTCTGCCCGAAAAGCGGCGACGGAAGATGTCGCCGTTTTTTATATTCAGCAGATACGTTCCGCTGAGTCCGAGGAAAAATTCTTCCTTCGGAAAGTTCTCTTCTTCCCGCATAAAAACGCAGACATTGCCAAATCCGAATGAAAGCTCTGCCGTAGCGGGAGGAACCTTCTGTCTTTCAGTCATTTTCCGTGTCCTTTTCGTGTTTGAATATCAGATCGCTTATTTCATCGAGCACGTTGTCCGAAATATCGTCCTGCGCTATCGCCATAATGACCCGTTGCTTCTTTTCTGCAAAGTCTGTCAGGTTTATTTTGACGCTGTCGCTTGAAGAAAGCATTGCCGAGCGCAGCTTTTCAATATCTACCTTTGAAAGCGGATACGATTTTGAAAGCAATTTTTCCATATCCGTTGGGATATTGCGTTTTCCGCTCTCTATCGCGGAAAGATACGACGCGGAAAGACCCAGCTTTTTCGCCATATCCTTTGACGTATCTCCCGAATTTATTCTTATTATTCTTAAAAGTTTCCCGAATTCCGTCAGCATAAAAGGCTCCTCCATTTGTTTTTACGACATTATTATACACGACGGTTTACAAAAAGTCAATGTTCTACACAAAAACAAATTTATTTTCACATAAAGAAAATCGCCCCTTTCGGGGCGATTTTCAAACATTATCGCTGAATGACATAAAGCCTTTTCCGTATACCTCGTTTGAATCGAGCACGGTTACAAACGCTCTGTCATCTATCTTCTTTGTATAATCCCTGACCTCTGCCGCCTGGTACGGCGTCATCGCAACAAAGAGCACCGTTTTGTTCTCGTGCGTAAATGCGCCGGATGCGTTCCAGACGGTCGCTCCTCTGTGCAGCGTTTTCGTTATATATTCCTGAACATCGTCCGGCTTCGTTGTAATTATCAGGAGCGTCTTTCTGCGATTGATAACGCCAATCGCCGCCTGAACCATAAAGGATTTGAGCAGCATACCGAGGATCGAATAAAGTCCCGTTTCAACGTCAATAAAGAATATCGTCGAAGCGGCGATTATTGCGTCCGCAATCATCATCGAAATGCTTATATCCGCTTTGATATGCTTGCGGAGTATCATCGCAATTATGTCCGTTCCGCCTGTGCTCCCGCCGTACTTAAAGGTTATCGCCGTACCGACCGCCGGAATTATTCCCGCAAAAGCAAGCTCAAGCATCCGCTGGTCTGTAAACGGCTTTGTCATCGGGACGATTATATCAAGCAGCTGAACCACGCCCGAAAAAAGCAGGCTGCAATATATCGTTTTCCAGCCGAAGTCTTTTCCGACGAACGCAAAGCCGAGTATCATAAATACGATATTCAGTATCAGAATAAATGTCGCGGGGCTTATACTCTTGATAAGATTACCGAGTATAATCGAGATACCGCTCATTCCGCCTGTTGAAAAGTTGTTCGGTATTTTGAAGAAATAAACGCCGAGGGCACTGATGAGCGTGCCGACAGTCATCATTATGACGTCTTTTATCAGCTTTGATCTGCTTTCTGTTTTCATTTCGTCCTCTGAAAAATTTTTGTTGACAACATTTTATCATAATCCTCCGCATTTGTAAACACTTTGCCCGTTTTTAAGTATTTTTTTCAAAACGGATGGACATATCCGCAAAAAATCGTTATAATTAAACCGTAGACTAAAAAAGAAAGGCTGTTTCCGAATGAAAAATTTTGATACCTTCGGCATAATGGTTGATTGCTCCCGCAACGCCGTATATACCGTGCCGGCTCTTGAAAAATTTATTGATATAATGTCCGAAATGGGCTATAACGCTCTCCTTCTCTATACGGAGGACACATATGAGGTTGAAGGCGAGCCGTATTTCGGTTATTTCAGAGGAAGATATACGCAGGATGAGCTTCGCACGCTCGATTCTTATGCAAAAGAACGCGGAATCGAACTTATCCCCTGTATACAGACCCTTGCCCATCTTGCCCGTCTCCGCGCGCAGGATCCGTATTCCTCCCTTTTTGACGTAAACGATATTCTCCTTGCGGACGACGAAAGAGTCTATGCCCTTATAGACAAAATGTTCTCCGCCTGCGAAAAATCATTCACCTCGCGCAGGATAAATATCGGTATGGACGAGGCGCATATGGTCGGACTCGGAAAATATCTCGATATTCACGGCTATCAGAACAGGTACGACATTCTTCGCAGACATATGGAAAGAGTAAACAAAATCGCAAAGGCGCACGGCTTTGAGCCGATGATGTGGAGCGATATGTTTTTCCGCTTTGCAACGGGCGGCGGCTACTGGACGGATGACATCGTCATAACCGAAAAGGAAAAGTCAATGGTACCCGAGGGTATGAACGTTATATACTGGGATTATTATTCCTTAAACAAGGAAAGATATGACGCAATGTTTGACAATCACAAGCTCCTTTCGGACAAGGTGTGGTTTGCCGGTGGGATATGGACCTGGACAGGCTTCACCCCGCACAACCGAGAGTCGCTGCGCGTGATAAATCCGTCGATTGAAAGCTGCATAGAAAAGGGCGTGCGCAATGCGTTTATGACAATGTGGGGCGACGGAGGCGCGGAATGTTCGATCTTCTCCGTGCTTCCCGCAATGTATTATGCCGCAAGAAAAGCGGACGGGGAAAACGACATCGAAAAGATCAAAGCCGGCTTTGAAAAAATGTTCGGCATAAGCTATGACGATTTTTCCCTGCTCGATCTGCCCGATCTGATTCCCTGCGAAACAAAGGCAACCTGGCGCGTAAACCCTTATATGAAAAATCCGTCAAGATATATGCTTTATAACGATCCCTTCCTCGGCAGATATGATTCTCTCGTTCATTTTGATGAGGACAAATTTTATTCAGAGTGTTCGGAAAGGCTCGCTCCGCTCGCCCGCAACGACAGCTTCGGGTATCTTTTCAGAGCGACAAAAGCCCTTTGCGATGTGCTCTCCGTAAAATATGCGCTCGGCGCAAGGGCAAGAAAGGCGTATCAGTCCGGCGACAGAGCGGAACTTGAAAAGGTTCTTTCCGATTTTGCGGCGGCAAGAGAAAAACTGAACGACTTCCGTCGCGCCTATTACGACGAATGGTTTGCGGACAAAAAGCCCGAAGGCTACGAGGTCATCGACCTGCGTCTCGGCGGGCTTGCCTCCCGCCTTGAAACCTGCGAAAAACGCCTTTCGGAATATCTCTCCGGCAAGCTCGCCCGCATTGAAGAGCTTGAAAACGAGCTCCTCTGCTGCGACGGTCAGGGCAAGAACTTTTACGGCAAGCCCGGCTATTTCGCAGTTTATTCCCGCGCCGCATCCCAATCCGAACTCTGACCTTACTTTTCTTTGAAAAGAAAAGTAGGCAAAAGAAACTTCGGTTATTGGTTCGTACAAACTTTATAAAAAGCAAACAGAGGTGATTTTTCATCTCTGTTTTTGCTTTTTTACGCCTGAAAAGAAAGTAGGCAAAAGAAACTTCGGTTATTGGTTTTTACGGATATTTCATCGCCTGCATATACGGGCATTGCAACGCAGGGGAGGGGTTTCCCCTCCCGACCACCCGTCTTTATCGGTCTACGAGTCAACGAAGCTTCGGTTATTGGTTTGTGCATTCCTTTTTAGCCTCTTGCATCGAGAGGGATTTGCAAATGCGCAATTCGGCACAAGCAAAAAATCCGCAAAAAACCGCCGCAAAACGTTATTTTTTCTCCGTTTTGCAAAAAAGCTGAACTTTTTTGCTTTTTCCTATTGAAAATCAAAAATATATATGATATAATCATCGCAACCTATGAAGCTCTCGGAATTTCGGAGAAAGACCGAGGGTGGAGGTTACTCTGGAGAATCCCGCAGAAAGTGCGGGTGCCGAAGGTGCAAGGCGCAAGCCGAATCTCTCAGGCAAAAGAACGGAGCAGACAAAGTAAATATTTTTATAGTCTGTATGTCTTTTCTTCGGAGCCGCCGATATTATGTTATCGGTAGCTTTTTTATTTTATTTTTGGAGGAAAACAAAATGGACGCGGTACTTAATATCGTTTCAAAAATCAATTCATACCTTTCCGATTATATTCTCATAGTTCTTTTGATCGGTGTCGGGCTGTTCTTTACGATCAAAACACGTTTTGTTCAGGTACGCTGTTTTGGCGAGGGAATGAAAAAGGTCTTCGGAAATATCAGCCTTAAAGGCGGAAAACAAAAAGGCGGACTTACGTCGTTTCAGGCGCTTGCGACTGCCATCGCCGCCCAGGTCGGCACGGGAAACATCGTCGGCGCGTGCGGCGCGATACTCATAGGCGGTCCCGGCGCAATATTCTGGATGTGGATAATCGCGTTTTTCGGTATGGCGACGATATATGCAGAGGCAACGCTTGCTCTGAAAACAAGAAAGGTTGATGCGGACGGAACAGTTCACGGAGGACCCGTCTATTACATACAAAAAGCCTTCGGCGGCAGATTCGGCAAAATACTTGCGGGCTTTTTCGCTGTCGCAACGATACTCGCCCTCGGTTTTATGGGCAGTATGGTCCAGTCAAACTCTATCGGCTCTACCTTTGACACAGCGTTCGGTATTCCCTCCTGGGCGGTCGGACTTGTGGTTGCGGCGGTTTCCGCATTCATCTTCATCGGCGGGCTCAACCGTATCGCCGCGGTGACAGAGAAAATCGTGCCGATAATGGCTCTGCTGTATATCGTCGGCGGGCTTGTGATAATCTGCGCAAGAATAAAATACATTCCGGAAACGTTCGGAATGATTTTCAGGTATGCCTTTATGCCGCAGGCGATAATCGGAGGGAGCGTCGGTTATGCGCTGAAAACGGCAATAAGTCAGGGCGCAAAGCGCGGGCTTTTCTCAAATGAAGCCGGTATGGGCTCAACTCCTCACGCACACGCTATGGCAAACGTAGACGATCCGCACGAGCAGGGCGTTGTTGCAATGGTCGGCGTGTTTATAGATACATTCGTCGTTCTGACAATGACGGCACTCGTCGTTATTTCGACGCTCTATGCCGGCGGAGGTGTGCTCTCATCCGGTGCGGCGGAGGGCATTGATAAAACAAATATGGCACAGCTTGCCTTCGGAAGCGTCTTTGGCGAGAAGGCGGGCAGCATATTCGTTGCGATAAGCCTGTTCTTCTTCGCCTTCACGACGATCCTCGGCTGGAACTTCTTCGGCAAGATAAATATGATATATCTCTTCGGCAAAAAATCCGTAAAGGTCTATTCGGTAATCGCCGTTGCGTTCATCTTCGCCGGCAGTCTGCTTTCAAACGACCTTGTCTGGGAGCTGACGGATATGTTCAACCAGCTTATGGTCATTCCGAACGTTATGGCGCTTGTCGCTCTGGCTGCTCTTGTTTCGGCGCCGACAAAGAAAAAAGCGAAAATCTCCGAAAAAACCGAGGTCTCCGCAAAAAATTAAATATTTTTCTTCTGACTGTTGCAAAATCGAATTGTCGGTCGTATAATAGGTGGCAAGGAAGGTGATTTTTTATGCACGACGAGCTTACCAAGGTCGATATAAAGAAGATGCAGGAAGAAATTGAGTATCGCCGTAACATTCTTGCGCCGAAGCTGCGCGAGGAGGTTCGCCAGGCGCGCGAGCTCGGAGATCTGAGCGAAAATTTTGAATATCACGCCGCGCGGCGCGAAATGAATAAAAACATCGGCAGAATAAACTATCTGCAAAGAATGATAGACACCGCCGTTGTCATCGAACCGGAATCAAAAGAAGATTCGATTGGCCTTTTCGATACGGTCACCCTTTATCTTGAAGACGATGACGAAGAAATGACGATAACAATCGTCACAACTCTCCGCCAGAATTCCCTGAAAAACCTTATCAGCAAGGAATCGCCGATCGGAAAGGTACTTCTCGGAAAGAAGCTCGGCGAGAGAATTTTCGTCCGCGTAAACGACGATTACGGCTATTACGCCGTCATTCGCAAGATCGAAAAGGGCTCGGATGACGAGTCGCTCGAAATAAGTCCTTATTAAAACAAAAAGCCGCCCGACGGGCGGCTTTTTTCATATCAGTTTTTCGATTATGTCTCCGAAGGCTTTTGCCATTATTTCAAAACCGACGTCATTCGGGTGTGTGCCGTCAACGGTTCTTCCGTCATCGAAGAAGGTCGCAAAAGTCTTTTCTCCGTCAACAAAATATACGTTTTCGTCGCCCAGGGCGCGGGCTTTTTCATAGCTTGCGAATATTACGTCCCTGCGGGCTTTTCCGTCACGGGAGGGGTTTGAAAAATTCGGCGCGGACGCCATTATTATCGGCACTGTCGGATGCGAGCGTCGGACGGTATCGTAGCCCTTAAAATGCGTTTCCTCAAGATGAGCGACAGACGGGGCGTTGTAATCGTAGTCATAGACGAAAAGGGACATCGGGAGTCCCGCAATATAATTCATTATTTCGTCCTCGCCCTTTGCGCCGCCGGAAAAACCGAGATTTATGAAATCCGCGTCAAAGCGGCGGGAGAGGATTGCCTCATAGCAAAGCCCGGGTCTTGAAGCGCACGCGCCGTGCGTTATGGAGGAGCCATAAAAAACGATGGGCGTGCCGCGGCGATACCCGCCCCCCTCCGAAAGCGCACTTCCCTCTTTTATGCCTATTTCAAGCGACGTAACGGTTGAAAAAAGCGGCATATTCAGCAAAAGATCGCGCAGGTGGCTTTCCGGAAGGTTTATCGTCAGGGTAAAGTCCTCTTCCCTCGCCCTTGTCGGAATGAGCGAGCCGACGAAACAATGTCTGCCGCCCTTGTATTCGTAAAGATCGAAGCCCGCCGTGCCAGCATCGGTCATATGAGCCATACGCCAGCTCTGCGGCATATGACAGCGTACAGCAATGACGGGGGAATCCGTCATAAACCGTACCCTGCCGCCGGCGGAATTTCTCGCAAGAACGGCAACCCCCTCGCTGACCTTTCCGGCAACGTCGAACGGCACGCGGGTAAATCCGTTTTCTTCTTCCCATAAGAGCCCGTAGACCGCGAAAGGTGCGCTCCGTGCGTCACGGAACACAAGTCCGCCCTCGGCTTTCGCCTCGGCAAAGTTTTTATCAATTTTCGATATTTCGTTTTCGGCAGGCATAATCATCGCCCTCTCTTGAATTTTTTTACGCTTATATTTTACATTCGGCAGAGCGTTTTGTCAACACGCCTGCGCCATTTCCCTCTTGCGATATTTCATATTATGTGATACAATGATGTCATCTGAAAATCGGAAAAGGACTTGCTATGACAGAAAAGTTATATGATATATCAAGCAAAATAAAAGATTTTGAATGTACCGTCCTCCGCTGTGAGCTTTCGGGCGGAGAATATCTGATCGAGACGGACAGAACCGCATTTTTCCCCGAAAGCGGCGGTCAGTGCGGCGACACGGGCACAATCGGAGATGCCGTCATAACCGACACAAGATATAACGGAGAGCGGATAGTCCATATTTCTCATTCGCCCCTTGAGGCGGGCAAAAGCTATCGCGCCTCGCTCGGCTTCGCCCCGCGCTATCGCAGAATGCAGAATCACACGGGCGAGCACATCGTCTCCGCCATAATGCACAGGCGCTTCGGCTTTTCAAACGTCGGCTTTCATCTCGGCTCAAAGGAAATGACCTTTGATTTTGACGGCGTTATAACGTCCGAGCAGATGAAAGAGGTTGAGGACGAGGCAAACAGAATCTCTGCGGAAAACGTCGCGATAAAGACGTACTATCCCTCCGAAGAAGAGCTTGCGACCCTTGACTACCGCAGCAAGGGCGAGCTTGAAGGCAGGGTGAGAATTGTTGAGATAGAGGGAGTTGACCTTTGCGCCTGCTGTGCGCCGCACGTTGAAAGAACGGGCGAGGTCGGGATGATAAAAATTCTCGGATTCATTCATTATAAAGGCGGAATCCGTATCAGAATGAAATGCGGCTTTGACGCTCTTGACGACTTCAGAGACAGGATTTCAAGAGAGGAGCAGATATCCCGTCTGCTCTGTGTTCCTCAGGAGGAGTCGGCGGACGCTGTCGCGGCGCTTTCCTCTGCCCTCTCGCAGGCAAAGCGCGACTGTTCCGAGGCAAAAAAACGGCTTGCGGAGGCAATTGCGGCGGGAATTGAAAGTCCGGAGAAAAATGTCTGCGTCGCCATAGATAATTTCGGCACGGAGGAGCTGCGGTACCTCTGCAACCTGTGCGCCGGGAAATGCAGGGTTTTTGCCGCTTTATCTCCGGCGGACGGCGGGTTTTCCGTTGTCTGCGTTTCAAAAAATGTGCCGCTGCGGCAATATGCAAAAATCATCTGCGAAAAAGGCAAGGGCAAATGCGGCGGAAGCGACCTTATGCTGACAGGCAGGCTCACCGCCGATAAAGAAACAATCATCAGGCTTTTTGAGGAGGAAATTATATGATAGATCTGCTTGAAATCGAAAAATCGCTCGTTCTGCCGCACATCGTGGCCGGCGGGACAGCCGTCGACTTTACTATGGGCAACGGGCACGACACTCTCTGGCTCTCGCAAAATGTCGGCGCGGGCGGGAAAGTCTACGCCTTTGACATTCAGCAGCAAGCGCTTGACAGCACCTCCCGCCTTCTTTCGGAAAACGGCGCGGAAAACGTAACGCTTATTTTAGATTCTCACGCAAACGTCAAAAATTATGTAAAAGAGCCGATATGCGTCGGGATGTTCAACCTCGGTTATCTTCCGGGCGGCGACAAGAGCATAACAACCAGGCACGAATCGTCCATCGCCGCGATAATCGCCGGCACGGAGCTCCTCGCCCCGAACGGCGCGCTCCTTATCGCCGTTTACCCCGGTCACGCCGAGGGGACAATCGAGGGCAACGCCGTACGCGAGTTGCTCTCCTCATATGACAGAAAGAAAATCTGCTGCTCGGAATTTCATATCGTCAATTCGCCCTCGTCGCCGTTTTTCTATCTCGTTGAGAAAAAGTGAGGCGCGATATGGGAAAGCAACATCTTCTCATCAGCCTGTGCCTTCTCGGCGAGCCCTGCCGCTATGACGGAAAAAGCGTCCCGATGAGCGGAGAAGTCATCGAAAGGCTGAAAGAAAAATATATTCTCGTCCCCGTCTGCCCCGAACAGGAGGGCGGATTGCCGACGCCGAGAATTCCCGCAGAGAGAAAGGGAGAGAGAATCGTCCGTCGGGACGGCGGCGACGTTACCGCAGAATACGCAAAGGGCGCGGAGACCGCTCTTTCGCTCTGCCGAAAGCATAATATCTCAATCGCTCTTATGAAAGCGAAGAGCCCCTCCTGCGGTGCGGGACTGATATACGACGGCACCTTTTCAGGCACGCTTACCGCCGGAGACGGGGTAACCGTCGCGCTTCTCGCCGAAAACGGAATAAAGGTCTATACCGAAAACGAAATAAATGCGCTTTTATAAAACAAAAAAATCCCTGCTTTTGCAGGGATTTTTGTTTTTATTTTTTCTTTGCTCTCATAAATCCGAGCGCCGTTATAAACGCAGCACACAGAACGATTACGACAACGCAGAGCGCTATTATCAAAGTGTTTTTGTTGCCGCTGTCAGACGGAACAGAGGGCTTGCCTGTCGTCGTAACGGATGCGGTCGATGCAGGTGTCGTTGTTGTCTGCAATGGCTCGCTTGCCGTCGTTGTCGTCTGGACGGGGGAGGTTGAGGTTGTCGTTTGTGCGGGGGTTGCAGATGTCGTTGTCTGCGGGGGCGCAGTTACGGTTGCGGTTACAGTCGCAGTTGCGGTAGTTGTTGTCGTCTGCGAAGGTGACGTTGTCTGGGTTGTTTCCGCTTCCTTTTCCCATTTTGCATAAAGCGTTATATTTGCGCCTGCGTCTGTTATCACGGTGCTCATATCAAACTGCTTTGTAAGCTCCGCATCGGTAAACCAGCCGACAAAGCGATAGCCTTCTTTTTTCATCTCGAAGCTATACGATATCTGGCTTCCGAGCAGACACTTTATCTCTATCGGCTCTTCCCCTGCCGTTATGTTTCTGTACATCCGGCAGACATAATATTCGCCGGAGAGTTCGGTCATAGCCGATCCGACCTCGGAATAGCCCGTTCCGCTCTTCGTCTTGGCAAACGCCTTGAAATAATACTTCGTTCCGGATTCAAGCTCATCAAACACGGCATAGAAGTTTCCGTTCTTGCTCATAACAGCCGAGAGAAGCTTGCCGTTTTCTTCTGTCGGATTGGCTTCCTTTGAAACGATAATGCCGCACGACTCGATCTCTTCGCCGAATTCTCTGAAAACGTTACCCTCGATAGTTACGGAATTTTTGCCGAAGGAAAGGCATTTTGCCGTAAGCATCGGCAAATACGTATAATCCGTTCTGCTGATCTTTATCCTGACGGAATCTTCTGTTTCGCTCAATATTTCAATGCTTACGTTATACCCTTTTTTCCTGTCCCATCCGGCGGGATAAGAATTGAGCGATATGCTCTCCGAATCTGCGCCGGAGAAGTTCGAAGAATTGAAGACCGATGTTGATTTCTCGCCGGAGATATAATAGAACGGGTCATCTGCGGAGACGGTTTCAAGTCTGTTTCCGAGAACGTTCCAACCTGTTCTGACAAGCGGAACTATACCCGGGTCGTGCTTTTTTTCGTCCTTTGAAACCGATGTGCAGGCTCCGCCGTCTTTATAGTATGACGCATTTATTCCCTCGTCTATATGCCAGACCATCATTCCGCCGCCAGAGACGCCGGAGGAAACGTATTCGTCAAAGCCTTCCTTTGAGCGCAGCTCAACGAGGAAATATTCGTCCGGATCGATCGTCGGGATGCGGAGAATATTGTATTTGCCGGACTTCGTTGAATAAAGAGTATATTCTCCGTCGCCCCCTATTTCAGTCTCCTGCGAAATTCCCGCCTTTATTCTTGAGTAAGGATCCGCATACGAAGGTGTCCTGCCGCCATTCAGCTTGTAACCGTCGCAGAGAAGCGAGAGGTTATATGCAAGCGGCCATCCCGCAACAGGCGCCGTTTTCCCTCCGTCGGAATTATTGTTGCCAATATCTGAAGCACCCATTATGCGCATCAGCATATATGCTATATCTCCGACACTTGCCGTAATGTCCGGGGAAGTATACTCGGAGATCGAAGCAACGTTGTTCTTATCGCCGGGATCGAGGGCGATTGTCGAATAATTAAACTTTCTGCTGCAAAGCTCGCTTACGGATGTAAAATGAATGTCGTCCGGAAGCTGCATTTCGGATGTCACGTTTGCCTCGTCGCAGCCAGGGTTTATAACAACAATGGAAAGCTCCGAAGAGGAAACTTTCTTGTCCCCGTCCTTATCAAAGCTGGAAAGATCCATATATTTCAAAGCTGCGGATATAGCATCGTCAACCATTCTGATCCTGTATATTCTGTACATTGCGGGATTGCTCAGCTTATAAGCGCTCGGATGCTTGCCCTTTATGTTGACGGAAATAACGCCGTCAATGCTTGTTCCGGCTTCTTCCTTATTTTCAATAGCCGCAGGAACATATTTGATTCTCCCGCAGGACATCTCGTCAAAATAATCCGCAACAGATCCCGTTCCGCTTCCGAAAACGATGTTATTCCAGTATTCGGGAGTCATCTTTGCCCATTGCTCTCCGAACTCGGCAGACTTCATATCTGCAAAGAGCTTATCGCTCTTTTCGGAATCAAAATCGTTTTTCCCGTTTCCGTTTGCATCAAAATTCATTATTATTACAAGCAAAGGTATCCGTTTCTGTTCCTGCGCCTGCGTTTGCGGTTCTTCGTCCGATGCAAATGCGTAAACAAGCGCCGGAGCAACCATTCCGACCACAAGCAACGAAACAAGCACGATCGCGCATACCTTCAAAACATTTCTCTTTTTCACGAAGTCATCCTCCCATCAAAATTCTTCATCATTATTTTATATTATAGAAAGGAAAAAGTCAATATAATAAACGCTTTCATTCCTCTCAAAGTTCGATCATCCCAAAAGCAATGTCTCAAGCTCCGCTATATTTCCGGCAAGCTCATCCGCGCCCGCCGCCTTCAGCTCCTCTTCCCCGCCGTAACCGTATGTAACGCCGACAGTTTTCATCCCGAACTTTTTGCCGCCAAGGATGTCATACTTCCTGTCGCCGACCATAACCGCGCCGGCCGGGTCTATCCCGCAGCTTTCAATCGCATATGCAATAACATCCTCTTTTTCGGGTCTGCTCTCCGAAAGGGTGTTGCCCGCAACGAAATAAAAATATTTTCTTATATCAAAATGCTCAAGTATCCTCTCGGAATAAACGTCGGGCTTCGAGGTTGCGAGAACGATCCTCGTCCCGCCGCCGTAAAGTCGTTTCAGAAGCTCCTTTATTCCGCCGTATATTTCGTTTTCAAACAGCCCGACCTTTGAAAAACGCTCGCGATAGTAGCCAAGGGCAGGAGCTGCCTGCTCGTCTGTAAGCCCGCAATATTCCTTGAAGGAATATATCAGCGGCGGCCCGATAAACTTCAGAAGCTCCTCCCTCTTCGGCAGAGTTATCCCAAGCCTTTCAAGTGCATAGCGGACAGATTCCGTGATTCCGAGCGCAGGGTCGGTCAATGTTCCGTCAAGATCAAAGAGGATATATTCATATTTCATTTCCGGCTCCTTTTCTTAAATAATACATATGTATTATTTGAAAAATCTTTGATATATCGGGGTTTTTCGTTTGCAGTTGCAAATGCTTCAGCGCTTTCTGGAATAATCTTCCTGCTGAATTTTTGCCCGCCGATTTTTCTTTTAATCATTTTATCATAATTTTCCGATTCTTTCAAGTATCTTTGCATATGCATTTTTCGACTCAAAATCTTCAAAGCTATTGACAAACTCTCTTTCCGGCGGTATAATCAGTTATACTTGTTATACTTGTCATACTCAAATCAAGGAGGCACATTATGATACCCGAAGGAAAATTTTTATTCGGAGTTGCAAAGGTCGGTCAGAAGGGGCAGATCGTCATACCGAAGGAAGCACGGGACGTTTTCGGCATTGCTCCGGGAGACACGCTCGCCGTTCTCGGAGATATAAATCAAGGAATAGGAATAGTTAAGGTAAATGATTATGAAGCATTCCGCAAAATGCTTCTCAGGGGAGGCGAAGACAAATGACAGACGCTATAAAAACCGTTGCGCTGACAAAAAAATACGGCGAAAAAACAGCCGTTAACGGGCTCGATCTCACCGTTCGCAAAGGAGAGCTCTTTTCCCTCCTCGGCGTCAACGGCGCAGGAAAAACAACAACCATCAAAATGCTCTCTTGCCTGACAGCGCCGACCTCCGGCGACGCGTTCCTGCTCGGAGACAGCATCGTTTCGGCACCGGCAAAGGTCAAGGCAAAGACAAACGTTTCCACGCAGGAAACAGCTGTCGCACGCAATCTTTCGGTTTATGAAAACCTCATTTTTGCCGCAGGAATTTATGGCTTCGGAAAAAAAGAGTCGGCTGATATGGCAGAAAAAATGATTGAAGATTTTGCTCTCGCCGACGTCAGAAATTCAAAAGCAAAAACCCTCTCCGGCGGCTATGCCAGAAGGCTCAGCATTGCTATGGCACTGATAAGCAGTCCCGAAATACTCTTCCTCGACGAGCCGACCCTCGGTCTTGACGTAATCGCTCGCCGTGTCCTCTGGGACGTAATCTCCGCTCTCAAGGGCAAAATGACCGTCATCCTGACAACGCATTATATGGAAGAAGCCGAGGCTCTTTCGGACAGAATCGGCATTATGGCAAGCGGCAAGCTGCGTGCCGTCGGTACGGCGGAGGAGCTGATCGCCCGCAGCGGCGCAAAAAATTTCGAAGAAGCATTCATCGCAATTGCAACGGGAAAGGAGGCGTCCGTATGAGAATGATGGTTTTTGCAGAACGTAACACAAAAGAGATCGTCCGCGACCCGCTTACTCTCTTTTTCGGCGCGGTGTTCCCCGTTATCCTTCTTCTTCTCCTCTGGCTCATCGGCAGAAACATCCCCGCAGGCGCAGGTCCCGATACATTTGTCATCGAAAAGCTCGCTCCCGGAATTGCGCTTTTCGGGCTGACGTTTATAACGCTGTTTTCTGCGCTTCTCGTTTCAAAGGACAGGGGCGACAGTCTTATGCTCCGTCTTATGACATCGCCTATGACAGCCTCCGATTTTGTCTTTGGCTACATTCTCCCTCTTATCCCGCTCGCTGTCATTCAGGTCGCAATTACTTTCGCAGTATCTATCCCTATGGGGCTTAAAATATCCGCAAATATTCTCCTCGCAATTCTTGTTCTCCTCCCCGCCGCAATCCTTTTCATCGGCATCGGACTTCTCTGCGGCAACTTACTTACGGAAAAGCAGGTTGGCGGAATCTGCGGTGCGCTTATGACAAACCTCTGCGCTTGGCTCAGCGGTATCTGGTTTGATGTTTCCGCCGTCGGCAAGTGGTTCAAGGCGATAGCGGATGCGCTCCCCTTTTCTCACGCCGTCAACGCCGCACGCTATGCCGTTGCGGGAGACTACTCAAAAATTATGCCGGAGCTCATATGGGTGATCGCTTATGCCGTCGTCATCTCGGTTCTTGCTGTCTTTGTCTTTTCAAGAAAACTCAAATCTTCAAATGTCTGACCTACTTTTCTTTGACCGTAC
>DLLG01000018.1:46244-74617 GCA_002479075.1 Clostridiales bacterium UBA7568
AAAGAAACTTCGGTTATTTGGTTTGAGCAAAATTTATAAAAAGAAAACAGAGGTGAGTTTTCATCTCTGTTTTTTATTCCGCTATGTTTGAAAAGAAAAGCGGGCAAAAGAAACTTCAATTATTTGTTTTGTTCAAACATTTTATTGCCTACATAAATGGGTATTGCAGCGTAGGGGAGGGGTCTCCCCTCCCGTCATCCCGTCTTTATCGATATTCGGGCAAAAGAAACTTCGGTTATTGGTTTGTGCAAAATTTATGATTTCATCAAAGGAGCGGATTTCCGCTCCTCTTTCATTTGTACTTTGAAAAAATCAGGCAAAAAATCTCCTGCTTTATCCCGTCTCCGAAGGCACAAAAGCTCTGCACAATCAAAAACAGCCTGACATTCGAACCGAAAGCCCCACCTTTCACAGCGATGACGCTGACGGGGCAGGTATGCTCCGCCTTGAACTTTTAAGGGAGGTTTCGGAGGGAAAGTCCGAATTGCTTTCTTTCGTACTTTCTTTTCAAAAAAGAAAGTACATAGAGAAACAGTGTTTGCAGAAAGCTGCCATACTTTTCTTTGAAAAGAAAAGCAGGCAAAAGAAGCTTCAATAGCTGGTTTGTAAAAATATCTTGCCACCTGCATATACGGGTATCGCAATGTAGAGGACGGGCTCCCGTCCTGCCCCGCCGTACTTATCGATATATAAACCGGCAAATCCCGTCTCATCCCGCCCCACCGTCTTTATCGATCAGCAAGCCATTAAATTCCCGATTTGCGCAAAACAAAAAGCCTCCCGAAGGAGGCTTTTTATCTCGTTTGGTTTATTTTGTGTGAGCGGAGATGTAATCAACTATGTCGCCGACCGTAATGAAGCTGTGTATCTCGTCTTCCTCGATATCGATGTCATACTCTTCCATAAGTCTGCCGCCAAGCTCATAAAGTTCAAGCGAGCTTATTCCGAGATCCGCTTCAAGATTTGCATCGAGAGTGATCTGATCCTCGGGGATCGAAAGGGTCTCTGTCATAATTGATTTTATTTCGTCAAACATTGTATAGCTCTCTTTCCCGGCATATGCCGAATAAAAATAATTATTTAACCTTATAACGCATTATCTTTCTTGACGTTGTTTTTTCGAACTCCGTCTCACGGATCTCAACGTTGGGAATGTGCTTGAATATCGGCAACTTTTTGTTTACGTTGTCAACTTCTTCGCGGATTTTCGCTTCGATTTCTTCCTTTGTTGCGCCTTCAAATTTTTCATAATCCGGATAGCAGATTGCCCAGATCGATGTTTCGCCGGCGTCGTTCTTTCTGCCTATGACAACACACTCGGCAATATATTCGCTCTGACCGAGGTATTCTTCAAGCTCTTCGGGGAATATATTCTTTCCGTTTGAAAGAATGATGACGTTTTTCTTTCTTCCCGTTATAAATATGAAGTCGTCATCGTCAATATAACCGATGTCGCCTGTTTTGAACCATCCGTCCTCCGTAAACGCCTCTGCCGTAGCCTCGGGGTTTTTATAATAGCCCTTCATAACGGCGTCGCCGCGCGTAACGATTTCGCCCGTTTCGTCCTCCGGAGAAGCCTTATCTATGCGTACTTCCATATGAGGCACTCTCATTCCGCAGGAATGATGCTTGCGCCAATGCATCGGGTTTGCCGCAACGAGAGGAGAACACTCCGTGATTCCGTAGCCTTCGCAGATCTTTATGCCGAAAGCGTCAAAATCGTCGATGAGCTCGGAGCGAAGCGGCGCTCCGCCGCAAACAATATACTGAAGTCTGCCGCCGAAAGCGTCAAGAATGTCCTTGAAAAGCTTTCTTCTGCGATCAATACCAACCTTGCGAAGCGCATTCGAAATCTTTATCGCCGTTCTCACGGTCTTTGTCTTGCCCTTCTTTGCAATCTCTGCCCATATTCTCTTATACATCGTCTCAACATAAAGCGGGACGAGAACGAGAGCTGTCGGCTGATATTTTGCAAAATTGCGCATTGTATTTTTAATGGAATCGTTTATAACCGTCGTTGCGCCTGTGTTGGGGAGAGCGAGCTGTGCGCAGGTGAATTCATATGCGTGATGGAAAGGAAGAACGGAAACATATCTGTCGTCCTTTGCGCAGCCCATTATAGCGCACGAGTCAAGCGTTGCCGTCACAAGGTTTCTCTGCGAAAGCATAACGCCTTTGCTTGTTCCGGTCGTGCCGGATGTGAAGAGTATCGCACAGGTCTTGTCAAGATCGACATCGTGATTTTCGGCAGTTCTGTCGCCGTTCTCATATGCCTTCTTGCCGATCTCAAAGAAATCCGCGAAACGCATAAATCTCTCGTCCTGCGGGAAATCGTCGCCGGCATAATCAAAGCAGACAAAATATCTGACGTCCGGAAGCTGATCCTTGACTTCATAGACCTTATGATGTATAGATGACGTATAAAAAATAACTTTTGTCTCGCAAAGCTTCACAAAGCCTGCAAACTGCTCTGCGGAAATATCCTTATCGAGAGGAACGATCACGCCGCCTGCGGATACGGTTGCGATATATGCTGCGGCATAATCCGGATGAGACTCACCGGATACAACGCACGTCGGCTCTGCAAGACCGAGAGCTGTGAGTGCGGAAGAAATATAATTGACGTGATCAAGCATATCGCGGTATGTTACGACAGCCTCCGTCTTTGTAACTTTATCTTTATAAATATATCTTTCCTTGTCGCCGTATCTTTCAGCCTGCTTTACAACGCCGTCATACAGGGAGTCCATACTGTACACGGTATGTGTCGGTTGCGTTTTTTTCATTAAATATACCCCTTTCCTTCTTTTTGGCGAGACTATACCAGTAATGATTATATTGCACTTATTTTCAACAAATACGATTATATATAAAAATGCGGTCTTTGTCAAGTTTTTTTATACACGAGCGGTGTGTTTTTTGCCCCGAATATCAAATTTACTATTGATTTTTCCGATTTTTATGGTATAATGTTGTTTGCGCGTGCCGATGTGATGGAATTGGCAGACTTGACAGACTCAAAATCTGTTGCCTTCGCGGGCGTGCGGGTTCGACCCCCGCCATCGGCACCAAAAGCACCCGACAGGGTGCTTTTTCAGTTGTGCTTGTCTGCGTCGGACGATGCCGTCGCGGGCATTTTGTTTTTGCCGAAAAAACACTTTCATCCATCTCGGGAACTTGCGTCCTGAATTTCCTCCCCGCCGGAAACAGATCCGAAAAAACTTTGCCGCCGCTGCATTTTCAAGACAACGGCGGTATTATTTTTGTATTGATACGTTTGCATAAAATGTGCTATTATGATGTCGGAAAGGATGTGATGCAAATGAAAAAAATAATTTCCGTTATGCTGGCAGCGGTAATGCTGTCGCTATCGTTCGGTATTTTTGCAAGCGCCGCGGGCAGACGTGTCGATGTTCGTGTAAACGGCAAAACAGTAACAGCGGATGTCCCGACCCAGCTCATAGGCGACACGACGTATGTTCCGATTTATAAATTCTGCTCCGCCGTATCGCAGACAAAAAAGAGCTACGACGGCGCAAGCAAAACGGCAACGATCACCTGTCGCGGAATAAACATTTATGCGACCTGCGGAAAGGACTACATAGTCGCAAACGGCAGATATATTTATTCGGGGCTTGAAAATATCATCATCGACGGCACAATGCTCGTCCCCGTCCGCTCAATTGCAAAAGCATTTGAAGCGGAGGTCAAATGGAACAGCTCGGACTATTCCGTCGATGTAAAGGATTCCGGAAAAACGATCGCCTCCGGCGACAGCTTTTATAACAGCAGCGACCTTCTCTGGCTCTCGAGAATTATATATGCGGAGAGTAACACGGAGCCTTTTGAAGGCAAGATCGCCGTCGGCAATGTCGTGCTGAACAGAGTCCGCTCTGCGGAGTTCCCGAACACGATATATGACGTTATCTTCGATACAAAATACGGCACGCAGTTCACCCCGGTTGCAAACGGTCATATCTATAACACCCCCTCCGAGGACTGCATAATCGCCGCAAAGATCTGCCTCGAAGGCTATACGCTCTCTGATAAGATCCTCTATTTTATGGACGCAAAGGCGGCATCGAATATGTGGACAGCGAGAAACCGCAAGTTTGCTTTCCTCGTCGGAAATCATTCCTTCTACAACTGATTTATACAACTTTATAAAACAAAAAACGGAGCCCGCAGCTCCGTTTTTGCTTTTATGCTTTATTTGTTTATTTTTATATCGGTAAAGTTTCTGAGGTTGCACTGACCGTATGTGTTGTCGCCCGTCGAAAGCAAGATGCCGGATTTTGTCAGTCCGACCGTATGATTTCTGCCTGCGGCGATCGCAACGACATTCTGCCATTCCGAAACGTTGCACTGACCGTAGCCGTTATAACCGACGGCAACGACCTTGCCGTTTGCCAGAAGACCGACGCTGTGATAATTGCCTGCCGCAACGGCACGCACATTCTGCCAGCGGGAAACATCACATTGATCATTTGCATTGTTACCGACAGCAACGCAGGTTCCGTCCGATTTGAGACCGAGAGTATGAAGTCCGCCGGAGGCAACCGCACATATGCTTCCCCAGCGTATGCCGCCCCAGGTTCCGTCCGTATTTGCGCCGACGGCAACGATTGTTCCGTCCGCACGCAGGCCGACGGTATAATTATATCCCGCGGAAATCGCTATGATTCCTTCCCAGTCCGAAACGTTGCATTGACCGTATGTATTATCGCCCGTTGCAACGCAGGTGCCGTTTTCAAGTAAACCGACCGTATGTCCGACGCCCGCCGATACCGCACAGATATTCCGCCACATATCTACCTCGCACTGACCGTAGCCCGAATAGCCTGTTGCAACGCAGGTGCCGTTTGAGCGGAGACCGACTGTATGATGGTTGCCCGCCGCAACGGACACAATCGATGTCCAAGCGGAAACGTTGCATTGACCGTACGTTCCGTAGCCTGCGGCAAGGACCTTTCCGGTCTCTGTAACGGCAACGGTATGAAGTCCGCCTGCGGCTATGGTCGATGAGGAGGGGGCAAGAAACCTCGTTACGGAATTGTCCTTCCTGTTGACCTTTATCATATCGATGCTGGACGTTGTATAAAATGCGGATTCCGCCTCGCTCTTCATCGAGGGCTTCGGGATATCCGTTATGAGCGTGTCCGAGTCTATTCTGTCCGATGAGCTTGCAAAAACGGATTTTATCGTTCCCATTTCTTTTTCGCTTTCAAGCTCTATCGAGCCCTTGGAGGACGAAAGTTCGCCGGAGGGATAAGGAGCAACCTTTCTTTCCGCCGTCGCAACGCCCATAGGCGCAACGTCTTCATCCGAGGTATCGCTTGCCGGAGCCCTTCTTCTGCCCGCAACGGGAGAATACTTGTCTATGGGAGAGGTGGCATAGCGACTGCTCTTTTCTATCATCGCAATCTTATCCGAAAGATTGCGCAGCTTTTTGTTTTCCGCCTCTATCGCATCCGCGGAGCTTCCCGCAAGGAAAAGAGGTATCATCAGCATAATCGAAAGGATCGCATATATCAGAAATACGCAGGCAAAGAAGAGATTTCCCTCGCTGAAATATTTGAGCGCGGCAGCAAACCCCGTAACCGCTCCGACCGTACCTATTATTACGGCTATCACTTTTATCCTTTTACCCAGATTATCCGACATAATGTCCTTCCCTTCCTTCCAAACTTGATTTTATTCAGGAATTTTTAATGCTTTCGTAAACGTTGTTTATAATAATTTTGTAAGCCGCTGTTGTCAGATGCATATATTCATCGTTCTGATATATCTTTTTCAGATAACCGCTGTCATCACACAGCAGACTATGCGTGTCTATATACGGGACGTTTTCTTCTTCGCAGAGACGGCATATCCATTCGTTTGCAACTGCGACAGCTTCCTTTGAGAGCTTCTTATAATGCAGAACGGATCTGTCCGAAAGGGGCAGTATCGATTGCGCAAACAGTCTCGTTTCGGGACTGTTTGCCCTCACGGTGTCTATCATTTCCTTATACACCGCAACGAATTTGTCCTCCGGCATAAAACCCGCTCCGCCCGAAACGCCGAGCGTTATGACGAGTATCTTCGGTTTTCTCTCCCTGACAGCCTCGGCAAGCGAGACCGCACGGTCTTCATCTTCAAAATATATCGGCTTGCCCTCGCAAACAGTCCTGAAGAGCACCGTATTCGCCTTGCCGGACCAGACTCTGCTTTCCGGAATTCCTCCGCGGAGCTTCATATGAGCCGTTGTCGAATCGCCGAAAAATATGACATCGTTTTCGTTGAATCCGTTTTCGCCGGATATGCGGAAAGCGCCGGCGGCAAAAGCCGTCAGTATCAAAAATACTGCCAGAAAACGAAAAACCTTTTTCAATATTATCGCATCCTTTTATTTGTTTTCAAGACGCGAAACCGTTTTGCCGTCAGAGACAAGAATGACCGTTCCCATTTCGTCCGTGCGGAAAATGTTTATGCCCATATCACCGAGCTTCTGCATCGTTTCCTTGTGCGGATGACCGTAGTCATTACCCTTTCCGCAGGAGATAAGTGCAATTTCGGGGTTTACCGCATCCAAAAACGCCTGCGAAGAAGATGTGCTCGATCCGTGATGTCCGACTTTCAGGACGTTGCATTTCAGATCGGCCTTCGGGAAGGCTTTGAGGATTTCCGCTTCGCTGTCACTTTCGGCGTCGCCCGTAAGCATAAACGACGTTTCCCCGTATGTCACCTTTGCGACTATGCTGTAATCGTTTGCTTCCTTGCCGGAAAGCATCTTATCCGACGGAGCGAGAATCTTCATCTTCGCCTCGCCTATGTCTATCACCTGCCCGACCTCCGGGAAGATAACGTCTATATTTTTCTTATCTATCGTTTCGAGAATGTTTATCCAGGTCTTGCTCGAATAATCGCAATCGGGGATCATAACCTGCCGGACGGTTACGCTGTTAATCACATTCTGCGCAACTCCGATATGGTCGTAATGAGGGTGAGTCAGAACGAGAAGATCAAGCTCTTTTATCCCGAGCGACGAGAGATAATCCGTAACCGTCGTCGGTCTTGTCGTGTTCGGCGCGCCCGCGTCTATGAGGATATTCTTTACGTTTTTCCCATCCGGTATACGCAAAAGGAACGAATCCGCCTGCCCGACATCTATCATATGTAGCTGCAACTTTCCGTCGTCGATCTCCGTGACGGTGCCCGTTTTGTCAGGCTTTGCAACGCCGAGCGGATCATCAAAAATTCCGAAATACGTTCCTGCGGCGATTACAAGCGCAAGCACAAGATATATGAAAAGCTTGATACCGCCGGATTTCTTTTTTGTGTTTTTCCGCTTAGCCACGAACATTTCCCCTCTTTTATCAGATATACACTTGTATTATAGCAGAATATATTATTTATTACAATACCAATTTCGCAAAAAATAAATATTTTTTATTTCTAAATGTTCCTTTTCCCTCTTGACAAACGCAACGTATTGTGATAGACTGTTTGGGCACTTGAAAATATGCGCCCATAGCTCAGCGGATAGAGTGCCCGGCTACGAACCGGTAGGTCGAGGGTTCGAATCCCCCTGGGCGCGCCATAACAAAAAAGACACCTTCCGGTGTCTTTTTTGTTATGGCAAACGGGATTCGAACGGGCTCGGTAGTGAATGAGGCGCCTGCGGCGTAGCGAAGCGGCACGAGGGTTGTGAATGACAGCCTTTGACGGCTGTCAGAGCCCGAGTGTGACCGAGCCGCAGCGAGACTGTCAGAGCCGAGCCTGACCGAGCGGCACCGAGCCGCGAGAATTCGAATCCCCCCGCTCTGGATTTGCTCGAAAAGACACCTTCCGGTGTCTTTTTTTGTTTTTCCCGAAATGCACCTGCGCTTTTCTCATTTCTTTACAAACTTCATCTTTCCGTTCTCCGCGGTTACAGTCAAAGCGGCGGGCGCAACCGTTTTTCCTTCGATAATCTCCTCCGAGAGCGGGTCCTCAACAAGCCTCGTCACGGCACGGCGTAGAGGCCTTGCACCGTACAAATCGCTCTTTCCTTCGCTCGCAATCAGCTTTACGGCGCTGTCGTCAAACAAAAGGCTGATACCAATATCGGCAGCACGGCGCCCGGCGTCGGAGAGAAGTCTTTCGGCAATCTGCTCCGTGTCCTTTTCGGAAAGATGCGAAAAGACGATTATCTCGTCCACGCGATTGAGAAATTCCGCTCTGAAGACCGCTTTAAGCGCATCGACAGCCGCAGTTTTTTCGCGCTTTTCGTTTTCCTCCCGGGAGCCGAACCCCGCCGTGTTTTTTATCCTGCCGGAGCCGAGATTTGACGTCATTATTATAACTGTGTTCCGGAAATCGGATGTTCTTCCATGCGAATCGGTGAGCCGTCCGTCCTCAAGTATCTGCAAAAGCAGATCGAAAACATCAGGATGAGCTTTTTCTATTTCGTCAAAAAGTATGATGCTGTATGGCTTTTTGCGGACAGCGTCCGTCAGCGCTCCGCCGTCGTCATAGCCGACGTAGCCGGGCGGTGCACCTATGAGCTTTGCGACGCTGTGCTTTTCCATATACTCGGACATATCAAAGCGTAAAAGCGCCTTTTCCGAGCCGAAAAGAACCGCCGCCAGTGCCTTCGCAAGCTCCGTCTTGCCTACTCCCGTCGGTCCCGTGAAGATGAGTGAGCAGATCGGACGATCAGGATTTGAAAGTCCCGTTCTTCCCCTGCGGACAGCGCGGCAAAGTGCTCTTATTGCCTCATCCTGACCGATAACCCGCTCCGAAAGCTCGCTTTCCATATGAGAAAGCCTGCTGCTCTCGTCGCTCATTATTCTCTCGACAGGAATATTCGTCCAGGCTGTCAGCACCTCTGCTATGTCATCCTCCTTGACCCTTGGCGGAGAAAGAAGTCTCTTTGCTTCCCGTTCTCTCCGCAAAAGCGCAAGTGCTTCCCGCTTTGACACAATCTCGGAGCGCAGAGCCGTCGCGAGCTCAAAATTCCTGTCAACTATTGCACATTCCCGTCTTGCGCAGAGCCCCCGCAGCTCGTTTTCGAGCTCCCTTTGCCTTGCCGAAGGCTCCGTTGCAGCTATGCTCTTCTTTGACGATGCCTCATCAATCAAATCTATGGCTTTATCGGGCAGAAACCTGTCCGGCAGGTATCTTTTTGAGAGCTTTATCGCCGCCGTTATTGCTCCGTCCGTTATAGTCACCTTATGATGCAACTGATACTGCGGGCGGAGAGCGCGCAATATCTTTTCCGTTTTTTCATCGCTCGGCTCATCGACCGTCACAGGCTGAAAACGTCTTTCAAGCGCAGGGTCCTTTTCTATATGTCGCCTGTATTCCCGCGACGTTGTTGCTCCGATGACCCTCAGATCTCCTCTTGCAAGAAGCGGTTTCAGGATGTTCGCAGCATCAACCGCGCCCTCCGCCGCCCCCGCTCCGACTATCGTATGCAGCTCGTCGATAAACAGGATTATGCCTGGATTTTTTATGACCTCGTCCGTCAGCTTTTTCAGTCGCTCTTCGAATTCGCCCCTGTATTTCGCCCCTGCAATCATCGCCCCGATGTCAACGGAAATAATCGTTTTTCCGAGCAAAGCTTCGGGAACATTCTCCGAAACGATCCGCTCGCAAAGCCCCTCAACAACAGCCGTCTTTCCGACGCCCGGCTCGCCTATAAGGCAGGGATTGTTTTTCGTTTTTCTTCCGAGAATCTGAATGACGCGCTCCGTCTCCGCCTCCCTTCCGACGACTGTCGGCAATTTGCCTTTCCTTGCGGCGTCCGTAAGGTCGCAGCCGAAGGTGCCGGAGATTCCCTCCTGCTCCTGCCCGTATTTTCCCTTCGTCTCCTGAGGCTTCGTCTCCTCGCAGGTTTCGGAAAGAAACGTCATAATATCGTTTTTTATTTCGCCCACGCCCGCATTCTGCGCTATTATCAGGCGAACTGCCGCAGATTCTCTTTCTCCGAGAAGCGCAAGCAAAAGATGCTCCGTTCCGACCTTGCCGTCGCCCCGTTTTGACGCCTCCGCTGCGGCAGACTCTATCACGGCGCAAAGCCCAGGCGTCATTTCCCTTTGCGAAGGCGAAAGATCGCTTGCGGAATTTTCTCCGGCAAGCGCCTTCGTCCTTGCGTACGTTATATCGTGCGCACGGAGGATGTTCGCCGCAACGCAGTTTTCGTCGCCGAGCAATCCGAGGAGCAGATGCTCCGTTCCGACATATGCCCGGCAAAGCTCCATAGCCTCCCTCTCTGCATTCGCAAGCGCCGTTTCCGCCGCATCGGTAAGCCCTCTCTGCATAATGATCGCCCCCTTGTTTTGTCACTTTTATGATTATATTCCGCCGGATCGCTTTTTACCCACAAGAGATAAAAATCCTCTTGCCGGCAGAACATTTTTTAATATTATACTTCTGTATAACCAAATCTTTTTCATCTTTTTTCGGCAAACGTATTGCCATAAAATGATTTTTGATGTAGAATAATGTAAACTAAAGTAAAGGAGCTTTTTTCAATGCTTTCAAAGGTTTTCAGCGCAGGACTGACAGGAATCGACGGATACATCGTAACGGTCGAATGCGACGCACAGAACCGTCTTCCGAATTTTGAGATAGTCGGTCTGCCGGATGCAGCAATAAAGGAAGCAAAGCAGAGAATCCGCGCGGCGTTTATCAACAGTGGCTACTTTTTCCCGGACGCCGAGATAACTCTCAACCTTGCCCCGGCGGACAAGAAGAAAGAAGGCTCCGGATATGACCTTGCAATGTTGCTCTCGATTATGATGTGCTCCGGAGAGCTTGCGGAAGTCGACCTTTCCGACGCCTGCTTTGCCGGAGAGCTTTCCCTTTCGGGCGACGTCCGCCCCGTTTGCGGCGCACTTTCAATGTGCATTGCCGCAAGAGATGCCAAAATGAAGCGATTTTTTGCCCCTGCGGAAAATGCGGGCGAGGCGGCAGTCGTTGAAGGAATAGAGGTTTATCCCGTACGCGACGTACGCTCGCTCGTCTCGCATCTGACAGGAAAAAGCGTTATCGAGCCCATAAAATACAGCAGATCCGCCCTCCGCCCCGAGATTGCATACGCGGGGCTTGACTTTGCGGACGTAAAAGGGCAGGAGCAGGCGAAGCGTGCCCTTGAGATTGCCTGTGCCGGCGGGCATAACGTCCTGCTCATCGGTCCTCCGGGAACAGGAAAAAGTATGCTTGCAAAAAGAATTCCGACGATTCTCCCCGAGATGACGTTTGAAGAATCGATCGAAACGACGAAAATACATTCCGCAGCCGGAACTCTTCCCGGCGGCGTCTCTCTTATGACCGAACGCCCTTTCCGTTCTCCGCATCACACAATGTCGAGCGCAGGGCTTGCGGGCGGCGGAAGAATACCTATGCCGGGCGAAATTTCCCTTGCGCACAACGGCGTCCTCTTCCTTGACGAGCTCCCCGAATTTTCCCGCGACGCAATGGAGGTACTGCGCCAACCTCTCGAAGACAGGAAGGTAACGATCACCCGCGTCAGCGGCAAGCTGACATTCCCCTCGGATTTTATGCTCGTCTGTGCGATGAATCCCTGCAAATGCGGCTATTACGGTCACCCGACAAAGCCCTGTACCTGTTCCCGCGCGGATATAAAAAAGTACATTTCTAAAATAAGCGGACCACTGCTTGACAGGATCGATATTCAGGTTGAGATGCCGTCGCTTTCGTATGACGAGGTATCGGCAAGCTCTTCTCCGTCGGAGACATCTGCCGTAATTGCCGAAAGAGTCAACCGTGCGCGGACTTTTGCGGCAAAGCGTACAAAGGGTGAAAAGAACCTTTTCTGCAACGCCCAGCTCACCCCCGCTCAGATAAGAAAATTCTGCGTAATGGACGCGCCGGCAAAGGAGCTTCTCAAAAAAGCGTTCGACCGTCTCGGCCTTTCGGCAAGAGGCTACGACCGTATCCTCCGCGTTGCACGCACAATCGCCGACCTTGCGGAAAGCGACATCATCTGCGCGCCCCACATAGCCGAGGCGATTCAGTTTCGCAGTCTGGACAGAAAATACTGGGGCTGACCTACTTTTCTTCGAGAAGAAAAGTAGGCAAAAGAAGCTTTAGTTATAAAAAGTTATATACAGCTCTTTCAATAACTGCACAGACAGAGGCTTGCAAAAAATAAAGCGGAGATGATTTTTATCTCTGTTTTTTGTATATCAAAGCATTATTTGTATTTTTCCTTTGAAATTTGGTATTGACTTTTTCGGGTTGTTGTGTTAGAACACAAAAGAAAACAATGGGCAAAGCGATTATTTCCAAACAAATATATTGCTTGGCTGTTTGTTTGTTTTCTTTTCAAACCGTGCCGAGGGTTGCAGCCCTATGATAGCACGGTTTGCGCCTTTTGTATTCGGTTTAAGACTTGTTCAAATCTTTTAGGAGGTCGCGGACGATGTCCGCGGCTTCTTTTTTGTTTTTGGCTTTCGCCTCTATTAAATCGGCGATGAGCTTAAATATTAGTTTTAGCTCTGTTCTGGTCACCTCTCGGCTCCCTCCGTTCTTCGCCTTTTTCCATCTGACAGGTTTCGATTAAAACCAAAAACCCGCCTGTCAGGCGGGTTTTTGGTTTTATACTTTTGTATTATTCATCGTCTCAGTTTCTGACTTCTGACATCGCTTCCCTCAAAAACGCATATTCCGAACTCTCCGAGCAGGCGGGAGGTTATGCGCTCCGAGTATCTTTCGAGCAGCTCCTTTTTGCCGACGTTCGTGCTGATTATCATACTCTTTTCGTTTACAAGTCTTGCGTTGAGGAGGTTATAAAGGCAGGCGACCGTAAACTGGCTCTGCATTTCCGTGCCGAGGTCGTCGATTATAAGCAGGTCGCAATTATAATATTTCGAAGTATCGGGGAGAGTAACATCGTAGCGGGCGAATTTTTCTTTTTCAAAATCGGAGAAAATGTTCTGTGCGCTTTCGTAGACAACCGCATATCCCTTTTCTATGACTTCCTTTGCAATCGCGGATGAGAGGTGCGTTTTGCCGAGTCCCGTCTTGCCGATGAAAAGCAGGTTGTGCATTTTCCCGTCAAAGCCGTCGGCATAGGCGCGACAGATGCGAAGCACCCCTTCCATCGACTCTCTCGCAGAGCCTGTATAATAGCTCAGGTCAAACGTATCAAAATTCTGTTTTTCAACGAGCTTTTTAACGCCCGAACATTCAAGTCCCGCCTCGGCGAGGGCTTTTTTCATACAACGGCACATCTTTCCGTCGTCAGTATAGCCGGTGTCCGAGCAGATCGGGCAATCGTAATGAACATCATCGTAATCCGCGGGATATCCCTTTGAGCGGAGAAGTCCGGCGCGGACTGAAAGCAAACCTTCGTTGTCTTTTTTCAGCTTTTCAAGCCGATTTTCGAGTCCGTTCTGCCCCTCAAGCGCGGCACGGAGTATCTTTAATCCGGTTTCGGAGAGGGCTTCGTCAATTTTTGCAATATCGGGGTATTTTTCGTCAAGCTCTCTGCGTCTCTCCTCGGCGCGCTGCTTTGCAACGAGATTTTTCGTCCGGTACTCGCGTATTATATTCCGGCAGGTTTCTTCGTAAGTCATAATGCCCTTCCCATTCATTTATTTTCGCTTTCGGCTTTGCCCCTTTGAACGGCAAGCTCAAAAAATTCTCCGAGGTCAAAGCTCGGTCCGTTGTCGCTTTTGCCAGATTTCGCAGCTCCGATGAGTCCCTTTTCCTTCGCCTCCGCAACAGTCTTCACGCCGGCGTCGTGCCAGTTTTTAAGAATTTTGTTTTCATACGACATCTTCGGAGCCGGAAGATTTTTCATCATCTCCTCATACGCCGCTTCAATAAGCTCCTCGCTTGTGTCCCATTCCGAGCTCCATACCCGCAGATACTCTTTTTCCGTTGACGTAAGCGCCCTTGCGCCCATTCCGTACAGCCTGCGGACGATTCCCTCAAGCTCTCCGCGGCGATTTTCATCCATAAAGTATTTTTCCAGCTTACCGACGGTATCAATACCTCTGTCGAAGAGCGACAGCGCCGTCTTTTCAAAGTAACGAACGGAATCGTGTCCCGTGCGCTTACAATATGAAGCGAGAAGAAGTATGTATTCGCAGTCAAGGCGGAGATGGTCGTAAAGATAAACGAAAACGCCGCTCTCTGACGTACCGAAGACCTTCCCGAAGATCGTCTGACATTTTTCGATCGTTGTTTTGAGGGTCGGATTTTCTCCGCACACCCTCTCGATTTCCATTCCCGTCATCGAATACGATTTCGGAGAGGGAGCCTTTGCGGCGACGCTTTCCTTCTTTTCGGATGGGGTCGCATCCGTGTTTATAATCCCTGCGCCGCGCCAGAATGCAAGCGCTTCCATAACTTCCGCCTCCGTCAGATTGCAGAGCGATGCGACCGCGGAAACATCCGCTTCCCCTCCGCCGGAGACAGCCAGAAGCACGGCGAGCTCGCTTTTTCCCGCGCTGCTTATGTACCTTTTAACATCCGCAGGAAGAGCCAGAACGGACGTGCCGAAATTGAATTCTATCTTCATATTTGCATTTGCGCCTTTCGCAAAGATTTGTAAATTTGATTTACGTTGCCGAAAAAGAATATATCGTGTTTTCTCGTTTTCAACACGAAATCTCTCATTTTATACAACTGTTTTTCCACATTATCCACAAGCTTTTCCACACAGTTTTGCAGTATTTTCCTGCTTTTTCGCCCGCATCCGACATCCGCAAGAAGTTTTTTCAAAATTTTATCAACAGTCTGTGGAAAACCGGAGAAGCCGAAAAAAAGGTAAATATTCCTGTCACACGTCCTCAAAACGCGCCGCTTCGGCGTTTAAAGAAAGGGGCGCGATGTTACCTTTGATATACTCAAAGTACCCCGCAACGGCAATCATCACGGCGTTGTCGCCGCAGTATTTTTTCTCGGGATAATAGAGCGGAAGCCCCTTCGATTTGCAGAGCTTTTCCATCTCCGCGCGCAGGTGAGAGTTCGCCGCAACGCCGCCCGCAAGCGCAACCGCTTTTATATCGGGATTGCGGTCAATCGCAAGCGAGAGCTTTGTCGATACCGAAGAAACAGCCGCGCGGCAGAAGCTCGCCGCAACATCTGCCCGGTTCAGCTCTCCGCCCTTCTGCGCCGTCGAATTTATGTAGTTCAGAACAGCCGTTTTAATTCCCGAAAACGAGAAGTCGAGCGAATCGTCGCGTATCGCCGCAGACGGAAACGGCAGGACCGCCTTTCCCTCATAAGCAAGCTTGTCCATAGCCGCACCGCCGGGATACGGCATACCCATAACCCTCGCAACCTTATCAAACGCCTCGCCCATAGCGTCGTCTCTCGTTCCGCCGATGACGGTGTGGCTGTCGTAGCCGTTGACTCTTACAATCGACGTATGCCCGCCGGACGCAACAAAGGCGATATACGGCGGTTCGGGACGGTTTTCGGAAACGTAGTTTGCCGCAATATGCCCCTTTATATGGTCAACAGCGACAAGCGGCTTCCCGCTCGAATACGCAAGTCCCTTTGCAAAATTCACGCCGACGAGAAGCGCCCCGATAAGTCCCGGGTAAGCCGTCACGGCGATTGCGTCGATATCCGCTATCGTTACGCCTGCTTCGGAAAGCGCATCATACGTTATTTTCGATATTATCTCGCAATGCGCCCTGCTTGCGATTTCCGGAACGACTCCTCCGTAGCGGGCGTGCATTTCAATCTGCGAGGCAACCTTATCCGAGAGAACGGTAAATTTTCCGTTCTCACATTCAAGCACGGCGGCGGCAGTCTCGTCGCACGAGCTTTCAATTCCGAGTATTTTCAATGTTTCTCCTCTCCGAGCGTGAGCGTGTAAAGCACGGCGTCATCCGTCGGATATTTGTAATAATCTTTTCTCTTGCCGACGGGGACAAAGCCAAACTTTTCGTAAAGTCCTCTTGCGGCTTGGTTTTTCTCTCTGACTTCCAGATAAATTACGCTGCCGTCCTTCTCCCCCGCTCTTTTCATAAGTTCGCGGATAAGCGCCGCCCCAACGCCTTGCCTGCGGAATTTTTCATCCGTCGCAATGTCAAGGAGGTGACACTCGTCAAGGACGTGAAACGCCATAAGAAATCCGGCAAACTCCCCGCCGATATAAGCGCAGAGACAGGTGAAATCGTCACGCTGTCTCGATTTTTCATATTCTTCAAGCTCCCAGGGGCAGGAAAAGCAACGTTTTTCAAGCTCCGCCGCCTGCCTTGCCCCTATGGAGTCCATATCGGTTATGACGGTTTCCGCCGTCATCTTTCTCTTGTCGGCTGTGCCTCGACGGCGTCCGCAACGGCAGACATCCAGCCGCCCTCGAACAGCTCTATCACGCCCTTGTCGCATTGCGACGCAAGCTCGGGATTTATCGGTATTCTCGCAAGAACGGGAATTCCAAACTGCTTTGCAGTCTCCTCGGTATGACTCTTGCCGAACACCTCGATCTTCTTTCCGCAGTCGGGACATTCGACATAGCTCATATTTTCAACGATACCGATTATCGGAATATTCATCAGCTTCGCCATATTGACAGCCTTTGAAACGATCAGCGAAACGAGATCCTGCGGGCTTGTAACGATTATGATTCCGTCAACGGGGATCGACTGGAACACCGTCAGCGGAACGTCTCCCGTGCCGGGCGGGCAGTCTATGACCATAACATCAACATCTCCCCAGATGACGTCCGTCCAGAACTGTTTGACCATTCCGGCAATAACGGGGCCTCTCCAGAGAACAGGAGACGAGGTATCTTCAAGGAGAAGATTTACGCTGACCGTCTCGATTCCCGTCGTCGTTTTTACGGGCATAATCCCGCCGAGCGGAGCCGCCTCGCAGAGGCCTTTCAGTCCGAACGCCTTCGGTATCGAAGGACCTGTTACGTCCGCGTCGATGATTGCGGTTTTCAGCTCTCTTCTGTGAAGCTCAACGGCGAGCATAGAGGAAACAAGCGTCTTTCCGACGCCGCCCTTGCCGCTGACAACGGCAATCGTTTTCTTTATTCTTGAGAGATCGTTTGTTTTTTCAAATGTGGGTGCTCCGCCCTGTTTTGACGCGCAGTTCTGCGAGCAGGATGAGCAATCGTGTGTGCAGCCTTCTGACATTATAATTTACCTTCTTTTTCGTTTTTTATTGATGACGTCTCGGTTTTCGGTTTTATACTTTCGTATAAATCAAGACGTTTTTAAACAACTCTGAATTCAAAGAAATCCTTTGTGTTGTTATAGCAGATATCGCAGACCATCTGCGCAAGCGCGTCGACGTCAAGCGGATATTCGCCTCTTTCGACATAGCCTCCGAGCACAGAGCAAAGCACGCGACGGAAATATTCGTGGCGCGTGTAGGAGAGGAAGCTGCGGGAGTCCGTCGTCATACCGACAAACTTTCCGAGAGCGGACTGCGCCGCAAGGGTCGTAAGCTGTGCTTTCATCCCGTCGATATGGTCGTTGAACCACCAGGCACTACCCTGCTGCATCTTGGGCATACACTGAAGCCCCTCCATCTCGTCCCCCGTGCGCTGGAAGCAACCGATGAGCGCCGCAACAGCCGTGTTTTCTGCGGGGTTGAGCGAATATGCTATCGTCTTCGGGAGAATCGCCTCGTTTTCAAGCGCGCCGAGCATTGCCGCAAGCGAAGCTATCCTGCCGCTGCCGCCGTGGATCGTGTCGTAGCCTGCGTCGGGACCGAGCTTGCCGAACATTGCGGGGCTGACATTTCTCAGCGCACCGAAATGTATCTGCATAACCCATCCGCGCTTCGTATACTGCTTTGCGAGCTTGCGGATAAGCGCGCTTCTGTATATTCTTGCCGTTTCGGAGTCGACTTTTTCGCCTGCCGCCGCTCTGCGGAAAATAACTTCTGCCGCCGCTTCCGCCTGCGAAGCCGTAACGGAACCGTCAAAGAGGATCGTATCGTCCATACCGTGGTCCGCCGTGCGGCAACCGAGAATGTCAAAATATTCGATTCTCTTTTCGAGAACGTCGCAAAGAGTTGCAAAATCCTTTATCTCCGTGCCGGAGCATTCGGAAAGCTTCTTTATATAAGGAGCGAATTCCGCTCTTTCGACATACATCGCCTTGTCCGGACGGAAGGCGGGGAGAACGGGAATATCAAAATCTCTGTCCTCTCTAATGGCTATATGATGAGCAAGGCTTTCGGTCGGGTCGTTTGTCGTGCATATGAGCTTGACGTTTGACTGTCTCATTATTCCCCTTGCGCTCATTTCCGGCTCTGCGAGCTTTTCTTTTGTCAGCTCCCATACGTAGCGACAGGTATCGGGGCAGAGGATTCCGTCGAAATCAAAGTAGCGACGGAGCTCAAGATGCGACCAATGATAAAGCGGGTTTCCGATGAGCGACGGCATCGCCGAGCAATACGCCTCAAATTTATCATAATCCGATGCGTCGCCCGTGATAAGACGTTCGCTTATCCCGCACGACCGCATAGCTCTCCATTTGTAATGGTCTGCGCCGAGCCAGAGCTCCGTTATGTTTTCATAACGCTTGTCATTCGCTATGTCTGCCGCATCGATATGGCAATGATAATCGATTATCGGCAGGTTCGCCGCATATGTGTGATAGAGCATTTGCGCAACCTCGGAGTCGAGCAAAAAATCGTCGTCCATAAATTTATTCATAGCCGTCTCCTCAAAAAATTATACTTTTTTCCGCCGCAAACCGCCCGAAATCGGCGGCGCAAGCGGTTTCCGAATAAATTATACAATAAAATCTTTACAAATGCAATAAAATATTATATAATTTAGTCGCAAAATATTTGCGGACGGAATGTCCGCCGAAAACGGAGGTTTTATAATACAATGAACGACGTATTAAAGCAAATAGAGCTTTGCGGAATTGTGCCTGTTGTCAAGATCGAGGATGCAGAAAAGGCAGTTCCGCTTTGCAAAGCGCTTATGAAGGGCGGCATTATGTGCGCGGAGATCACCTTCCGCACGGAAGCAGCGGCAGAAGCTATCAGAAGAATTACGGAGGAGCTCCCCGAAATGCTCGTCGGCGCGGGAACGGTTCTGACACGCGAGCAGGCCGACGCGGCGGTCGAAGCGGGCGCGAAATTTATCGTCTCCCCCGGCTTCAACCCCGAAAACGTCAAGTACTGTCTTTCGAAGGGAGTGACTGTCGTTCCCGGCTGCGCGACCTGCGGCGAAATGGAGCAGGCTATGGCTCTCGGACTTGATACGGTAAAGTTTTTCCCCGCAGAAGCAAACGGCGGTGCGGCGGCAATCAAAGCTATGTCCGCCCCCTATAAGGGTCTGCACTTTATGCCGACGGGCGGCGTCAGCCTTGACAATATGATGGATTATCTCTCCCTGCCCTGCGTTGTTGCCTGCGGAGGCAGCTTTATGGTCAAGGAGTCGCTTATAAAGAGCGAAAATTATGAGGAAATCACCCGTCTGACATATCAGGCAGTTGCCAAAATGCACGGTTTCTTCCTCAAGCACATCGGAATCAATGCAAAGGACGAGAACGACTGCCGCGCGACAGTCGATAAGCTTTGCCGCTTCGCAATGCTCACCCCCGACGAAAGAACCGGCGGTATCTTTGCGGGAACGCTCTTTGAGGTTATGAAAAGCCCCTATCGCGGCACAAACGGTCACATCGCCGTCGGCTGCAACTTCCCCTTCCGCGCCCTCGCCTTCCTTGAAAATCAGGGCTTTGCCGCCGATATGTCAACGGCATCCTATGACGACAAGGGCAAGCTGAAATTCGTCTATTTCAAGGACGAAATCGGCGGGTTCGCATTCCATATCGTTGGGAAATAATACAATTGTATAATCAAAAGAGCGCCGTAATTTGCGGCGTTCTTTTATTTTATTCATTTGTATAATTTTCAAACGCAAGAATTAAGCCCGTGCAATGCCGGTTTATGTCTGCGGCGGAACAAATTTATGCGGGAATTCCGGCATAAAACCGTGTTTTTCTGATACTTTTTTTCGAAAAAGTATAGATATTTATATCGATATATAGTATAATGATATCAAGCGTGTATGCGTGGCGCGGATTTTTCCGGGTCTGCGGCACGCAGCGAATAAAACACAGGAGGGCTCAATTCTCAGTTATGAAAAAGAAAATGACGACAGTCACATTCAACGGCACAGAAGAACAAAAGGCAAAGCTTTTCGAGCTGATCGAAAAGTACAAGGGTATGCAGGGTAATATGCTTCCCGTTCTTCAGGGCGCCCAGGAAATCTACGGTTACCTGCCGATAGAGGTCCAGACAATGATCGCAGAAGGACTCGATGTTTCGCTTGCCGAAATATACGGAGTCGCTACGTTCTATTCTCAGTTCAAGCTCAACCCGGAAGGCAGAGTTGCAATTGCAGTTTGTCTCGGAACAGCTTGCTACGTCAAAGGTTCCGGTCAGATTGCAGACAAGATCACGGAGATCATCGGCATCGCTCCCGGCGAAACAACCCCGGACGGAAAGTACAGCTTTGAGGCGACACGCTGCATAGGCGCTTGCGGTCTCGCTCCCGTACTTACAGTCAACGGCGAGGTATACGGCAGACTTACAGTTGCCGATATTCCCGGAATACTTAAAAAATACGAATAATCCGCTTTCTTCGAAAGGTAGATTTGTATGAAAATTTCAAGGGTAGCCGAGCTTCTCGGCGCACAGATAAAATCCTGCGCGGACAAAGCGTCCTCTGAAGTCTGCTCCGCTTGCGGAAGCGATATGATGAGCGACGTTCTCGCATTTGTAAAGGATCAGGCGGTACTCCTCACGGGGCTTGTAAACCCGCAGGTGGTCAGAACTGCCGAGATGATGGATATGCGCTGTATCGTATTTGTCAGAAGCAAACTTCCGACAGACGAAATGCTCGCTCTCGCAGAGGAGGCGGGGATCGTCGTTATGACAACGCCCCTACGTATGTTTGAGGCTTGCGGAATTCTTTATTCCGGCGGTCTCGGAAAGACGGAAAGCCTATGAGCGAGCCGCTTCAGTTCGTTTTTGACGTAAGCGGAGAAAATTTTACCTCCGCGGGCGAAGCGTCGGTAACGGTCAAGAAAAATCTGCGTATGCTCGGCTTTGCGCCGGACGTTATCCGCAGAGTTGCAATCGCTATGTATGAAGGCGAAATAAATATGGTCATTCACGCAGGCGGCGGAATTGCGACCGTAACCGTATTCCCGGACAAAATAGAAATGGTATTGGACGACAACGGTCCCGGCATTGCCGATATAGAGCTTGCAATGAGAGAAGGCTTTTCAACAGCCCCGGAAAACATTCGCAGCCTCGGCTTCGGAGCGGGAATGGGCTTGCCCAATATGAAGCGCAATACGGACTCGATGAAGATTGAATCCGAGCTCGGAAAAGGAACTAAAATAACGATGACGGTCAACACCTGAATTTTGCTTTTGCAAAGAAAGGATCGATCCTATGCCTTATAAACATTCCGTGTCTCTCAACGTTGACAAATGCAAAGGCTGCACGCATTGCTTAAAGCATTGCCCGACCGAAGCGATAAGAATCCGCGGCGGTCACGCCGTAATAAACGCGTCACGTTGCATTGACTGCGGAGAGTGCATCCGCGTCTGTCCTTACAAAGCCAAGAAAGCCTCGTGCGACAAGCTCTCGGACATTCCGAAGGGCAAATGGAAGATAGCCGTTCCGGCACCCGCGCTGTTCGGTCAGTTTGATAATCTCGATGACATCGATTATGTGCTTTCGGGACTTCTGGATTACGGCTTTGACGACATTTATGAGGTCGCGCGATCTGCGGAGATCGTTTCCGATTATACAAGAAGATATATGAAGCAGAAGGATATTTCAATGCCTGTCATATCGTCGGCTTGTCCGGTCATAGAAAGGCTGATATCTCTCCGCTATCCTTATCTTGCGGGAAACCTCCTGCCGATCCTCCCCCCGATGGAGATAGCGGCGATGGAGGCAAAGCGCTCCGCTATGGCAAAGAATCCTTCCCTTAAGGAAGAGGACATCGCGGCGGTGTTCATCTCTCCCTGCCCCGCAAAGGCAAGCTATGTAAAAAACCGCGCCGAAAGCGGCAAAACGAATATCGATTTTGTTGTTTCGATATCCGATATTTATTTTGAGCTTATCGGCATAATGAAAAAACAAACGGCATCCGTTCCGGTCTCTCGCACCGGAATGATCGGTCTGGGCTGGGCAAGCTCGGGCGGAGAAGCGACGGCGATTTTCAACGACAAGTACCTCGCCGCCGACGGAATCGAAAATGTTATGCGAGTGCTTGAGGAAATGGATAACGGAGCATTTCCCAAGCTTGAATTCGTGGAGCTGGACGCCTGCCCCGGAGGCTGCGTCGGCGGTGTGATGACGGTTGCAAACCCGTTCATCGCAAAAGCAAGACTCAGCTCTCTCCGTCGCTATCTGCCCGTTTCTCAGAACAGGGCTCCCGACGGTGACGAAGCGGTTCCCGAAGAATTCTCCGTTAAAGACAAGGTCGAGTATAATCCCGTTTCGCTCGGGGAGGATATGAACACCTCCATAAAAATGATGAGCGAAAGAGAAAGAATACGGAAGCGTCTTCCCGGAATCGATTGCGGATCGTGCGGCGCGCCGACTTGCAGCGCATTCGCTTCGGACATTGTCCGAGGCGACGCCAGAATCGAGGAATGTATCGTATTTATGCGGAAAGAGCTTGACAGTATCCGTAATGAAGAAAAACCGTCTGGAGGCAACAAATGACAGTAAAGGAATTATCCGAAGGTCTCGGTCTGCGGGTGCTTTCGATGCCGGCCCCCGAGAGAGAGGTTCTGTGCGGCTATGCCGGAGACCTTCTCAGCTGGGTTATGGGCAGAGCAAAGGAAGGCTCCGTCTGGGCAACGGTTATGACAAACGTAAACGTTGTTGCGGTTGCATCCCTTGCGGATACGGCGGCAGCGGTCATATGCGAAGGCAGCTACGTACCGGATGAGGTTATTTCCGTTGCAAAGGAAAAGGGGATAAACCTTCTCTCCTCGGAGCTTCCGATATATGAATTCTGCGTCGCGATGTCGCAAATGATAAAATGAGCAGATATTATTACGACCTCCATATTCACTCCTGTCTCTCCCCCTGCGCCGACAACGATATGACACCCTGCAACATTGCGGGTATGGCGGCGATAAACGGTCTCGGAATAGTCGCGCTGACGGATCACAACAGCACAAAAAACTGTCGCGCATTCTTTGCGGCGGCAAGACGACACGGGATCGTTCCGATTGCGGGAATGGAGCTGACTACGGCGGAGGATGTTCATATCGTCTGCCTGTTTCCGTCGCTTGAGGCGGCAGAGGAATTTGACGGCGAATATCAGTCGTTCCGTATTCTTTATAAAAACAGGAAAGACATTTTCGGAGATCAGCTTATTCTTGACGAAGAGGACAACGTCATCGGCGAGGAGGAGCATCTTCTTCTCAACGCATCGACCCTCTCGATGGAAGAAGCCGTGCGGCTTGCAAGGAAATACGGCGCAGCCGTGTTCCCCGCTCATATAGACAGAGACGAAAACGGCATAATCGCCGCTCTCGGCTGTGTACCGGAGACACCACATTTTTCGGCTATTGAATTTCGTGACGGAGAAAACGCCGCCGCGTATATCGAAAAATACAGTCTTTCCGGCAAGCGCATACTGACAGACTCCGATGCTCATTATCTCTGGGATATAAATGAAGCGAAAAACTATATTGAATTGGAGGATGAGCCGTACAGCTCCGATCTCGTTCGGAGAAAACTGATAGAGGCTCTTTCCGAAAAATGAGAGAACTTTCACTCAACATTCTCGACATAGCGCAAAACTCCGTCAAGGCAAATGCAACTCTTGTCAGGATATCGATAGATGAAACGGAAGACACGCTTTCATTTGAGATAGCCGACGACGGCAAGGGTATGACGGCGGACTTTCTTTCCCGTGTCACAGACCCGTTCACAACGACAAGAACGACGAGAAAAGTCGGTCTTGGATTACCTCTGCTGAAAATGGAGGCGGAGATGACGGGCGGCAGCTTTTCGATCAGATCGAGGAGCGAAACGGAATACAAGGACCACGGCACGGAGGTTTTTGCGTCGTTCAACAAAAAAAGCATAGACTATATTCCCCTCGGGGATATTATAGGCACTCTGTGCGTGCTTGTGCAGGGTGCGGAGGATATTGATTTTATCTTCACACACAGGTTGCCGGGAGGCGAGGTCGCTTTCTCAACGAAGGAAATGCGGGAGATCCTCGGAGATGCTCCGCTCGGTTCGCCCGAGGTCATTCTCTGGCTCAGGGAATATCTTTCCGAAAGCTATTCGGAAATCGGCAACAACTGAAAATCGAAAATTTATAAAATATAAAGAAAGGACAAACTTATGAAAACACTTGCAGAACTTGCAGCAATCAGAGACAAAATGAAAAACAAGGTTGCTCTCCGCGAAGAAACAGGTGAAACAAGAATCGTTGTCGGTATGGCAACCTGCGGCATAGCGGCAGGCGCACGTCCCGTTCTCAGCGCTTTTGTCGAAGCTGTTGACGCAGCAGGTCTCAACGGCACCGTTGCCGTTACGCAGACAGGCTGCATCGGCGTTTGCCATCTCGAACCCATCGTTGAGGTTTATCACTCCGGCGAGGACAAGGTTACTTATGTCAAAATGACGCCCGAAAAGGCACTTGAGGTTATGGAAAAGCACATCAAAGGCGGAAAACCCGTCGTTGAATATACAATAGGAAATATCGAAAAATAAGGAGGACTTTAAAAAATGGTACGTTCACATGTACTCATCTGCGGCGGTACAGGCTGTACATCGTCCGGTAGCGTTGCAGTACGCGAGGCAATGGCAAAAGAGCTTGAGCTCGCAGGTCTTTCGGATGAGGTCAAGATAGTTCAGACGGGTTGTTTCGGACTCTGCGCAAACGGTCCTATTATGATCATCTATCCCGAAGGCACATTCTATTCTCACGTCAAGGTTGACGACGTTAAAGAAATCGTTGAGGAGCACCTCCTCAAGGGAAGACTTGTTGAAAGACTTCTTCATAAGGAAACAGACGAAGGCGTGACCGAAACGGTTCACTCCCTCTCCGATACAAAGTTCTATAAAAAGCAGCATCGTGTCGCTCTCCGCAACTGCGGTGTCATCAACCCCGAAAGCATCGATGAATATATCGGAACAGACGGTTATCAGGCGCTCGGTAAGGTTCTGACGGAAATGAAGCCGCAGGAAGTTATCGATACGATCCTCGCTTCCGGTCTCCGCGGTCGTGGCGGCGCAGGCTTCCCGACAGGCAGAAAATGGCAATTCGCAGCCGACCAGCCCGCCGGCAAGAAATACGTTGTATGTAATGCGGACGAGGGCGACCCCGGCGCATTTATGGACCGTTCCGTTCTCGAAGGCGACCCGCACGCAGTTCTTGAAGCTATGGCAATCGCAGGCTACGCTATCGGTGCAGACGAAGGCTATATATATGTAAGAGCCGAGTATCCGATCGCAGTTGAACGTCTCACGATCGCTATAAACCAGGCTCGCGAATACGGTCTTCTCGGCAAGGACATTTTCGGCACGGGCTTCAATTTCGATATTACTCTCCGTCTCGGCGCAGGCGCGTTCGTATGCGGCGAAGAGACGGCGCTCCTCGCTTCCATCGAAGGCAAGCGCGGCGAGCCTCATCCGCGTCCTCCGTTCCCGGCTGTCAAGGGTCTGTTCGGCAAGCCTACAATCATCAACAACGTTGAAACGCTTGCAAACATCGCGCAGATCATAAACAAGGGCGCAGACTGGTTTGCATCTATGGGTACTGAAAAATCCAAGGGCACAAAGGTATTCGCTCTCGGCGGCAAGATAACGAACACAGGTCTTGTTGAAGTTCCGATGGGAACAACGCTCCGCGAGATCATCGAAGATGTCGGCGGCGGCATCCCGAACGGCAAGAAGTTCAAAGCCGCTCAGACAGGCGGTCCCTCCGGCGGTTGTATCCCTGCTTCCCTCATTGACACACCTATCGACTACGATAACCTCCTCGCAATCGGCTCGATGATGGGCTCCGGCGGTCTTATCGTTATGGACGAAGACAACTGTATGGTTGACATCGCAAAATTCTTCCTTGAATTTACTGTCGATGAATCCTGCGGCAAGTGCGTTCCCTGCCGCACGGGTACAAGAAGACTTCTTGAGCTTCTTGACAAAATCACAAGCGGAAACGGCGAGATGGAAGACCTTGACAAGCTCGAAGAGCTCTGCAACTACATCAAGTCCACTTCCCTCTGCGGTCTCGGTCAGACAGCGCCGAACCCCGTTGTCTCAACTCTTCATTACTTCCGTGACGAATACATAGCTCACATTGTTGATAAGAAGTGCCCCGCAGGCGTCTGCAAGAAGCTGCTTCAGTATCATATCGATACAGATAAATGTATCGGATGCAAAATGTGCGCTAAGGGTTGTCCCGCAGACGCAATCCGCGTCAATGCAAACGGCGAGATCAAGGAAGGCAAAAAGCTTCCGTATCTCATCATTGACGGTGCGAAGTGTGTTAAGTGCGGCGCTTGTATCGCAACCTGTAAATTCAAAGCTATTTATAAACAGTAAGAAAGGAGCTGCGTGATAAATGGAAAACATAGTAAATGTAAAGATCAACGGTATACCCGTTGCCGTTCCCGCAGGCTCGACTATCCTCGAAGCTGCCCGTGCGGCACATATAGACATTCCCACGCTTTGCTATCTCAAGGGCATCAACCAGATCGGCGCTTGCCGTCTCTGCCTTGTTGAAGTCAAGGGCGCAAGAGGTCTTATGACCGCCTGCGTTACAACTGTAAACGAAGGAATGGAAATATTCACAAACACAGAAAAAGTTCGTAAGAACAGAAAGCTCAATCTTCAGCTCGTACTCTCCACACACGAGAAAAAATGTCTTTCGTGCGTCAGAAACCAGACCTGCGAGCTTCAGAAACTCTGCTCCGACCTCGGAGTTGACGACGAAGATTATTATGCCGGCTCGAAGATTCATTACGAGCTCGACACAAGCTCCCCCTCTATCATCCGTGACAATAACAAATGTATCCTTTGCCGTCGCTGCATAGCGGCTTGTAACGAACAGGGCATCGGCGTTATCAACTCTCTTGACAGAGGCTTTGATACACACGTCGCTTCTCCCTTTGAAAAGCCCCTTATGACGCAGGCTTGCGTCGGTTGCGGACAGTGCGTTGTTGCCTGCCCCGTCGGTGCGCTTTATGAAAAGGACGATACAGCAAACGTATTTGAAGCAATAAGCGATCCGACAAAGCACGTTGCGATCTGTATGGCTCCTTCAATCCGTGCAACTATCGGCGAATGCTTCGGTTATGCTCCCGGTACGGATACAGAGGGCAAGCTCGTTGCGGCTGCAAAGCGCCTCGGCTTTGACGGCGTATACGATATGAACCTCACAGCCGACCTCACAATCCTTGAAGAAGCTACGGAATTCCTTGACAGATTCACAAACAAGAAGAATCTCCCGCTTATGACCTCCTGCTCACCCGGTTGGGTCAAATTCTGTGAGCATTATTTCCCTGAATTCACGGACAACCTCTCAACCTGCAAGTCTCCTCAGCAGATGTTCGGCGCTATGTACAAGACTTACTATGCAAAGAAGATGGGCCTCGACCCTGCGGATATCGTATTCGTTTCCGCAATTCCCTGCACAGCGAAGAAGTTCGAATGCCGCCGTCCCGATCAGAGCGCAGCAGGCAACGGTATTTTTGATGTTGACTACGCAATCACGACGAGAGAGCTCGCTCGTATGATCGAAAAAGCAGGAATTGATTATAAAACTCTTCCCGATGAAAAATATGACGCTCCGTTCGACATAGGTTCCGGCGCAGGCGCAATCTTCGGGGCAACGGGCGGCGTTATGGAAGCTGCTCTCCGTATGGCTGCGGAAGTCGTTCTCGGCACAAAGCTTGAGAAGGTTGACTTCGAAGAAGTCAGAGGCACAGCTCCAATCAAATACGCAACGTATAAGCTCGGCGATGCAACTGTCAAGGTTGCAGTTGCAAGCGGTACAAAGAACGCAAAAGAGCTTCTCAATAAGGTCAAAAACGGCGAAGTCGATGTTGACTTTATTGAAGTCATGTGCTGCCCCGGCGGCTGTGTAAACGGCGGCGGTCAGCCCGTTCAGAGCGCAAAGACAAAAGCTGAAATCGACCTCAAGTCCGTTCGTGCTTCCGTTCTTTACAACGCTGATAAGAACCTTCTCACTTACCGCAAATCTCAGGATAACCCCGCAGTACTCAAGCTCTATGAGGAATTCCTTGAGAAGCCCGGCAGTCACAAGGCTCACGAAGTGCTCCACACTTCTTATATCAAACGCAAAGTTTACGAAAACTAAAAAGACAAACCGCCCCCAAGGGGCGGTTTTCTTTTCCTAACCATTCTTTTCTTTGACCGTACTTTTC
>DLLG01000018.1:74686-143510 GCA_002479075.1 Clostridiales bacterium UBA7568
TCAATAATTGTTTTATGCAAATCTTATAATAAACAAACAGAGGTGATTTTTCATCTCTGTTTTTCTTTTGTTATGCCTGAAAAGAAAGTAGGCAAAAGAAACTTCAATAATTGTTTTGTGCAAATCTTATAATAAGCAAACGGAGATGATTTTTCATCTCTGTTTGTTGCTTTGCTATGCCTGAAAAGAAAGTAGGCAACAAGTTCGGTTATTGGTTTTTGCGGATATTTCTTTGCCCGCTATACGGGCATTGCAATGTAGGGGACGGGTCTCTTTGCCCCTCTCGGCGAGGCTTGCCCCGATTGCTTGCGCAAACCAGCAAATCCCGTCCCGACACCACTTCATCGATGTGCAGGGCAAAAGAAACTTCGGTTATTTATTTGAGCAAACTTTATATTGCCTTCTCCCGCGGGAGAAGGGGAACCGCTTTAGCGGTGGATGAGGCGTGGTCGTTGTATGGGACGGGTCTCCCTTCCGCCTCCCTTCTCAATCAATCCGGAAAGCAAAAATGCGTTTCCCGTCTCAACTCAAAAAAGCCCTGATAAATCAAGGCTTTTCGATTTTATACTTTTGTATATTCTTCGTGTTCCTTTTCTTTTTTCAGCTCCGAATATTTGCGTTTTGTTGCCTCGCCCCCGCGCATATGTCTTTCAGACTTATTCTTTTCAAGCACCTCTTTGACCCTTGCCGCAAGCACAGGCGAAAAAACGGCGAGTCTCTCCGTAACATCTTTATGTACAGTCGATTTGCTGACTCTGTAAACCCTCGCCGTCTCTCTCACGGTTGCGTTGTTCTCCGCTATGTATTCTCCCAGTGCCATAGCACGTTCTATTGCAATATCCTTCAAGATGACGCCTCCAACATATTTTCTGTTGATAAATGTATATGAAAGCGCCAAAGAAAAAATTCCCCATTCCGAATACGGAATCGGGGAATTTTATAGCTGCTTATCTTTCTTTTTTCCGTCCTGCCAGAAGTGCCAAGCCGACAGCGCCGATCAAAGCAACCGCCGCGCCTGCGCCAACAGCGGAGCCGCAACCGCCTTCGCCGCCTGCCGCTGCTGTACTGCGGACGGTTGTCGTCGTCGCAGGCGTTGTTGTCTGCGCCGGAGCTGTTATTGTCGTTGTTGTCTCCATAGCGGTCGTGGTCGTCACGGGTTTTTGCAGCGTGCGGGCATTCGCCGTGCCCTCGCTGTCTCCGTTTTTGCCGGAGACGATCGCCCTGCAAAAATATTCCGTGTCCGGAGAAAGCCCGTCAAACGAGACGGAAAACGTTCCGTCTTTGTTCGGAGATACCGTTTTGACCGTGCCGGTTTCCTCCGTCACGTTTTCATTTTCTGAAAGTATCAGCTTTATACTGCTGACATCGCCTCCGTGAAGAGCCGTTATCATTCCGCCGAAGGTTACCGAGTCTGCCTGCACGCTCTCCGCGCTTACCTCAAATTCCGGAGCGATTTTCGCGACGCCGGAGACAGAGACGGTCATCTCGCAGGAGAGCCCGCTCTTTACGGTTATTTTGAGGTTGAAGCCCTCTGCCTGCTCCGGTGTAAGCGAGGTATATTTCTTTCCGCTGAAAGGAAAACCGTATCTCTTCGCTCCGGATTCAAAAATATAGCTGTCCTCCGGTGCACCTTCAGTATATCGGAAGCCGCATTGATACCTCGCTCCCAAGGATGTTGTCCCAATCGGAACGATGGCAGGGTCGTGACCCATACCGTATGTATTTGAGTTGTACCAAAACTCGGAGAGAATATTTTCGTCAATATGCCATATCATTACTCCCATATCTTCCGCGTCTATCGCGTCAAACTTCGTGTCTCCGCTGTTATGATACCTGTTTTCTATCAGATAATATTCCTTTGGGTTCGGAGTATTTATCCGGAGAATATTGTATTCGCCTTTTTTACTGCTACGCGAATAAAGCGTGTAATCGCCGTCGGAGGTTACCTCGGTTGACGCCATAAGTCCGCAGTATATTGCGTTGAACGGATCCATATATGATGATGACGATCCGCGCGGCTCGCCGTCATAGGCAAGGCTTTGCCCGTATGACATAGACGAAAGATCGCCGGCGTACATCCATCCGCCGCCTCCCTCGCCCGTATCGTAAATGTCCGGCGCGCCGAGGACGTGTCCAAGTTCGTGAAGAACGATGCCGACCGTCAACGGCTGGGTCGCCGTATAATATTCTCCCATAAGAACATAGACCTCCCCGACGTCAACCCCGTCTATATTGAAAGGATCGTTATCGGTTGATTCGCGTCCCCAAACGCCGAAAACAAGCTTATCGTTTATCCTTGAGATCGAATGTGAGCTCTCAACTCCGCCGCTGATGAAAACTATCGTAAGCTCGTCCGGAGAGAGCTTGCCGTCGCCGTTTTTATCGAATTTTGAAAAATCGACGTATTCCGCCGCCGCTCTGAGCGCCGCCTCATTTGCCTTTTCGTTTACCTCGACAACCGAGTTCATCTCTGCCATCGGGTGCTTGTACGGAATGACAACGTTTACGATTCCGTCGTTTATGACGCCCTGTCTTTCCTCGGAAGCATACGTCTCCTCTGCGGGATAAAAATAAAATCTGCCGCAGGAGACTTCCTTATAATACGTTTTCAGCGAGCCGGGATCATCTGAAAACATCATATCCGCCCAGTATTTATCGGACGAATAACACCATTGCTCGCCATAATATTCGGAGGTTTTGTCGTCATAAAGGCGGGTACTGTTTTGGGGATCGTAATCGTTTACGCCGTTGTTGTTCGGGTCGTATGAAATTTTGATAACCAGCGTCGGTATCGGATCGATCAGATTTTGCGCCTCCGGAAGCTCCGTCAGAACAAAACCGTCATCCGCCGCAAAAGCCAAAGGCATAAAGGCAAAAAGCATTGCGCAGATAAGCACAGCCACCGTTATGCCGCGAAGATATGTTTTCCTCTCCATAAAATCCCTCCTATCCTTTCCTGTATATATTTTATCAGAACACCGCATCAAAATCAACCGATCGGGCGGCTTTTCCGCCGTTTACACAAATACCGGCCCTCGCTTTTATGGACTATACACAAAAATCCCCTCCTGTTACAGAGGGGATTTGTATATAATTCCTATTATTCCTTTTTCTTTCTTCCTGCCAGAAGTGCCAAGCCGACAGCGCCGATCAAAGCAACCGCCGCGCCTGCACCCATAGCAGACCCGCAACCGCCTTCGCCGCCTGCCGCTGTTGTACTGCCGCCGGTTGTCGTCGTCGCGGGAGTTGTTGTAGCTACGGACGTTGTTGTAGCTGCGGGTGTTGTCGCTTCCGTTACGGGAGGTTGGGTCGTTGTTGTTTCGGGCTTGTAAGATTCATCCTCCTCCCATTTCGCATAGATCGTTATCTCGCCCGCTTCATCAACCGTCTGCCCGAAGTCATAAGGCAATGTCAGCTCTTCGTCGCTGTACCAGCCGACGAACTTATAGCCGGCCTTTTCCGCGGGAACGGGCGCATCGAAGCTGTCGCCTGTCTCGCAGGCAAAGAGCTTATATTTTGACTCCGCTCCGACGAGCTTCAGACTTGCCGTCGTCCCCTTTTTCGCCCATTTGGCATAAAGAGAAATATCCTTGCAGACAGTCTGCGTAAAGCCCATATCATAACGCTCTTTATATTCCGGATCGAGATACCAGCCGCAGAAATCGTAACCCAATTTATCCATAGGGAACGACTGAACAAACAGCTCGCCGGGCTTTATCTTAACCTTGTTCGCTCTGTTGGCGGAGGTAAGCCCTTTATAAAGATTCAGATAATAAAAATCTGTGTTCTGCTTTTTCTCAAAATCCGTATATACCGTAAACAATTTCTCTCGCGTGCCGTTTTTGCCCGTTACAGAAATTCTTATATAATATTTCGTATTTTCCTTGAGCCCGTCAAGAACCAAATCAAATTTTCCGTCTTTTCCGGGGACAACCGTCTTTGAGGTTCCGTTCTCCTCTGTCGGATTTTCCTGTGTCGAAATGATTGCTTTCGCTTCGGTAACGTCGCCGTTGAAAACCTCCGTGACCTGCCCGCTGAAGCTGATCGAGCTTGTTGTCGTCCCGCTCAATTTCGCGTTGAACTCCGGCGCGGGCTTGTCATTGCGGGTTATGCTGACGGTCATTTCATCGCCGGCAGGAGAATTGACGGTTATCTTTATGGCATTGCCAAGCCCTTCATCTTTTGTGATCATCGTATGGCTTCTGCCGCTTAAAGGGAATACATATTTCGTAGCCTCGGATTCAAAGGTGTAGCTTTCCGCATCATTAACTCCCTCGGAACGCCTGAAGCTGTAAACGTCATCATATTCCCCCGCGGTAAGCCCTTTGGGTCCCATCAGAACAACTCCGGGTTCTCTGCCCGAATTGCTGTGAACCGGAGCAAAACCGGCGCGCTCCGTCACGCTCTCGTCAATATGCCATATGAGAACCGCCATATTCTTTGAGCCTATTGGGTCAAACGAGGTACTTCCCTCCTCGTGATACCTGTTCTCTATCAGATAATATTCCTTCGGGCTTGCCGTATTGACCCGCAGGATATTGTATTTTCCCTCCTCGCTGCCACGCGAATACAGAACATAATCCCCGTCTTTGACTACGAGCTGCGAGGTCTGAAGTCCGCAAGCAATTAAGCTGTACGGATCCATATATGACGGGTTCTGACCCCGTCTTTTCCCCCCATAATCTGCGTAATTGCCATAAGCCATAAGTGAGCTATATCCGACATAATTCCAGGTATTGGTATCAGTTGTGTCATAAAGGTCAGGAGCGCCGAGGAAATGCCCCAGCTCGTGCGCTACTGTACCAACGGTCTTAAACGTCTCGCTTCCCTCGTCGAGGCGCACATAGCTCGCACCAACGCTGTATCCGTTTACTGTTGTCGGAGTCTTTTTAGGACAATAATGCCCTCTGGTGCGGAATCCCTTCTCCTCATATCCGGGACCGCCGCCGCCATTTACAAAGATTATGGCAAGCTCGTCGTGCTCTATAACATAATTTCCGTTTTTATCATACTTTGAAAAATCAATATATTTTCCCGCTTCCTTAAGAGATGCGCGTGTCGAGGTTTCGTTCTCAGCCGTATTTTTTCCGGCATCAACCGCAACCGGATGCGGATACGGAACAACAACATCGATAATACCGTCGTTTACCTCCCCGCTGTTCTCCTCCGCAGGATAAAACCAGAACTTCCCGTTCGAAATTTCTTTATAATACGCTTTCAAGGAGCCTGAGTCATCTGAAAAGAGCATATCAGCCCAGTATTTATCCGGCGAAGTACACCATTGCTCGCCATAATATTCTGAGCTCTGCCTTGTGAAAAGACGTTCGCTTTTCGGATCCTCAAAATCGTTTTTGCCGTTTTTGTTTGCGTCATATGAAACCTTGATAACAAGAAGCGGTATCGGCTTGCGCCCCTGAGTCTGCGCCGTCTGCGCCCCCGCCGAAAGCGTCGTCGGGATAAGGGTCAAGAGCATTACAAAAACAAGAGCCAAAAACGCCGTGCATTTTAAAAGTCTTTTCTTCATATGTAATCTCCTTTTTCAAAATCATCTCTATTATAACTCTGCGCAGGCGGCAAATCAAGAGATATTTCGGCTTAAAACGTGTTTTTCGGTTTGTCTGCGCCGGATATACACAAAAATCCCCTCCTGTTACGGAGGGGATTTGTATATAATTCCTGTTATTCCTTTTTCTTTCTTCCTGCCAGAAGCGTCAAGCCGACAGCGCCGATCAAAGCAACCGCCGCGCCCGCGCCCATAGCAGACCCGCAACCGCCTTCGCCGCCTGCCGCTGTTGTGCTGCCGACGGTTGTTGTCGTCGCGGGGGTTGTTGTAGCTGCCGGAGAGGTCGTTGTTGTTTCGGGCTTGTAAGATCCGTCGCTTTCCCATTTTGCATAGATCGTTATCTCGCCCGCTTCATCAACCGTCTGCCCGAAATCATAAGGCAATGTCAGCTCTTCGTCGCTATACCAGCCGACGAACTTATAGCCCGCCTTTTCTGCGGGAACGGGCGCATCGAAGCTGTCGCCAATCTCGCAGGCAAAGAGCTTGTATTTTGACTCCGCTCCGACGAGCTTCAGGCTTGCCGCCATTCCGGTTTCAACCCATTTTGCATAGAGGGTGAAGTCCTCGCAGACGGTCTGCGTAAAGCCCATATCATAACGCTCTTTATATTCCGGATCGAGATACCAGCCGCAGAAGGCATAGCCGCGCTTTTCCATAGGGAACGTATATTGAAACGTCTCCCCGGGCTTAACCTTGACGCGGTTTCGCTTTTCAACGGCAGTAAGCCCTTTATAGAGGAAAATTTCATAATAATCCGTCCGGGCCGTCTTTTCGATCTTCGTAAATGCGGTTGCGGTTCTTTCTCTTTCGCCGTTTTTGCCGGAAACCGTCACCTTGCAGAAATATTTTGTGTTGGATTCGAGTCCGTCAAACGTTGCGGAATATGTTCCGTCAGCATTCGGATAAACAGTTTTTACGATGCCGTCCTTCTCGGTAGCATTTGCGTTCTTTGAAAGAATCAGTCTGATCTCTCTGACATCGCCACCGCAGAGGTCCGTTATCCTACCGCCTATGGTGATTGAGGTTGTCGTTGTTTCGGAGGGATTGACCGTGTACATCGGGGCAATCTTCGGAACGCCCGTAATAGTCACTTTCATCTCGTCCTTTGCAACGTCGCCAACTACTATTTTGAGATTGAAATTCTTTGCGTCATCGCCCGTAAGCGAGGTGAAGCTCGTGCCGCTGACGGGGAATTTATAAGCCTTGGAGTTTGCTTCGAAGGTATAGCTTCTGCCGTCCTGCGAGGTTGCTATATATCTGAAACCGCAATTCGTCGGGCCGATTGCCGAAATTCCCATAGGAACAACACCGGGATCGTGCCCGCTCGAGGAAGCGTTTACACCCGTCCGCTGCGAAGCGAATTTTTCATCGATATGCCAGATGATTATTGCGTTGTTGCTGTAATTTTCGAGAGCGTCAAACTCGGTTGAACCGGAGGCGTGATACCTGTTTTCAACGAGATAGTATTCGTTCGGGTCCGGAGTGCTTATTTTGAGAATATTATAAGCGCCTGCGCTGCTGTTTCTTGAATAGAGAATATATTCTCCGTCGGAGAAGACTTCCGTCGCATTGACAAGCCCGCAACTTATCGCATTATAAGGGTCAAGATATGCGGGCGAAGCCCCCCTTATTGTACCGGGATAGTTACTCCAGGAGCCTGACGCCATAAGCGATACGTCGCCGACATAGTTCCATTTAACGCCGCTGCCGTTGTCATAAAGGTCGGGTGCGCCGATAAAATGTCCGAGCTCGTGTGCAATGGTACCGATAGCAAGCGGATCCTCTGAGCTATAATATTCGCCGACGCGCACAAACGACGCCCCGACATAAACTCCGTTTATATTTTGAGCCGTATTTCCCGTGTGATGACCGTGAACACCGAAGGCGAGCTTGTCGCTCGGTCTGCTGGAATTTGCGGAAGCTTCGTAGCCTCCGCATATGTATACTATCGCCAGCTCGGTGTACGAGAGGTAACCGTCGCCGTTTTTATCGAATTTCGAAAAATCAACGTACTGCCCCGCCGCCTTCAAGGCAGCGTTTCTTGAAGTTGCGTCTTCCTTATCCGGTCCGCCCGTCGTTGCCATAGGGTGCTTATAAGGAATGACAACTTCAACGATTCCGTCGTTTGCGACGCCCTGAGTCTCTGCCGATTCATATGTTTCTTCGGCAGGATAGAAATAAAAGCTGCCGCCCGAAACCTCTTCATAATAAGTTCTCATCGAATCCTTGTTTTTTGAGAAAAACGCGTCATACCAGTATTTATCGGACGAATAACACCATTGCTCGCCGTAATATTCGGAAGTTTTATCTCCATAGAGCTTTCTTCCGTTCAACGAGTCAAAATCGTTTTTGCCGTTTTTGTTTGCGTCATACGATATCTTGATAATCAAAAGCGGTATCGGCTCGAGCGACCACGAATTATCCGGAAGCTCTGTCAGAACGAAGCCTTCCTCCTCCGCCGCAAAAGCCAAGGGCATAAAGGCAAAAAGCATCGCAAAAACAAGCAATGCCGCCGTCAGGCTGCGAAATATCGTTTTCTTATTCATAAATACACCCCCTATCGTAAACAGATATTATTATAGCGAAAAAATGTTAAAAAATCAACAACATATAAAGTTTTGCCCCCTTTTCGCGCCGTTTGCACAAACAGGGGGCAATTATTTTGTGTATTATGACAACGCCATTTTTACAAAAACAGCTTTGCTATTTCCTTTGCCCACGAAAGCCATTTCGGAACAATCTCGTCAAGTAACGTTCTGACCTTCTCCGCGTCAAGCCCGTTGACATAGCGAACGGTTTCGTAAACCGTTCCGGACGCGCTTGTATCGCCTATGGCAATCATCGCGCCGGCTTTGTCGCCAATGGCAAAATATTTTCCGGTCGCCAGAGCGCCGATCGCAAACCCTCCCGTCGATATTGCACCCATTGATACCACACCAAAGGCTATGGCACCGATCGCAAGTATTCCAGCCGAGATCGCCCCCGCGGCGAACGCTCCGATCGCCAGCATTCCGGACGCAATAAGTCCTAGAGAGACAAGTCCGATCGATATAACACCAACCGAAAGAAGCCCCATCGAAAAAATGCCCCTTGCCTTGAGTCCCAAAGCAAACACACCGCTTGCCTTCATTCCGACGGCAAAAAATCCTCTTGCGTTTTTGCCGATATGCCAAAGCGGCATTCCGAATACTATCGTCTTGCTCTTTCTCTCCCGAAAAAGTCCGGAGAGAAGCGAAGGCGTCTGCGCATCTTCTTTTTCTTCGGACACCGCCTCCTCTTTGTTTTTCTCCTCCTCTGAGTCCTTCAGAAGATAGTCAAGCGAGCAATCGAAAAGCTCGCTCATACGTATGAGCTTATCCGTTTCGGGATACATTATTCCGCTTTCCCATTTACTTATCGACTGTCTCGATACGCCAAGCACCTCCGCAAGCTGCTCCTGCGTGTAATTGTTTTCTTTTCTGAGCTTTGCAAGTTTATCGCCCGTATTCATATTTACCTCCGTGTACGGCGTTTGATTCTGCCGAAATTATATCGGTATCAGACCGAAAAATCCATAAATCCGGACGTTCGAAATGTAAACTCTGTGTTGCGTTTGCGCGTTTTTGCCGTTTTTCTGCCCGTGTTTCAATTATACCTCCGCAAGCGGGGAAAATCAACGGTGTTTTAGGTCACCCTTACGGCAGGGGTGCCGTTGACTCTTTTTCGCAGAAACATCCCCCCGGACGCGGCTCGCAAGTCCCAGCCACCGTACATCGGCTCATTTTTTCTGGTTGCCAAAGCAATTGCGGGAGCTCTGATTCGGAGCCTAAAACGCAATTACACGGTGTCTTTGTAGGTGCGCCTATTTGCCCGGGCGCCTATTTTCGGTTCATCGCCCGGCAATTTTCCAAAAGCTGTGCGACAGCCGCACACCACCTCTCAAACAAAAAACAGTGCGGGCGCACCTCCGCACTGCTTTCCGATGAAGAAAAAGAAATTTATTAAAAGGAGATTTCTCCCGACAAACGAGCTCTGCCGCTGTTCTTTCTCGAAGGCATAGCGGCTCTGGTCAAAGCCTTGCGGAATGCGTTTCCCGCATTTCTGAACGACGAGAGAAGCGAAGCGCGCTGCTTCTTCGGATAAACATTCGCCTTATACATCGGCTCTACATAAAAGGTATAAACCTTGCAGCCTTCAATGATATCATAATTTTCAGGATAAAAGGGTGTGTTCATCTTCATCTCTCCGTTCTTTTTACCGCTCGCGGTAATCTTGTGGCTCCATTATACTACCTCGGACGGTAATTGTCAATAGATTTTGAAAAAATTTTACCTTAAAATATAATTTTTTTCTCAAAAGGGGTTTACAAATGATTTACCGTGTGATATAATTTCAGATGTGAAAATACGTTCCGAGGAGGCAAATTCGATGAATTGGCTTGAAAACGTCAAAAATATAAAAAAGAAGAAGGGACTGACGAACGAGTCTCTCTCCGCGCAGTCTGAGATCTCGCTCGGTACTCTGAACAAGCTCCTTTCGGGGGCAACGGCAGACCCCAAGCTCTCAACCCTCCTCGCTCTCGCAAGCGGGCTCGGTTGCTCTGTTGACGAAATGCTGACAGGCATCGCGCCGCAGGAAACGCTTTCCCCGGAGGAGAAAGATGTGTTGACGAAGCTCCGCCTTATGGATAAGAGCGGAAGAGAGACGTCGCTTTATATAATAAATAAGGAGTACACGCGCACGCTCTCCGAAAAAGCTCCGAAGGCGTTCTCGCCCGAGCCGCAGAAAATTCTCTCTCTCAGGCTCTATGATATTGCCGCTTCAGCCGGAACCGGTACCGCGCTTGATACGGACGTCGGCTATTCGAAAATCAACGTTTACGGCACGCCAACGACCGAGCTTGCCGACTTTGCAATACGGGTCCGCGGAAACAGTATGAACCCGAAATATCATGACGGGGATGTTCTTCTCGTTTCAAATGCGGAGGAAGTCAATATAGGCGAGCTGGGCATCTTTATGCTCAACGGCGAAAGCTATTTCAAAAAATTCGGCGGAGACAGGCTCATCTCCCTCAACCCCGAATATAATGACATCGTTTTCGGCGCGGGAGACAATCTCAAATGCTTCGGAAGGGTTCTCGGCAGACTGAAAAGATAAATAACACAGTTGTATTATTATATTTTTCCGCATTTTCTGCAAAAAGCGGCGTCCGGCACGCGATTCGGCTTTGATTTTTGACTCCGGAACGTGACGTCTGTTTCCGCTTTGATCTTTTTTCCGAGCAGCATAAGCGCGGAAAGATTTATAAGCGTCATAAGCACGACGCATATGTCTGAAAGTTCCCAAGCGGCACTTTCGCTTATAAACGCCCCGATCATAACCGAAAAACAGTAGCCGAGCAGGTATATCCGCCCGGCTTTTTTGGACGGAGAAAAATATTCAAGGCAGGTAGTGCCGTAATGCGCCCAGCAGATGACCGTCGAAAGGGCGAAGATCATAACGGATATTGCAATTACGTATTTTGCAACAACCCCGCAGGAAACGAAAAACGCCGTTATCACAAGCTCTGTTCCCTCTCCCCCGAGCGGCACTCCGGACGTCAGAATGACAAGCGCGGTCAGTGTGCACATAAGAACCGTATCAAAAAACACCTCGAAAAGCCCGAGCGTGCCCTGCGCCGCCGGGGAGACTGCGTCCGCTCCCGCGTGAGCCATAGGCGCGGTGCCGCTTCCCGCCTCGTTCGAATATGCCCCCTTGCCGACTCCCTGCTTTACCGCAGGCGAAAAAAGAAAGCCCAGAATTCCGCCGCCGAAGGCTTTCGTATCAAAGGCGGATGAGAATATATCGCTGATCGCAGACGGGATGAATTCCCTGCGATATATCAATGCGTAAACGGAAAAGCCTATATAAAGTGCGCTCATAAGCGGTACGGCAACCGATGTGAATTTCGAGATCCCCGTAAACCCTCCCATAACGACGAGCAGACAAACCCCGCAGAATATCGCGCCGGTCACCGCCTTCGGAACTCCTATCGCCTCCTTGACGGACGAGACAGCCGCCCCCGTCTGAACAATATTCCCCATAACGACAGATCCGAAAAGACCGAGCGCGGAAAAAGCCGCGGCAAGGAGCTTTCCCGTTTTCCCGCCGACTCCGTCGCGCATATAATACATAGGTCCGCCGATGTATTTCCCGCCCGACTTTTTTCTGTATCTGACGGCGAGGAGAATTTCGCAGTATTTCAGCGACATTGTCACAAAGGCGGCGGCACACATCCAGAACACCGCCCCCGCCCCTCCGAGGCTTATCGCAACCGCAACGCCGACAATATTGCCGACGCCAAGCGCCCCCGCAAGCGAAACAGAGAGCTCCCGCAGCTTTGACTTTCCTGAAAACATCAGCCCAAGCGTTTTTATCGGATGAAAAACGAAAAATCCGCGCAGGTATATAAAAAAGTATGCCCCGCAGAAAAGGATGACGGGCGGAAGCGCCGTCAGCAGGGCGGAATGGATGAATTCTTTCATTTTGCACTTATCCCTTCACGGTTTTTCTTAAATAATACTCGGCAAGGCGGCGCTTTATTCCTCGGAAAGGGGCAAAAGCGGTCGATTTTTGGCACTCGGCAAAAATATTTTATGAATTTTATGTTAAATATTGAAAAACCCCTTGATTTTTTGAGCAAATGATAGTAAAATATGATACGAAATTGGCACTCAGATAAAATGAGTGCTAAAAGTTGAAATCGAAAACTTAATTCAAATTCAATAAAACGGAGGTCTTTATTATGAAACTCAAACCCCTTTATGACCGCGTTGTGGTCAAGATGGAAGAAGCAGAAGAAACAACGAAGAGCGGCATCGTTCTTGCCGCCGCTTCAAAAGAAAAACCGCAGGTCGCAGTTGTTGTTGCTGTCGGCAGCGGCGAATCGCACGACGGCGCAAAGGAAGCCGTCGCAGTAAAAGTCAAGGTCGGTGACAAGGTCATCGTTTCAAAATATGCGGGAACGGAAGTCAAGCTCGACGGTGAAGAATATATCATCGTAAATATGGGCGACATTCTTGCAATAGTTGAATAATTTTAACGGGAGGATTTTATTATGGCTAAACAGATTTTATACGGAACAGACGCAAGAAACGCGCTTCTTGCAGGCGTAAACAAACTCGCGGACACAGTCAAGATAACACTCGGCCCGAAGGGCAGAAACGTTGTTCTTGACAAAAAATACGGCGCTCCGCTCATCACAAATGACGGAGTTACGATCGCAAAAGAAATCGAGCTTGAAGACCCCGCAGAAAATATGGGCGCGCAGCTCGTAAAGGAAGTTGCAACAAAGACAAACGACGCCGCAGGCGACGGTACAACAACCGCTTCCCTCCTCGCGCAGGCATTCATCCGCGAGGGTATGAAGAATGTTACGGCGGGCGCAAACCCGATGGTTCTCCGTCGCGGCATTGCAAAGGCTGTCGATCGCGCCGTTGAAACTCTCAAAGCAAACTCAAAGAAGGTAAACGGTACAGAAGACATTGCCAGAGTCGGCACAATCTCCGCAGGAGACGAGGTTATCGGCAGACTCATCGCAGACGCTATGGAAAAGGTTACAGCGGACGGCGTTATCACAGTTGAAGAGTCGAAATCCGCAGAAACGGGCAGCGAGGTCGTTGAAGGTATGCAGTTTGACCGCGGTTACATTTCTCCTTATATGGTAACCGATACGGACAAAATGGAAGCCGTTATCGACGACGCATATGTCCTCATCACAGATAAGAAAATCTCGAACATTCAGGAAGTTCTCCCCCTTCTCGAACAGATTGTTCAGGCAGGCAAGAAGCTCGTTATCATCGCAGAGGACGTCGAGGGCGAGGCTCTCTCAACTCTCATCATAAACAAGCTCCGTGGCACATTCACCTGCGTTGCTGTCAAGGCTCCGGGCTTCGGTGACAGAAGAAAAGATATGCTCCGCGACATCGCAATCCTCACAGGCGGCGAGGTCATCACAAGCGAACTCGGACTCGAACTCAAGGATACGACGATCGCCCAGCTCGGCAGAGCACGTCAAGTAAAGATAAACAAGGACAACACAACAATCGTTGACGGCGCAGGTGACCCCACGGAAATCAAGAACCGTGTTTCGCAGATCCGCGCGGCAATCGAAACGACGACAAGCGAATTCGATCGCGAGAAGCTCCAGGAGAGACTTGCAAAACTCGCAGGCGGCGTAGCAGTTATCAAGGTCGGCGCGGCAACCGAGGTCGAAATGAAGGAAAAGAAGCTCCGCATCGAGGACGCTCTCAACGCAACGAAAGCTGCTGTTGAAGAGGGCATCGTTTCCGGCGGCGGCGTCGCATTCCTCAACTGCATAAAGAGCGTCGAAGAGCTCTGCGCAACGCTTGAAGGCGACGAGCTCACGGGCGCGAAGATAGTTGCAAAGGCTCTTGAAGAGCCGGCTCGCCAGATTGCCGCAAATGCAGGACTTGAAGGCGCAGTCGTCATCGACAAGATCAAAAACGAACACAAGGTCGGCTTCGGCTTTGACGCAGCGACAGAAAAATATGTTGATATGTTCGAAGCGGGCATCATCGACCCGACAAAGGTTTCGAGAAGTGCGCTCCAGAACGCGGCGTCCGTCGCTTCAACAGTTCTCACAACGGAATCGCTCGTTTTCGAAAAGAAGGAAGAGCACCCCGCTCCCGCTATGCCCGCTGACGGCGGTATGGGCGGAATGTATTGATGAATCCAATTCCCATATAAAAAAATGCGTCCCCGAAAAGGGGACGCATTTTTTCTTTTTTAATCAAATGTACGGTTGATTGAACCGATTTTTGCATTATGGCTTTTACGCGTTATGCATTATATCGTCATACATTTTTCCATAAAGCGCTATCAGCTGCTGTCTTGTGGTTTCGTGAGCCATAATGGCATCCTTCAGCGCCATTGCCTGCGCTTGTGCGCCGGTGTCTCCGGGGCCTCCGGATTTTACGTTTCCGAGCTTCTCAAGCGCTTTGTCAAGAAAGTCGTCGTTTTCTTTGAGCATTTCAAGCTGCTCAAGAATATAAGCCATTGTCGGCTTTCCGTTTACGACTCCGTTTGCTATGTTTTTATTTGTGTTTTCCATTGTTTTTTCCTCCATAATTTTATCCGGAGGACACGCAAGGCATATTGTGTTTTCTCCTACAAAGCGTGCCCTGCCGTTTTTCACAAGACCCTTTGCCCGTTTCGGGTAGGTCGCTTCATATTCGTTTCCCTGCTCATCAAAAACACGCACGTTTTTTTCTATGGGTGCCACCCCCTTATGGTTTTGATTTGCTTTTTCGGATTTCGTTTTTTCCTATGGGTTTCTTCCCCCTCCGCAAATCAATTTTAACATATTCCTCCCGGCTTTGCAATATACTTTCGGAAAAACGCAAATTAAAATATGCAAAAACCCGCGCCGCCAAGCGGCGCGGGTTTTATATATCTGTATAAAATCGGACAAGAGGGCATTATTCCTTCTTCAGCTTTGCGTAGGTCGCCATCAGCTTTTTCGTTCCGACGGTGTCGAATGCTATTTCATACAGCAAGTCTGCCCCCATTTCGCGAACGGAAAGCACCGTTCCCGCGCCGAACGAAAGATGACGTACTCTGTCGCCCGCCGCAAAAACGTCGCCCGAATGGGTCTTACCTACTCCGGAGGAAACAGCCGAGGGCTTTGTCAGCTGGTTTGAAATTGTGATCCTGCGCGTTTTTTCGCCGAATTCCGTGCGGAATCTTGTCTTCGGCACTGGTTTTTCCTCGTCCTTATCCTTTTCCGGAATCTCCGCAATAAAGCGCGACGGCATATTGTATTGCGTTCTGCCGTACATCAGTCGCTCCTTTGCGCTGAGAATATAAAGGCGGTCTCTTGCACGCGTTATCGCAACATAAGCAAGTCTGCGCTCCTCTTCAAGCTCGCTCGGGCTGAGCACCGACTGCTGTCCCGGGAAAAGTCCCTCCTCCATACCGGGCAGGAACACAACCGGAAATTCAAGGCCCTTTGCGCTGTGAATCGTCATCATAACGACGGCGTCTGCGGCTTTGTCATAGTTATCTATATCCGCAACAAGCGCGACATTTTCGAGGAAGTCGGAAAGTGACGGCTCCTCTGCGGACGTTTCATATTCAACGGCATTTGAAACAAGCTCTTCGATGTTCTCTCTTCTGTCTGCCGTTTCCCCGTTTTCCTCCGCCGCAATGAGCATAGCCTCGTAACCCGAAAGCTCGATTGTCATGCGGACAAGCTCGGAGACCTTATCGGGATTTTTCTCCGCAAAGTCCGAAAGAGTCTCGATAAGTCTGACAAACGGCATAAATTTGCTTTGAGATGACGCCGTCTGGGTAAAGTCCGTGCAATTCTGCATAACGGAAAACATACTCATCTCCTCGTTTTCCGCAATCAGCTCAACAGAGTTCAGAGTTGCTTCGCCGATTTTTCTTTTCGGCTCGTTTATAATCCTGCGCAGGCGGAGATCGTCATCGTTATTTGCAACAACGCAGAGATACGCCAGGATGTCCTTGACTTCCTTTCTCTCATAAAAGCGCCTGCCGCCGAGAATTCTATAAGGAATTCCGCTCCTGACGAACGCATTTTCTATGCTGTTTGACTGCGCATTCGTTCTGTAAAGCACGGCAAAATCGCCGTATTTCCGTTTTTCTCTGACGACGAGCTCCGTCGTTTTGTTGACAATAAATTTGCCTTCGTCTATCTGGCTGTCCAGCTGTTTTACAAAAATTTTGTCTCCGTCTCCGCGGTCGCACCAGAGGTCTTTTCCGCGTCTGCCGAAGTTGTTTCTTATAACGGCATTCGCCGCGTCGAGGATATATTCCGTCGAGCGATAGTTCTGCTCCAGCTTTATTTCCTTTACCCCCTGCACCTTCTCGTCAAAATGCAGGATATTTTCAATCGTTGCGCCGCGGAATTTATAAATACTCTGGTCATCATCGCCGACAACCATTATGTTTCCGCTACCGCCCGAGAGCAAAAGCGCAAGCTCAAGCTGGGCGTGGTTTGTGTCCTGAAACTCGTCAATCAGGACATAATCAAACTGACGCTGATATTTTTCGCGTACCTGACTGTTGTTCTGCAAGAGAAAGACCGTCTGCATAATTATATCGTCAAAATCCATAGCGTTCGTCTCTTTGAGACGGTTCTGATAGTATGTATATATCGTTGAAATCTGCTGAAGACGGAAATCGCTTTCGGCTTCCCTGTCAAATTCCTCTGCCGTTATCAGCTTGTCCTTTGCACCGCTTATTGCGTTCTTTACAGATTTTATCGGAAGAATCTTATCGCTTATCGAAAACTTCTGATATGCCTCGGCGATGACCTTTTTTGAGTCGTCTTCGTCATATATAGTAAATCCAGGGCGATATCCTGCCGCTTCCGCATTCGCACGGAGCATCCGCAGACACATCGAATGGAACGTTCCGCACCAAAGATCGCCAACCTTATCGCCGACTATTTTTTCGAGTCTCGTTTTCATCTCGCCTGCGGCTTTGTTTGTGAAAGTTATGGCTATAACGTTCCAGGGGTTCGGCGTGCGGGCGCGGAGCGAATCGAGCACCGTATCAAGCTGCTCTCCGGAGTAATCAAGCGCATCGTGCAGCTCCTTTACGGACTCTTCATCGGCACGGGCGGGAACGGCATCCGAATAATATGCGTTTCCGTATTTGAGGATAAAGCCTATACGTTCCGTAAGGACAGTGGTTTTTCCCGTGCCTGCCCCCGCCAGAACAAGTAGCGGACCGTCAACTGTGTACACAGCCTCCCTCTGCTTTGCATTGAGATGCGCATATTTTTTGTCGAAAAGCGCGCGCTTTGCTTTCAGATACTCGGTTTTTATATCATATCCGCCCATAATTGACTCATTCCTCTCTCAACTTCGGTCATTTCTTTACCCTCTTATTATACAACATTTTCGGGTTCAAATCAACATCAAAACTCACAATTTTGAGCCTCAAAAGAAAAAACCGAAGGCATTTTGCCTTCGGTTTATTTTTCTTTTAATCAGATGCTTGTGTCGTGCATATGTTCGTCGTTCTTTTTGTTTTTCAGAACGATGAATGCAACTGCGCCTGCTGCGATGACAAGTGTCAGAACAACGATGATTATCGGCAATGCATAGTTTGCTTTCTTTGCGCCTGCGTTGAGAAGAATCAGGGAGTTGGACGGATACTTGAACGTACCGGAGCCGATATTTACCGTTATAACAGAGCCCTTGCGGCTTATATAATCGGGGGAGATGAGCTTGAGCGCGCCGTTCTCGTCAATATATGCGATGTTGAAGAGCGTCTTTGCATACTCATCGCCGAGGTCTATCGTAAATACGGTGCCGGAGGTAAGGTTAGCTTGCGCTCCGTCGATCGTCATCGTATAGTTATAAGCGAATTCAACCGTTCCGTACTGTGCTGCAAGAGAAGCGCTTGCGTTTATCTGATCGACAAACGGCTTAACCTTTTCGTTGAACTCTTCGTTTGTCATCAGTTTGAAGAGGAAGAATATATCCTTGTCTGTCGAAACGTTGCTGCCGAACGAAAGTGTGAAGCGGTCGCTCGAAACGGCAAGCGTATTGCCTTTCTTGCTCTCTGTGACGATGTTCTGCATATGGCAATGACTGCATTCTTTTACGATCGTGCCCTTCTTTGAAGGAACAACCTCAAAGTTGTGTCCTGTTGCCGGAATCGGCTGCGACTCAATCTTGCCGCAGAGCGAGCAGGCTCTCTTGCTTTCGCCTTCTGCAATACAGGTCGATTCGGTCGTTGTCATCCATGCGCCGAAGCTGTGCGCATCGGGATTTATGGGAAGCTCTCTTGTCTTTGTTGTCTTTTTGCAGACAGAGCAGATGCAGGTTTCAATTCCCTTTTCGCTGCACGTCGGTGTCTTTGTAATCTTATAGTCGCTGTCAAGATATACACAGTCAACTGTCGACTTCGAGATTACACGTGTTTCAGAATAATCGCAACGGGTGCAACTGCGTTTTTCAAGACCGTCGTTTGCGCAGCTTGCGGCAGTAACCGTTGTCCAGCCGCCAAGGTCGTGTCCGAGTGCAGGAACCGTCTCCTCTTCTTTTGCTCCGCAAACGGTGCAGGTGCGCGTTCTCAAACCGGAGCTGAGACAAGTTGCGTTTGTGCCTGTCCATTCGCCGAATTTGTGTATGTTCGTCTTGGGGAGAGTTTCCGTAAGGACTTCGTTACATCCCTCTCCCTTACATTTATACTGTATAGTGCCCTCGTCCTTGCAGGTTGCGGCTTTGATAATCACGCCGTTCGCCCTGTCCCATACGTGCGTATGGCTTGAGAGCTTCGGAATTGCTCTTTCTTCTTCGGCTCCGCAAACAGAGCATTTGTAAAGTGCTTTTCCGTCTTGATCCTTCGTCGGGTCAAGAGTGTTTCTGACAAATTTATAATCGTGAGCAGCCTTGATTGTGATAACGGCAGTTTTCTTATAAGCGCCGTTTGCGTCCTTGCCGCACTTTGTGCAACCGAACGAGCCCTTGCCGTCCGTGGTGCAGGTGGCAGGAAGCGTCACAACAAGAAGTTCATAATCCGCATATCCGTGTTCGCACTGGATAGGCGACGTGCGCGAGCGGCCGCATCTCACGCAAAGCTCGTGCCAGAGACCGTCTTCCTCGCGTATTGTTGCCTCTTTTACAAAGTCGTGTCCGAGCGCGGGAACGCTTCTCTTTTCAACCTTCATACACTTAATGCAGACATATTCCGCAACGCCTGCGGTGTCACACGTGGGTGCGGGGCTGTACTTTGTAGGAGTTGCGGGGAAAGTATGTGCTGCGGAAATTGTTTCTTCGCTTATTATCTTTCCGCACGCATTACATACAACTCTTCTGTAACCGGTTTTGCTGCAGCTTGCGGCGCTTTCGACGATGTGCGTATATGTATGATCGCAGGCATAAGCGTCGGCTTTTGTCGAAATTTCGTAATCCGCCTGAGCCTCTGCGCTACCGATCTTTTTTACGCCTCTTGCTGTACCGTTGAGGAACACCGTTCCGTGAGCGCTCTGATCCTTTACGGTAAACTTGATCTCAAAAGCAGGACCGTTCATATATATATCGTTGGTAACACTCGAAATAACAACGTTCATCTCGCCCGAGGAAGAAGGGGTAAGCGTTGCTTCTTTACCGAATATATTTTTGCTCATACTCTTGAATTCAAGAACGTTCGCATCATAAATTATGCGGACGTTTATGTAATTCGCATAGAGATCCGTGTCTATGAAATAAAACAGAATGTCAACTTCTTTTTTATCGGAAGAAAAGCTGACTTCGCCTGCGATATTTGAGGGTCCCAGCTGTATTTTCAGCGACTCCTGCGGTACATCTTCCCCGCTTGATTCGCCGTCATCGCCCGATCCGGGTTCTTCTCCGGAATGGTCGTGTTCAACTTCTATGTTGCAGTCCTCTATTCCGCAATCGGAATGAGTATGGATGTGTTCTTCTTCGCCGACAGCTGCCGCAAGACAAGGCATTGCAACGCTTGCCAGGCAAAAGATTATCGCAAACAAGAAAGCAACGATTTTTCTTTTCATTTTTACCTCCGTAAGGCTCTCGCCTGTTTTCCCGCAATTATTCTTCTGAATGCCCGCCGCTTTCTTTAATACGCCAAAAGGAAGCGACTATTTTTGAAGATAATTTCAGATTGTACTATTTTATTATATACTTTTTTGAATTTTTGTCAAGGTGCAAAGCGCGGTTTCGATAAAATTGGCTTTTTTGACACATTTCATTTACAATTATTATATGTTTTTTCTTACAAACGCAAAATTCCCTCTTGACTTCGCAGAGAAATTGTGATAGAATACTACCCGATGGAAAGATGGCTGAGCTGGTCTAAGGCGCACGACTGGAAATCGTGTTTGGGCTAATACCCCAACTAGGGTTCGAATCCCTATCTTTCCGCCAAAACAAAAAGGACACCGCAGGGTGTCCTTTTTGTTTTAGCAAATATGGGTTCGAACGGGCTCGGTAGTGAATGAGGCGCCTGCGGCGTAGCGAAGCGGCACGAGGGTGGTGAATGACAGCCTTTGACGGCTGTCAGAGCCCGAGTGTGACCGAGCCGCAGCGAGACTGTCAGAGCCGAGCCTGACCGAGCGACTTTGAGTCGCGAGAATTCGAATCAATCCCTTTTCGCCTATATAGCACCGGCATTCCGGATTCGGTTACAATTATTATATTAAAAATGCGTCGGCGGGCCGACGCATTTTGTTTTTATTTTTCCGCCCAGATGTAATATCCTCCGGCGTTATCCGGCGAAGCATAAATGCTTCCGTCCGTTTTCGGAATATAAATTTTTCCTTCCTTGCCGGACTGATACGAGACGATAAAGTCGCCGTAGGTATAAAATTTTCCGTCCTCATAGAGAGAGGAATATTCCTCAAGCGTTATTTTGCTGCGATAAATTATCTCTGCGTGCGGCGCACCGACGTAGCGCAGGTGCCAAGGCTCGTACTCGATTCCGGTCAGTTCCTCTCCCCACATCGGATAACGGATGATAAACCCGAATTTGTATGAGTTTTTTGCCACCCATCTGCCAACCTCGCTGTTTATAAACCGCTTCTGCGGATAACCTTCAACCTTAACATCAACCGCAAGCCCCGTTTCGTGTTCACTCGCCCCGGCAGGCGCGGCATACGGATTGTTTTCATAAACCTGAGCCTGATATTCGCGCGTTCTGTATGTGCTTGTCATAAGCAGGTCCTTGCCGAGCCTGCTTTTCACCTCCGCAAAAAGCCTTCCGAGATCATAAAGGGCGTATGTGCTGACGCTGTTCTTTTCATCAACCGTCGCAACTGCCGGCACATCCTCTTCGGAAAGCGGATGAGCGGTGTTCACAAGCCATAATACATTTGTATAAATTATCTTGTCCGAGACTTCAAGCTCCGAAATATCGAGACTTTCGAGTTCTTCTCCGCCTATATCCGTCTCGCAGAGCAGACCTGTTTCGCCCTTGCCGAAGCCGTCAAAAAAGCCGTATATACGCCAGAACTGATACCTGATAACATAAGCCGAGAAAACCGCAAGCGCCAGAACGGCGGCGCAGAGCACTATCAGGATAATCCGCTTTTTAGTCGTCTTTGTCAAGCTGTTGTCCTCCCTTTTATTTGTTTTCATTGAGATGAAGCGACCGTCACAACGCAGACAAACCCCGCTCCGAGCTCTCTTGCAAGCTTCGAGCAGGCTGAAAGCGTGCTGCCCGTTGTCGATACGTCGTCAATTATTATAACCTTATAAGGCGCTTTTGCGTTTTTAGCGGGAACATACGCCATTTCCGCATTCTCTTTTCGCTCGTCCGAAGTCAGCACCTTCTGTTTTCTGAAATGCGCCCTGTGCGCAAACAGGGTCGCCGCCGGTATCCCCGTCAGCTTTGATATTTTTCCGCAAAGCTCCTTTGACTGGTCAAAGCCGTATTCGGAGATGCCCTCCCTGCTCCTCGGCACATATGTCAGCACACAATCCGAAAAGCCTTCAATATCTGTTATAGCCGAAAATATTGCCTTTTTACACTCAACCGCAAGAAAATCCCGCAGTCTCCTGCTGTTCTTCCGTTTCAGGGCAAAGATCAGTCGCTTTGAAAAGTCGCTTTTGTATTCGAAAAGGTGAAGCGCAACGTCTGCCGGCGCAACCTTGTTACAGCGACAGTCGATATGCGGTTTTCCGCATCTGCGGCACCTCTCGCCGCACATATCCCTGTATTTCTTTTCGCAGTCCGCGCAGAGGTATTCGCCCTCTGTCACTTTTCCGCAGGCGACACACTTGGGCGGGAAAAGAATATCCGTTATCCTCATCAGTCGTCAAACCTCGTAAGAAAATATTCAAGCCCTGTGTATCTTTTGGTCTGACGGTTGTTATCGACCATCATATCGGCAACAGCTCCGTCTCCGACGAGAACAACCATATTCTGCGCCCTCGTTATCGCAGTATAAAGAAGATTTCTTGTAAGCAGCTTCGGTGTGTAACGGAACAGCGGGATGATGACGATCGGATATTCGCTGCCCTGACTTTTATGAACGGTTATCGCATAAGCGAGCTCCAGCTCCTCCGCAGAGGTAAAGTCGTATTCAACAGTTCTCCCGTCATAATCGACGATTATCTTCTCCTCCGAATGGCTGATTTTCACGACGACGCCTATGTCGCCGTTGAAAACGCCGGTTCCCTCGCCGCCGTCGGGCTTTTTCCAGGTAATGCTGTAATTGTTTTTCACCTGCATAACCTTGTCCCCCTCGCGGAGCACAGATGTTCTGCGTTTCAGCTCTTTTTTGCCGTTTGACGGCGGATTTATTGCGCTCTGGAGAGCCATACAGAGGGCTTCCGTCCCCAGCGCGCCCTTTTTGGACGGCGTTATGACCTGTATACCGTCAAAAACGGAAAGCCCATAGCTTTTCGGAAGCCGCTTTCTGCAAAGGTCAACGACGGTCTGCGCCGTCAGCTCGTCCGTCTCTCTCGGAAGAAAGAAGAAGTCGCCGTCCTTTTTTGTCAGATCTATGTGTTCCCCGTCATTTACGGCGTGTGCGTTTGTGACAATCAGACTCTCCATCGCCTGGCGGAAAATATACTTCAGCTCTACCGTATTGTATCTGTCCGATGCTATTATATCCTTGAAAACGCAACCGGGACCGACAGGCGGCAGCTGGCTTGCGTCGCCTATAAGAATCAGCCTTGCCGTCGGTCTTGTCGCCCGCAAAAGCGACTCCATAAGATAAATATCGATCATCGACGACTCGTCCACCATAATTACGTCCTCATCGAGAGGGTCATCCTCGTTGCGACGGAATATCGGCTCGTCCTCCGAGGTGCGCTCCGTTTCGAGCAGACGGTGAATCGTCTTTGCCTCTCTGCCCGTCGCCTCTGTCATTCTCTTTGCGGCACGCCCCGTCGGAGCGCAGAGGGCAACGGAAAGTCCGAGCGTTTCAAATATTCTGATTATCGCCCGCGCGACAGTCGTCTTACCCGTTCCGGGTCCGCCCGTCAGCACAAAGACGCCCTGACAGAGCGAATCCGTTATCGCTTTTCTTTGCAGCTTTGCGTATGATATTCCGTTTTCAACCTCAACCCTCTCGATCAGCGTCGAAACGTTCATAATGTCGATACGGTGATCGGTTTTTGAGAGGCTGTCCAGCTTTTCGACGATATATGTCTCTGCTTTATATGAGTTTTTCGTATAAACGCAGTCGCGGCCGTCCTCTCTGACAAGCACAAGCGCCCCTTCGGATATAAGAGCTTCAAGCTCCGTCTCCGCACTTTCGGGAGGACAGGCGAGCAGTTTGCACGACGTTTCGATCAGCTTATTTTTCGGCAGGTAAACGTGTCCGCCGGAATACTGGTTATAAGTCAGCACGAATTTTATCCCCGCGGCAATTCTCTCCCTTGCGTCCTTCGGAATTCCGAGCGACCTCGCAACCGAATCCGCCTTTTCAAAGCCGATTCCGTTTATCTCGTCGCAGAGGAGATACGGATTTGCCTTGATAACGTCAACCGCGCCGCTTCCGAACCGCTTATAAATCTTGACAGACGTCACCGGCCCGAAATAGTCGCGACAGAACATCATAACCGTTCTCATCCCGAATTGCGAGCGGAAGCTCTCGCCAATCTCCTTCGCCTTCTTCGGAGATATACCGGGCAGGTCGCAGAGCCAATCCGGGTTATGCTCGATAACGTCAAAACTGTCAAGCCCGTATTTTTCAACGATGCGCTTTGCCGTCACCCGACCGATACCGCGAATTGCGCCGGATGAAAGATATTTCAGAATAGCGGTTTCTGTTGACGGAAGCCGTTTTTCATAATATTCGATTGAAAACTGATGACCGAACTGCGGATGAACCGTCCATTTTCCGCCCGCTTCAATGCTTTCTCCCTCGCAAAGATACGGCATTATGCCGACAGCCGTTACAAGCTCATCGTCGTCCGTTGCAATATCGCAGACGGTATAGCCGTTTTCTTCGTTCTGATATATAATTTTTTCAATCATTCCGGAGATTTTTATAAGCTCCTCGCCACCCTGAATACCGTCCATTGCTTTTCCTTTTAGATATAATTTATTTTTATGTTCTTGTATTTTCTTCTGAATCTTTCGGCAATCGCCGCCGTTTTTTCCCTTTCCGGCGAGCCGGACGGAATGTTTACGTTTATCCTCTTGACCTTGAAGGTCGATTCGGCAATCGCCGCTCTTATGCAATATTCAACGTTGTCCGCGTCCGCATAAATGCTTATCTCATCGCCTATAAGGTCGCAGCCTTGCTTTTTCAGCTCCTTCCCGGCACGGACGGAGATCACAGTTGCAAAAATAATATAAATTACGCAAAATGCACAAAATGCAATAAGAATTTTAAGAAATATAGACATAACGGGCTCCTTTTTGCTTTTATCATATGATATGAAAAAGGTCGCCCGTTTGTTATTCCGTTGTGTTTATCAGAGCTTCAGCCCGAGCATATCGGCAAGCTTTTCCGCAACGTCCGTCTTTTCAAAGCGGACGCCGAGCTCTTCTCTGCCGAAATGACCGTATGCCGAAAGCGGAGCAAATATCGGCTTTCTGAGTCCGAAATAGGAAATGATTGCCGCGGGACGGAAGTCAACTGTCTCGCGGAGAGCCTTTGCAATCTTCTCGTCCGAGACCTTGCCCGTGCCGAACGTGTTTACGTTTATGCAAAGCGGATGCGCAACACCGATCGCATATGCAATCTGAACCTCGCATCTGTCCGCCAGACCTGCCGCAATTATGTTCTTTGCAGCATATCTTGCCGCATAGCAGGCGCTTCTGTCAACCTTTGTTGCGTCCTTGCCGGAGAATGCGCCGCCGCCGTGTCTTGCGTAGCCGCCGTATGTATCAACAATAATCTTCCTTCCCGTCAGACCGCTGTCGCCGTCAGGCCCGCCGACAACGAATCTGCCCGTCGGGTTTACATATATCTTTGTGTTTGCGTCAATCAGGTGTTTCGGAACTACGGGATAAATAACCTTTTCGATTATGTCCTCGCGGATCTGCTTCTGGGTTGCGTCCGGATCGTGCTGAGCGGAAACGACGATGTTGTCAAGTCTTACAGGTGTGTCGCCGTCATACTGAACGGTAACCTGAGTTTTGCCGTCCGGACGGAGATAACCGATTTCGCCGCTCTTTCTGACAGCTGTCAGCTTCTTTGAAAGGTTCGTCGCGATTGAATAACCGAGGGGCATAAAGTTTTCCGTCTCTCTGCAAGCGTAGCCGAAAACCATTCCCTGGTCGCCCGCGCCGATGTCAAATCCGTCGCCCGCGCCCTCCTTTGCCTCAAGCGATTCGTCAACGCCCATCGCTATATCGGGCGACTGGGTATGAATAAGGTTGAGAATTTTGAGGTTGTCGCAGTCGAAGCCGTATTCTTTTTTCGTATAACCGATGTCACGAACGGCGTCTCTGACCGTCTTTTCAACGTCAATACTGCCCTTCGCCGTTATCTCACCCATAACGAGAACGTGCTGTGTCGTTACAGCCGTTTCGCAGGCGCAACGCGCGTTTTCATCGTTGCGGAGAAGTGCGTCAAGCACGCTGTCCGAAATTCTGTCACAGACCTTATCGGGATGACCTTCCGTCACCGATTCTGTCGCAAAAAATCTTGTTGCCATTTTGTTTTTTCCTTTTTAAGCTATTATTTCTTAACAGTCCCGAATAAAAATCGTCTTGGATCTCCCCAAGACGACCGAAATGCTTAAAACAAATCTCATCTATCGGGAATTGGCACCTTGCATAATACAGGTTGCCGGGCTTCACAGGGCCAGTCCCTCCGCCTCTCTTGATAAGATGTGCTTATTATATCATATGTTTTTTTATAATGCAATAGTAAATTTATATTTTTTCGACAATCATCCCAAAATTCCGGCAATTCCGAACGAAATCAGCGACATTATTACACCCGCCGCCATAACGCCGAGGAGAGTTGAAAGGATCGCTTTCCAGAAAGGCATATCAAGCATCGCGCAGACAAGGCTTCCCGTCCAGGCGCCTGTGCCGGGAAGCGGGATCATAACGAATATCGCAACGCCCCAGAAGCCGTATTTTGTAATTTTTTCTTTGTTTTTCTCCGCCTTCCCGACAAGCCAGTTTGCAAATTTCGAAAAGAATTTCGATTTCTGCATCAGCTTGATTATCGCTTTGATGAAAAGAAGTATAAAAGGCACGGGAAGCATATTCCCCGCAACGCTGAGAAGATACGTCGGAAGAGGCTGCATTCCAAGCGCTGCCCCAAGCGGTATCGCACCGCGCAGCTCGATTATCGGTATCATCGAGCAGAAGAAAACACAAAGCTCCCTGCCGACGGTTTCAAGGAAAAAATCAGATATTGCCTGAGTTATTGATAAAAGCATAATTTCTCTCCGAATTTATATTTTTCGCGTAATTATATGCGCTGTTTTCAAATTTTATTTCCTTCCGTGAAGGATCGGGGAAAGGCGCTTGTAGGTAAAGAATACTATGACAGAGACAACAAGCCCCTTGACGAATGTAAACGGCACATTGAAGATGAGAAGCGCCTGCGGAAGAGTTTCAATCGAAGGAAGAATTGCCCGATACATCGAAATTATCGTCTCCTCCGAAAGCCCGTATGCGCTCATATAGAACGGATATGTTATAAAATAGTTTACGGGAAGACTGGCTGCCGCCATTACAAGCGACCCTGTCAAAGAGCCGATGAGAGCTGACTTTTTAGTTTTTATACGCTTGTATATTATTCCCGCCGGAGCAACGAAACAGCATCCGAGGATAAAGTTTGCGAGCTCGCCGACTCCCGCGCTTGACGATACAGCAATATGTATCGCGCATTTGATAAGACATACCGAAACACCCGCCAAAGGTCCGAGCGCAAACGAAGCGAGCAGAGGCGGAAGATCGGAAAAATCAAATTTGACAAAGCTCGGAATTATAAATGCAAGCGGAAATTCGAGATACATAAGCACAGTCGCAACGGCGCCGAGCACGCCGACCGTCGCAACCGATTTGACACTGATTTTGCTTTCTTTCATATTTTCCCTTTCTCCGGGAAATAAAAAATCCCCGGTCAGACAGGGGGAACGCGGACTTCTCCGCAAATCTTTTCTCATCCGGACTTTGACCGTCGGTCAAGGAGTTTCACCTTGTCGGCGCCCGAAGGCGTTCGCAGACTGTAACTGCCGGTATGGATTTTCGCCATTCCCCAAAGATCTTTATAAACTTTTCGGGGCAGGTTGCCCCGCCCCGAAAAATCATAATGTTAATTACTCAACGATTGTAGCAACAACGCCGGAACCAACTGTTCTGCCGCCTTCACGGATAGCGAAGTTAAGTCCCTTTTCGATAGCGATAGGTGTGATAAGCTCAACTGTCATATCAACGTTATCGCCGGGACGGCACATTTCAACGCCTTCAGGAAGTTCGATAGTACCTGTAACGTCTGTTGTTCTGAAGTAGAACTGAGGACGATAGCCGGGGAAGAAGGGTTTCTTACGTCCGCCTTCTTTTTCTGTAAGAACGTAAACCTGGCCAACGAACTTTGTGTGAGGATGGATGGAACCGGGTTTGCAGAGAACCTGTCCTCTTTCGATTTCGTTCTTCTGGATACCACGGAGGAGCGCGCCGATGTTATCGCCTGCTTCAGCCTGGTCAAGGAGCTTCTTGAACATTTCAACGCCTGTAACAGTTGTGCTCTTCTTTTCATCGGAGAGACCAACGATTTCAACTACGTCGCCAACCTTAACTGTACCTCTCTCAACTCTACCCGTAGCAACCGTACCACGACCTGTGATGGAGAATACGTCCTCGACAGGCATAAGGAACGGAAGATCGGATTTTCTTTCGGGAGTAGGAATGTATTCGTCAACAACGTTCATAAGTTCGATGATGGACTTATATTCGGGAGCGTTGATGTCTGTAGATGTGCTCTCAAGAGCTTCTCTTGCGGAACCACGGATGATGGGTGTGTCGTCGCCGGGGAACTCGTACTGGTTGAGAAGGTCACGAATGTCCATTTCAACGAGCTCAAGAAGTTCGTCGTCGTCAACGAGGTCGCACTTGTTGAGGTAAACTACGATTGCGGGAACGCCAACCTGACGTGCAAGAAGAACGTGCTCGCGTGTCTGCTGAAGGGGACCGTCGGAAGCAGCAACAACGAGGATCGCACCGTCCATCTGAGCTGCACCTGTGATCATATTCTTAACGTAGTCTGCGTGTCCGGGGCAGTCAACGTGCGCATAGTGACGCTTCTCTGTCTCGTACTCAACGTGTCTTGTGTTAATTGTGATACCACGAGCTTTTTCCTCGGGAGCGTTATCGATCTGGTCATAAGCAAGGAATTCGTTCTTGCCGTTTGCAATAGAAAGCACCTTTGTGATAGCTGCTGTAAGAGTTGTCTTACCGTGGTCAACGTGTCCGATCGTACCAATGTTTACGTGCGGTTTGGTTCTTTCGAAATGAGCCTTTGCCATTATAAAATCCTCCTTGTTTTGCGGAATTTTTCATCCCGCATTTATTTTTTTAATTTTTGTTTTGATTAGTTGCCGGATTTCTTTCCGTTCATAATCTCTTCCGCGATGTTCTTCGGCACCTGAGCGAAGTGGCTCGGCTCCATTGAATACTGTCCGCGTCCCTGCGTTCTGGAACGGAGGTCCGTTGCGTATCCGAACATATTGGAAAGAGGTACTGATGCGGTTATCTGCGTTGCGCCGTTGAGCGGATCCATAGACTGGATGTTTCCGCGGCGCGAGTTGATATCGCCGATAACATCTCCGAGATAATCGTCAGGCGTAATTACGACGACCTTCATGATCGGTTCCGTCAGTATCGGTGAAGCTTTTCTCATGGCATTTTTGAAGGCCATCGAACCCGCTATCTTAAATGCCATTTCAGACGAGTCAACTTCATGATAAGAACCGCCCGTAAGGGTTACTTTTACGTCTACTACGTTGTAGCCGGCAAGAATACCGGACTGCATCGCACCCTGGATACCTGCATCAACAGCAGGGATATATTCCTTGGGAACTTCTCCGCCTACTACCTTGTTGATGAATTCGTAGCCCTTGCCGGGTTCGTTCGGCTCGATCGTTATCTTAACGTGACCGTACTGACCCTTACCGCCGGACTGACGTGCATACTTGCAGTCTTCATCAGCTGAGGCTGTGATGGTTTCCTTATATGAAACCTGAGGCTTGCCCACGTTTGCCTCGACCTTGAATTCGCGCAGAAGTCTGTCAACAATAATTTCAAGGTGAAGCTCGCCCATACCGGCGATGATTGTCTGACCTGTTTCTTCATCCGTATAGGTTCTGAAGGTCGGGTCTTCCTCAGCCAGCTTTGCGAGGGCTATGCCCATCTTTTCCTGGCCCGCTTTTGTTTTAGGTTCGATTGCAACCTTGATAACGGGTTCCGGGAATTCCATCGATTCAAGGACGATAGGATGCTTTTCATCGCACAGTGTGTCGCCTGTTGTCGTGTTTTTCGTACCGACAACGGCAGCAATGTCACCTGCGTAGCAAGCGTCTATATCCTTTCTTTCGTTTGCGTGCATCTGAAGAATACGACCGAAACGCTCTCTTACGCCCTTTTCCGTGTTCAATGCGGTTTCGCCTGCATTGATGCAACCGGAATAAACGCGGAAGAAGCAGAGCTTTCCGACATAAGGGTCGGTCATAATCTTGAATGCGAGAGCCGCGAACGGAGCTTCATCGGAAGAAGGTCTCTCCTCTTCCTCCTCCGTATCGGGGTTTATACCTCTTATATGAGGAATATCGGTAGGTGCGGGCATATAATCGACGATTGCGTCGAGGAGCTTCTGAACGCCCTTGTTTTTATAGGACGTACCGCACACAACGGGAACGACCTTGTTTGCGATCGTTTCCTTTCTGAGCGCGCTCTTGATCTCTTCAACCGTCAGTTCTTCTCCGCCGCAATACTTTTCAAACAGAGCTTCGTCTGATTCGGCAATAGCCTCAATCATATTCTGTCTGTATTCGTTTGCGAGATCTACCATATCTGCAGGGATAGGCTCAACGCGCATATCCTTGCCCAAATCGTCATAATAGACGTCTGCTTCCATATTGATAAGGTCGATGATGCCTCTGAAGGTATCCTCCTTACCGATGGGAAGCTGAATCGGAACGGGATTTGTTTTGAGACGTTCCTTCATCATTTTGATTACACGATAGAAGTCCGCGCCGTTTATGTCCATCTTGTTGACATAAGCCATTCTCGGGACTCCGTATTTGTCAGCCTGACGCCATACGGTTTCAGACTGCGGCTCAACACCGCCTTTGGCACAGAAAACTGTTACCGAACCATCCAGCACTCTGAGCGAACGCTCAACCTCGACCGTAAAGTCAACGTGTCCGGGCGTGTCTATGATGTTGATTCTGTTTCCCTTCCAGAAACAAGTGGTGGCAGCGGAGGTGATTGTTATACCTCTCTCCTGCTCCTGCTCCATCCAGTCCATAGTGGCAGAGCCATCATGGGTTTCGCCAAGCTTGTGTGTCTTACCGGTGTAATAAAGGATTCTTTCTGTGGTAGTCGTTTTGCCGGCGTCGATGTGAGCCATGATACCAATATTTCTTGTATGTTCAAGCGTATATTCTCTTGGCATATTTAAGCTCCTTAAATAAAAATTTGTTGTTCAGTTTGATACTCGCTGCGAACAATTCGTCGGCAAAATGATCAATATCTGTAATGCGCGAATGCCTTGTTGGCTTCTGCCATCTTGTGCATTTCGTCTTTTTTCTTGACGGATGCGCCCGTATTGTTTACGGCGTCCATAATTTCTCCGGCAAGTCTTTCGGACATATTGCGCTCGCTACGCTTTCTTGCGAAAAGTACGAGCCATCTAAGTCCCAGAGTCTGTCTTCTTTCGGGGCGAACCTCCATCGGGACCTGGTAAGTCGAACCGCCGACTCTGCGAGCCTTGACTTCAAGAACGGGCATAATGTTGTTCAATGCTTCCGTAAATGCGTCAAGAGCAGGCTTTCCCGTTTTGCTTTCAACCGTTGCGAATGCGTCGTAAACGATTTTCTGAGCTACGCCCTTTTTGCCGTCTTCCATAACGTTATTGATAAGCTTTGTAACTACTTTGGAGTTATAAAGCGGATCCGGCAAGACATCTCTCTTGGAAATCTGACCTCTTCTTGGCACTGTTATTCCCTCCTTCACATATAATGAATATCATAGGTACTCGAAAGTTTCCTCCCGCTGTGCTTTGTCATTTTGAAAAGATGCTCTGCTGTCCGCCCGCACATATTTGCGCGAGTAAAATAAACATATTATCTATCAAAAGCAAAAGCGCTTGCGATAAGATTTTAATACCTTTTTCCGCCTTATGCGGACTTATTTTGCGGCTTTCTTGCCGCGCTTTGCACCGTACAGAGAACGGCTCTGCTTACGGTTTGCAACGCCCTGTGCATCGAGCGTACCGCGGATGATATGGTAACGTACACCGGGCAGGTCACGTACTCTGCCGCCTCTGATAAGAACGACCGAGTGTTCCTGAAGGTTATGACCGATACCGGGGATGTAGCAGGTTGCTTCAAGCCCGTTTGTAAGTCTTACTCTGGCAATCTTACGGAGAGCCGAGTTCGGCTTTTTAGGTGTCTGGGTTGTAACCTTTGTGCATACGCCTCTCTTCTGCGGCGAGCTGAGATCGGTTGTAGACTTCTTTATGGAGTTGAAACCTTTCTGAAGCACGGGAGCCTTTGACTTGTACTGACGTTCCTGACGACCGTTGCGGACAAGCTGGTTAAAGGTAGGCATTAAACATTTCCTCCTTTCGTTTTTAATAAATAAAATGTTTATATATCGTTCCCTGCAAGCGGTTTTGCAGGGTTGATACCGATTTTCTGCAAGCGGGCACACTTTCAATTGCACACTTACGTATCATATATCATATCATTAAAATTTCCTTTTGTCAACGGAATTTTTATAAATTTTATCTCTCATAAAGAGTATTATTTCCGTTTTTTTGCACAAAAATCCGAGGCGCACGAATTTTCTGTCGTGCGCCTCGTTTTTTAAGCGGTTTTCGCTACTGTTTCTTTATGCCGTGAAAGCATCGTCGCCTTCGTCCTCATCCGTGCCGTCGGCGCGTCTGACCTCGACGTCGCGATAGCAGGCAAGTCCCGTTCCGGCAGGAATGAGCTTACCTATGATGACGTTCTCCTTGAGTCCGAGGAGGCTGTCAACCTTGCCCTTGATGGCAGCGTCCGTAAGAACCTTCGTTGTTTCCTGGAAGGAAGCAGCGGAGAGGAAGGACTCTGTCTGAAGAGCGGCCTTTGTGATACCGAGAAGAACGGGAGTTGCCGTTGCCGGGCGGAGAGTTCTCTCTCCCGCAGCAATTCTGCGCTCGATCTCCTCGTTTTCCAAAACAAACTCTGTGACATCAGCCATACTGCCCATAAGCAGGGACGTATCGCCGCCGTCCTCGATTCTGACCTTTCTTGTCATCTGGCGGGCAATGACCTCGATATGCTTATCGTTTATCTTGATGCTTTGAGAGCGGTAAACTCTCTGAACCTCTCTGATGATATAGTCATAAACGGCGTCAAGTCCGTTGATTCTCGTAATGTCCGCAAGGCTCATATTACCCTCTGTGATAGCGTCGCCCCTGCTGATAAACGATCCCTCCGAAACAAGGATCTTTGTGCCGAGCGGAATCGGGTATACGGTTTCCTCGCCCTTTGCGTTTGTAACGATAACGTTTCTCGTCTTCTTTGTGTCTGCAATTCTGACAGTACCGTCAACCTCGCAGATAGTTGCCGTTTTCTTCGGTCTGCGGGCTTCGAAGAGCTCTTCAACTCTCGGAAGACCCTGCGTAATATCGGAACCGGCGATACCGCCCGTATGGAACGTTCTCATCGTAAGCTGTGTACCGGGTTCGCCGATCGACTGAGCGGCAATTATACCGACAGCCTCGCCTACGCTGACAGTCTTTCCGGACGCCATATCCGAGCCGTAGCAATGAGCGCATACGCCGTGCTTCGCTTTACATTTGAGTATCGAGCGGACGTGTACTCTCTCTGCGCCGGAAGCAACGATCTTCTTTGCCATATCGGGGGTGATGAAGTCGCCGTCGTGAGCAATAACCTCGCCCGTCGCCTTGTTGACAACATCTCCGATGAGGTATCTTCCGGGGAGACGGTCCTCAAGCGGCTCGATTACGGAGTTTCCGTCCTTTACGTCGCTGACCCAGATACCTTCTCTCGTACCGCAGTCGTCCTCTCTTACGATGACATCCTGCGAAACGTCAACGAGACGTCTTGTAAGGTAACCGGAGTCTGCCGTTTTAAGAGCCGTATCGGAAAGCGATTTACGCGATCCTCTTGCACCGATGAAGTACTCAAGAACGTTCAGACCTTCACGGAAGTTTGATTTAATCGGTATTTCCATTGTTTTACCGGTTGCCGAGAACATAAGTCCGCGCATACCGGCGAGCTGTTTCATCTGCGCGATAGAACCACGCGCGCCCGAATCAGCCATCATCTTTATCGGGTTATATCTGGAGAGGCACGCAAGAAGCGCTTCCTCAACCTTCTTCGTCGTTTCTTCCCAGACCTTGATTACGCTGTCATAGCGTTCCTTGTCCGAAAGAAGTCCTCGACGGAAGTTCTTTGTGATCTGTTCGACCTCGTGCTCTGCGGCTGTGATAAGCTCCTTCTTCTCTTCCGGAACCGTCATATCGCTTACGGAGATCGAAATCGAAGCCTTTGTTGAATATTTGAAGCCGTTTGCCTTGATATCGTCAAGCACCTGAGCCGTGACTGTCGGTCCGTGCGTCTTTATCGTACGGTCAACTATCTCGCCGAGCTGCTTCTTTGCCGTCGGGAAAGCGACTTCAAGATCGAGAAGCTTTGCGGGATCGCTTCTGTCAACAAAACCGAGATCCTGAGGAATGGGCTTGTTGAATATGAGACGACCGAGCGTAGCGTCGATTATGCCCGTGTGAACAACGCCGTCTATCTCCTTCGAAACTCTGACCTTGATAGGCGCGTGAATTCCGAGGTAACCGTTTTCATAAGCCATCATAGCTTCGTCGAAGTCGCGATAGAATCCGCCCTCGCCCTTTTCGCCGGCGCGGTCTATCGTCAGATAGTAAGAACCAAGCACCATATCCTGCGAAGGAACGGTTACAGCCTTACCGTCGGCAGGTTTAAGGAAGTTGTTTGCCGAGAGCATAAGGAATCTCGCCTCTGCCTGCGCCTCGCTCGAAAGCGGAACGTGAACAGGCATCTGGTCGCCGTCGAAGTCTGCGTTGAATGCTGTACAGACGAGCGGGTGAAGCTTGATTGCTCTGCCTTCAACGAGTATCGGCTCGAACGCCTGAATGGACAGACGGTGAAGAGTCGGAGCTCGGTTGAGCAGTACGGGATGATCCTTTATTACGTTTTCAAGAGCGTCCCAGACCTCGGGGCTGACTCTTTCAACCTTCTTCTTTGCGTCCTTGATGTTCGATGCGTTCTGAGTTTCGACAAGACGCTTCATAACGAACGGCTTGAAGAGCTCAAGCGCCATTTCCTTCGGAAGACCGCACTGATAGATCTTGAGCGAAGGACCGACAACGATAACGGAACGTCCGGAATAGTCAACACGTTTTCCGAGCAGGTTCTGACGGAAACGTCCCTGTTTACCGCGCAGCATCTCGGAGAGGGACTTGAGCGGACGCCCGCTCGAGCCTCCCGTGACAGCCTTTCCGTGGCGACCGTTGTCGATAAGGGCGTCAACGGCTTCCTGGAGCATACGCTTCTCGTTCTTTATTATTATTTCCGGCGCCATAAGCTCATTGAGCTTTTTGAGACGGTTGTTTCTGTTTATTACTCTGCGATAAAGGTCGTTAAGATCCGAGGTTGCGTATCTGCCGCCGTCAAGCGGGACCATCGGTCTGATTTCCGGCGGGATAACGGGGATAACGTCAAGTATCATCCATTCGGGCTTGTTTCCCGAACGACGGAACGCTTCAACAACCTCAAGTCTCTTGATTATCTTGAGCTTTTTCTGTCCGGAAGCGGAATTGAGCTCCGCTCTCAGCTCCTCGGAAAGCTTATCTATATCGATCTCCTGGAGGAGCTCCTTTATAGCCTCTGCGCCCATACCGACGCGGAAATCGTTTTCGTATTTTTCATACATATCGCGATATTCGCGCTCGGAAAGCACCTGCTTCTTTTCAAGCGGAGTGCTGCCGGGGTCGAGAACTATATACTGCGCAAAATAGAGAACCTTTTCAAGCGCTCTGGGAGAAATATCGAGTATCGTTCCCATTCTTGAAGGAATGGCTCTGAAATACCAGATGTGAGACACGGGAGCCGCAAGCTCTATATGACCCATTCTCTCGCGGCGGACTTTTTTGGTCGTAACCTCAACGCCGCATCTTTCGCAGACCTTGCCTTTATAACGCACGCGCTTGTATTTTCCGCAGAGACATTCCCAGTCCTTTGTCGGTCCGAAGATCTTTTCGCAGAAAAGACCGTCCTTCTCGGCGCGGAGCGTGCGATAGTTTATAGTCTCCGGCTTTGTTACCTCGCCGTGTGACCAGCTTCTTATCATTTCGGGAGAGGCAAGCCCGATTTTTATTGAATCAAAAACGTTTTTTGCCATTTATCTTTCTCCCCTCTCTTATTCGTAATCATCGCCGACGTCGTCGATTCCGTCGTCATATTCTTCGGAAAACTCGTCTGAGAAGTCATCGTCGTCGACAACGCCGTTTTCGTCTTCAACGAGCATATCGTCCGTTTCGCCGTCGCCTGCAACCGTCTCGCCGATGTCGTCCTCCGTAACGTATGCGGGTCCTGCTTCGTTTTCAGCCTCACCGAGCTGCGAAAGCTCGATTTCATTGCCGTCCTCATCAAGAACCTTGATGTCAAGCGCGAGGGACTGAAGCTCTTTTACAAGAACTCTGAACGATTCGGGAACGCCCGGAGTCGGTATATTCTGACCCTTTACGATCGCTTCGAACGTTCTGACTCTTCCCGTCACGTCGTCCGATTTGACAGTCAGTATCTCCTGGAGGGTGTATGCTGCGCCGTATGCCTCAAGTGCCCATACCTCCATTTCTCCGAAACGCTGACCGCCGAACTGCGCTTTACCGCCGAGAGGCTGTTGCGTGATTACGGAGTAAGGACCCGTGCTTCTTGCGTGAATCTTATCGTCAACGAGGTGGTGGAGCTTGAGATAATACATTATGCCGACGGTTACGGGGTTGTCAAACGGCTCGCCCGTTCTGCCGTCGTAAAGTATTCTCTTTCCGTCCGGACGGAGACCCGCTTCCTTGAGGGCTTCCGTAATATCGGATTCCTTTGCTCCGTCGAATGCCGGAGTCATAACCTTTACGCCGAGCGTTCTCGCTGCGATGCCGAGGTGAACCTCAAGCACCTGACCGATGTTCATTCGGGAAGGAACGCCCAGAGGGTTAAGAACGATGTCAAGAGGAGTGCCGTCTGCCATATAAGGCATATCCTCGGGAGGAAGAATTCTCGAAACAACGCCCTTGTTACCGTGGCGTCCTGCCATCTTGTCGCCGACAGATATCTTACGCTTCTGCGCAACGTAAACTCTTACCGTCTTGTTTACGCCGGGAGAAAGCTCATCCGAGTTTGCGCGGGAGAACACCTTGACATCAACAACTATTCCGGATTCGCCGTGGCGGAGCTTGAGCGACGTATCGCGCACGTCTCTCGCCTTTTCGCCGAATATCGCGCGGAGAAGTCTTTCTTCGGGAGTCAGCTCCGTTTCGCCCTTCGGCGTAACCTTACCGACGAGTATATCTCCCGCACGGACCTCCGTACCGATGCGGATGATACCCTCCTGATCAAGATCCTTGAGGGCGTCCTCGCCGCAGTTCGGGATCTCGCGTGTGATCTCTTCCGGACCGAGCTTGGTATCTCTTGCTTCGATTGTGTATTCTTCTATATGAATTGAGGTATAAACGTCGTCTCTCACGAGTCTTTCGTTGAGAAGAACGGCGTCCTCGTAGTTATAACCTTCCCAGGTCATAAAGCCGATGAGGGCGTTCTTTCCGAGAGAAATCTCTCCCTTCGACGTTGCGGGACCGTCCGCAATAACGTCGCCCTTTTCGAGCGTCTCGCCGACGCTGACTATCGGTCTCTGGTTTATACAGGTTCCCTGGTTCGAGCGCTTGAATTTGAGCAGCTCATAAGTGTCCTTTATGCCGTTTTCGCGTCTGACAACAACCTTGTCTGCGCTGACATATTCGACAGTTCCAGCCTCTTTTGCGAGAACGCAGATGCCGGAATCGATAGCAGCCTTGTGTTCCATACCCGTTGCGACTATCGGAGAATCCGTCATAAGAAGCGGGACAGCCTGCTTCTGCATATTCGAACCCATCAGCGCACGGGAGTTATCGTCGTTGTCAAGGAACGGAATGAAGCCCGTTGCGACGGAAATAGCCATTCTCGGGGAAACGTCAACATAGTCAACCTTGCTTGCGGGAACTTCGATGATCTCGTTTCTTTCTCTGACAAGCACTCTGCGGTTTACGAAACGTCCCTCTTCGTCAACAGGCTCTCCCGCCTGAGCGATTATATAATCGTCCTCGACGTCTGCCGTCATATACTCAACAATGTCCGTCAGCTTGCCGGTCTCTTTATCGACCTTGCGGTAAGGAGCTTCGATGAAGCCGTAATCGTTGAGCTTTGCGTAGCAGGCGAGATACGAGATAAGGCCGATGTTCGGGCCTTCCGGCGTCTCTATCGGGCAGATACGTCCGTAGTGTGTGTAGTGAACGTCACGAACCTCAAACGACGCTCTGTCACGGGAAATACCGCCGGGACCGAGAGCCGAAAGACGACGCTTGTGAGTAAGCTCTGCAAGCGGGTTGTTCTGATCCATAAACTGGGAAAGAGGAGACGAACCGAAGAACTCTCTTATCGCGCCGACAACGGGTCGGCTGTTGATAAGCGACTGGGGCGTAAGAGATTCTGCGTCCTGGCTGTTCATTCTTTCCTTTATATTCTTATCCATCTTCGAGAAGCCGATTCTCATCTGGTTCTGGATAAGCTCGCCGACGGCGCGGATACGACGGTTGCCGAGATGGTCAATATCGTCCGTTGTTCCGATGCCGTGCGAAAGGCATATGAGATAGTTGATGGAAGCGAAAATGTCTTCCTTTGTTATATGGCGGGGAGAGAACTCGTTTATTCTCGTCTTTGCCGCATTTACGACAGCAGCCTTGAAATCGTCAAAGTCGCCGTCTGCCTGCTCCTGCATTTCGAGAAGCATTGCAAGGCTGACCTTCTCGCAAAGTCCCGCCTCTTCTTTAAGGTCGATACCGAAGATCTTCTTGCAATCAACCATTCCGTTCGAAATGAGCTTGCATTCCTTGTCCTCGCCGACCTTTACATATGCTTCCGTTACGCCCGCATCCTCGATCTCAAGCGCTTCCTCTCTGGAAAGCTCCTTGCCGGCGTCAAACATAAGCTCGCCCGTGATAGGATTGATAACGGGTCTTGTAAGCGTGCGTCCGGCAAGTCTTCTGCCGAGAGCGACTTTCTTATCGAATTTATATCTGCCGACAGCGCCGAGATCGTATCTCTTGGGATCGAAGAAGGTGTTTGTCAGCTGGATCTGCGCGCTCTCCATAAGCGCAGGCTCGCCCGGACGGAGCTTTCTGTATATCTCTTTGAGAGATTCTTCGTAGGGAGTCGTGCCGTTTTTGTCTGCCTCCTCCTGCATACCGTCCTTCGCAATCGTCGCAAGTATCTTGGGCTCGTCGCCGAAAAGCGCTCTTATGCCGGTTTCCGTCGAAGTTTCTTCTTCAAGCGCACGGATAAGAATTGTAACGGGTATCTTGCGGTTCTTATCGATACGGACATAGAAAACGTCGTTTGCGTCCGTTTCGTATTCAAGCCACGCGCCGCGGTAAGGAATTACCTGAGCGGTATAGATAGGTTTGCCTGTCTTGTCGATAGCGGTATCATAATACATACCGGGAGAACGGACGAGCTGCGAAACGACAACTCTCTCCGCTCCGTTGATAACGAATGTGCCGCTGTCTGTCATAAGCGGGAATTCGCCCATAAAGACATCCTGCTGTTTGACCTCGCCCGTTGACTTGTTCGTCAGACGGACCGTCACTCTCAGGGGGGCAGCGTAGTTTACGTCGCGCTCCTTGCATTCCTCAACGGGATATTTCGGTTCTGCATCGATTGAATAGCCGACAAACTCAATAACAAGATTGCCGGAATAGTCAACGATCGGCGAAACGTCCGCCAGGACTTCGGAAAGACCCTTATCCAGAAGCCATTGATACGACTTTTTCTGGATCTCAAGAAAGTCGGGCATATCGAGTATTTCATCGATTTTGGCAAAACTCTGTCTCACCACGTTTTTACCGAGCTGCTTGGTTTTGGTTCTCAATGTACGATCACTCCATTCAAGTTTTCTGCGGCAGGGGCCCCGCCATAAGCGGGCTCTTTTTCCTGCCTTTTGTTTTTATTCGTTCCACTCCGCAAAAGCACGCCCTTTTTCGCGCTTTTCCGCCGCTTTCGGTCGCAGTCGGGGCAAAAAAAGGCACTGTTGCGAGCATTGTAATGCAATTTACAAGTATATCATCTGTTTTTCCGTCTGTCAAGCATTTTTGCATTATTTTCTTCCTGAATGTTGACATTTTTTCGCATAAGCAATATAATAAATATAACTTGCCGCGGAAAATGCGGTAAATCAAGTTTTATCGGAAGGTAAATTGATAGCTATGAAATGGACATCACTCAACGACCTGCGCGCTTCATTCCTCTCGTTTTTCGAATCGAAGGGTCATCTCTGCCGCGGCAGCTACCCCCTCGTCCCCGAAAATGACAAATCGCTTCTTTTGATAGTTGCGGGAATGGCTCCGCTTAAAAAATATTTCACAGGGGAGCTCACCCCTCCCTGCCGCCGTATGGCAACGTGCCAGAAATGTATCCGCACAAACGATATAGAAAACGTCGGATACACGGCTCGTCACGGTACATTCTTCGAAATGCTCGGAAACTTCTCCTTCGGCGACTATTTCAAAAACGAGGCTCTGCCCTGGGCTTGGGAATACCTGACGAAGGTTCTCGAAATTCCGGAGGACAAGCTCTGGCCGTCCGTTTACGAAGAGGACGACGAAGCATATGCGATCTGGCGCGACAAGATCGGCGTAAGAGAAGATCATATAATCCGTCTCGGCAAAGAGGACAACTTCTGGGAACACGGTTCAGGTCCCTGCGGTCCCTGCTCGGAAATCTATTTTGACCGCGGCGAAAAATACGGCTGCGGCAAGCCCGATTGCAAGCCCGGCTGCGATTGCGACCGCTATATGGAAATCTGGAATAATGTTTTCTCGCAGTTCAATAACGACGGTCACGGCAACTACACAGAGCTCGCCTCCAAAAACATAGACACCGGTATGGGTCTTGAGCGTCTCGCCTGCGTAATGCAGGGCGTTGACAGTATGTTTGAGGTAGACACGATAAAGAACATCATCACCTCCATAAGCGAAAAGGCGGGAATCAAATATCACGACGACCCGAAAGCGGACATCTCCCTGCGTATCATCGCAGACCATTCAAGAGCTTCGGCTTTCCTCATTGCGGACGGCGTAATGCCGTCGAACGAGGGCAGAGGTTATGTTCTCCGCAGACTTCTCCGCCGTGCCTGCCGTCACGGAAAGCTCCTCGGCATAAAGGGCGCCTTCCTCTCGGACATCATCAAGGTCGTTGCGCACGAAAACCTCTCCGCATATCCGGAGCTGACGGAAAAATTCGATTATATAAGCAAAATCGCGTCTATGGAAGAAGAGCGCTTTGACGCAAACGTCGAAGCCGGAATGAACCTTCTCGACGCACTCACCGAAAAAGCAAATTCGTCAGGCGCGAAAATGCTTGACGGCGCCGACGTTTTCAAGCTCTCTGACACATACGGCTTCCCAATTGACCTCACCCGCGAGATTGCGGCTGAAAGAGGGCTCGGAATCGATGAAGAAGGTTATAAAAAGTGCCTTGACGAGCAGAAAGCCCGTGCAAGAGCCGCAAGAGGAAATATCAGCGGCTGGCAGGACAAGTCCCTCTTCTCGGAATTCGAAAAAACCGTATTCACGGGCTACGAAAAGACCGAGGATGAAAGCGAGATCGTTGCGATAATCGATCCCGATACGCACGAGCCGGAGGATGAATCGGGCGAAAATTCGATAATCGTCACAAAGTCAACCTGCTTCTACGGCGAAGGCGGCGGTCAGGTCGGCGATACGGGAACGATAGAAAGCGAAAACGGCAAGGCGACCGTAACGGACACAAAAAAGGCAGACGGCGTATATCTGCACATCTGCCACGTTGAAAGCGGTTCCTTCTCCGCAGGCGACAAGGTCACAATGAAAGTTGACGGCGCACGCCGTGCAGCAATCGCAAGAAATCACAGTGCAGTTCATCTCCTCGACGCCGCTCTGCGCAAGGTTCTCGGAGATCATATCCGCCAGGCGGGCTCTATGGTTGACGCCGAGAGAGGCCGCTTCGACTTCACTCATTTCTCCGCAGTAACCGCGGAGGAACTTGAAAAGGTCGAGCGCATACTCAATGAAAAAATTCTTGAAAATGTCCCCGTTACAACAGTTGAAACCGATATTGAATCGGCTAAAAAGTCTGGTGCGATTGCGCTCTTCGGCGAAAAATACGGCGACATCGTCCGCGTTGTCAGAATGGGCGATTTCTCAAGCGAGCTCTGCGGCGGCACACACGTTTCCGCAACTGGTAGCATCGGTTGTATAAGGATCGTATCGGAAAGCTCCGTTGCGGCGGGCACGAGAAGAATCGAGCTCGTCTCCGGTATGGGCGCATATGAGCTTGCAAAGGCAGAAAGCGCGACTGTCAAGTCTGCCCTTGCCGCTCTCAAGATAAGCGAAGAAAGCGAAATCGCGGCAAAAATATCCGCCCTCCACAGCGACTTAAAGCAGGCAAAGAAAGAGCTTGACGCAATGTCACTCAAAGCCGCTTCCGCGGGTGTTGCGGAAATGCTTGCAAAGGCGGAAAGCGTCGGCGCCGTAAAGGTTGCGTCAATGCAGACCTCCCTCCCCGTCGATACGGTCAGAAATCTTTCAGATGATATAAAAGCAAATCATCCGGATACCGTAGCCGTTATTTCAACGGACTGCGGCGGCAAATATTCTCTCGTCTGCGTTTGCGGCAAGGACGCTCTTGCGGCAGGCGTCAAGGCTCCGCTCGTTTTGAAAGAGCTTGCATCTTTCGTCGGCGGTGGCGGCGGCGGTCGCCCGGACAGCGCAATGGCAGGCGGAATGAAATATCCCGAAAAGCTCGGCGAAGCGTTCGCGGCGCTCCCCGAAATTATAAAAAAGCTTATTTAAGGAGGACATCAGAATGAAAGACAAAATGAAGGACAAGTCAAAAGGCTTCTGGGCTGAGTTCAAGAAGTTCATCTCAAAGGGCAACGTTGTCGATATGGCTGTCGGTGTTGCCGTTGCAACAGCCTTCACGGCAATCGTAACTGCATTTACCAAGGGCTTCATCGCGCCGATCCTCTCCCTTCTCTCTCACGACGCTTCCCTCGCAGATATGAAATGGGTGCTTCGTCCCGAGGTTGCGGAGATTGCCGCAGACGGAACAAAAACAGTAACAACTCCCGAGGTTGCAATCCTTTGGGGCTCGTTCCTCCAGTCCATAATCGACTTTCTGATCATTGCGTTCGTTATGTTCGTATTTCTCAAAATCGTTATGAGCGTAACAAAAAAAGCCGAAAAAATGCGTATGGAGCTGACGGGCGAAGACAAGGAACGCGCCAAGGCAGAAGCAGAAGCGAAAGCAAAGGAAGAAGCTGAAAAGAAAGCTGCCGATGAAGCAAAAGCTGCGGCAGAAGCAGAGATCGCTGCCGAAAAGGCAAGAAAGGCGAGAGAGCTTGAGCTGCTTGAGCAGATTGCCGCTTCGCTGAAGGAGTCAAAATAATGGAAGGTTGCGTTTTCTGTATGATATGCGAAGGGAAAATCACTTCCAGAAAAGCATATGAGGACGATAAGATCCTTGCGTTCTACGATATAAATCCGCAGGCGCCGGTTCATATCCTTGTCATTCCGAAGGAGCATATCGCCTCGGCCAATGAGATAACCGAAGCCAACAGCGGCATTGTGTCGTACATTTTCGAGCACATTCCGCAGATTGCAAAAGCCGCAGGGCTCACAGGCGGTTACCGCATAATCTCAAACTGCGGTCCGGATGCCTGCCAGACTGTCCCGCACCTGCATTTTCACATTCTCGGCGGCGCAAAACTCGCAGACCGTATGGCATAACCTACTTTTCTTTGAAAAGAAAAGTAGGTAAAAGAAACTTCGGTAATTGGTTTCTAAAAATCATAAATAAAGAAAACAGAGATGATTTTTCATCTCTGTTTTTATTTCTCGCCCTGCGCTCCTTTGAAAAGAAAATCAGGCAAAAGAAACTTCAATTATTTGTTTGAACAAACTTTATACTTTCATCAAAGGAGCAGACATTCTGCTCCTTTTTGATTTGTATCGTTCTTTTCTTCGGGAAGAAAAGAAGACAAAAGAAGCTTCAATTATTGGCTTTGTGCAAATATTTTATTGCCTCATAAACGGGCATTGTTTGTAGGGGAGGGGTCTCCCCTCCCGTCACCCCATCTTTATCGATATGTATGGCAAAAGACGCTTCAGTTATTGTTTTGCAAAAGCCCCGAATAAAGAAAGCAGAGATGGCCTTTCATCTCTGCTTTTTATTCATCATTTTCGGCGGTGTCCTCCGTCTTATTTTTGCTTTTCTTCACCCATAAGCGGTAAACGAGCATAGTGGTTGCCGTGAACGCCAGTCTGCTCACAACGGCTATCCAGAACGCCGGCGAGCGATAATTTTTTATCTCTGCTCCGATAATCGTTTCAAGTATAAGGTCGGGGGCGGCGCCGAGCAGGCTCATCACAAGATATTTCGGATAGCTTATTTTCGAAGCTCCGAAATACATACTCACAACGTCCATCGGCAAAACTCCGACGACGCGCATAGCGAATACGGCAAAAAGGCTGTTCTTTTTTATCAGAGAATAAAAATCCTCAAACTTCGGGTATCTTTTGCGCAGCTTGTCCACAGTAACCGCGCCCGATATTCTGCCCGCCACATAAGCGGAGGAAAACGAAGCGGCAATCACAGCAAGATTGACCAATATCGCCGTAACCTTGTCCTTGAATATCAGAACGGATATAAATTCCAGAAGCAAAAACGGGCAGAACACGGATAAGCCCTTCACAGCGCCGATCAGCATCATAAACAGAACGGCAAGCGCTTCGCTCTTCGGCGTAATACCAATTATGTTATCCGCCGTTATCTTGTCTCTGAAAACAAAATACAGGATCGCAATAGCAGCAACTACGGCAATCGGGAAGAATCTCAATATCTCCCCGGTTGACCTTTTCTTATTTTTCATTTCCGTTTGTCTCCGCAAGAGCCTTATCTTCGTCGTTTTCTATGCGGAGGGTAGGAATGAAGTTTTTTGCTATCTTCCCTTTTCCGCGATGCTTTATATAGAAATATCCGATTATGCAGAACACAAGCGCGCCGAGGAAGTTGACAAAAAGATCCTCCATTGTGTCGTAAAGGCCTATATCGAGATAACCGTTTATTCCGAGCGACTGACCGTTTACAGCCGTATCCGTAATTCCCGAAACGCTTATCGGAATGTTGCTCTTCGTCGGATCGAGGAGAGTTGAATTAAAGGAATTTATAATCGTATCCTTCTGCATATCCTTGCCAAGCAGCCTGTCAACCCCAAACTCAAAGAACTCCCAGAACACGCCGACAGTCATTGAAAAACAGAATGACGCAGCCGAAACATAAAACGGGGAAAGCGTAAACTTGATTTTTTCATCCTGGTTGAGCACATCGACAAGGCAAAAGCCGAGCGCGGCGCATATGAAGCCCCAGGTTGTATGAAGCATAGTATCCCAGAACGGAATATTTATGAAGAAGCTCGCAATCTCGCCGAGTATTTCCGATGCGAAAATGAACACGAGAACAATTATCTCAAGCACATTCGGAATGTCGAGATGAAACTGCCTTTTAACAAAACTCGGTATCGAAAACATTATGAATACAAGCACGCAAAGGAAGGCATTTTCATAGTTTCCGAGCATAACGGCACGCACAAGGCTTGCCATTACAAGCACGCCGAGAATAATATACGCAATTTTCAGTCCGCGGCTCATTTTTTTCATTTCTTCAAGTCTTTCGGCTCTTTCCTGTCTGATACTTTTTTTCAAAACCGTTTCTCCTTTATGTTTTATTTTCGGCATCGCACGATTCGTTTATTCGGGCCTTTTTATAAAAAAACTCCGCAGCTGTACTGCGGAGTTTTCGCAATTAAATCTGTTCTTTAACCTTAGCTGCTTTGCCGACTCTGTCGCGTACGTAATAGAGTTTAGCACGTCTTACTTTACCGCGGCGGATAACTTCGACCTTAGCAACCTTCGGAGAGTGCAGAGGGAACGTTTTCTCAACGCCGACGCCGTAAGCAATTCTTCTGACTGTGAAAGTCTCGGAGATACCGCCGTTTCTCTTGGCGATAACCGTTCCTTCAAAGAGCTGAATTCTTTCGCGCGTGCCCTCGACTATCTTATTGTGAACGACGACCGTGTCACCAACTTCGAACTTGGGGAGCTCGGTCTTTAATTGCTCGCTGACAAAAGCTGAAATCTTATCCATTGTTTTTTCCTCCTTTTGAAATAAAGAGCGTTCATACGAGCAAGCAGCGGACCGCCCCTTTTGCAATACAGCTCTACCATTATATCAGCTTTTTTTGATAATTGCAATAGGTTTTTGAAATTTTTTCTTTGCTTTTTTCATATTTTTTTGCGACAATTCCGCCAGCGAGCCGAAAAAGCAAAAATTCCCGCCCATATTTTGACGCTCCGGACAGAATAATAAAAATAAAAAAGGTATTTATGGATATTTACGAAAGCAAAAGGGCGGACTTTGAAAGTCGCTTTGAAAAAATGTCAGATCTTTCGGTCCGCAACCTGCGTTACGGAGATATGCGCATCTGCATTTTTTATATTTCGAACTTCTGCTCCAAAAATATGATAGCGGATCAGGTTATCGACCCGCTATCCGCTGCATACGGTCGCGAGGGAAACGGCTTCTGCATTGAGAGCTCGATCGCCTCCGCCTCACTTTCCGAAATCGCAGATGAAAACGAAGCCGAAGAAAAGCTGCTCTCCGGCTCCGCCGTTCTTATGTATGACGGCTCTCCCTGCTATGCGCTTTCCGTCGGCACGAAGAACGAGGAGGGGCGCTCCGGAAACGAGCCGGACACGGAGAACGTCATAAGAGGCCCGCACGAGGGCTTTACGGAGAACGGCGAATCAAACGCTATGCTCATCCGTCGCCGCCTGCACACGGCAAGGCTCAAAAAGCTGAATTTTTCCGTCGGAACGGAATCAAAGACAGACGTTGCGATAATGTATATGGAAGGAATCGCGCGGGAAGGCCTCGTTGCGGAGGTGATACGCAGGATAAAAAATATAGATGTCGCAACCGTCACAGACTCCGGAACCGTCGAAATCTGCATTCAGGACGGCAGATACGCCCTCTTTCCGACAGTCGGCAATTCAGAGCGACCGGACAAAGTCGCCGCAAAGCTGACAGAGGGGAGGATTGCGATAATCGTTGACGGCTCGCCGGTCGTGCTGACGGTGCCATATCTTTTCTGCGAAGGCTTTCAGGTCACGGAGGACTATGCGAAGAGCCCCTGGTATGCGAGCTTTGTGCGCCTCCTGCGCCTTGCGGCAATGGCAATATCCGTCTGGCTGCCCGCTGTTTTCACGGCGATTCTTACACATCACGAATATATGGTCCCGCCTGCAACGCTTGAGGTCATAAACGAGTCAAGAGAAGGGCTCGCAATACCGATATTTTCAGAGGTCATCGTCGTTTTTCTCCTGTTTGAGCTCGTGCGCGAGGTCGGGCTGCGAATGCCGAAGGCGGTCGGCTCGGCTGTCGGTATAGTCGGTGCGCTCCTCCTCGGCGACAGCGCAATCGAAGCGGGAATTGCGTCGTCGTCCGTACTGATAATCGTTGCGCTCGCCGCCCTCTGCAATTTCATCGTTCCGCCTTATATGAACCCCTCCGTCATTTACAGATCGATTATGATTCTTCTCGCCGGCTTTTTCGGGCTTTACGGCTTCTTTCTCGGATTTGTCTGCGGGGTGCTTTTCCTTGCGGGAAAGAGCTCCTTCGGCGCTCCGTATCTTTCGCCCGTTGCGCCGATTTCGCCTGAGGGGATGAGAGATTTTCCGATAATGACCGCCGTTCCGAAAATGCACATCGCACCAATATCAATTACGGGAAAGCGCATTAAAAGAACGGGAAGGGGGGAGAAAAAATGACGCTTTCAAGAGGGCTGACCTCCCGCCAGCTTTTCTTCCTCTCCGCAGCATATCTCTTCTCCGGCTTCTGCGTTTTCCGCACGAGGGGAATTTCGGATATGGTATTTGCGTTTCTGCTATGGTCGCTGTTTTCCGGCGTAGCGTTTATGATAAAACAGAGCGGAAAACCGCTTTTCTCCTCGCAACCGTTCCGCGCACTTCTCGCCGCCTGCTCCGCCGTAGCCGTCGCCCGCGACGTTTTCTCTCTTTATCTCTTCTCTTCCCTGGATAACAGCGGCGTCCCGCCGATAGTGTTTACCTTATCGCTCGTCGGAATAGCCGTTTTCATCGCATACAGGATAAAGCTTGTCGGCAGACTTGCAGAGCTTACTCCTTATATTTTCACAATCGTCCTGCTGACTTCAGTTCCGTATATGAAGGTATCTCTTTCGCTCTTTGCCGGAGGGTCTCTTTCCCCGCTCTTTTTCCCCTCCGCCCCGCTGCTGCTCTGCGCCGAGGTGTGCGAAACGGAAAGCGATCCGTCCCCGTTTCTCGCCGCAGAAAAGAACGGGCTTCCCCCGCTGATTCTTTCAATTCTCGGTGCGCTTCTCGGAGCTCTGCTCTATATCCCGTTTTCCGCCGCCGACAGCTCAAAAAACGGGCTCATCTCCGTTTTTGTCTGGACGCTTTTTCTCATTCGTCTTTCGACGGACATTTTCTCCGCCATACGTCTGTGTAAAGAGAAAAGCGGCTGCCTGCCGACAGTCGCCTTCGCTTCCTTTATATTTGTTTCTTTTGCGATGATAGCAAAAAATCCCCTCCCCTGAGGGGATTTTTCACATTTTATACTACTCTCATAAACAGCTTGATCGCCGTGCCGTCCGGATAATCATTCGCCTCGCCTACGCCGACAAAGCCGTCTTTTGTATAAATCTTCACACGCTCGCCCGCAGCAAATCGGGTACCGATCTTCTTCTGATATATCTCACAACCGGAAAGGCAGAGCCTTGCATAAAAATCCGGCAGGAGCACACTTTCAAGATCCGGAAAAAGGTTTTCCGCAGGGATTAAACGAGCCGTCCGCTCATCAGGAGAAAGAGCTTCGAGTTCTTCCGGCGTCAGAGCGTCATCAAGGGTAAAATTACCGGAGGAATACCTGCAAAGCGCGCTCATAGTCGCGCCGCAACCGAGCTTCTTGCCGATGTCCTCGCAGAGCGTGCGTATGTACGTTCCCTTTGAACAGGCAATACGCATTCTGTACGTGTCGCCCTCGCCTTCGATGTCGATAGACGATATGAAAAGCTCCCTCGGTTCGAGCTCAACGGTTTTTCCCTCTCGGGCAAGCTCATAAAGTTTCTTCCCGCCGACCTTTATTGCGCTGTACATCGGCGGCACCTGCATATATCTCCCGACAAACCCCTTCGCCGCAGAAATCACTTCATCCCTCGGCGGGATGTCGTCGCTTCGGGACAGGATGTTCCCTGTTATATCTGCCGTGTCTGTCACGATACCGAGCTTCATCTCCGCATTGTATACCTTGCCCTGCGCGGTAACATAGTCGGACGCCTTTACGGCTTTGCCGACAAGCATTATAAGCAGTCCCGTTGCCATCGGGTCAAGGGTTCCCGTATGCCCTACGCTACGGGTCCCGTAAAGCCGGCGCACCTTTGCAACGGCGTCGTGAGAGGTTATGCCCTCGGGCTTTGAGAGAAGCAGAACGCCTCCCTTCGGTATTTCATTTTTCAAAGCCACACTCCTTAATTATTTTTTCTATCGCTTCTTCGACCTCATCCGCCGGAACGCTGCATCCCGCCGCGCCGACGTGCCCTCCGCCGCCGAACATAGCGCAGATTCTCGCCATATCGATGTCTCCCGTGGATCTTGTTGATATTTTGAAAACGCCGGGGGTTCTTTCCCTTGCAAACAGCGCAACCTTAACCCCCTCCGCGCGCCTTATAACGTTTATAACATCATATGTGTCCTCGTCCTCAAAGCCGCATTTTTCCTTGTCTGCTTCCGTGATCTTCACATAGGAAACCTTGCCGCCGCAAAGATATCTGACGTGTTCCATAGCAAATGCCTCCGCCGCGAGGGCGGTCTTGCTTTTCATCTCAAAAAGACTGCGGCATATCTGAAAATGGTTTGCGCCGCATTCGATCAGCTTCGCCGCGATCTTGTGTGTATAGGGCGTTGTGTTTGCATAGCGGAAGCCGCCCGTATCGGCAGCAAGTGCGGCATAAAGCAGCGATGCTGTCCTTTCCGGAATCTTGCCCTGTATCATCCTGTTTATAACCCTGTATACTATCTCTGCGCAAGCGCCCGCCTCGGGATCGACAAATCTGTAAAGCGCAAGGTCATCGTGGCAGGCGTGATGATCGAGAGAAAGATCGATCTTCGCCGCAAGATAATGATATTTCCCGAGCTGATTTGGAGAAGCCACGTCAACCGATATAAGAAATTTCGGCGTAAAATCTCTCGGCAGATCTTCAATTCCGAAGAACCGCTTGCCCTCTGTCAGAAACATAAGTGACTGCGGAATCTTATCGCAGCAGACCATATACGCTTTCTTTCCGACGGAGCGGAGCGTCAGCACGAGCGCAAGCGCCGAGCCGATCGTATCCGAATCGGGATTTTCGTGCATAAATATAAGGAAATTATCGTTTCTTTCAAGAACCTTGCGTATGCCGTTTATTGTTATATTATTGCTCGCCGTCACCTGCGTCCTCCTTTTCTTCATCGGATGAGACGCCCGTCTGCTTAATAAGCTCAAAAATATCCGCTCCGCGCTTTATCGCGTCGTCATATTCAAAATTGAATTCGGGCGTTGCGCGCATATTCAGCGTTTCCGCAACCGTATGACGGATAAAACCCGCCGCGCTGTACAGCCCCTTTTTGATCTCTTTTATCTTTTCGGAATCCGCGCCGAGGATGGAAAAATATACCTTTGCATATTTCAGGTCACCTGAAACGTCGCAATGGGTAACGGTTATAAGCTCGCCCGCAACCCTCGGATCCTTTACGGAACGTATCGCCTCCGCAACCACGCGTCCGACCTCGTCGTTTACGCGAGCTCTTCTGTATCCTGCCATAATAATCATTCCCTTCGGTAATAATCGATATTTTTACATAGACCATTATACCACAACTCCCCCCGAAATAACAAGATTTTTTTGAAAAGAGGACAAAGAAATGAGCAGGTGATTGACAGTTTTTCTTTTCCGTGATATAATTATACGATACAGAAACACACGGGAGGAGGACTTCGCTTATGGCAAAAAACACCGATAGAAACGACGATTTCTGGACTTTGTCCGAGCTTGTTCCGAAGAGAACGTATATAAAAAAGCCGGAAAGCGACATCTCCCCGGTAACCGTTGAAACGGGCGATGAGGAAGGGGCGGGCGCACCCGTTCCGACTGTCGGAAAGCGTCCGTCTCCGCCGGCAAGAGAAAGCGTTTCATATTCTCCCGAACATTCGCTTATAGAGGAAGTCACATTGGAGCCCTGGCCGGCAAATTTTTCGTTCTATTCAAAATTTCATTCGGAAGCCGCAAAGCTGTTTTCCGCCGAAGGAAAGCACTGCCCGCCGGAAAGATTTTTTGCATATACCCCCCAATACGAGCAGCTTTCGCAAAGTCAGCTTGAATTTTATCTTTATTTCAGGCAGCTTGCCCGCAGCGGAGAATACCTTTGGGTTGACAGCAGCTATATTTTTCTCCTGCTTTATGAGATAATAAACCTTCCGGAGCTCATCCCCGCCGAAAAGGGGGCGGAAATGATTGCGGGGCTCTGGAAAGCATACAGGGACACCTACCCCTATCTTGACAAATACATCGGCGAATGGCTCTGCGATTACTGTCTTATCCGGCACATAGGACCGCCCGCCTCCGTCTTTGATTTTTGCGGCGAGACGATACAGAAGCTGTCATTTCCCGAGTTTTACGAGGATCCGCAAAGCGGTGCGTTCTCATTTGAATCCGTTTCGCGCTTCTCATCCTGTGACTATAAAAAAAGCCGCTTTTATACGGAGCACCGGGCGGAATATGACCGTCACATTCCCGCGGCGGCGACGCTCGCCGTAAAAACGTTTCTTTCCGGCGACATACCAGAGGGATTTCTTGTTCTCTCGCACGACCTGCGCGACAGCTTTTCGGGAGCGGTTGCATATGTCGGCGTAAAATACAAAATCAAAATTACTTCCCTCTCTCTGCGGAAAAGCAGAGAATATCATCAGCTCTGCTCGGCTGTCATCAAAGCCTGCGAAAATGAGCTTCGCGCCGCAATGGGGATCAAATCCCGCTATTCCGTGCAGTCGCTGCCGGAAGTATGCAAAAGTGCGATCGCCGAATATTTTGACGGCTTCTATCCCGACCGCCGCGCAAAGAAAAAGATCATAACTTCGGATGACGATGCCCCTTATATGCGCTATTATATGCCGCGCCAATCCGGCTCCGCCGATATCGGGCGCGCTATGCGCATTGAAAAATCCGCCTGGGAAACGGCAAAGCTGCTTGAAACGGAAACAGAGGAAGAACCGAAAATTTCGTCGCATAGCGCGCCTCCCTCGCCGCAGAGCGGCGAGGCGGCGCGGCGCTCACCCGAGCTTCCCTGTGCGGCGGCGGGCAACGAATACTGCACTGTACTTCTGGCGCTTGACGCCCCGATAAGGCAGGCGATCGCAGCGGCAGCCTGCGGAGAAATGAAAAAATTCTGCAGGGAACATTCGATAATGCCGGAGGAAGCCGCAAGGCTGATAAACGAAACCGCATTTGACATAACAGGCGATATACTCATAGATGATGACTTCGCCATTCTCGATGATTACCTCGACGATGTCAGGGGTGCTCTCGGCATCATCGGAATAACATATAAGGAGGATAAATAATGCCCGAAAACGATATAAAAATTCCGAAAAGGATCCTCTCTGCTCTGCTCTCATCCCTTTCGGCCGGCGTTGTTCCGAGGACGGGGGCAGCGTATATTGTCATCGGCAGGGATAACGAAATTCTTTCCCTCTGCCGCGACCTTGAAACAGTTGCCGACGGCGGCGCGTTCACACGCTTTGTAATCGGCAGGTACGGCAGCGGAAAGAGCTTTCTTTTGCAGCTTCTGCGCAGCTACGCCTGCGAAAAAGGCTTCCTCTGCGCCGACGCAGACCTCTCCCCCGAAAGACGGCTTTCGGCTTCCGGCGGTGCGGGACTTGCAACATACAGAGAGCTGATTAAAAATCTTTCCTCCAAAACCTCCGGCGACGGCGGCGCGCTCTCGCAGGTGATTGTCAGATGGATATCTTCCGTCAAGGAGGACGTTGCGGCGGACGGATTTTCCGTCGATGGCGAAGCGTTTTCCACGGAGGTTTCAAAGCGGATTTTCGCCGTTATGCGCGAGCTTGAAACAGGCATCGGCTCGTTTGACTTCGCCCGCGTGGTATCGACGTTTTATAAAGCCTATGAAAGCGGCGACGGTGAGCTTGAAAGCGCTTGTATGCGCTGGCTCCGCGGCGAATACAAGACAAGAACGGAGGCAAGGCAAGCCCTCGGCGTAACGGCAATAATAGACGATTCGAACTGGTATGACTATATAAAACTCCTCGCCGCATTTTCAAGAAAGATCGGCTATAAGGGACTGATAATCCTCATCGACGAATGTGTAAATCTTTATAAGATACCGAACAGAATCTCGCGCGAAAACAATTATGAAAAAATCCTTGCGATATATAATGATACAATGCAGGGTAAGGCGGAGGGGCTCGGCGTAATCTTTGCCGGTACGCCGCAGTTTCTCGAGGACGGCAGACGCGGGCTTTTCAGCTATGAAGCGCTCCGCTCACGCCTCTCCGATTCCGCATTTGCAATGTCCGAAAATTTCGTTCCGACGAATCTTTCGGGTCCCGTCATCAGGCTTGCACAGCTTTCCGAGGACGAGCTTCTCGCTCTCATAAAGCGCGTCACCGTGCTTTACGGAATGTATTATGGAGAAACAGGGGTAACCGACGAAGAAATGCGAGCATTCCTCTATAAAGTCCTTTCGGGAAACGTTGCAAAGGATCTTGTGACGCCGAGAGAGATTATCAGAACATATCTTTCCGTTCTCGGAGCACTATCGCAGGGAGACGGAAAAAGAATAAGCGATATAATCGGTTCGGCAAAGGTCTCCGCCCCCGAGCGTGACCCGGACGAACTCGACCCAGATTCGATAGAAATATAATTAAGGAGAATTTTTATGAAAAAACTCGTTTCCTTTGACCCGCAAAACACAGGTGAAAACCGCCTTGAGCCAAGAGCGTATTTCATTCCCGAGCGAATTTCAAAAGGGCTCTTGAAGCCGAAATGCGTTCAGTCGCTCTGCGGAAAATGGGACTTTGCATATTTTGAAACGGTCTTTGACCTTCCGGATGACATCTCCGGGGTCAGATATGCGGATACCCTTCCCGTTCCGTCCTGCTGGCAGTGCTACGGCTACGGTCATAAGCAGTATACAAACATAAATTATCCGATACCCTTCGACGCACCCTCCGTTCCCGCGGACACGCCCGTCGGCATTTATCACAGAACCTTTTCCGCGCCTAAAACAGACGAGAGAACATATCTTGTTTTTGACGGCGTCTGCTCTATGTTTGAAGTCTATATCGGCGGGAAATACGCCGGAATGTCAAAGGGCTCGCGCCTGCAAGCGGAGTTTGACATAACAGATCTCGTCTCCGAGGGCGAAAACGACATCGCCGTCAAGGTGTATACTTATAGCGACGCAACATATCTTGAAGATCAGGACTGTCTGCGCTATAACGGCATATTCCGCGACGTCTATCTTCTCCGCCGTCCGAGAGCGCACATCCGCGATATATTCATTTGCGCAGATGCGGACGGAAAATTCTCCGTCGATTTTGATCTCTTTGGCGACTGCCCGACCCCGCACGCCGAGATCATCTCCCCGAGCGGCGAAAAGCTCCCGGCGGAGAACGTAAACTCTCCCCTTCTCTGGACAGCCGAAACACCGAACCTCTATGCGCTTTCCGTCGATTGCAACGGCGAGCATATTGAAATTCCCTTCGGCTTCCGCACAGTCTCCGTAAAAGAGGGCGGCGTGCTCTGCGTAAACGGCACCGAAATAAAGCTGAAGGGCGTCAACCGTCACGATACGACAGAGAGCAAGGGCTACTGTATGACGGAAAAAGAGCTCCTCCGCGACCTGCTCCTTATGAAACAGAACAACATAAACTGCATAAGAACATCGCATTATCCCGCCGCGCCGGAGTTTTACCGTATGTGTGACAGGCTCGGCTTTTATGTCGTCGACGAATGTGACCTTGAGACCCACGGCACCGAAAGAGCAATGCGCGGAGTTGACTCAAGCTGTCTCATCTCGGACAATCCCCTCTTTGAAAAAGCGTATCTGGACAGAATTCATCGCACCATCGAGCGCGACAAGAACAGCCCGTGCGTAATAATGTGGTCGCTCGGAAACGAAAGCCTTTTCGGCGAAAATCACCGCAAAATGGCAGACCTTGTTCACAAAAGAGACTCGTCCCGCCTGCTTCATTACGAGGGAACAATGTCCGTAAACACCCTTTATCACAGAGAAATAACCGACATCAACCCCTGCGTCGATATCGTCAGCACTATGTATCCGTATCTCGAAACGCTCGAAGAAGCGGGCATAAACGAAAAGGGCGACCCGCGCCCGTATTATATGTGCGAATATGCCCATTCGATGGGTATGGGTCCCGGCGGTCTTTCGGACTATTGGAACCTTATATATAAGTATCCGCGCCTTTGCGGAGGCTGCGTCTGGGAATGGGCGGATCACGCCGTAAAAGGCAAAGACGGCTGGCTCTACGGCGGAGACTTCGGCGATTTTCCGAACGACGGAGTGTTCTGCGTTGACGGACTGTGTTTCCCGGACAGAACACCGCATCTCGCCCTCAAGGAGCTGAAGCAGGTCATAACGCCCGTCAGATTTTCTATGGAAAAGACGGACGGCGGCTATGCGATAACGGCTGAAAACACGCTGGATTTCGTAAACCTTTCGTCTCTCTTCGAATGCGTCTTCGAGCACCCGCACGCGGCAGGTGAAAAAGGCGAGGAGACGGTCATCCCGCTTGACATAGCTCCGCACGGCAAAAAGCAGATCGCTTTCATTGAAAAAGAGAACTATGCCAAGAGAACGTTCGTTATGTTCTCCGTAAAATACAAGGCAGGCACGGAATACGCAAAGAAGGGCGAAACCGCCGCCTGGGCGCAGTTTGAGCTTGAGCATACGGAAGCGGACAATGCCGCTCCGGCGTCAAGCGCAATCGCTTCGCTTTTGTGCGAGGGAAGATACGCAACTCTCTGGAGCGACGGACTGGCGGTACGGATCGATCTTTCGACAGCCTCGATAGTTTCCCTTTCGGCGGACGACGGAGAAAACGTCCTCGCCTCGCCATCCCGCTATACAGCTTGGCGCGCCCCGACGGACAACGATATGTATATCGTAAAGCACTGGAAGGACAGACACGTCCATAAATGCAAAACCAACGTCTATTCCGCAGAAACCTTCTGCGACGGAAAAACCGCGGGCGTAATCTTCGTCGGCACATTCGGCGCCCCTTCCGTCTTCCCGCTTTACAGAACGGAAACGACGTATAAGGTAGCTGAAGGAAAGCTCTCCGTTCATATTCACGCGGAAAAGCCGGAGCACGCAGACGTTGACTATATGCCCCGCTTCGCTCTTATGCTTGAACTGAAAAAGGGCTTTGAAAAGCTCCGCTATGCGGCAATGGGTCCCGAATCGTGCTATATAGATTTCAGAAACCACGCATATTACGATGTCTTCGAATCGACCGTAAAGGATCAGCTTGAGCATATGATTCATCCGCAGGAATGCGGCAACCACTACGGCGCAGACTTCGTTACGGTTTCAAGCGGCAAAACCTCGCTTACGGCAAGCGGCAAGGGCTTCGAGTTCTCGGCTCTGCATTTCTCCCCCGAAATGCTTGAAGCGGCAGCGCACGATTTTGAGCTTGTCCCCGCAAAGACAACCTTCCTCCTCCTTGATTACAAGGTCGGCGGTATCGGCTCGCACAGCTGCGGCCCGCGCCTGCCTGAACCGTATCGCTTCAAGGACGATAAATTCGATTTTGACATTGAAATAAAGATAGAAAATGTCTGAAAAAAGAGAAAAAGGCTTTGAAAAATTGCTTTTCAAAGCCTTTTTTCGCGGATTTCTCAAAAAATCTCGCTTTTTTTGCAAAAAATATCGCAAAATTATTGACTTTTATGTTATACTAATGTATAATTCAGAAGAACGGTTTGAAAATCAAAAATGTGCATTTTTGCATCAGATAAGGAGTGGATCTTTTCGTGAAAAAGCTTCCGGATACAGAATTTGGCGTTATGAAGGTCGTTTGGGACAATACTCCCCCCGTTACGACGACGATGATAATGGAGCAGCTCGGCGCAGAACGCGGCTGGCCCGTTCCCGCGCTCATAACAATGCTCACACGCCTTTCCGAAAAGGGCTTCGTCTATTCCGAAAAGAAGGGCAAGATGCGTTATTATTATCCGCTCATCAAAAAGTCGGATTACATAGAATTCATAACAAAGGACTTTATGACCAAATATCATTCGGACTCTTTCACAAGCTTCTATTCAACGTATTACGACGTCCGTATGATAAGCGACGAAGCGCTTGACGCTTTTGTTGCCTGGGTCAAGCGCAGGAGAGGCGAGTTCCGCCGCTATCACAGCGATCAGTAGCCGCTATGCTTCGAACCTGACGTCCTTTGAGAACCCGTGAACAAAGCCTGAGCTGTCGGCGGAGCAGATGTCTCCGCCGATTATTTTTCCTCTGTACACAAGGAGATTCATATAGACGTCGCCCTCATAGCCCTCGTAATCTTTGACCTTGTATGTATATCTTGTGACCTCCTTGCCCCTGTACGGAGAAAGGCTGAGCCCCTGTTCCTTCTGCATTTCGTTGTATCCGGCGTAAACCGTGTCAAACTCCTTCGGAACGGTAACCTGCACCTCTTCTATCGGGTTTTCCTCAACCTTCCATCCGAGAGCCGAGATGAATGCGATCCTGTCGCTGTTGGAATATATGCCGGAATAGCTTATACCCTTTGCCGATGCCGAAACGTCATAGCTCGGAATCAGCGCAACAAGCGTTATCATTGCGCCAATGGCAAGTACAACTGCGGCAATAAATTTGATCGTCTGTGCACGCATTGTGTATATGAACATAAAAAATCCTCCCTTTAGCTTCTTTCGGAATATTTATTCCGTCGGAGCTTTTTTTATTACCTCAAACGACGTTATATCAAATATTTTTCCGTCCTTTTCCGCCCGGCAAGGCAAATGCGAGTCCTTCAATATGTATATTTTCCCCTCCTCCGAGGAGCAGATATAAACATCCGCTCCGCCGATCGTGCTCCGCTCTATCTTCCATACAACGTCCGTATCAAAGCAAAAAGCTCCGAGAGCGGAACGTATATCCGGAGGAAGACGCAGAAGCTCCGTTTCGAGCCCGCAGACATTCAGAACCGCGCCCTCGCCCTTCGGCGTATAGCAAGCCGAACCGACGGAGATCTTCGTTCCCCCTCCGGACTTCTCTATGATAAGCTTCCCGCCGTCATCGGAGTTCAATGTCGCGCGGAAATCGCCGCTCTGATAAGCGAGAAGTCCCGCCATATTCTCCGCCCTCCCGCAAGACGTTATGAGCAAAGCAAAAAACAGCACCAAAAGCAACGCTATCGTTTTTTTCAAATGTCTCACCTCTCATCTCATTCTACGCTTATACTTATGCGGAAAATCTTTATGATATTCTCACTTGAAAAATCATTTCGCATATGATACAATACGTAAGTAACCGGAAAAATATCTTTACGGAGGTTTTTATAATGACGCTTGTCATACTTGCAGCAGGAATGGGAAGTCGCTTCGGCGGAATAAAACAGCTCACCCCGCTTACCGAAAACGGAGAGTTCGTAATCGACTTTACGGTGTTCGACGCAGTTCGCGCGGGGTTCGACAGAATAGTTTTTATAATCAGGAAGGAACATCAGGAAATATTCGAAGAAACTATCGGCGCAAGGATAAGAAACAGCGGAGTCAGGGTCGAATATGTTTATCAGCGTTTTGACCTGCCGCAGGGATTTACCTTCCCCGAAGGCAGAAAAAAGCCCTGGGGCACGGCGCAGGCGATTATGTGCGCAGGGGACGTCGGCGATAATTTCGGAGTTGTCAATGCGGACGATTTTTACGGTTTTGAGACCTTCCGTATCCTTGCGGATTTCCTAAAAACGGCAAAGGATGATGAAAAAGCGCATTATTGCTCCGTTGCATATAAGCTGAAAAACACTCTCAGCGAAAACGGCACCGTTTCAAGAGGCATATGCAAAGCGGAAGGCGGCTACCTCGTTTCGCTTGATGAAAAGACAAAAATTGCTCGCGAGGGCGACATTGCCGTGAACACCGAGGATGACGGCTCAAAGACCGTTCTCCCGCTGGACTGCACGGTCTCGATGAACTGTTTCGGCTTTACCCCCTCGTTTACGGGCAAGTTGGAAACGCAGTTTGAGGAATTCCTCCGCAAAAACGAGAGCGACCTTTCAAAATGCGAGTTTTATCTTCCCTCCGCCGTCCAGACGCTCATCGAAAGCGGCGAATGTGACGTCCGGCTCTACGAAACGCCTTCAAAATGGATGGGAGTCACCTATCGCGACGACAGCGAAGCCTTCTCCCGTTTTATAAAAGAACAGCGCGCCCTCGGTAATTACCCCGAAAAGCTCTGGAAATGAATTTTTATGCGCATATCATCCCTCCCTGCGACTGCGGGGAGGGATTTTTTGTGTGAAACGCCATAAAACGTTCTCAAAAAATTATCATTTTGACGATTGCAATTATATGTCTTTATATGATATAATAGTTCGGACTTTAAATAAAATTATAAATAACAGGAGGAAAAATTTATGCTGAAAAAGGCATTGTCCGTAATCATTGCCGCTGTGCTTCTGCTCTGCGCCGTACCGCTGGCAGCTTCCGCAGAGGACGCTATGGCAGATTACAACTATACCGAAATAAACAGCGGCTATGACGGCTATAAGCCCATCCCGCTCCTCGTAATAGTTATGAGCTTCGACGCCGACGGCGACGGAAAAGACGCTTACGAGGAAGGCAAACTCACAACACTGAAATCTTCGGACGCATTCAAGGAGCAATGGGCTCATTCGGAGGAATCCTATTGGGCGCAGTCTCTCTTCGGCGACGAAGGAAACACAATGAAGAACTATTTCAAGCTGATGTCAAAGGGCAACTTCTGGTGGACGCCCGCAGAGGAGACATACGGCGAAGAAAACAACGGCATTGTTTACGTAACGCTCAATATGCAGCACCCGGGCGCGCTCAGCGGTCAGCCCACGTCGATCGGCGCATCGAGAGTTCCCGCTCTCCAGGCGGCAGCGGAATACGTTGACTTTGCAAAATTCGATACAAACGGCGACGGCGGCGTAAGCCAGGAAGAGCTGACAATCTGCTTTATCTGCGCAGGACGCAGCACAAAGATCGACTATTCCCCCACAGGCTATAACATATGGGGTATGCACAGCTTCCAGAGTCCCGCTTCGGACTGGTATCCGACGATAAACGGCGTGCGCGTTCTTGCCCGTCAGGACGGGAACACATATGCCGTATCCGGCGAAATGCAGAATGACCAGCAGCCCGTCGGTTTCGGTTCGGTTGCGCACGAGCTCGGTCACGTCCTCGGCGCAAAAGACCTTTATAACTGGAAGGCCAATCAGGGCTATCAATGGTGCGGCGGTCCCGGAGCCATTGCGCTTCAGGCAGGCGGCTCGGGGCTCGGAACTCTCAAGGGAGTAAGAGCGCTTACGGCTCCCTCGGCAATCGACCCTTATTATCTCATCGATTTCGGCTTCGAGAAAGCAACCGTTGCGCAGGACGGAACCTACACACTCTATTCCCGCGAAAGCGATAAGGGCGAATACAATATCATCAAGGTCAGCACCCCGAACCCGAAGGAATACTATCTGATAGAAAACAGATACACAAAGGATCCTTCAACATATGACGCAATTCCCGGCGAAGCAAAGGGTATCCAGATCTGGCACGTTGACGAAGCAATTATAAGCTCGGCAGACGTTGTAAACGCTTATCCGAAGGGCGCGCCTCGCGCTCCGGGTCTGACGCCGCTTTATCCGAACGGCAACACAGGCGGTGATACTTATGACACCTGGAGCAGCAAGGAGGGCAAAAACCTCTTCGATTGCCGCAGCTTCAAATTTATAGGCTCGGAAACCTGGTGCACTCTTCTCTCTGAAGAACAGGCTGAAAAGACGAATATCAAAATTGAAATTCTCTCCGAATGCGGAAACGAGATGCAGGTAAAGATCTCCGGTACAGTCGGCGCTCCCGTCGATTTCAAAATGGCATATGACACGGATGTCAATTCCGCATATGTCTCCGGTAAGATAACAGACCTCAACGCAGGCTCCCTCAATATGATAACTGCTGTCATCTCGAAGAAATCGGATTATTCTTCCCCCGTTGCAACTCTCTATGCAAAACCCGAGGACAACGGCACCTTCAGATTTGATTTTGAAGGACTTGATCAGAAATCAACTTATTACGCAAAGATAACTCTGAGAGGCTCAAACGGCGAAAATACCCGCGAGCTCACTCTCTATACAAAGGCTCCGCCGAAGGTCAGAACAGATGACTATTCCGTTTACCTCTATAAAGGAATGACAACGGCAAACAGACCGTATGAAGTTACAGTCAAATGCGGAGAGACCCTGAAATACAGCTTCCCGATGACAAAGACCTTTGAAGTATTCGGCGGCTGGTATTATGACACGGAATACACAAATCCTTACGATATGGCAACAACGAAGGACGATTGCGAGCCCGTATACCTCTATGCAAGATGGATCTTGAAGGAAGAAGCCGTAACGGTCAAGATTGTCAACGCAAAGACAAAATATGAGATCTTCGCCGTCAAGTCGGGCGAGACGTTCAATCAGCCCGTGCTTGAAGATAATGACGGAAAAGCGTTCATCGGCTGGTATACCGACCCGCAGTTTACAACGGAATTCTCCTTTGAGGATCCCGTGTATGACATCGGCACGATAACCGTCTATGCAAGATGGGAAGGCGACGAGCCTGCTCCTCCTGTAACGACAGAGCCTCCCGCAACAACATCCGGCGAAGCCGTAACGACAGATTCCGGCAAAACGGGCGGCGGCTGCGGATCCGCTATCGGATTCGGCGCTTCGCTTTGCACAGTCGGCGCGATCGGCGCGGCACTCGTCATCGGAAAGAAGAAAAAAGAACAGTAAATAACATAGCAAATGCCGTCGCTCCCGACGGCATTTGATTTAGGGGGATAAAATGAAAAAGGTATTATCGCTTATCCTGATTGCGGCTGTGCTCTGCTCCGTCGCGGCTCTCATATCGTGCGGCACAAGCGGCGGCGAAGCGACAAGCACCTCCGGCGCAGAAACAACCTCGTCCATCGCATCGACCGTGACGCCTCCGTCAACAACGGTTCCCGCAAAAACGGAAACAACGTCAACTCCGGCGTCAACCGAAACATCGACCTCCGCCGAAACAACGTCGGCGCAGACAACGGAAAAGCCGATAATCGAAAATCCGGCGATTCTTCCGGAAGGCAAGTCCTTCAAGGTTCTCGCAATCGGAAACAGCTTCTCAATCGATGCAATGCAATACCTCTATGGGCTTGCAAAGGACGCAGGATACACAGACATCGTCCTCGGCAATCTTTATATCGGCGGTTGCACGCTCCAGACCCACGCAAGCAACATCGAAACCGGCAAAGCCGCATATGAATTCTATACAAACAAGGACGGCAAATGGACAAGTCGCAAGAACACAACGATCGTCGAGGGGCTCAAATATGCTGACTGGGACTGCATAACCGTTCAGCAGGCAAGCGGTTACAGCGGCATTGAGAATTCATATGAGCCGTATCTTTCGACGATAATTCAGACAGTCAAAAAGGCACGCCCGAACGCAAAGCTCGTCTGGCATATGACCTGGGCATATCAGAGCGGATCCGGTCACGCCGACTTTGCAAAATACGGTCAGAATCAATTAACGATGTACAAAAGCATTTGCAGCAGCGTTCAGAGCGGAATCCTGCAAAAGCACGCGGATGACTTTGACGGAATAATCCCCGCAGGAACGGCGATTCAGAACCTGCGCACAAGCTTCATCGGCGACCACCTCACCCGCGACGGTTATCATCTCTCGTATGACGCCGGCAGATACACAGCAGCGCTCACCTGGCTCAAGGCTCTGACAGGAGCCGATCTTTCGGACATAACGTATATCCCCGCCGACTACGGATATATTTTCGGCAATGCAACGATCAAAGCCGCAAAGGAAGCCGTAAATTACGCCTGCTCATACCCGTTTGAGGTAACAAAATCGACAATCGTAAATGACGCAGACAAAGCGCAGAAGAAAGCCGATCTCGAAAAGCTCGGTCTCGACCCCGAAAAGTTCACGGCAATCGAGCTTGACCTTGTTCCTTATTCATATTATTATTCCAGAATGGTCGGAATGAAAATTCAAAGCAAGCTCGCAGGCTTAAATGACGAAAACGTCGGAAAATATGCGGCGTCAAGAGTCATCCCGAAGGAAGATCTTCCCGTCGGTAGCGTGATAATAATCGACGAAGGCTATCAATACCGCCCCGAGGGCTGGGCAAGCGCTTATATCGGCACGCCGAATTCAAAGCGCCCCGCGGAAACCTCCGAAAACGTTGTCCACGTCACGGACAGCTGGTGGAATGATTTCAAATTCCGCGCGTTCAACGTTTCAAAGGTTGGTGCGCCCGATCTTTCGGACGAGGAAATGGCTTCCCTTTCCAAGGTCATTCGTGTTTACGTTCCGAAGATCGAAAAGGATGAGCCGGAGGAAGTCGACCTTTCGAAAATCGATCTTTCAAAGTACACCAAGCTCGACCTCGGTATAATATATTACGCTTATTACAATTCAACAAGCGCAACGCCCGGAACGATCGTCAGTCGCGCAGCCGGCTCAACGGCGTCAAACATAAGCCAGTTTGCAACAACGAAGATCTTCTCAAAAAGCGATATTCCCGAAGGCTCGATAATCGTTATAAAATCAGGTTATCAGTACCGTCCGGACGGTTGGACCGCGCTTGACCGGAAGACATCTTCCCGTCCCGCAAACGTTCTGACGGAGGCAGTCATTGTCGATGAAAATTGGTGGGGGCAGTTCAATTACCGCGCGTTCAACATTGCAAAAATGGGCAATCCCAACCTTTCGGATAGCGAAATGAATGCCCTCTCGGACGTTCTGACAATCTATATCCCGAAAAACTGACCGTACTTTTCTTTGAAAAGAAAAGTAGGCAAAAGAAACTTCAGTTATTGGTTTGAGCAAACTTTATAAAAAAAGCAGAGGTGATTTTTCATCTCTGCTTTTATTTTGATAAATTTGAAAAGAAACGCAGGCAAAAGAAACTTCAGTTAAGGGGTTTCTTCAAACTTTATAAAAACGAAACAAGGGCGGGTCTTCCGCTCTTGTTTTTATTTCGCCAAAACACAGGCAAAAGAAACTTTGGTAATTTGTTTGAGTAAGCATTTTACTGCCTGTATATACGGATATTGCAATGTAGGGGACGGGTCTCCCGTCCCGTCATCCCGCCTTCATCGATATTCAGGCAAAAGAAACTTCGGTTATCGGTTTGCGCAAACTTTATAAAAAAGCAGAGGTGATTATTCATCCCTGTTTTTCTTTCTTTTTCTATTGTCAATCTTTTCATTTTGTGATATAATTGTCCCGTATAAAAACTCCGCAAGAGGAGAAAGGATAATAAAATGAAAAATCTTCATCTTATATGTAATGCTCATATAGACCCCGTGTGGCTTTGGGAAATTGAAGAGGGCGTTGCCGAAACGCTTTCAACGTATCGCGTTGCCGCAGACTTCTGCGATGATTATGACGGTTTCATCTTCTGTCATAACGAAGCAATGCTCTATGAATGGGTCGAAAAAAACGATCCGATTCTGTTCGGCAGAATCGTCCGCCTTGTAAAGGAAGGCAAATGGCACATAATGAGCGGCTGGTATCTCCAGCCGGACTGCAACATTCCCTGCGGGGAGAGCTTTGTTCGCCAGATACTTGCGGGAAGATATTATTTCCTTGAGAAATTCGGAGTTGAGCCGAGAACGGCGATAAACTTTGACGCCTTCGGTCATTCCCGCGGGCTTGTTCAGATAATGAAAAAATCGGGCTACGACTCGTATATTTTCTGTCGTCCCGAGCCCGATATGCTCGATCTTCCCTCATCGACCTTCAACTGGGTCGGCTTTGACGGCTCGAAGATCGCCTGCTGCCGCGCATATAACTCATACGAATCGCACAGAGGCGAGGCAGACGAGAAGATCAAGGGTTGGATGGAGCTCAACCGTGGCAAAAAGGTTGGAATGGTGCTTTGGGGCATCGGTGACCACGGCGGCGGTCCTTCCAGAATAGACCTTCAGAAGATAGAAGAGCTGAAAAAGAGCGAAAAGGAATTCAATCTCATCCATTCGACTCCCGAAGCGTTCTTTGACGAACTCAAAACCTCAGGCGAGCCCGTTCCCGATTACAGCGGACTTATGAACCCCCGCTATACAGGATGCTACACAAGTATGATGCGCACGAAGAAAATTCATCGCACGCTTGAAAACGAGCTTTATATGACAGAAAAGATGTCTGCTCACGCGCTTATGGCGGGCGTTTCGGACTACCCCTCCGAGGAGATCGAAAAGGCAACAAAAGATCTTTTGCTCGTCGAATTTCACGATATTCTCCCGGGCTCTGCAATTGAGCCTGTCGGCGAATATGCGCAGGCTGTCGCAGGTCACGGACTGACCGAGCTCCGCCCCGAAAAGATAAAGGCGTTCCTCGCGCTCTGCTCGGACAAGGCAAAGGCAGAGGAAGGAACGATTCCCGTTTTCGTTTACAACCCTCACCCATATGAAGTCGATGAGACCGTCGAAGTTGAATTCCAGCTTCCCGATCAGAACAAAAATCCCGCCCTTTATTCCGTTCCGCACGTTTATTATATGGGCAAGGAAATCCCCTGCCAGCGTGAACACGAAATATCCAATTTCAACGTTGACTGGCGTATAAAGACGGTATTCTTTGCAAAGCTCCCTGCGGGCACAATGAGCCGTTTCGATATAAAAATGGAGCTCTGCGAAAATCCCGAGCCGCCGGTTCAGCCGGAAGGCGACGAGCTTGTCTGGAACAACGGAAAGATGAGAGTTGTCATAAATCTTCATACGGGACTTATCGACAGTTACGAGGCAGACGGCAAGACCGGTCTCGGAAAAGAGTCGCTGAAGCCCCTCGCAATAAAAGACGACGAAAACTCCTGGGCGCATAAGGAAAAATCATTCCGTACCGTCAAAGGCGAATTTACTTTGATGGATGAAGAAAAAGCAGCCGAATTTTCGGGTATAATAAACGGAAGCAGACCCCGTTCAGTCCGCATAATCGAGGACGGTGCCGTTCGTACGGTCGTTGAGGCGCTCTTCTCATATCACGATTCGTTCCTCGCAAGAAGATATTATCTGCCGAAAAACTCCTCCGAGTTTACCGTAAAGGACAAGGTATATTGGAACGAGAAGATGACTATGCTCAAGCTCTCGCTGAACACCGTCGACGGCGATACCTTCATCGGTCAGACGGCATACGGCAGCGAAACGCTTCTGACAAACGGAGACGAAATGGTCAGCCAGAAATGGAATCTCGTCTCGGACGGCAAGACCGCGCTCACGGTCATCAACAGCAGCACATACGGCTCGGACTATAAAGACGGCGAGCTTCGCATAACCTGCCTGCGCTCTCCCGGCTATGCTGCAGGAAAGAGCGACTTCTCCGTCCGCAAGCCCTATATAATGGAGCAGGATCGTTTCTCCCCCTTTATGGATCAGGGCGAACACGACTTTACGTTTACCGTCAAGATCGGTGACGACGGCGAAAGAAAGGCGCATATAGAGCGTGAGTCCGCCGCATTTGCGGAAGCACCGATGGCGCTTTCCTTCTTCCCGACAGGCTGCGCAAAGGAAAAAGAAAACACTATAAGACCCTTCGCAACCCTCTCCGATGACGTCATTACTCTTGCGGTGTTCAAAAAAGCGGAAAGAGGAGATGATTTCATCATCCGTCTCTTCAATCCGACGGCAGACACCCGCAAAACCGTCCTCTCCCTCCCCTCAATCGACTTTGAAAAGGAATTCACCCTCACGGCGTACGAGATAAAAACTCTCCGCATAAACCTTTCGACAAAGGAAGTCCGCGGGGTATCTCTCATAGAAAAATAATCACGAAAGGACGTGACAGAATTGAAACTGTTTCTCGACTCTGCCGACCCCGAAAAGATAATCCGCGCGCTCGATTTTTACCCGCTTGACGGCGTAACGACAAACCCGACGATACTTTCCCGCCAGAACACGGAGCTTCTCCCCCTGCTGAAGAAGCTCCGCAAAATAACGGAAGGAAAGCTCCTTTTTGTCCAGGTGACAGCGGAAAAATCCGATGATATGGCGCGCGAGGCGCATCTGATAGCGGACAGACTCGGCGGTGATCTTTGCATAAAAATTCCCGCAACGGAGGAAGGTCTCCGCGCGATAAAGCTTCTCTCGCGTGACGGCATAAGCACAACGGCGACAGCCGTATATTCCGTAAGCCAGGCTATGCTCGCCGCAGCTGCTGGCGCAGATTACGTTGCGCCTTATATGAGCCATATAGACAATCTCTGCATTGACTCCGCGCAGGTCGCGGGCGATATGGCAAAGCTCTTCCGCGAGCACTATCCGAAAACAAACGTCCTTGCAGCGAGCTTCCGGGTGGCAGAGCAGATAAACCGCGCTGTCCTTTGCGGCGTCGGGGCGGTAACTGTCGCTCCCGAAATGTTGCCTGTGCTGATCGGCAACCGCGGCACGGAAGCCGAGCTTCAGTCTTTTGAAAAAAACTGGTCGTCGGTTTACGGAGCCAAATCCGTTTGCGACCTCATATAAAAGGAGACCGATATGCTGAAAATTGAAAACGAACTTCTCACCGCACGCATAAATCCCCTCGGTGCAGAGCTCTCGTCGCTGATAAAAAATGCTACGGGCAGAGAATACATCTGGCAGGCGGAGCCGTCCGTCTGGGGGCGTCACGCGCCGTTGCTCTTCCCCGCTGTCGGCAGGATGAGCGGCGACAGCTTCCTTTATGACGGCAAAAAATACTTTATGCAGAAACACGGTTTCCTCCGCGGCAGCAGTTTTGAAGTAATCGAAAAAAGCGACGACTCCGTAACCCTCCGTTTTTCATCAAACGAGAAAACGCTTATGTCCTTCCCCTTTGAATTCGATTTTGACGCAGAATATTCCCTTTGGGGAAACACTCTCGTTCAGAAGCTGACTGTTACAAACAAGGGCGAAGGAAATATGTATTTCTCCGTTGGTGCCCATCCGGGCTTCAACATCGGCATAGGTGATACGCTCCGCTTCGAAACTCCTGAGCACGCAACTCTTCCCTATCTTGACGGAAACGACACCGTCGGCAATCCGGAAAACAAGCTCGTTCTTGACGGCGAAACGGATATAGTCCTTTCAAAGGAGCTCTTTGAAAACGGCTCACTCGCCCTTGAAGCTCCGGCTTCAACTTATGCGGAGCTCGTCGGCAGCGACGGCGTTCCGTACCTTCGCGAGACCTTCGGCAAAACGCCGATGCTCTGGCTTTGGGCAAAGCCCGGTGCGGAGTTTGTCTGCATTGAGCCCTGGAGCGGCTCGGACGAAAGAGTGCCGACAGAAGAACTCGAAAACAAAAAAGGCATTCTCTGCCTCGCTCCGTCTCAAAGCTTCACCCTCCCCGTCTCAATCTCTCTCCTTTGACCTACTTTTCTTTGAAAAGAAAAGTAGG
>DLLG01000013.1:0-422 GCA_002479075.1 Clostridiales bacterium UBA7568
GCAAAAGAAACTTCAATAATTTGCTTGTACAAACTTTACATTTTTATCAAGGAGCGGTTTTCCGCTCCTTTTTGTGTTGTGAAAAGAACGGTAGGCAAAAGAAACTTCGGTTATCGGTTTGCTCATTCCTTTTTAGCCTTCCTCTTTGAGGAAGGGAGACCGCAATGCGGTGGAAGGAGTTTATTAAAGACTCCTTCAGTCACGACTTCGTCGTGCCAGCTTCCTCTGGGAGGAAGCCTTTAACGGGATAGCGACTTCTTGCATTTTATATCGATAAAGGCGGATGTTCGGGACGGGATTTGCTGGTTTGCGCAAGCAATCGGGGCAGGCCTCGCCGAGAGGGGCAAAGAGACCCGTCCCCTACATTGTAATACCCGCATATGCAGGCAATGAAATATCCGCACAAACCAATAACTAAAGTT
>DLLG01000013.1:487-6662 GCA_002479075.1 Clostridiales bacterium UBA7568
CCTACTTTTCTTTTCAAAGAAAAGTAGGTAACGCGGGGAGGGTTCGGAGCATATTATGGCAGAGGGGAAAAACCTCAAATTCAGAATTTTCGGAGGAAAAAACCAATGCCGGCATTTCAGAATCAGGCAACTCTTTCATACAACGGTATATCCGTTACGTCAAACACGGTTACGGGGGAAATAGTTGATGTTCTTTCCGTAACAAAAACAGCCGTGCCGAAAACGTATACCGCAGGGGGCGAGGTGACATATGTAATAAACCTTAAAAATTCAGGCACCTCGGCACTTACGAATCTCATCATAACCGACGACCTCGGCACTTATGCTTTCGGCGAGGGGACAGTTGCTCCCCTGACATACACCTTGGATTCCGTAACGTATTTTATCGACGGCGTGCTTCAGACGGCGCCTGCCGTCACATCGGACAGAACCCTTGCATTTACGGGAATAACCGTTCCTGCGGGCGGAACATCGACGATTGTTTACAGAACGGATGTAACGGAGTTTGCGCCGCTCGGGGCGGACGGAACGATAGTAAATACGGTGTCTGCGAGCGGGGACGGGGTAAATACGCCCGTAACGGCGACGGAAACAGTCACCGCCGGAGGAGCGCCTCGGCTTTCAATCTCGAAATCCGTCGTTCCGACAACCGTTACCGAAAACGGAACATTGACTTACACCTTTGTCATTGAAAACACGGGCAATACCGCAGCGGACGCTTCCGCAAACGTTGCCGTCACCGACGTTTTCGACCCCATTCTCAACCCCATAACCGTTACGTTCAACGGCACGACCTGGGCAGAGGGCACAAACTACACCTATAATTCCGCAACCGGCGAATTTGCAACCGTTGCGGGACAGATAACGGTCCCCGCCGCAACGTTTACTCAGAATGCGACGACCGGCGCCTGGACAGTTACCCCCGGCACCTCAACTCTGACAGTCAGCGGAACGGTATAAAGAGAAAATCCCCGCAGAAGCGGGGATTTTTTTATGATCCTTTTATCATCTGCCCGTAAGGCAATTCCCTGTAACCGAGGGAGGAATACAGCTTTTTTGCGCGGACGTTATCCGGCTCGACCTCAAGACGATGGCGCGCGGCGGGATAGTTTTCGTCCATATAGGCAAAAAACGCCTTTCCGAGGCCGTGCCCTCTGTACCCCTCGCGAACGTAAAGCTCTTCAAGCCAGATAACAATTCCTCCCGCTTCCGGGGAGAAGGTTTTTGCTATGAGCGCATAGCCCGCCGTCTCTCCGTCCTGCTCGAAAATGAAGGCTTCGATATATTCGTCCGAGCGCATAAGCTCGTCAAAGCTCTTTTCGTGAAACGCAACGGGGATCGGATGATCAACGGCGTCCGAAGAATAAAATTCTTTTGAAAGTGTGATGAACAGCTCTCTGTCGCTTTGTGTTATTTTGCGTATCATTTTTACCTCTTTTATACAAACCCGCCCGACGCCTTGCGACGTCGGACGGAGCTTTTTTATTTTGCTTTTTTCTTTGAGACCGCTCTCTGAACGAGCTTGACGATTTCAACAATCGGGATGATAAGGATTGAAAGTCCGAGCGCGATGAAATAATGCTTGAAATCAAGATTTACAAATTCAAACATATTTGCAAGGAACGGAATTTCAATGACAGCCGTTGTCAGAGCAAGAGCTGCTACCATTGCGCCGAAGAGGAAGAAGTTGTGTGTGCCGAGGGTGAAAATCGAATGGCGCTGCGAGCGCATATTGTACGAATGGAAAATTTCCGCCATAGACATTGTAAGAAACGCCATAGTAACGCCGCAGTTCTTGGCGCTCTCAAAAAGGGCTTCATTCTTGAGAGCCGCAAGCGTCAGCTCGCCGCCGCTTGTAACATAGCCGATAAAATATGCGGCGAGGGTCAAAAGCGTTACGAGAATTCCCTGATATACAAGGTCAAAACCGAGTCCGCCGGCGAAAACGCCTTCGTTTTTGGAGCGGGGCTTCTGGTTCATAACGTCCTTTTCGCCGGGCTCAACGCCGAGCGCAAGAGCGGGAAAGCAGTCAGTTATGAGGTTGATCCAGAGCAGATGCGGCGCGCGGAGAACCGTGAACCCGAGGACAGACGCCGTAAATATCGTGATGACCTCGCTCATATTTGACGAGAGCAGGAACTGGATCGCTTTTCTGATGTTCGAATAAATCTTTCTGCCTTCTTCAACGGCATAAACGATTGTTGCAAAGTTGTCGTCCGCAAGGATCATATCCGCAACATTCTTCGTTACGTCCGTTCCCGTTATGCCCATACCGATACCGATGTCGGCAGTCTTTATTGAGGGCGCATCGTTTACTCCGTCGCCCGTCATCGCGGTTATCTTGCCGCGTTTTTTCCAGGCGGAAACGATTTTAACCTTATGTTCCGGCTGAACTCTTGCGTAAACGGAATAATAATCGACGGCTTTTTCAAATTCTTCATCGGAAAGGCTGTCAAGCTCGGCGCCAGTTATAGCTTGGGAGGGGTCTGTGATGATTCCGAGCTCAAGCGCAATCGCAACCGCCGTATCCTTATGGTCGCCGGTTATCATAATCGGGCGGATGCCTGCCGTTTTACAAGCCTTGATAGCGTCAAGAACTTCGGGACGTACAGGGTCTATCATACCGCAGAGACCGACGAAGATAAGATCGTTTTCAAGCGCATCCGAGCTGTATTCGGCGGGCTCGCTGTCGTGCATTCTGCAAGCGGCGGCAAGCACACGCAGGGCTTTATCCGCCATTTTCTTGTTCTCGCCGAGAATCTCTGCGCGCTTTTCGTCCGTCAGGGGCTCGATGCCCTTTTCCGTCAGAATTTTTGTGCAACGACGGAGGAGCTCATCCGGCGCACCCTTTGTATACTGAACGAATTTTCCGTCCTGCGTTTTATGGACGGTTGTCATCATTTTGCGCATCGAATCGAACGGAACTTCGCCAATTCGGGGTTGCTTTTCGGAAACTTCGGGCTTGAGAACGCCGCTTTGTGTCGCAAAATTGACAAGCGCACATTCCGTCGGCTCGCCGACGGCGTTTCCGCTTTCATCCGGCTCTGCGTCCGAGCAGAGGGTCATCGCCGTCGCAAGAAGCTCCTTGTTTGCGGAGCGGAAATCCGTGACGGTCATTTTGTTCTGGGTCAGAGTGCCGGTTTTGTCCGAGCAGATAACCTCTGTGCAGCCGAGCGTTTCAACCGCTGTCAGCTTTCTGATGACAGCCGAACGCTTTGACATTTTCGTAACGCCCATTGAAAGAACAATCGTAACAACGGCGGCAAGTCCTTCCGGTATCGCCGCAACCGCAAGGCTGACGGCAACTATGAACGTATCAAGGAGCGATTCGATTCCGAGGTCGCCGCTTCTGATGACGTTGAACGCAAAGATAAACACGCATATGCCCAAAACGAGCCAGGTGAGTATTTTTGAAAGCTGAGCGAGCTTGATCTGGAGAGGCGTTTTTTCCTCCGCAACGTTTGAAAGTGCCGTTGCGATCTTGCCCATTTCGGTTTCCATTCCGGTCGCCGTTATAACGGCTTTTCCTCTTCCGTAGACAACCGTACTTCCCATATAGACCATATTGGCTCTGTCTCCGAGGGGGACATCGCCGTTTTCGCCCGCGCGGAGAACAATGTTATGCTTCTCCGAAGGAACGGATTCGCCCGTAAGCGCAGCTTCCTCGCATTTGAGCGAGTTTGATTCGATAAGTCTTGCGTCTGCGGGAACAGCATCCCCCGCTTCAAGAATGATAACGTCGCCGACGACGAGCTCCTCGCTCTTTATGACGACCTGCTTTCCGTCGCGCAGGACCTTTGAGGTCGCCGCTGTCATCTCCTTTAAGGCTTCAATCGCTTTTTCCGCCTTCGATTCCTGCATAACGCCGAGCACGGCATTGAGGATGACGACGAACATAATGATGAAAACGTCTGTCGGAGTTTCCTTTTCAATGACGGCAATTACCGCCGATATAACCGCCGCAACGATCAGTATTATGATCATCGGGTCGGCAAGCTGGGAAAGAAATCTCTTCACAATACCGACTTTCTTTCCTTCGGCAAGGCGGTTTCTTCCGTTTTCGGCAAGTCGCCTCTCCGCTTCCGCAGAGGTAAGCCCGTTTTCCGTTGTTTCAAGGGCGGAAAGGACTTCGCTTTCGCTTTGCAAATAGTGTTTCATAAAACTCTCCTTATTTTGCGGACAAAAAAAGAGCCGCATTTATTTGCGTCCCATAAAAGATTTAAGACGCATTTTTCCCTTGCGGGAAAATGAGTCTTGTTGATTAAGACAAAAGCCGAACACGTCTTCCGTGTTGAGATGGCGGCTTGTCACACGCTCCGCGTGCCAACTACTCCCTCAAATGAAGAAATATGTGCTGTATGATATTTTATCATCCCGCAAAGAAAATGTCAATATCTTTTCGGGGGCAAATATCAAAAAAAGCGTAAAATCGGAGCAAAAACCGACCGTAGCCCTCTCGGCTACGGTCGGCATAAGCGATAATTATTCCTTCGGTATTTTATATACGAGCCTGCGCACGGGCGTTTTATATAGCAGCACAGTTCCGACGATCGCTCCTGTCGCCGCCTGAAGTATCTGATACGGCAGCTTGAGGATTGCATATTCCGGCGTGCTGTATATAAACGCTCTGCCGAGCGAATACCCCGCAACCATTATGACCGCGCCGACGGTGACTGCGAGTATTGCGCGCGGGACCTTCGGCAGGTTTTCCTTTTTGCCGGCGATCAGCGAAATCGCAACAGCCTGAAGCCCGTGAGTTGCGAGAGAAACGAACATCGGAAGCGGATAAAAGATGAGGTCGCCGAAAAATGCTCCGACCCCGCCGACGATGAATGCTGAAATCGGGTCAAAGAGCAGCGCCGCAAAGCAGATGACAATATCGTTCAGATAAAGATGCCCGCCGGGGACGGGAACCCCGAAGGAGCTGAGGACAATATTGAGCGCGGTGAAAAGCGCAACATAGCATAGCTTCCGCGCCGAAAAAACGGATGTTTTCATAAAAATATCTCCCAAGGTCTTGTTTTTTATGCCGTTTATTATATAATGAAATTGGCATTATTTAAATAGCCAATTCATCATAATTTTATAAGGTCAGATTTATGAAAAAATATATGCTGGTTTATGAAAAGGTCAAAGAGGATATTGTCTCCGGCGCAATAAAATACGGCGGGCGGCTCCCCTCAAAGCGCACGCTTGCGGATATATTCGGCGTCAGTATAATAACGGTTGAACACGCGCTTGCAATCCTCTCCGAGGAGGGATATATTTCCTCAAAAGCGCGCAGCGGATACTACGCCGAATACAAAACAAAAAATTTTTATGGCTCCGCCCCGGCGGTTTCAAAGGTAGCTCTTGCCGCCGAAGGCGGCGCTGCGACGGATAAATCGCTCCCGTTTTCCGTTTATGCGAGGGCTGTCCGTGCGGTCCTCTCCGAAATGGGCGAGAAAGTTATGGAAAAATCCCCGAACACAGGGCTTTCCGAGCTGAAATCCGCAATCAAAAATTATCTTTTGCGAAGTCGCGGCATAAGGGCTTCGGAGGAGCAGATAATCATCGGAGCAGGCGCGGAATATCTTTACGGAATTGTCACGGAGCTTTTGGGCAAGGACAGGATTTTCGGCATTGAAAGCCCGTCGTATGAGAAAATTGAGAGCGTTTATGCGGCAAAGGGCATAAAAACCGAGGGACTTCCGCTCTGCGGCGACGGTATCTCCTCCGATGCGCTTTCTTCGTCCCGTGCAGACGTGCTGCACGTCACTCCTTACAGGAGCTTCCCGACAGGCGTCACCGCTTCCGCCTCCAAAAAGCGGGAATATCTCGCCTGGGCTTCCGAGCGCGGCGGCTACATAATCGAGGATGACTACGAATCTGAATTTTCTCTCCTCGCAAAGCCCTTTGAGACAATTTTCGCAGGCGACGCCGATGGCAGGGTAATTTATATAAACACTTTCTCAAAAACAATATGCCCTGCGGTCAGGGTCGGATATATGTTGCTGCCGGAACGTCTTGCGGGTGAATTTCATAAAAAACTCGGCTTTTATTCGTGTCCCGTGCCGGCGCTGGAGCAATATGTCATCGCCTCGCTCCTCTCCGACGGCACCTTTGAACGACATATAAACAAGATCCGCCGCCTGCTTTTCTTTGAAAAGAAAAGCAGGCACCGTACTTTTCTTTG
>DLLG01000013.1:6729-12203 GCA_002479075.1 Clostridiales bacterium UBA7568
AACTTTGGTTATTGGTTTGTGCGGATATTTCATTGCCTGCATATACGGGTGTTACATTGTAGGGGAGGGGTCTCCCGTCCCGAACATCCGTCTTTATCGATATAAAAGGCAAAAAAAACTTCAGTTATTTGTTTGTGCAGACGTTTCATTACCTGCATATATGGGCATTGCGACCGTAGGGGAGGGGTCTCCCCTCCCGTCGTCCCGATTTTATCGATATAAAATCCGGCATATCCCCCCCCTCTCGGCGACGCCTGCCGGGCTTGCTTCGTAATCCGGCAAATCCCTCCCGTCTCAACGACGCCCCGCGCGGCAACAAAGAGCAAAACTAATTGAATATTTTATTGACTTAAAAGAAATTTTATGCTATCATATAAGTTACCGTAATGGTTATTTTATGAATTAAACGCCGCGAGGCAGGAGGTATATAAATATATGAAGGTTGTACTCTTGGCAGACGTAAGAGGTCAGGGCAAAAAGGATCAGGTTATCGACGTATCAGAGGGATACGCCCGCAACTTCCTTTTCCCGAAGAAGCTCGCGATGGTTGCGGACAACAAGGTTATGAACGAGATAAAGGGCAAGGAGGAGAAGCGTCTCCGCCAGATCGAGCTTGAAAAGGCTGCCGCCCTTGCGACAAAAGCAAAGCTTGAGAGCGTGCAGGTTGTTATAAAGGTCGCCGCAGGCGAGGGCGATCGTCTTTACGGTGCAGTTACGGCAAAGGACGTAGCAGATGCGCTCCTTTCCCAGCACGGAATTGAAGTCGATAAGAGAAAGATTGTTATGGACGCTATCAAGGCGTTTGGCAGTTACACTCCCGAAATCAAGCTCTTCCCGGAAATAACGGGCAGGATTAACGTTATAGTTACACATTCCGGCAAATAAAAAAACGGAGGTACAGGGCTTTGGCAGAGATTCAGAGAACAAAACCCTTTTCGGTCGAAGCGGAGCAATCCGTTCTCGGCTCGGTGCTCATTGACCCCGAATGTATAACGGGGCTTATCGAAATTGTCTCGTCGTCCGACTTTTATATTCCCGAGCACGGAGAGATATTTGACGCTATGTGCGAGCTTTTCAACAAAAACCGCAACATAGACGTTGTCACCCTCATCAATATGCTGACAGAGCACGGAGTTTATTCTCCGGAGGAATGTAAAAAATATGTCGGCGTTATTGCGGACGTTGTTCCCTCGGCGGCGAATGTCAGGGATTATGCCCGCATTGTACACGACAAAGCTGTTCTGCGCGCGCTCATCGACGCTTCCGAGGAGATAACGGAAAACGCTTATTCCGCAAGGGGCGAGGTCAAATACATTCTTGACGACGCAGAGCAGAAAATTTTCAATCTTTCAAGATCGTCCGATACGAAGAATTTCGTTTCGATAAGGGAAGCGCTTGTTGAAGCGTTCAACCAGCTGGACAAGGTCCGCAAGGATCCGGAGGCGGCTGCGGGCATAAAGACCGGCTATACCGATCTTGACAGGGCAATAATCGGGCTGACGCCGGGCGATATGGTTGTCATCGGCGCGCGCCCCGGTATGGGTAAAACGTCGTTTGCGATGAATATCGCAACAAACGTCGCAAAGGCAACAAAGAAAACCGTCTGTGTTTTCTCTCTTGAAATGACAACGGCACAGCTCGCCGCAAGAATGTTGGCAAGCGAGGCTCTTGTTGACAGCTACGGTATGCGTTCCGGAAAAATCTCCGGCACGGATTTTGACCAGCTTGCAAGAGCGGCGGCGGAGCTTTCTTCCTGTGATATTCAGATAGACGATACGGCGGCGATAACCGTCACGCAGATAAAAGCCAAGCTCCGCAGAATGAAAAATCTCGGGCTTGTCGTTATAGATTATCTTCAGCTTATGCAGAGCGATAAGAAAGCGGAGAACCGAGTGAACGAGGTCGGCGAGGTATCGAGAGGACTCAAGCTCCTTGCAAAGGATCTCGGGGTACCGGTTATCTGTTGCGCGCAGCTTTCCCGTCCGCCAAAGACAAACGAGAGCGCAAGACCCGGTCTTTCCGACCTTCGCGAATCGGGACAGATCGAGCAGGATGCGGACATCGTTATGTTTTTGCACGGCGACTACGCAAAGGCGGACGCCCAGTCCAGCGAGGCAACGCTCATCATCTCCAAAAACCGTCACGGCTCAAACGGAGACGTCAAGCTCGGATGGATGGGCAAATATACGAAATTCGTCAATTCTCAGGCAAACGAGCAGGACGGTAACTGAAAATGACATATACCGAAAAGGTAATATCCTCGGCAAGGGAGCGGCTTTCGGGCATAAGGGGGAAGATTGTCGTAGGTTTTTCCGGCGGCGCGGATTCAACCGTGCTTCTGGAGGTTATGAGAGCTGTCTTCGGCGAGGAGAATATAACGGCTGTGCATATAAATCATATGCTCCGCGGAAAGGAAGCCGATGCGGATGAAGAATTCTGCCGCAGTTTTGCGAAAGACCGCGGTATCGGCTTTGTTTGCCGCAGGATAGACGTTGCGGCGCTCAGTCGGGGAAAGGCTGTTGAGGAAACGGCGAGAAACGCTCGCTACGGTGCGCTTGAAGCCGTTGCAAAGGAGACAAATTCCGCATATATTGCCCTTGCCCATACGGCAAGCGACAATCTCGAAACCGTAATTTTCAATCTTTGCAGGGGAAGCGGCACGGCCGGGATGAGAGGAATTCCGTTCTCGCGCCCGTGTGGCGAGGCGACTGTCATCCGCCCGCTTATCGACTGTACGCGAGCCGAGATCGAGGGCTTTGCGGCGGAAAACGGGCTTTCGTTTGTAACGGACAAGACAAACGCCGACACGCATTATACGAGAAATTATATAAGACACGAGATCGTTCCGAAGATAAAGGAAATTTTCCCTTCTGCGGAGAGTGCCGCCGTCAATATGACGAATGCCGTTTCAACCGATTATGACTACATTTCATCGGAAGCGGAAAAGCTGCTGGAAACGGCGGAAAACGGAAAGCTCCCGCTTTCGGTTCTGAGAGAAAGTCATTCCGCGCTTATTCTGCGGGCTGTTTCAAAACTGTCTCCCGTAACGCTGGACTTTGTTCATCAGAATGAGATACTTGAGACGATACTGTCCGGAGGGGAGGGGAAAATATCCGTTCCGGAGGGGAAATATGCCGTTTGCGACGGGAAAAATCTCTTTTTCTCGGAAGGCGATGACGCTCCCCGTCCCGAATATGAGATGACGCTTTCCGAGGGGCTGAACTTTTCGGATTACGGCTTCTGCATAGCGGTTGGGGAGACGGTCGCAGCGCCCGAAGGGCAAGAGCTTGTCGGCACGGGCTATGCGCCGAAAAATGCCCTTCTGACAGCAAGAAGCCGCCGCTCATCGGATAAATACCGCTTCTGGAAAATGACCCGCACGCTGAAAAAAATGATTGGCGACCTTGATGAAAACGCAAAAAAATACCGCCCCGTAATCTGTGCGGACGGAAAGCCCATATGGCTGCCCGGCTTTCCGAGCGAGGAAATTTCGGGCGGAGAGAAGATAAAAATCAGATATTATAAAGCAAAATGAGGTGAGCAAAGATGCAAAGCGATTTTTCAAAAATTCTTGTAACGGAAGAGGAAATAGATAAAACGGTGCGCCGTATGGCGGAGGAGATAAGCCGTGATTATGAGGGCAAAAACCTTGTCCTCCTCGGTATACTCAAGGGTTCCGTCGTCTTTATGGGCGACCTTATGAAGCGACTTTCAATCCCTGTCCAGATCGATTTTATGAAGGTCTCCTCATACGGCGCCGGCACGGTTTCTTCCGGTCACGTTGACATAATCCTTGATATAAGGAGAAAGGACCTTGCAAACTGCGATATTCTTATAGTTGAGGACATAATCGATTCCGGCAGAACGCTCTCTTATCTTGCAAAATACCTGCTTGACAAGGGCGCAAAGAGCGTCAAAACCTGCACAATGCTTGATAAGCCCTCCCGCAGAGAGGTTGAATTTGTGCCGGATTACGTCGGCAAGCAGATTCCGGACGAATTCGTCGTCGGCTATGGGCTTGATTACGACGAAAAATACAGAGCACTTCCTTATGTCGCAATTCTCAAAAGAGAAGTTTATGAAAAATAAAAAAATCCCCGCTTCTGCGGTTTTTTTAAGAGAAGATGTGCGCTCCGCGCGGAGCGCACACCTTCTCTTAACTTTTCACTTTTCCCTCAAAAAAGCCACCCCGAAGGGTGGCTTTTGTCATATGATTTTATCAGCCGTTGAGAGCGACGAATCTGTTGATAACGTCGTCAAGGGCAAGAGTGTGGTGCTCGTTTATATAAGTTACAACAGTATTGTTGAAGTTTTTATACCAGTGCTCGGGGATGTTCTTAAAGCCTATGCAAGCGCCGACGATGCTGCCGACGGTTGCGCCTGTGCAGTCGTTGTCAAGACCGATTGCAACGCAGTTGCCTATGCACTTTGTATAATCCTTTCCGCCGAGCATAAGGGCGAAAACGATAGCACACATATTGTTGATCGTGTGAACGGGGTGCATTCTGGGGAAGTGTTCGTCAAGGAGCTGGCGCGCACGAATGTAGTTTGTGACCTTTTCTTCGCAGGAGAATGCCCATTCAAGCTCTTTATAAAGCTCGGATTCCTTCGGAATCTGCTTCATACCTTCTCTGATAGCGTCGAGAGGAGTCTCTGCCGTGAAGGCTGCCGCAACTGCCGCTGCGCAGAACATTTCGCCATAGATACCGTTCTGGCGATGTGTGAGGAATGCGTCCGGATATGCGAGCTTTGCCGCAGCTTCGGGGTTGCCTGCCTCGGCATAACCGAAAGCGTCCGCTCTGATAGCCGCGCCGATCCATTCAACGTAACCGTTGAAGTTTGCTGCACATTCTGCCTTTGTGCCGGCACGGAGCTGCATAAGCGCTTCGCTCTCTGCCGTGCAACCGTAAGGGAGATAGTCGAGCCAGAACTTGCCCGCATCGTCAACCGTGTAGCCCTTGCCGTATTTTTCGAGAAGGAGGAGGTTGAGGATTGTGTAGGTGATGTCGTCGTCAACGGGAACCTTGTTTATGTTCTCAAGAATGTATTCCGTTCTCTTGTTGACCTGATAATGAATCTTTTCGGGCTGGTCTGTGCCTGTCCAGTAGTCAACGGGGGGATACTGCATATTGCATTCCATAGCGAGCGCCTGCATATCCGCCATTTTGTAAAGCTCGACAGGGATGCCGAGCACGCAACCTGCAAATCTGCCGATAACGGCACCCTTCATACGGTCAAGAAGATCCGTAACGGGCTTTTTGCAGTTTTCCGCACCTTCGGGGCGGAGAGCAAGTATTTCATTCAGCGAATCGGGCTGAATTTCGGGATGCTGATTTGTGTACATAGTGTTTACTTCCTTTATATAAATAAATTTTTTGACTTGATTTGGCGGGCTTTTGTGCTCGTATGTCGATAAAGCCGTGGTGTCGGGACGGGATTTGCCGGATTGCGCAAGCAAGCCAAGCAGGCGTCGC
>DLLG01000013.1:12326-12726 GCA_002479075.1 Clostridiales bacterium UBA7568
GCCAAGCAGGCGTCGCCGAGAAGAGGGCGAGCTGGCACGACGAAGTCGTGACTGAAGGAGCCTTTAATAAACTCCTTCCACCGCATTGCGGTCCCCCTTCCTCGGAGAGGAAGGCTTAAAGAGAATAAATCTCGTCTTATATGTCGATAAAGACGGTGGGGCGGGACGAGAGACCCGTCCCCTACGGTGTTCGCGCTTCCGCTAAGGCTCTCCCAGAGGGAGAGCTCCCGACGGAGTCGGGTGAGAGGGTTTTACACTCATTTTTGTATTGAGTCCCACTCCCGTCTCGGCGACGCCTGCAAACGCTTGCGCATTTGCAAATCCCTCTCCGTCACGGCAAGCCGTGCCACCTCTCCCTTGGGGCGAGGCTAAAAAGGAACAAACAAATAACTGAAGTTTC
>DLLG01000013.1:12786-15880 GCA_002479075.1 Clostridiales bacterium UBA7568
CTTTTCAAAGAAAAGTAGGTTACATTTCGTCGAGGGTCAGGGAAAAGGCGGGGAGGAATTCCTTTATGAAATAGTCGAGCTCCGGGCAATCGTAAGCCTTGAGCGACGTCATAGTCGATTCCTTTGCCGAGCGGAACTCGCCGTTTCCGCATTTTTCTTCCTCAACGCATTTTATGTATGCGGCGAGCTTGTCCGCAATTTTGACAAGGCGTTCCGTGTCCTCATCCTTGCAGTCGAGGAGGTTTTCATATTCTTCCTTCAAAAAGTCCGGCAGCTTTTCCGTAAGCGAATTTACAGCCTGCGACTCAACAATCTTATAGTTTTCACGCATTTCGCGACTGAAATACTTGACCGGAGTCGGCATATCGCCCGTAAAGACCTCGGTTGCGTCGTGATAGAGTGCCGCCGCCATAACCTTGCCTTCGTCATAGCTCTTGCCGAATTTTTTGTTTCCGATGAGCGCAAGCGCGTGAGCAATCATAGCGACTTCCATACTGTGCGACGAAAGATTTTCCTCGCTTGTGTTGCGCATAAGCCCCCATCTGCGGATATATTTTTCTCTGAATATCAGAGCAAAAAAGCTGTTTGCCATATCATTTCCCCTCAAAGAACGCCGTATAAAGGCGAACCATATTATAGCCGTCCTCCGTGCCGCCCAGCTCTCTGACAGCGTGCATTGAAAGCATAGGATTGCCTATATCAACGGTTACTGCGCCGAGGTCTGCGGAGAGCATCGGACCGATCGTCCCGCCGCCGCCTGCATCGGAGCGGTTGTTGAACACCTGATAAGGGATTTTCTCCTTTTCACAGATAAGCCTGAAAATTGCCGTTCCGTGAGACGAGGTAGCATAAGACTGGCGGGTTGCCAGCTTGAGAACGGGGCCTCCGTTGAGCTTGACGGGAAGATTGGGATCGGATTTCTGCGCAAAGGAGGGATGAGTTGCGTGCGCCATATCCGCCGAGAAAACGACGGTTTTTGCAAGGGCGCGGTATTTATCCTCTGCGGTATAGCCGAGGGAAGCGCAGATGCGGTCGATGAGCATTTTCAGAACGGCAGACCTTGCGCCTCTGTCGGAATTGGAGCCGATTTCCTCGTGATCGTAAATCATAGCGATGTCACAGCCGCTCTCCGATTTTTCGCAGATGGCGGATATGATCGCGTGCGACATTGCGGCGTCGTCAAGACGGGGAACGGAGATAAACTCTTCGTTTTCGCCGACAAAGCACCCGGGGAAGTATTCGTAGGGCGCAAGCTCAAAGGAGAGAATATCCTCTTTTTTGCAGCCGATTTCGCTTGCAAGGTAATCCGTAAAACGTACCTCGCCGGAGGAATTCTGACTGAAAAACGGGAGAAATTCCGTCTGAATATTGAATTTGCCCTGCTCGTCGCCGCGAACCATATGGATTGCCGCGCTGGGCATAATGAGAATCGGCTTATGAATATTTATGTTTTTTGCGACGGCATTGCCGTTTTCGTCCTTTACGAAAATTCTTCCCGCAACGGAAAGCGGGCGGTCTGCCCAGCCGTGAAGAATAAGCCCGCCGTAGCCTTCGACGCATATTCTTTCATATCCCATATCAACCTTTGACGGTACGGTCTTTATGCGGAAGCCGGGGGCGTCCTGATGCGCTGCGCCTATACGGAGGCCGACTTCCTTTGGCTCCTCGGAAATTCTGAAGGCAGAAAGCTGGGTACCTTCTTTTGTCATATAATAGAGCGTGCCCTTTTCAAGATGCCATTCGTCGCCCTCGCAGAGCCTGACGGCGCCTGCCTTATCGAGCATTTTTGAAAGCTCGTCCGTGGATTGAAAGGGCGTCGGGGCGGCGTCGAGAAAGGCGAGCAGCTCCTTTGCATATTTCTTGTTTTTTGTCATTTTATCATCTCCGTGAATTTTAATCGTTGCTTTTCACTCAAAGATAAGCGTTGCAAGAGCGGTTGCGTCCGCTCCGCGCACATATTTTACCACATCCGTTTCTTCAAGTAAAGAGAAAACGGTGTTTTTTTCAAAATACTTTCCGCAAAGTGCGTCCTCAAGACCGGAAATATCGCAATCGCCGATAAAATCTCCTTCAATGCGCACTGTTTCGATCACCGCCGGCATACCGACCTCGCCCGCGCGGCAACGTAGCCGGATTTTAACCGTGCCGAAGTCGAAACGGCGTTTCTTTTCGGTGTCAAAATCGTCTGCGCCGGCGCGCAGAAGCCATTTTTCCGTCGAATATTTTTCGTCCGACAGCTTCTGTATTTCCGCTTTGTCCGCCTCGGAAAATTCTCTTTCCGTTGCGCCTTCGGCGTCTACGAAAAATCTCTCCAGATATTTCATAAAGCCTTCCGCCGTCATATCTTTTCTGTCATCGGGCAAAAGCTCGCAAAGGTTTATGACCCTTGCCGCCGTGCTCTTTATCCCCTTCGATTTTACCTTTTCCGGGTCGGTTATCAGCGCACCGGCGAGACGGCTCATATCTGCGGAAAAGAGCAGGGTGCCGTGGTGCATTATGACGGTGCTTCCGTCATCTCTTTTGTAGCCGCAACGCGCCGTCCCGGAAAACTTTTTTCCCTCTGCCAGAAGGTCGTTTCTGCCGGAAGCCTCGGCGTTTATCGAAAGCCCGCGAATCGCACGGATGACAGGCTCCGAAAATTCGGAAAAGCTGTCCGGAGCGTCGCTTTCGGGCATTATAAATGTGTAATTTACGTTGCCGAGGTCGTGAAAAACGGCGCCGCCGCCCGTCAGTCTGCGGACGACCTTTATTCCGTTTGCCCTCGTAAAATCAAAGCTTACGTTCTCTCCCGCATTCTGGTTTTTGCCGATTATCACCGCCGGCTCGTTCCGCCAGAGCATAACCGTCGGCTCCTGCGCCTTGCGGAGGAGAAATTCTTCCGTCGCCATATTGAAATAGGGTTCGGTGCTGCGATTTATATATATTATCATTTTCCGCTCCTTTGCTTTCTGCAAGGCTATTATATCAGAACGGAAAATCAAAAACAACAGCATATAATGTAAATTTTTAAAAATAATTGACAACGCAGAAAGTCGGTGATATAATTTCAAACCGTAAGCCCCCTACTTTTCTTTGACCGTACTTTTCTTTGAAA
>DLLG01000021.1 GCA_002479075.1 Clostridiales bacterium UBA7568
GTGTACCTTTTTACGTGCCGAGCCCGAAAAAGCCTCATTTTTGTCATCAAAGCGGGAACCGGAACACTTTTCAGACGGGAGCTGCTTAAAAATTTTTTGCAACAAGGAGAACACAGAAATGAAAAAAATCATTCGATTGCTCGCCGTAATTGTAACGGCGACGCTGCTTATGGCGGCGGCTTGTATATGTGCAAGTGCGGCAAGCGCAGGACTTTCGGGATCCGCTTCAAGCGCAAGCGCAGGCGACACGCTGACGTTTACAGTAAGCCTTTCGGGCGCAAAAGATATAAAAAGTATGATGGTCATTCCGGATGGCGATTCCGATGTCTTTGAGCTCACGGACGGTTCTTGGAGCATTGACGGCTTTATAACCGACTTCTCCGTGTCCGAAGGCAATGGCGTTATTGCTTTTACGGAGAAGACGGACGTTGACGGAACGATCTGCACATTTACTCTCAAGGTTAAGGACGGAGCAAAGCTCGGAAGCACAACGGTCAGCTGCGATGTTATGCTTCAGGACGAAAACGGCAATACAACCGTGTCATCCTCGACGACAGTTGAGATTGTCTGCAAACACAGCTTTACAAAAGAAGAGGCAACGGAAGCTCATCTCAAGAGCGCGGCAAGCTGCACGGCAAAGGCTGTGTATTATTACAGCTGCGAATATTGCGGAGCCAACGGTACGACAACATTTGAATACGGCGAAAAGCTCGCTCACACGTTTGATAAGCAGGATACAGGCGCAACGCATCTCAAGTCCGCCGCAACCTGCACGGCAAAAGCCGTTTATTATTACAGCTGCGTTTGCGGAGAAAACGGAACAGAGACGTTTGAATACGGCGAATTCAGCGCACATACATATACGGAGACAGTAGCGGAGAAGTATCTGAAGTCAGAGGCAAACTGTACGGAAGCGGCAGTTTATTATAAGTCCTGCAATAATTGCGGCTCGGCTTCAACGGATACGTTTACATCCGGCAAAGCGCTCGGTCATACGGGCGGCACGGCAACCTGTACGGAACAGGCGGTATGCACGAGATGCAAACAGCCTTATGGCGAAAAGCTCGCTCACACCTTTGACAAAAAGGTAGAGGACGAAAAGTACAAAAAGGAAGATAAGACCTGTACACACGGAACAATTTATTTTATGTCCTGTGTTTGCGGCGAAAAGGGAACGGCAACGTTTGAAGCAAATGACAAGCTTCCGCATACATTCGATCAGAAGAATACGGACGCAAAGCATTTGAAATCGAAAGCAACTTGTACGGCAAAAGCTGTTTACTATTACAGCTGCACTTGCGGCGAAAACGGAACGGAAACATTTGAAACGGGCGATGTCCTCGGTCACGACTACGGAACGAAATGGTCAAGCGACTCCAAGGAGCATTGGCACGAATGTTCAAGATGCGGCGACAAGAAGGACAATGCCGCGCATAACCCCGGTGCAGAGCCGACGGAAAAAGCAGCACAGACCTGTACGATATGCGGCTACGTTATAAAGCCTGCCCTCGGTCATAAGCATAACTTCGGCTCGGATTGGCAGTGGAACGGGACAATGCATTGGCATTCCTGCAGCGGCTGCTCCGATCACAGCGATGAATCGAGACACGTTTATGACAACGCTTGCGATACGACCTGCAACGTATGCGGTTACGAACGCAAAGTTGAACACAAATATGATGAAAAATGGAAGACTGACGAATCAAAGCATTGGCACGAATGTTCTGTTTGCGGAGCAAAGAAGGACGAAGCCGCACATACTCCCGGCACAGAGCCGACAGAAACCAGTGCACAGACCTGTACGGTATGCGGATATGTAATCAAGAATGCTCTCGGTCATACTCATAAATTCGCGTCGGAATGGAGTAGCGACGAAAAGAACCATTGGCACGAATGCTCCTGCGGAGAAAAAGCTGATGTTTCCGCACATACTCCCGGCGACTGGATAATAGATAAGGAAGCCTCCGAAGGCGTTGAAGGTGCAAAGCATAAGGAATGCACAGAGTGCAAGCAGACGGTTGAGAAGGAAACTATTCCTGCGCTTCCCGTCGCAACAACGACAACAACAGCAGCTACAACGACAACAACGACAACCTCCTCCCAGACAACGACAGGCAAGCCCGCAGGTCGCGGATGCAGACTGACTGTCGGCGCGGGCGCAGCATTTGCGATCGTGTCCGTTCTCGGTATGGGAATTGTTCTCGGCAAGAAGAAAACAAAATAACTGTTTATTTGCGCACTCCGCGGGTATCCCTGCGGAGTGCGACCGCATAGTCAAACCTTAAGACACATCGGAAAAATTCATATTACAATGGAGATTGAACAGATGAAAAAAGGAAAATCAATAAGAGCTTTTCTTATAGCGGTTATTGCGCTGGCGCTTGTTGCCGTGGCGGCAATATGTGTATTCGGTGCAGACGGAACTGTCATAAGAGGCGATATGAACGAGAACGGAAAGGTTGATTCGGATGACGCCGTATATCTTCTCCGTCATACATTTTTGCCGAACAGATATCCTGTTACACAGTCAGCTGATGTAAACGGTGACGGCAAAGTCAATTCAGATGACGCTGTATATCTGTTGCGTCATACATTCCTGCCGGGCAGATATCCTCTCTCGGACGGAGACTCTTTCAGCGAAGGGCTTGAATACAAGCTCAACAGCGACGGCAAGGGTTATACCGTCATCGGCATAGGCGACTGCAAAGATACAAACATCATTATCCCTTCTACATATAATAACCTGCCGGTTACGAGCATAGGCAATTCCGCATTCCGTGGTTCAACAAACCTTATAGGTGTAACCATTCCGGATAGCGTAACGATTATAGACGATGGGGCGTTCTACGGTTGCGCCGGACTTGTGCGCATAACGCTCGGAAACGGCATTCAGAGCATAGGCATCTCTGCATTCTACAACTGCACGAGCCTTACAGGCATAACAATTCCGAACAGCGTTAAGACCATATGCAGTTCTGCGTTTTCCGGTTGCACGAGCCTTGAAAACATAAACATTCCGAGCAGTGTGACGAGCATAGGCGATAGTGCGTTCTCGCGTTGCACAAGTCTTGCAAATATAACGCTTCCGGACAGTATAACGGATATAGGCATCAGCGTATTCTATGAGACCGCATATTATAAAAACGACGCTAACTGGGCAAGTGACGGTCTGTATATCGGCAATTATCTGATAAAGGCGAAAATCGATTATTCAACAACAAGTTATATAATAAAGGCGAAAATAAAGTGCATTGCAGACGATGCGCTTATCGGTCTTTCAAATCTTGAAAGTATAACGGTTGAAAACGGAAACACAGCATATTGTGTCAAAAACAACTGTGTTATAAAAATAGCAACAAAGACGCTCATTTTGGGCTGCAAAAACAGCGTTATTCCGACGGACGGTAGCGTTGAACACATAGGTTACGGTGCATTCAGCTCTTGCAGGGGACTTACAAACATAAAAATTCCCGAGGGTATTATAAGCATAGGCACCACTGCTTTTATGGGATGTTCTGATCTTACAACCGTAGCGATACCTGCCGGAGTGACGGATATAGGTATGAGAGCGTTCTCATATTGCAACAGGCTTATATCGATAGTAATTCCGAGCAGCGTTAAAAATATAGACAATTATGCGTTTGCAGAGTCCCTGAATATCGAAGTGATTGTATTCAGAGGCACGCAAGAGGAATGGGATGCGATAAGAAAGAGCTACGTATGGGACAAAAACGCCGGCAAAAACACACCTGCGGGCAAATATATTTTCGCAATTGCTCCCAAGGGCGATTTCAGCGAAGGCCTTGAATACGAACTCAACAGCGACGGCAATGGTTATACTGTTTCCAGCAAAGGCACCTGCGAGGACAATATTCTCATAATTTCTCCGACATACAATGGTTTGCCTGTAACTGCCATAGGCAAGAGAGCCTTTGCTAACCACACCGAAATTATGCAGTTCTCGATACCTGACAGCGTAACGAGAATAGAATACGGTGCGTTTTACGGTTGCTATGGACTTATAAGCATAATAATTCCGAGCGGCGTTAAGAGTATAGATCCTTTTGCATTTGCTGATTGTTCGGCAGTCACAAGTATATATGTCGAAACCGGAAATACGGTATATTATGCAAAAGATAACTGTCTGATAGAAATAGCAACCAAAACACTTGTTGTTGGCTGTAATAACAGCGTTATTCCGGATGACGTTACGAGTATCGGTAATTACGCATTCTCTGCCCGCGCAGCCATTACAGACATAACAATTCCGGATGGCGTTCAGAGTATAGGTACTGCTGCGTTCTACGGTTGCAGCAGCCTTACAAGCATAACCATTCCGAACAGCGTAACGAGCATAGGTAATTCTGCCTTTGCCGATTGCATAAACATCAAAACCATAACCTTCATAGGCACAGAAGCTCAATGGAATGCGATTACAAAGGGCGACGGATGGGACAGCAACGTCGGTTCAAACACCTCCTCGGGCAAATATGAACTTGCTTACGGTGGCAGCGATCCCGAACCGCCCGTTACTACCACAACAACCACGACGACCACAACAACTACAACCACGACCGAGATGGTTACAACGACTCTTCCGATGTTTGCTCGTTTTGACTTCGGTACGGACACAACAGCTCAGGATGATAGTCAGACATCTCACGAATGGCTCAAAAATAATCTTAGTTATAACGAATCATATATCAAAGTTGAATTTTTCGAAGATTCCTGGAAAATTTATGCCCTCAAGACTTACGTCAGCGGCACAACGCCAACAGACGCATATGCGGTTATCTTCGAAAACATAACTGATGCCGAATATGCGGATCTTGTTCCCGGCTGGGGGACCTGGACAAGATATCCCGCTCAGGAAAGCTATGTTGGTAAAACAGATAGCTGGAACGGCAAGCATCAGTATATGAAGATCCGTATAAAGAACAATACGGAAAACAATATGATCAGCTTCGGCTTTAAGGGCAACAACAATCAGTTTGCAACAACGTACTGCGTAAGCAATATGTATATGCAGGGCGGAGACGACAAGCTCACTTGCACGCCCTCCGACGAATGGTCAGTTTATTATTATGACGTTACCAAGTGCTGCCAGGTTGCTTCCAACTCTTACGGCGCAGGCAGAAACAACAATACAGACATCGGCGTTGCAACGTCATTTACGGAATGGGTGGCTCTTTACGGACCTGCGGCCGGATACAACGGTCTTAACTGGACAACGGTCGGCGGTCCTTGCAACGGTCTTAAGTTCAATCTCCTCGGCGCCGAAAAGTATCACGCCAAGGCTCCTGCTTGGTGCGACTCCCGCACGAATATAAAGGAAGGCGCAGCTGTCGAAATTGACTATATTATCTTCGGTTCTACAATCGAACAGCTTGAAGCATACAAGAGCAAGATTGAAAAGGATCCGTCTCTTGAGCGCCCGAAACCGAGCGCCCCTGAAGTAAATCCCAGCGAAGGACTGAGCTTCGTAAGCAATGGCGACGGCACCTGCTATGTCAGCGGCATCGGCAGCTGTACAGATACCGACATCGTGATACCGGCTGTATCTCCCGACGGGGATAAGGTGACGAGGATACATCGTTCTGCGTTCTCCAATTGCACAAGTCTTACGAGCATAACAATTCCGAATAGTGTGACGAGCATAGGCAATGAGGCATTCCTCGGTTGCACGAGCCTTACAAGTGTAACATTTGGCGAAAACAGCGAGTTGACGGGAATAGGTCAATATGCATTCCGCGGCTGCGAGAAGCTTGCCAGTATCAAAATCCCTGACGGAGTGACGGGTATAGGCTATTGGGCATTCTATAATTGCACAAGTCTGACAAGCGTAATAATACCTGACAGCGTTATAAATATATTCAATTCGTTCTACGGCTGTCCGATTGAAACAGCAACTGTACCTGCGTCGGCGGCGGGATATATTAAAAACAACAAACTCAAAACGGTAATTATTACAAGCGGAACGAGCATAGACAAGGAAGCGCTAAGCGGTTGTACGAGTCTTACAAGTGTAACAATTCCTGACAGCGTTACAAGTATAGGCGAGAAGGCGTTTTATGGTTGCACGAGTCTTGAATGCATAACTATCCCCGAAGGCGTTCAGAGCATAGGCAATTCTGCATTCTCCGGTTGCTCCGGGCTTAAAAGTGTAACGCTTCCCGATAGCGTTCAGAGCATAGGCGAGTATGTGTTCATCGGTTGCAAGAGCCTTGAGGAAATAACAATTCCCGTCGGCGTTACGAGCATAAGTAAGGGTGCGTTTGGCGGTTGCACGAGCCTTAAAGGAATATCGATCCCCGAAGGCGTAACGAGTATAGGCGATGGAGCATTCGACGGTTGCAAGAGCTTTACAAGCATAACTATCCCAGCCAGCGTAACGAGCATAGGCAATTATGTGTTCTACGATTGCTGGAACCTTGAAAGCATCACAGTTGAAAGCGAGAATACGGTATATCATTCTGCAGGCAACTGCCTGATAGAAACGGCAAGCGGAAAGCTTATCCTCGGTTGCAAAAACAGCGTTATTCCGGACGACGGCAGCGTGACAAGCATAGGCGATTCTGCTTTCTATAATTGCAGAGGTCTTGCAAGTATAACGATACCTGCCAGTGTGACAAGCATAGGGGTAGATGCGTTCAGAAATTGCTATAGCCTTACAAGCATAATCATTCCGAGCGGAGTGACCGGTATAGGCGAGGGGGCGTTCTACAATTGCACGAGCCTAACAAGCATAACAATTTCGGATAGCGTAACGAGCATAGGAAGGTCTGCATTCGACGGCACTGCATATTACAATAATGAAGCCAACTGGACAGACGGAGTCCTTTATATCGGAAATTATTTGATAAAGGCAAAATCAGGAGAACTTCCGGCTGATTACACAATAAAAGCGGGCACAAAGGTTATTGCGGATTATGCGTTTGAATACTGCAGAAATCTTGTAAGTATAGTGATTCCTGAAAGCGTTATGAGTATAAGCAATTATACGTTCAGGGATTGCACGAGTCTTACAAGCATAACAATACCGAACAGCGTGACGAACATAGGCGATTCTGCATTCTACAGTTGCACGAGTCTTACAAGCATAACAATGCCGAACAGTGTAACGAACATAGGCAAGGGCGCGTTCTACGGTTGCACGGGCCTTGTGGGCGTAACAATACCGAGCAGCGTAACGAGTATGGGCGATTCTGTGTTCTCCGGCTGTACGAATCTTGCAAATGTAACATTTGGTGAAAACAGCAAATTGATGAGCATAGGATATGGTATATTCTACAATTGCACGAACCTTGTAAGCGTAACAATCCCGGATAGCGTGACAAGAATAGGTGGGAGTGCGTTTTCCTGGTGTTCGAGCCTTGCAAACATAATGATCCCTGACAGCGTTACGAGTATAGAAAGCTCTGCATTCGACGGCACTGCATATTACAATAATGAAGCCAACTGGACAGACGGAGTCCTTTATATCGGAAAATATTTGATAGCTGTAAAATCAGAAGAACTTCCGACTGATTATACAATAAAAGTTGGCACAAAATGTATTGCTGGCGGTGCGTTTGAATATTGCTATAGCCTTACAAATATAACGATTCCTGAAGGCGTAACGAACATAGGAAGGTCTGCGTTCTACTTGTGCACGTGCCTTACAAGCATAACGATCCCGGACAGTGTTACAAGTATGGGTGACGGCGCATTTATTTGGTGCAGCGAACTTACACACATAACTTTAGGGAACGGAGTTCAAAGCGTAGGAAATTATGTGTTCAGAGGTTGCACAAGCCTTGAAACCATAACCTTCAAGGGTACGGAAGAACAATGGAATGCGATCACAAAGGGTGACGGATGGAATGATAACGCCGGTTCAGAGACCTCCTCGGGCAAGTACACTCTTGTATTTGCCCCGGAGGCAAAACCCAGCGAAGGGCTGAGTTTCGTAAGCAATGGCGACGGCACCTGCTATGTCAGCGGCATCGGTAGCTGTACAGATACCGACATCGTGATACCGGCTGTATCTCCCGACGGGGATGAGGTGACGGGGATAGGCGATCGGGCGTTCTATGATTGCAGTAGCCTTACAAGCATAACAATACCAAATAGCGTGACGAGCATAGGCGATAATGCGTTCTCCGGTTGCTTGAGTCTTACGAGCGTATACATCACAAATCTTGCAAAATGGTGCGGAATCTCATTTGGCGATTATGACGCTAACCCACTTCACTCTGCACACAATTTGTATCTTAACGGGCAACTTATTACAAATCTTATTATCCCGGACAGCGTGACGAGGATAGGTGATGATGCGTTCTTTGGTTGCACGAGCCTTACGGGCATAGTGATCCCAGATAGCGTAACGAGCATAGGCAATGAGGCGTTCTGCAATTGCACGAACCTTGCAAATGTAACATTGGGCGAAAACAGCAAATTAACGAGCATAGGCGAATATGTGTTCTACTGGTGCACGAGCCTTGCGAGCATAACAATTCCGGACAGCGTAACGAGTATAGGCGATTATGCGTTCTACAATTGCACGAGCCTTGCGAGCATAACAATACCGGACAGCGTAACAAGCATAGGCAACTATGCGTTCGCCGAATGCACGAGCCTTACAAATGTAACATTTGGCGAAAACAGCAAATTGACGAGCATAGGCTATGGTGCGTTCTGCGGTTGCACGGGGCTTGAAAGCATAACAATACCGGACAGCGTGACAAGCATTGGCGTTAGAGCGTTCTCCAATTGCACGAGCCTTACAAGCATAATATTCGGCAAAGACAGCAAGCTGACGAGCATAGGTGATTTTGCGTTCTACTGCTGCACGAGCCTTACAAGCATAACAATACCGGATAGCGTAACGAGCATAGGCGATTCTGCATTTTACAGTTGCACGAGTCTTGAAACTATAACTTTCAAGGGTACTAAAGCGCAATGGAATGCAATAAAAAAAGGGAACTATTGGGACCACATTGCCGGATTAAACACCTCCTCGGGCAAATACAATTTGATATTCGAAAAATAAACCGGCAGTCTTTATAGCGAAAGCAAGCCGCCCGAAAGGCGGCTTGCTTTTTGTTTTTTATAAGCCGGGATTTGCGCGGCTAACGTATAATTTCAGGCAAAGAAACGGCACGGCAGATTAGTTCTGCCGTGCCGTTTCTCCGTGGAGCTGCTCATATCCTGCGCGCCGCGGAGAGAAATTTTTATTTCAGTTTACGGCGTCTCTGTTTATTTCAACGCCGGAAAGGAGCTTGTTTGAGTCCGAAAGGAGCTTATCGAGAATCTGTGTTCTGATAAGAACGCCTGTCGAAGCCTCCTCTGATGTTTCCCCGATAAGAGTACGACTGCCGTCCGCTTCAATGCGGAAGGTTTTTGTTTTCGTCGTCGGGACGGAGAGCTTGAAGGTTTCGTTTATCTGCTTGACCTCTTTTCCGTCCGCACCTTTGACTGTGTTATAAATATCATAGAAATTATAGGTGTAGAAGGTCTGGGTATATTCTCCGGTTGTCGCAACGGGCAGATACTGCGATACAACGAGATCGTTTTCTTCGTTATATGTGTACTTAGGCTTTAAGTTGCCGTCAACCGTGCTGACTTCTTTCAGGAAGAAACGGCCTTTTTCTTCATCATAATAAGCTGTTTCGTAATTGAGAACGACTCCGTCCGAAAGGGTTGTTTTGACGTTTGAGCAGACGATATATCCGCCGACATAACGCACCTGCGCCTGTCTGCGATTGCCGTTTTCATCCGTATAATATACAATGTTGCCCTTTTCGTCATAACGGTTATAAGATATCGGCTGATCATTCGGAGTATCGGCAATGTTTATCGTTGCATACGGATCGCTTGAAACATCGAGCCCTTCCGAGCTTCCCTCAAGCGCGAGACGTCTTGTGATAAGCACATAGAAAAGGGAACGGAAGTTTTCGTAATCACCGTATTTATCTCTGACCGTATAAAGTCCGACCGTTGTCGTTTTATATTTCAGATTGAATATAGCATCGACAAGGTTGCCGGCTTCATCAATCTTCTGGAGAAGCTTTCCGTCGTCGCCTGCCTCTGTTGCAACCGCTTTATAATTGCTTTCGTTTCCGGAAAGCGTGTATCTGACGGAAATTCCTGCCCGTTTGCAGATTATTTCAAAATAATCCGTGCAGTTGATGTAGTTGAAATAAAGAGTGCCCTGAGAGAATTTCGCAAGCGACCATTCAACAAATTCAAATGTATCTGCGGATAACGTGCATACGGTGTCAAATTCGGGCGAATAGACATAATAAAAATCCGTGCCGCTTTCATCTGTCATCTTTTCGCTGAAATATATGACGGAATATTCCTCATCCTTTGCGTCTTCATCGACGGCGAAGCGTATCTTTGCATAGCAGTTGTCTGTTCCGTCGGCGAGGCGCTCAGGATCGAGATCAAGACCGTACTTTGAATAAACCTCTTCCGTATGGATTCTGTCTCCGAAGTCAACAACCTTTGTTGCATAGATATATGCGATGGCGCTTGTCAGAGTTCTTGCATAATTGTTTTCATCAATGTTATAGCCGGTGGGGTAGAGCATTTTGTATGTGCCCGTCCCTGCAATCGTGCTTGACTGATCCGCAAGACCGACTTTGACGATCATATTTCTCTTGCCGTCCGAGCCTTTGCGATAAAGCTCAAATCTGCCAAGACTGTCTGCTTGGTCCCCTATCGGAGTTGTAACAAGGGTTGAAATCATTGCCGCGCTGCCGTTAAGATAAGACGCTGTTGAGCTGCTGATTACATAAACGATGAAGCGATCTCCGTTGAGTCTGTCCTTGACCATAGAGTAGTAGCCTGCTTTTGACGGCAGCTCTTTGCCGATATAGAAGGTGTAACTCTCTCCGGACGTAAGATCGACAGTTATTTCGGAGGGAGAGGAGTCCGGGTCGAGACCGTATTTCTTGAGATCTTCTTCCGTTGCCGTGTCTGTAACTCTGAAGCCTGTTGCAAGCCCTCTGGTTATGGGCGTTGAAGAAACTACGATAGACTGAACGATGGCTGCCGAGACAGACGACTGATCCAGCGTATATTTTTCGTGTCCTTCAAGTCTGAACTGGGTTGATGAGGAGAGAATATTTACGGAATATACCGAATAATTTTCTCCCTCGGCATTTTCAAGGACGATCGCATAATATTTATCTGCAGTGCTAACCGATCTTGACGAGCCCAGAACAAAGGTATATTTTTTGCCTTCAAGGGTTACGTTGAGCTTTGTGCCGGACGCAATATCGATCCCGTAGCTCTCAAGGGACGCTTTATCTACGCTCGGGTTTACTATGGCTGCAGTTTTACCGCTTTCCTCTCCGAGCGCCAAAGCGGAGATATCCTCGTTTGAAAGATAAAAGTTATCTGAGCCGACGCTGTATTTTGAGAAGCCTTCTTCAACGTATGCGCGGAGAACATAGCTCTCATTCGGTGTTTTTACGTGAAGCGCTTCAACCTCGTTTCTCGTTCTCAAAGGGAAGAGATAGAGAACGGAGGTTGATTCCTCAAAATATTCGCCTTCATACATAACTTCCGGATGAACCTTGACGGTTTCCGAAGGCTTTATCCATATAAAATATATGGGAAGTATTATTGCAACGGCTAAAAGCCCCGCAATGATCGCAATTGCCTGTTTTGTCAGGAAAGAGCGTTCGCCGCCCTCTTTTTTCACAAAGAAGGCTTTGACCTTTGAAAAAAAGTTTTTCATGAATGGCGTCTCCTTATCCATACGAACGTACCGAAGCCGATTATCAGCACAGGTATAACGGCAACGCAGACAACTGTCCAGGTTGTTGCCGCGGAGGTTGAAACGGAAAGCCCGTTTGAATCAAACTTTTTCATACCGATGTTCTCATAGCTTACGCTTTCGTTGCGGTTCAGATAAGAGAAGACCATATTCATAATGCTGTTGTTTATCGGTATCTGCGGATCGACGAATGCGCTTGAACCGAAGCAGAATACGCAGCTGTATGTGCCGTTTTCGTCATTCTTGTCCCATACGACTCTTGAGAAAGCCGCAAGTGCAACAGAGCCTCTTTCGCCGTCACATTCGGCGGTCTTGTATGAAGGAAGAAGCTCATATGTTCCGTGGTCGCCGCTCTGAAGCCCGACGAGCTGACCGTCTGTGTTGTTTGTTGTGCGCGTATCGCTCATACCGTCTCCGTTTTCATCATTTCTGACGATAACAGCCTTTGCGCTGTCAAAGATGGCGTCCGGATAGCTTTCGCTTGAATCCGTATCGATGATACGGCTGAGAAGTCCTCTTGCCATAATGTTAGCGGAATCAAGCTCCGAATAGTCCGCAAATATCTTGACGCCGTTTGAGCCTGAAACGGAATGTGCGTTGTCCTTGACGGAAGCGCCGTAGCCGAGGTTCCATTCGGAGAGGAGCTCTTCAAGGGCATAGAGCTTCGGGGTTGACGAGTTTTCCATAACGATCAGATTCCCGTAATTTGTCTGAAGGAATTCTCTTATCTTTTTTGCTTCGGAAACTATATCGGGATTTTCGCTTGTCGGAGCGAGAAGGTCATAAATCGGCGCATTGATTATAAGCACGTCCGAATTATGCTTTGAACCGCTCTCGTAAGGGAAATCCTCATACGAAAGGTTTATCGCTTTTACGTTATAACCGATCTGCTCAAGGAATTCTGTCCAGTTATATGCCTGATCAAGCGTCGGCTCGCCGTGGCCCTGAAGGTAATATGCCGTCGGGCGATCGGCAAAGTTTACAAGACGGGATATTGCGGAAATGAACGCAACCTCTGCGTTGTATGCGTAGATACTCTTTGTGGACTGACCTGTCGTTTCGCTTGTTTTGGTCATCCAGGTGAAGAAGTTTTCAATCGAGTAGCGCTTCGGCACTTTATCGATTATCGGGCTGTGATTTGAGTCCGCAAGCTCGATTGCAACGTCTGTTGAATAGATTGCGTCCGCCTCATTCAATTGATAACGGGCTTTTTCCTCCGGATTTTTAACGATGTCCTTTGAAATGAGTTTGACGTTATCAAATTTCTGCTCGATCTGCTTGATTGTGTGATAAACGTAGTTTGTATATACGGAGTTGAGAGAGAACCTGTCCTCATCCATCATAATGACGATGTTTACATATTTCTTCTCGCCGCCTTCGGGGTTGAGAATATCGTCAAGTGCCTTCTCAAAGGCGTCCGAGGTTGAATAAATGCTTGCGCCTGTCAGGTCTGTATACCAGCCGTTTGTATCCGCAAGGGATGTAAAGACAACGTTCAGAATGAGCACAAGCGCGATGACGATGACTGTCAGCGCTGCGGCGGAGCCGCCGTATTTGAATTTTTTGCTTTTGAAAATCGAATCTTTCATCTGTGTTTCCTCCTTTACCCGAAATTACGACCAGCGACGCTTCTCAAAAGCTCTGACCGTGAGGAAGAGGAAGAGCGCAGTCACGGAGGAGAAATAAACGAGAGAGGAATAATCAAGTATTCCCGAAGCAAATCTCTCCGAGCGGGCGGAGAAGGATATTGCCGAAAGGATGACGCGCAAAAATTCAATGTTTATATAGTCATTGAGCAGGCTGATGTTTATGAGAAGGATGATTGCAGCAATCGTTCCGAGCGCCGCAATGAACTGGTTTTCCGTGAGCGACGAGATGAAAACGCCGATTGCGATGAATGCCGCGCCGGCAAGAAGAATGGCAACGGCGCTGCAAATGTAGTTTGCGGCGTTGGGCGTTCCGTATTTTGCGAGAGGGATATAATAGATAACGGAAGAAAGGGCGAATGTGCCTCCGAAGAGGGTGAATGCGGCAAGAAATTTTGCAAATACCATTCCGAAAAGCGAAACGGGGCTTGTCAGAATGAGCTGGTCTGTGCGCATTTTTCTTTCTTCGCTGAGCAGCTTCATCGTTATAAGCGGAATAATGATTATGAAGATATAAAGGATATACATAAAGTAAGCTGCGACGTTGCTGTCCTCTCCCGCCTGAACGGTGCAGTCCATAAAGATGAACGCGCTGACGGCAAGGAATACCGCAACGAATATATATCCGACGGGGGAGGTAAAGTATGAGCGCATTTCGCGTTTATAGATCGCTGTCATTTTCTTTTTCCTCCTTCTTTTTCATTTTCATCGACAACGGAAATGAATATATCCTCGATGTTTGCGCCGAGATATTGCATAGACATTATCGGCCAGCCGTTTTGCGCAAGGGCATAGAAAAGCGGCTTTCTTATGTCAACATCGTTCTGACTTTCAACTATGAAAAGCGACGAGCCGTCTCCGTATGAAGCGGAGCAAGCGGCATATGTTACGCCTGTTATCTTCTTTATCGTTGAAAGCACGGCGGATACGGGACCCGAAATGCAAACGGAGAGCTTTCTGTTGCCGCGCAGCGCCTGCTCGATGTTTTCCGTCTTTTCGTCCGCAACGATTTTTCCCTCGTTTATTATGATAATTCTGTCGCAAATGGCTTTTACCTCGGAAAGGATATGCGTGCTGAGAATGACGGTGTGTTTTTTGCCGAGCTCCTTTATAAGGTTGCGGATGTCAATTATCTGTTTGGGGTCAAGACCGTTTGTCGGCTCGTCGAAAATGACAACCTCGGGACTGCCGACGAGCGCTCCCGCAATGCCGACACGCTGGCGGTAGCCTTTGGAAAGATTCTTTATGACTCTGCCGTATTCTTCTTCAATCTTTGTGACGCGGCAGATCTCCGCAATATGCTCCTTGCGGTTGAGAGTGCATTTTTTCAGGTCGAATATGAAGTTCAGATATTCGCCGACGGTCATCTCAAGATAGAGCGGGGGCATTTCCGGCAGATACCCGATCTTTTTTTTGACAGCCATCGGGTGTTCGAGAATGTCCAGCCCGTCAACCATAGCCTTGCCGGAGGTTGAGGAGAGGTATCCCGTGATAATGTTCATAGTTGTCGATTTGCCGGCGCCGTTCGGTCCGAGGAAGCCGACAATCTCTCCGTCCGCAACCTCAAAGCTGACGTCGTTTATGGCATATCTTTCGCCGTATTTTTTTGTCAGATGTTCAATTTTAATCATTTCTTATTCTCCGTTGTTTTATTCGAGAAGCAAAAGTCTGTCCTTTAAGACTTTTGCGTCAACTTTTTGGTGTATTCCGCCGAATTCTCCGTCAATCGTCCATTCGGGAGGGTCGCAGAGGAATTCAAACGTCACATCCTCAACAGCCAGTCTTGTGACAAGCGGCGAGTCAATGGTCGGGGTAAACAAAGCCTTTATGGCTTCCTGAAGCTCCGCTCCTGAGTTTGGATAGCTGACAAGCGTAACCTCCAGTTTCCCGTCGCGCAGCATATCAATCGTACTTCCGGGGAACATTTTGAACCCGCCGACGGATATTGAATTGGTCACCATTCCGAAAATGAAATCTCCGAAGATCATTCTTTCTCCGCAAGTAATTTTCATTTTCAGCGGTTTCAGTTCCTGGAGCTTTTTCGCTCCCTCCGCAAAATACGCCAGCTTGCCGAAGGAAGCCTTATCTGCCTGCGGGGTTTTATAGCACGCTTCGACAATCGCTCCGAAGGCTGCGACGTATGAAAAAGTTTTGTCCCCGAAGATACCCATATCATATGCCTTCGGCTCTGCGGGAACGAGCTTTTGCAAAGCGGCTTTGATGTTTTTCGGAATCCCGTGCGACGTTGCAAAATCGTTGACGGTGCCTGTCGGTATATAGCCTATGGGAACGTTCTTTCCGCAGGCATATATGCCGTTCAATGTTTCGCTCAGGGTTCCGTCTCCGCCGCAACAGATAACGGCGTCATAGTCCGAGGCACATTCCTTGAGCGTACTTGTTATGTCGCCCTGCGCTTTTGAAAGATAAACCGTTACAAATCTGTATTTTTCCGAAAGAAGAGAAACCATTTCATATATCCAGCGCTTCGCAATTCCGTCGCCGGCATTGGGGTTGATGACCAGAAGTAATTTGTCTGACATAAAATTATCCTCCGCTTGTCATATTTGTTGTATACAGAATATATTTTACACCTTATTTGTTAATAAATCAAGAAAATTTCCTACTTTTCTTCACCGTACTTTCCTTTGACCGTACTTTTCTTTGAAAAGAAAAGTAAGCAAAAGAAACTTCGGCCATTTGTTTGCGCAAACTTTATAAAAAGAAAACAGAGATGATTTTTCATCTTTGTTTTTGCTTTGTTGTGCTTTAAAATAAAGCGGGCGCCGTTCTTTTCTTCGAGAAGAAAAGTAGGCAAAAGAAACTTTGGTAATTGTTTTGTGCAGATGTTTCATTATCTGCATATCCGGGTGTTACAACGTAGGGGACGGGTCTCCCGTCCCGATGTCACGTCTTTATGGATATACAGGCAAAAGAAACTTCGGTAATTGTTTTGTGCAGACGTTTCATTACCTGCATATCCGGGTGTTACATTGTAGGGGAGGGGTTTCCCCTCCCGTCACCCCGTCTTCATCGATACACAATCCGGCAAATCCCTCCCGTCTCGGCGACGCCTGCCTGGCTTGCTTCGCAATCCGGCAAATCCCTCCCGTCTCGGCGACGCCCGCCCCGATTGCTTGCGCAAATCAGCAAATCCCGTCCCGTCACCCCCGGCTTTATCGATATGCGGGGCAAGAATTGCTTTTTCGTACTTTATCTTCAAAAAACGTATAAAAGAAAAGTGCCGCGGTCATCCGTCGCAGCACTTTTTGTTATTTTGAAAGTGACAATATAAAATCCTTGACCCTTGCGGGGATCTCCCTTATGTCGCGGAAGAGCTGACCGCCGTAAGTATGCAGATCTGCCGAAACGCCGACAGCCGAAATCCCGCGGCTTTTCGCTATATATATCGCTCTGTAAAGATGATATTTCTGCGTTACGATGATTGCGCTTTTGATTCCATAGATCTTTTTTGCCCTGTCAATACTTTCAAAGGTTGAAAGACCAAGCGTATCCGTCATTATGTCCTCCTCCGGCACGCCGAGCGAAAGGCAGACCCGCTTCATCGTGCCGACTTCGTCATATTTCTCCGCATTTTTGCTGTCGCCGGAGAGGAGAAGCTTTTTTCCCGCGCCGTTTTTATAAAGGTCAACTGCCGTCAGAAGTCTGTCTCGGAGCATATCGCTCGGCGATCCGTCAGGCTTTACGCCGCATCCGAGAACGATTATAACCTCTGCCCCTGCATTTTCCCTGTCCGTAATATTTTTTTGCGACGAAAAAACGACGGCAAAATTCAGGCAGAGACAGACAATAAAAACGAGCGCAAATGTTGCGCATAAAATAATTAAAGCTTTTTTCATTCCGTTACCCCCTTGACCTTTCTCCGTCGCTATGATAAATTATCTATTGATATTATATCACACCACGGAGGCTTTGTAAATATGAACATATCAGCCGATATACACACCCACACAAATTACAGCGACGGCAAGTGTTCCCCTCGCGAAATGCTTTCGGCTGCCATTGAAAAGGGACTGAAAACATACGGCTTTTCCGATCACGCTCATATGCAGATTGCGTCGCACTGGATGATGAGCGGCGAAAGGACAGAGAATTATATAAAGGAGATAAACTCGCTGAAAGAGGAATTTTCAGATCAGATAAAGGTACTTTGCGGCATCGAGCACGATATTTTTTCGGATATTCCCCTGTCCCCGTTTGATTATGTCATCGGCTCTGTGCATTATATAAAATGCGGGGATGAATTCTGCCCCGTCGATTCAACGAAAGAAGAGGTGTTTAGGGCTATAAACAACTACTTCGGCGGCGACCCTTATGATTATTGCAAAGAATATTATTCGCTTTTGTCGCAGCACGCGGAAAACACATATGTCAGGATAGTCGGGCATTTTGATCTCGTTGAAAAGTTCAATGAAAATTCCGACGTTTTTGACAGAACGTCAAAGAAATACAGAAAAGTTGCCGAAGACGCTATGGAAAAGCTACATTCCGCAGGCAAGATTTTTGAGATCAATACCGGAGCAATGTTCCGCGTCGGGCGCAGCTCTCCTTACCCCTCCGAATATCTTCTCCGCACGCTGAACGAAATGCACGGAAAAATCGTTTTTTCCAGCGACGCTCATTCAACAGAGGCGATTGCCTTCGCTTTCGATCGCGCCTCCGCCCTCGCCGAAAAATGCGGCTTCTCTGACTTCGACCGTACTTTTCTTCGAGAAGAAAAGTAGGCAAAAGAAGCTTCAGTAATTGTTTTGTGCGAATATTTATTGCCTGCATATACGGGCGTTATATTGTAGGTGACGGGTTTCTTTGCCTCTTTCGGCGAGGCCTGTAAGGGCGCTTCGCACGCTTGCAAATCTCCCAACGGGAGAGCCTTAAAGCGGAAGCACGAACACCGTAGGGGAGGGATTTCTCGTCCCGTCATCCCGTCTTTATGGATATACAGGCAAAAGAAGCTTCAATTATTGATTTGAGTGGATATTTTATTGTCTGCATATCCGGGTGTTGCAACGTAGGGGAGGGGTCTCCCCTCCCGTCGCCCCGTCTTTATGGACATACAGGCAAAAGAATCCTTGGTTATCGGTAGCGATATACAGATTTCTATCGCCCCGGCAGTTCATAAAAAATTCCCTTTTTCGCTATTGTAAGAGCGGAAAAAACGTAGTATAATATACGAAGAAACATTTTTCCCGATGAAAAGGAGGTGGGCTCGGTCTTGGCTGAAAACTGGAATGATTACGGCAATTATGCGGAAGAAGAAATATATCGGAATAAATCGTTTTGGGGTAAGCTGTTCAGTTTCAGAACGCTGAAAAATATTTTCAAATGGTTGTTTTATCTTATAGTCATTGCCCTCTTTGCGATAATATTTTTCCGTCTCGGAACGAACAAACCGGGCAAGAGTATGACCTCGCTCATATGTACCCCGAAAATCGAGGAAGCCCTCAAAAACGGCGATGTTGCCGTATTTTCTCAGGAGCTTGGTGACTATATGCCGAGGGGCGGGGAATATGCGATATTCGATGTAAAAATAGTCCCCGAAACAAACGAGCTTCAGTTCACAGTCCGCTATAACAACAGCACCGTCAAAAAGCTGAAGGAAAAAATCGCTGCCCGTGACTACGAAAGCGAAGAGGAAAAGCAGGCTGCGCTCGATAAGATCGGCAAAAGACCGTTCGTATTTGCCCTGCGTGATGAGGATGGAAACGTCTATAAGTCATACGCTTATCTTGAATATTCAAAAACCGTTTATCAATACATCAAGGTTTCGTTCAGCGTTCCGGGACTGACTGCCGGCGGTTCGGCTATGCCGAGCCTTATGTATCCTTCTCCGGATGCACCGGACGCCGTATATATTTATAAAGGCGAAGGCTCCGGGGAAATCTCAAAAGAGGCTATTGAGAGCCTGTCGTTTGAGATGTATTATGAAGACGAGGCATATACGGAAGACGGCCTTATGGGCAAGTCTATCGTCATATATAAGGCGACAAAGAAAATTTCTCCCATAGACTGCAAAAAAGAACTTGACGGCGGTGTGCCGGATGGTTTAAAATATATAGACGAAAGATGATCAGTACAGCGACCGGTCCGAGCGATCGCGCGGTATGTTGCCGAAAGGTATTACCGTGAGGAAAGTCCGGGCTTCACAGAGCAAGGATAACGGATAACGTCCGCCGAAGGTGACTTCCGGGAAAGTGCAACAGAAATAAACCGCCGTATTTTTTACGGTAAGGATGGAAAGGCGAGGTAAGAGCTCACCGATCTCTTGGTAACAAGGGATGCCCTGTAAACCCTATCCGAAGCAACACCCCGTGCCGAATGGTGTGCTCTGCCGGATGCCGAAAGGCATCGGGCGCGAGGTGGCAATCTGGTTTTGTCAGATGAGCCTTTCAGTAATGAATGGCAAAGATAGATGATCGCTCAAGACAGAACCCGGCTTATAGGACCGGTCGTACTGAAAATTTTAAACCGGACTGCCGAAAAGCGCAGAACGGAAAAGCAAATAAAAACAAACAGCGTTCTTACCCCGGAAACCGGGCAAGGACGCTGTTTTTATATAAGATTGTTTTTCGCTTGCTGCAAGCCCGCCTGAAATGCGCCGTTCCGCCGGCTTTCGGCAAATTTTCATCTTTGGGAAAGGCTTTTATATGGTTGTAAAATCAAATTCGGACAGCTCGCTTTTTGAATGTATAGCCTTTGCAAGATTGTCCGGAAGCGGAGAATTTTCCGCAAGGCGGAAAAATGCCGCCGTACAATCGACGAGGGAATCAATGTTGGGCGAGGTCAGCGTATAGCCGACGGCAACAAGTCTCCAAAGCCCGTACACGGCACACATCGCCTTCATATTGTCGCAAGGCGAGCAACCGTCGTCCGAAAACGGCAAGCCCTCATAGAAAAAGTGGTTCACAAGCACATTCTCAAACATTCTCTCCCAATCCGGAAATGTTTCGGCAAATTTTACCTTTGCAGCTTCGTAGTTTTTTGGAAAATCATCGGAAGAAAAGGCGAGGTTTTCGCCCGCTTTCAGGGCAAAAGGATATACAGAATGCCTGAAATCAAAGCCGGAGAGCAATTTTGCGGCAGATCTCAAAGCGGCGGTATCAGTTGTTTTATAAGGGTCGGCTGCGCCTCCCTGCGACGGTAGCCCGCCGTCCCGTCCGCTCTGCAAAGCCGCATCGATCCCCTCGCAGGCAGAGACGGCGAGAGAAAGCCTTGCTCCAAGCGGCATACACCGCTTCTGCATAATCGAAACAAGCCCTTTTCTTACGGGAACATAACTTTTTGTGACCGTATCGTCATCGGGCGACGGCGTAAAAACGTCCCCGAAGTCCAGCGGTATCTTTATAAACGAGAGCGGCTCCTTTTTTGCGAAAAGCAGCTCGCACACCCCTTCGCAGGAAGCGGCGACCGAACATTCGAGAGCGTGGCGTGTTCTCGGACTCCTCGGATAAAATCGGCAGACATTTGTCAGGGCGGCTTCCCCGCAACAGCATTGAAGCGAGCAATAGCCGTTTGAATCGTGCATAGGGCAGTCGCCGTCATATCTTTTGGCGATTGCCGCATAGCGTTCGGGGCTCGGATGATCAACTATGTACACAGAGCCGTCCAGCCTTTTTCGGAGCTCCGGATCGCAATCCATACCGACAAGCTCAAAATATTCCTTCATCGAAAGCGTAATCTCCCAGCCGTGACAGCAGCTTTGCCTGCAAGCCGATATTTTACATTTGAAATCCGGGTATATATCGGGCACCGTAAACAGTTTTTCCGCCATAAAAAATCCTTCCGAAACAAAAATATGCTATATTTTATACCCTTTTTTTAACAATTTCAATAGGAAAAATAAATTTTTTTGAATTTTTTCGCGCTTTTTTAAGCACCGAAAAGATAATCTTCGCTATGTGTTGACAAGCCCTTTCGGCAATGGTAAAATATTATCGCACGGGAAACCCGTGCATAACGGAACAGAATAATATCAAAAAAGGGCGGTCGCGCGTCGAGGATAAAACCCGGCGCGTGTCAAAAAGGAAATCTCGGTGAAAATCCGTCGCAACAGCCATTACCGTAATCGGACTCATTCGTCCCCAAGTCGGAATGCTTGCCGTCCTTTCGGTTACCGGCTTATGTCGGGCGCTTTTGGGCAAATTGGGAGAGCTGTACCGATTTTTATATCCGCTTTTTCGCAGAAATCACCCCTCTGCGTTCTTTTTGCGCGGAATTTTTGAAGATCGGCACCTTTCTCTCATATGGAAGGTGCTTTTGTTTCGCCGAAAAAATTATAAAACAAAGGAGAAAAAACAATGAAAACAAAAAGACTTCTTGCGGCAGTTCTTGTCATTGTGCTTGCTTTCTGCGCGTGCACGGTTGTTTTGGCTTCGGACGCCAAAGCACCGACAGCAACCGTCACGATCATCTCTGAGGGCAATTTCGTGCTGAAGAATTATGAAGTTGTCGTATCAAACGAAAACTTCAACATCGATGACGCTCTCAAAGTTGCTCACGACGCAAAATATGAAGGCGGTGCAGACAAGGGCTACGCCTCCGCTACGGGAGACTACGGTCTTTACATCACAAAGCTCTGGGGTGACGAAAGCGGCGCATTTGGCTACGCCGTAAACAACAAGATGTCGAGCGGACTTTCCGATGAAGTAAAATCCGGCGACAGCGTTGTGGCATACGTTTATACGGACAAGACCGGTTATAGCGACAAATACACATATTTCAGCGTAAACAAGGCAAGCGTCAAAGCGGGCGAAGAGCTTACGCTGACTCTTTCCTCTATCGGCTATGACGAAAACTGGAACACGGTCGTCTCTTCCGTTGCAGGCGCGACGATAACGGTTGACGGCGAAAAGACCGAATACAAGACAGACGCAGACGGCAAGGTTGCCATTTCCCTCAAGGGCGGAAAAACATACACCGTCAGCGCAAGCGCAGACAGCACGATCGTTCCTCCGCTTTGCGTTGTAACGGTTGCGGGCGGTTCATCCTCCGTCGTACTTTATATTGTCATCGCGGTTATAGTTGTTTGCGGAGTCGCAGCGATCATAATCGTCAGCACAAAGAAGAAAAATAAATAATTTGTCTTAAAAACAAACGGGCAAACCGGGGAAAATCCTCGTGTTTGCCTGTTTTTATGTGCTTTTGCAACGATATTAGCGTTATATCAACGATGTCATCTGATGTATTTTATTCCCGTCCTCCGATATACTGTTTATAACGACATCACCGTAAGTTATACGAAGAAAAACCAATCCGTCACGAGGGAGATGCTGTTATGGGAGGAACAACTATAAATCAGAAGCTCGGCGCGAGAATTCAGGCGCTGCGGAACAGCAAAGGCTATACGCAGCAGGTGTTTTCGGAAATGGTCGGACTGACACCGAACTATCTTTCCGATATTGAGCGGGGAAACAGCTTTCCGAGCCCGGAAAAGCTCGTTGCGATCGCAAATGCGCTGAATTGCTCGGCAGACGACCTTTTCTGCGACATTATAGAAAAAAGCTCGCATATTGTCAGCTCGGATATTGCGGAAAAGATAAATTCTTTGCCGAAAAAAGACCGCGAGCGACTGTGCGCTGTCATATATGCGTATATAGAGCACACATAAAACAGGGCAAAAAAGAAAAATCTGCAACTTTTTGCAGATTTTTTTGCTTTCAAGGCGTGTTTCAACAAATTTCGACAAGCACTTTGTGGTATAATCACGGCAACATCGTGAATAACACGATTGCTTCATTGGAAAGGAAGGCAAAGAATATGAAATTTACAGCGGAAAGAACAGTTGACGAGCTTGGGAGGGTCGTGTTGCCCCCCGATATGAGAAAGGAGATGAATCTTGAAGCGGGCGAAAAGGTTCTCATTTCCTGCGAAAACGGAGAGCTTAAAATCACAAAGGCAAAACCCAGATGCAAGCTCTGCGGAGCGGATATGAGCGAGGACGATCAATTCGTCATATGCCTGCGTTGTATAGATGACATCAGATCAACGAAATAAATTTTTGAACAACAGAGCCGGCAGATTATATATTACATAAGCCCCCGCAGATGCGATCTCCGGCATCTCTTATACCCAAAAATATATCCCGCCTTAACGGGACTTACGCGGACACGGAAAAACACTCAGACTTATACCTCCGCGCAACGCTTTTAAAAGGACGCCTTGTGCGTCCTTTTTGCTTGGGGGATATGCAAACGCATAAGCGTTTGCAGGCTTCGCCGAGA
>DLLG01000012.1:0-47646 GCA_002479075.1 Clostridiales bacterium UBA7568
AGGCTGTCATTCACTTCCGAGCTCTTCAAATCCTCTTCTTGCAACAAAAAACGAAGGCAAACGCCTTCGTTTTTTGTTGGTCGGAGTGAGAGGATTTGAACCTCCGGCCTCTTGGTCCCGAACCAAGCACTCTACCAAACTGAGCCACACCCCGATAAATATTCATTTTCTGCGCCGCAATTATCCGACGCGCAGAATATTATATCGCAATATAGCCGATTTGTCAATATCAGAGCGCAAAAAACTTTCCGCAAATGACAAAAACTTTTTCATTTTGCCGTCGCTATTGAGATACACAGCCTTTTGTGGTATAATATAATTGTAAAATTTTTTTCGGAGCGGATATGAAAAAAGTCAAGGATTTTATATTGTCTCATAACGACCTGTGCCTCTTTTTGTGCGTTGCGATTATGGTCTTTCTGCGGTTTATTTTCTGCGGATTTTCATATGCATATCAGGCGGACGACTATATACAATATCATAATTATGCAATGTCGGATGACTATCTGCGCCTCATACGTGAACAGGGACTTTTTTCGTCCCGCCCGCTCGCGATAATACTTGACCTCTTCGTTTTCTCCCCGCTTTGGAATCATATGATAATTGCGGTTCTGCTGATAAGCGTTCTCTATGCGGCGTCGGCTGTGCTGTTTTATAAAGTTTTCAGGCGTTACTTCGGCGCAGGCGTGTTTTTCGTCATTTTCTATTCCCTCCTCCCGCTCTGTTTTGAGGGAACATATTGGATCTCCGCTTCGTCGCGAATAGTCTGCGGATTGTTTTTCGCCGCCGTCTCGCTATACTTTTTTGTTGACTTTGCAGAACGGAAAAAGCCGCTTGACGCTGTAATTTTTGCCGTTTTTCAGTTGCTCGCTTTTTCTGTATACGAGCAGATATTTATTGTTTCTTTCCTTGCGACTGTCATCCTTGCCGCAATATTTGCCGTCCGCAAAAATAAGCGCGCGTATATCGCATTGATTTCCCTTTCAAACGCTACAATATATTTCATTTTCACCTCCGTTTTCGGCGCCGACGGACTGCTTTCAAAACGCATCGACATTGTCTCTCCCTTTACAAAATACTTTTGGACAACCCAACTTGAATATGCGTCAAGGCAGATCGGCGCGGCGTTCGTCAAAGGCGGCTTTCTGACACTTGTCAAGGGATTTTGGCGCGGAGTCGGGCTAATATTTTCCGAGCATAATTATCTTTACCTCGCGGCGGCGATAGTGCTCTGCGCGGCGTTTGTTTTCCTTATGAAAAAGACGGCAAAATGCGAGGAGTTTGCGAAGATAAACCCGTGGGTAACTGTCGTCGTGGCACTTGCCCTTGCAATCGCACCTGCCGCAATATTCATTTTCATCGGAAACACTTGGTTTTCTCTCCGCGGTACCGTTCCGAGTATGGTCGGAGCTGCGCTCCTCTTCGACGTAATCCTGCGCACAATTCTGAAAAGCAAGCAAACCGCATATATTTCCGTCTCTGCCGCATTTGCTCTGATATTCATCATCGCCGGCGCGTCCGAAACATATGACTATCAAAAGAGCTATAAAGCCGATACCGTCTGCATAAACGCCCTTGGGGACGTCGTAAAAACAGGCGGCAACCGACGCATAGGCATTATCAATATGAACGCAACCCACCTCTCCGAGCAAAACTATTTTTATCACGAACACATCACCGGTGTAACGGAAAGCGAATGGGCGTTGCGCGGCGCGCTCATTGCTGCTTACGGAGAAGTTCCCCCTTCAATCGTGCCGCTTGATGCGGTCAAATTTCCCTTTTATCACGGTTGGAACGAAAGCGCAAAGCGCATTGACGGTTTTAATGCCCTATATTTCTGGGACGACGAAACCGCCGCTCTCCGCAGGCTCGTTGCAGTAAAGACAAGCGAGGATGGCGAAAACTTCATCTATGAGCTTTATTACTTTGATACCGGCACCATCTGCGCCATCGTCACCCACGAAAACGGCTATGGATATATCGAACTTGCGGAGAATGGATGAAAGATAATATAGCGAAATAATCGTAATTTTATGTTGGCAATATCCGCCATTCTATTGACAAAAATACACACCGGATATATAATAGCTTTAACATTTGATCTACGGAGGACAGCAATGGAAACAGTTTTAAAAACGGAACATCTAACCAAAATCTTCGGCAATAAGGCAGCGGTAAACGATGTTTCGATGACAATCGAAAAAGGCGATATTTACGGCTTCATCGGCAAAAACGGCGCAGGAAAGACAACTCTTATGCGTCTTGTCCTGAACCTCATTTTTCCAACGAGCGGAAGTATCAAGCTTTTCGGGGAAAGCAAATTGTCAAGAAAAAACCTCTCCCGCACAGGCTCTCTCATTGAAGCTCCGACGCTCTTTACGGACTGCTCGGCGAGAGAAAATCTGAAGCGATTTGCAATTCTTTACGGAGCAGACGAAAGCGATATCGAAAATGTTCTCAAAGCAGTCGATCTTGCAGACACCGGCAAGAAAAAGGCGGGGAAATTTTCTTTCGGTATGAAGCAGCGTCTCGGCATTGCAATCGCCCTTCTCGGCAACCCGGATTTCATCGTTCTTGACGAGCCCGTAAACGGTCTTGACCCGGAAGGTATGAAGGAAATAAGAGATCTTATCCTCAGACTCAACCGTGAAAAAGGCACAACATTTCTCATCTCAAGCCATCTTCTCGACGAGCTTTCAAAGGTAGTTACAAAATACGGCATCATTCGCGACGGGGCTCTCGTCGAAGAAATATCCGCAAAGGAGCTTGAGAAGAAATGTGCTCATAAATTAAGGATAAAGGTAAACAATGCGGAAGGCGCAAAAGCCCTTCTCTCCCCGATATACGGCGACGAAAACGTCATAACGGAGGACGGCGCGGTTATCGTCTCCGAGCACAATGAGGATAGCGCGGAGATAAACAAAAAGCTGTTTGAGAGCGGATTTTCCGTTAGCGGAATCGAAACCCTCTCCGACGATATTGAAAGCTATTTCATAAATCTTATGGGAGGCAAAGACTGATGGGAAGACTTATCAGATATGAGCTTCGTAAGCTCTTTTCGGGCAAGTTTCTTTATGTGATTACAGCGATCTTTACCATATTCCCCGTGCTCAGGGCAATAACAAAACTGATCGCGATTCTTACAGCCCCCTCGCTTTCCGAGACGCTGAATTCATCGCTTTCGTCGTCTGTAAATTCGCTGCTTTCCGGCTTTTTTGCCCTTTATGTACTTCTTGTCGGCGCTTGGATAGCGCCTATGTTCATCTCCCCCGACTACTCTAACGGAGGAATGCTTTCAAACGTTGTTTCAAAGGGCTATACAAGAGTCGAAGTATTTGTCGCAAAGTATATTTCGCTTATCGTGCTTCATATTTTTGCATTCGCTGTCTCGTTTATCATCGGATTTATCGTCGGATTGCCGTTTGTAAACGATACCTCCGGAGAATTGATGTCAAGCTTACAGATTGACATCGCCGTTAAAATGCTTATAGCGTGCTTTGCAACCTTGAGCCTTCAGGTGTTTTTCTCTGTCGCCTGCAAAAAGAAAACGTCGGTGTTTTTGTCCGTGCTTGTGTCAAACCCCATAATTGCGCTGATAGTATGCTTCGTTCCCCTGATTTCGAGAAGCAAAGTCGTTTTGTGGATATCGAAATTCATTCAGGGCTGGTACGTCCCGTTTGCATATATAAAGGCGGTTCTCTCCGGACTTTTCGACTCTGCCGGGATTTCGCCTTTCATAAAGATTGATTTTGAATATCTTATTCTTTCTTCGATTATTCTTTTTGTACTTTCCTTCGGCGGCTCGATACTGGTCGTGTCACGCAAGGAAATAAGCAAATAAAGAGGTGAAAACAATGAAAAAATTTATTTCTTTAATCGCGATTGTTCTTGTTCTCGCAATGACGGCGCTTTCGCTTTCATCCTGCGCAAATCTGTTCATATCCGAAGCGGCGCTCGCTTCGATCTCCGAACGCATTCTTGAGGGCGTAAACAAAATTTCCTCTGCCACCGCGCTTGACACGGATATGAAGATAAATGCCGGATTTTCCTTCTCCGATTTCTCTTTTCTCTCCGTTGTTGTTCCGGTCGATATAAGGGCGCAGTTCAACGTTGCGGACAAAAGCAATCCGTCAGCATATTTCTCTATGAATACTATGATTGATATGTCCGCTCTGCAAAAATACAACACGGCAGGCGCAAGCAATCTTCTCTCAAATCCGAATATGAATGCCTCCCTTTATTATTTTGACGGAGCAATGTATTCATCGCTGAACGTTGCAGGCGAAGGCGGGAAAACCAAAACAACCGTAGATCTTGGCGGCTTCTCCGAAATCACATCAATGAGCCTTGGCGACATTCAGAGCCTTGTCTTCTTTGATGAAACAATGATAAAATCCGCTTCCCTGCGCAACGGCTCCGACGGCTCGCTTACGGCAAAGGTTACCGTCGATGGCGAAAGGGCGCTCAGATCAATGCTTGTCGTAATATCCGGGATATTCGGCAGCAAGTCCGAAATCCTTTCGGACTCCGCAATATCTTCTCTTCTGACGGAATCAGGGATGAGCGTCGGTGATACAAAGGTTTCGCTTACGGTTGACAAAGACAACAACGTTACGAATTTCAAAATGGATTCCAAAATCAGTTTGAGCGGTATAGCCGATATAAGCATCGCGCTTGACGCGGACTTCAATCCCGTCGGCGAGGATTTCAAGGTAAATATGCCCGAAGACCCTGAATCTTATAAAGAAGCTTCCGGCGGCAATAATGATAACCCGTGGGACATTGATAATCCCGATGATCGCCCAATAATCATTTCCGGCACGGATCTCAGCGATGCAAAGCTGCTCGGCTCTGAAAACGGTTGTTATATTTTCGAAAAAGAAGAAATGTATTACATCGTTCGCAAAAACGATTACGGCTTCGGAAAACCGACTGTCTTTCCAAAGGCAATCATCAGCTTCATCTTTCAGGATTCCGCGTCTACCGAATTATTTGTAGTAAGTTGTTCGGATGAACTCGGCGAATATGAATTCCGCATTTTAAAGGAATATATCAAATAAACATCAAACAAAAGCCTCCCGATGCATCCGGCATCGGGAGGATTTGCTTTATATTCTCTTTTTATATTTTTCCGTTCCGGTTTTCAGCCTTGAAAGCCCGTCGCGCAAAACGGATTCCGGGCAGGCAATGTTCATACGGACAAATTTCCTTCCCGTCTCGCCGTATTCTGCGCCGTCGGAGAGGTATAGCCCTGTTTCCCTGCGCAGAAACTCCGTAAACTCAACGCTGTCATCCGTTACGGAGGAACAATCTATCCATAGCAGATACGTTGCCTCTGAGGGGACAAGCTTCAGAGCGGGAATCTCTTTCTTCAGAAAATCGGAGACGATTGCTCTGTTTTTGCTTATATATCCGCGCAGAGCGTCAAGCCAGCTTCCGCCCTCCGTAAAAGCCGCTATCGCCGCATCGACGGCAAATACATTCGGCTCCGCAATTTCATCGGTATTCAGCCCGCGCCATACCTTGTGACGCAGAAAAGGGTCCGCAACTATAACAGCGGAGGTCTGGAGCCCCGCGATGTTGAAAGCTTTTGTCGGTGCGACGCAGGTTATGCTAATGTTTTTGCAGGTATCGGAAACAGACGCAAACGGAATATATTCTTTTTCGGGCTCGGTCAGATCGCAATGTATTTCGTCAGAAATGACGGTCACGCGATACTTTTCGCATAGCCTGCCGATCTCCGAAAGCGTTTCTCTGTCCCATATCTTGCCGACAGGATTATGCGGGTTGCAGAGTATCATAAGAGTTGTCTGCGGGTCAGAGAGCTTTTCCTCAAGATCCGCAAAATCAATCTCGTATTTTTCGCCGTCATAAGCGAGCGGGCATTCAAGAACTCTTCTGCCGTTATTGATTATCGAATTGAAGAATATATTATAAACAGGCGTGCAGATCAGAACGTTCTCGTTCGGCGTTGTCAGCTTGCGGACTATGCTCGATATAGCCGGGACAACGCCCGTACAGAATATGAGCCATTCCTTTTCAATTTCAAAATTATGCCTGCAACGCCACCAGCCGATATAAGCGTCGTACCATTTATCGGGGATAACGGTATATCCGAAGATCCCGTGTGCCGCACGCCTTTCTATCGCAGAGCGAATCTCCGGTGCAGCCTCAAAATCCATATCCGCGACCCACATAGGAAGCTCGCCTTCTCTTATGTCCCATTTCAGAGAATTCGTATTTCTTCTGTTTACGACTTTATCAAAATCGTATTTCATACAGTCGCCCCTCCGCTACAGAAGATCTTCGTTTTTTCGGGATCGACGCGATCGGGCATAATTGTCAGCTCGCCGATCTCGTCAGCCCTGATTACCCCGCTCGAGGGGTTAAGAACGCTGTCAACCTTACCGACAATCTCGGCATCAACCGACGAATATTCAAAGGCAAGAGTCGTATTCAGCAGCTTGCATTTTTTCATAACAAGATTGTCTATATAGCAAAGCCCTTGCAGACTTTCAATAGTGCAGCCGATAAGCGTCAGTTTTTTTGCGTTCCAACCGAGATATTCGCCGGAGATGAACGAATCATATACAGTTACGTTCTCGCTGTTCCAGAAAGCATCCTTTGAGAGCAGTCGCGAATTTCTTATCTCGACATTCCGCGCGCCGTCAAATGAATAGTTACCGTAGAGCGTCAGCCCGTTTATCTGCATATTTTCGCTGTTCATAGCAAAGTAATCGCCCTTTGCCACAACATTTTCAAGCGCTACGTCATCGCAATGCCAAAGCGTTTCCGCTGCGTTCGGCAATGACACGCCTTTGAGCCTTACGTTTTTGCATCTGCGGAAATTTTTCGGAGCTTCTATGGAGCAATCCTCGACGGTAACATCGTCCGTATACCAGACGCCCGCCCTCGCCATATCAAACCATATACAGTCCTTTGCATATATGTTTTTTGAATACCAGAGCGGATATTTCCATTTGAACATACTCCCGTAAAGCTCAATGTTTTCGCTCTCCTTCAGCGGAGATTCGCCGTCTGCAAATGTCGTATCGCTTATGCGCATATCGTGCGCGCCGAAAAGCGCTCTCTCCCCTGTCAGAAATTCCGCATTTATCTCGTGTTTTTCTTTCATCTTTTATATTGCCTTTCCGTATTCATATCGCATTTATGTAATATTTCGCATTGTAGCAATCACGTATTTATTGTAACAGAAAAAAACGGATATTTCAAGCCCGCGGAAAAACATTCGGCGCTTTTTCGGAAAATAAAATTTGCCCTCATAAAGTCGCCCCTTTTCGGATGCTCATATGCCGTTTTTCCGCAATCGGGCGTGCCGCATATGCAATATTTTTCTGTTTTCGTATATTTATATAGAATTATTTATCTTTTATTTGTCTATTCCTACAAAACTTCGTTAAAGGCTTGAATTCGACACCCGCCGTATGCTATAATATAACCGACCGTTCGGTTAATTATCGGAGGATTTATGAGGACAAGAAACGAAACGGCTTTCAATGAAAAGAAAGCGCATATTATGGAGGTCTGCTATGATTGCTACGCCGAAAACGGGCTTTCCGAGGTCGGCATTTCGGCAATAGCGGAAGCGGCGGGAATATCCAAAGCCGCTATATATACATACTTTGATGACATAGACGACCTTATAATCCAGTCAACCGATTATTGTATGACGAAGGTCGAGGACGATTTTATGGCGAAAGCTCCGACAGACCCCAAAGACGTTATGCGGTTTATAGACGAGGTTCCCTATTGGACGGCAAAGGAACACGGCAAAAAATATCGCCTTATGTATCAGGTCTATACGCGCCCGAAGTACATCGAATGCGGCAGAAAATTCTTTGAAGGCGTTGACCGTCGTTATACAGAATATGCAAAGCTGCTCGAACCGAAGATCGGAATTCCTTATGACACAATAACCCCGCTGATATTTATTTTTATCCGCGCCTGCGTGCATTTTGCAATGTTCGGCGACGAATATTATCTGAAAAGTCAGATGGAAGTGTTGAAGCAGGGCGTTTCCCTGTTTATCGAAAAATATAAAACGAAATAAATCGCGGCAAAAGCCGCCGTCGCTCGCGCTCTGCGGCGCGTGAGCGGACGTAAAACCCGCCGCAGTAAATTTTCCGATCGGAGGAAAGAAAATGGAGAAAAGCAGAAAATTATTGGCAATAGTTCTTTCGGCGCTGTGCTGTGTGCTCCTTGTGCTCTGTGTTGTTTTTGCAACAGGATGGAGCAAAGCGTCAAAAATCAAAGCCGATTCGCCCGAAGTACGCAACAACGGAACGGCTATCCAATGGAAATATGCAAGCGAATCCGAATGGCACGACCTTGTTTCCCTTGACGAGCTCAAAGGTGCCGCAGGTGAAAAGGGCGCCGACGGAAAAGACGGCACCAGCGGTAAGGACGGAAAAGACGGCCTTGACGGCAAAAACGGGGTTGACGGAAAAGACGGTGCCGACGGTAAAGACGGAAAGAACGGAAAAAACGGTGCCGACGGAAGAAGCATTGAAATTAAAAAAACCGATTCGCACATACAATGGCGTTATGAATACGGTTCGTGGCAGAATCTCGTTGCGCTTTCCGATATAACAGGTCCCTCCGGACAGAAGGGCGCAGACGGCAAGGACGGCAAATCTCCCGAGTTCCGCGTAAGCGAAAATACGCTTCAATGGCGTTATGCGGGAGACGAAGTCTGGCTGAACCTTTATGACCTCTCTTCCCTTCGCGGCAGTAACGGCAAAACTCCCTTCATCGGCGAAAACGGCAACTGGTGGATCGGCGAAACCGACACCGGCGTGAAGGCGGCAGGCACCGACGGTATCAAAGGCGAAAAGGGAGATCAGGGCGAAAAAGGCGAAAAAGGCGACACCGGCGCAACAGGTGCGCAAGGTGAAAAGGGCGAAAAAGGCGACGCCGGTCAGAACGGCGCCTGCTCCGGATATTTTTATGCAGAAGCAAGAATTCCGAGAGCATTTCTCAATGACGGCAGTGCGGCTTTAGGCATCTATGAAAAGGTAAACAGCGGAGACCTGATATCCACTTATCTTGATAAGATTACGCTCAAAAAAGGTCATATTTACAGCGTAACCATAAGCGGCTCTCTCCAGGTGGTATCAAACGAGTTCAATAACAGCGGTAACTACTCCATCCAGATGACAGACGGTTATGACGACGATCTTTGCCGTGAGGTTACACGCATAAAACGTGACGGCGAAAAAATAGCGGAGACCAAAGACCAACATTCCTTTAATTTCACCAGAATTTATGACGCCTCGGACGAGGATATAACGCTGAAGTTTATGTTTGAACAGTCGGCATACAATACCCGCCTCGAAAGCTTCAAAGGCACAATCACAATAACCGCGCTTAACTGAAAGGCAATAAAATAATTATGAAAAAAAGACTTTTGGCAATATTGATTATCCTGTGTATGGCATTGGCGATTATGCCGATAAGCGCCGCACAGGAAAACGGAAAAGCAATCCGCCCCGGCACAGCCGGCATCGGAGGGTATGACGAGACGAGCGGCTACAATTACATATATTACGGCACCTGGAACGGCAGTCCCATTAAATGGCGCGTGCTTGACAATCAGACCAACATGGGCACGCCGGGACTGTTTCTGCTGAGCGAAGAGTTGCTCGGAAGCGGAAACAGGGGCGGCGTCAAATTCGGCTATGACGATGAAGATACGTGGCAGGGCAGCAAGGTGCAGGCGTGGTGCAGAGATTTTGCCGGCATAGAGGGCGATTCCGTCCCCGACGCGTTCACGGCGGCTGAGCTCGCCGCAATTCTGGAAACATCAAAAAGCGACCCGGAATACTTTACGCCGACAGAGAAGGTCGTTATCGACGGAAGAGAATGGACTCTGGCCGGAGCGCACTTTCTTGCGGTCGAGAACGCGCTGGACGGCGATAAGGTATTCTTCCTTTCCGTAGCCGAGGCAAAAAACGCGGCTTACGGATTTGCGGACGCCGAGGCGAGAGCGGGAAAATACAACGGCAAGGAAGCCTACTGGTGGCTGCGCTCTCCGGAGGCTGACCGTCATGCCGGATATGTGGATTTTCGCGGCTATGTGTATCCGACGCTGAGGGGCGACCCATACGCGGCGCGTCCGGCTTTCAATCTTGACTCCGGCTCCGTTCTCTTCGCTTCCGCCGCCGTCGGCGGAAAGCCCGACGGCTTCGGCGCGGCCGGAACGTACTCGGGAAGCGAATGGAAGCTGACCGTAAAGGACAGCGCAAGAGACGGTTTTTCCGTAGCGAGGAAATCTGTCTTTGCAAACACCGTAACATTTGATTACAAAAATGCAAAAACAGGAGAAAACGAATATATCTCCGCAATGGTGACAAACGGCGGAGAGATAAAATATTACGGCAGGCTGAAAAACGTAAGCTCTGCGGATATGGAAAACGGCACGCTGACGGTTTCCCTTCCCTCGGATTACAATGAGGAAAGCGGCGACAGATTGTTTATTTTCAACGAGCAGTGCAACGGAGACTATAACACCGACTACGCAAGCATCCCCCTGAGACTTTCAACCGACGATACCGGCGCAAGCCTTGTGCAGATACGCATAAACTCCGTCACCGGCGAATGGGAGGTTTCCTATGACGACGGTGCAACCTGGACTTCCCTCGGCGTGAAAGCCACGGGAGATAAGGGCGACACCGGAGAAAAAGGCGACAAAGGTGATACCGGAGCAACCGGTGCACAGGGTGAAAAAGGCGAGAAAGGAGACAAGGGCGATACCGGCGCACAAGGTGAAAAGGGCGAGAAAGGCGACGCAGGCGTAACCCCGAAGCTCAAAATAGACGAAAGCGGCATTTGGTGCGTGTCCTATGACGAAGGCGCAACTTGGACTTCCCTCGGCGTGAAAGCCACGGGAGAAAAAGGCGAAAAGGGTGACACCGGAGCACAAGGTGACAAGGGCGAGAAAGGTGATACCGGTGCACCAGGCTCCAAGGGCGCAAAGGGCGATAAAGGCGAAACCGGAGCCACAGGCGCGACAGGAGCAATCGGAGAAAAAGGTGATAAGGGCGACGCAGGAGCCGCAGGTCGTGACGGAAAAGACGGTGCGGACGGCATAAACGGCGCCGACGGAAAAGACGGCATAAACGGCAAGGACGGCGTCGACGGCAAGGACGCAAGCAGTGCGCTTGTCATCACGGTTGCGGTCATCGCGATACTCGCGCTTGCAGGAAATGTCGCTCTGACCATATATATAATCAAAACACGCAAACCCGGTCGCGTATGACCGAAAAAATACACAACGGAGGAAACAAAATGAAAAAGCGCTTAACATTCATTGCTCTTGTGATTTGTCTTGCAATGATAATGATCCCGATTTTCTCGAATATGACAGTCGGCGCGGCAAACGTCGAAATTACTGTCAGCACCCTTACGGGAAAGACAATTCCGATCACTATCGACAACACAGAGACGGTTCTTACTCTTAAAACAAGAATTCAGGAAAAAGAGGGCGTCCCGCCCGACCAGCAAAGACTGATCTTTGCCGGAAAACAGCTTGAAGAAGACAAGACTCTTGAATCTTACAACATTCAGACCGGCGCAACCATACATCTCGTGCTTCGCCAGAGCACAAGCACAGCGTCGATCCGCAAAGGGACTGACAGCATTTCGGGCTATAACACCGAAAGCAATACATACAACTACATCTATTACGGCACTTGGAGAAACGCACCCATAAAATGGCGCGTGCTTGACACAATGTCAAACACGGGCGATGATAGCGCGATGTTTCTGCTGACAGACGAATGTCTGTACCCGCTTCCGGGAGAACGTTTTAGCAGCTACATCCAGTTTAACCCGAAAACTAAAGCAGACAGATACCTCTGGAAGGACAGCACCTTGCAGACGTGGTTCAGCGAATTCTATAACAGCGCCTTCACGGCGGCAGAGCGCACGCAGATTCCCGCAGTAAGCCTGGCAGGCAGCGTGTATTCATACAGAAGTCCCGGAACGCCGTCATATTATCCTGCTTTTGAATACAAAATCGACGCCCTTGAATCGGAATATGTATTTGCTCCTTCCATTCAGGATCTTTATAATGCGGACTATGGTTTTTCCGGTTCAATCTCGCGTATCGCAGGTCCGATGCTTGGTTCCTATACGGGAACGCGGTATTGGATTCGTTCCTATTACAACAATTTACCGCATTATGTCGGCGAAGGGGATAACCTGGTCGGTGATCAGACCGGAGATTCAGCCGCTGTCCGCCCCGCAATGAACCTTTCAAAGGAAAACAACGTTCTCTTCATCTCCGCGGCTGAAGGCGGCAAGCCCTCGGGCGGTCTTGCAGAACTTGCGGAATATACGGGCAGCGAATGGAAGCTGACCCTTTCGGACAGTAGCCGCAGCGGCTTCTCCGTCGAAAGCACAAGCGTTTCGACAACGAATTACGGCGGCGACATTGAGATTAAATATTCAGGCGCAAAGACAGGCGCAAACGAATATATCTCCGTTATGCTTATGGACAGCGCCGGCAACCCCACGCATTACGGTCGCAGCAGCGCAAGCCTTACTTCCGAAAGCGGCACAGTAACTATCCCCGTCGCCGCAGGACTTACCGCAGGCGATTATACGCTCTATGTTTTCAACGAGCAGTATAACGGCGACAAAATGACAGACTATGCAAGCGAGCTCAAGAGCGTCGCGATGACGGTAAGAGAAGCGAACACATATACCGTTACATACGCTCCCGGCGCAAACGGCACGGGAACGGCGTTCACGGCAGTCAAGGTTGAAGGAATCGACCTCGTTCTCAGCAGCAAGACCTTCAGCCGCACGGACTATAAACAGATCGGCTGGTCAAAGGTTGACGGCGGCGAAAAGGATTACGCCCTCGGCGCAATATACACCGCAGACGAGCCTATAACGCTCTACCCCGTTTGGGAGAGACAGTACGGTCTGACGATCTCCGGAAAAGACGTTACGTCAAGCAATCAGGATGACGTCTTCGGCGACGGAAAAGTAAAATTCGAATACGATTATTATCGCTACAAATACATACTGACCCTGACAGACGCAAGCCTTGATGACGACGGCTTTGCCGTAATAGATTATTCCGGAAGCAATACAATTGAGATCGTTCTCGTCGGCAAAAACGAGCTCCGCTCGTCAGGCTTTGCCGGTATTATTTCGAGCGGAAGGCTCATCTTCAGCGGCGAGGGCAGTCTTAAACTCTCCGTAACCGACGAATATGCCAACGCAATCGATTGCAAGGGTATAATCGTAAACGGCGGCGACATCACAATCGAAGCGGCAGGTACGGCTATCTATACGGACGGAACCGTTTCCGTCAACGACGGCTCGCTCACGCTCGTTATAACAGGCGACGGCAATATAATAGACGGCGCCACGGGAAGCGTTGTCAATGTTGCTCCCGGCGTTGTCATCGAAGCGGGCGCAAAAGCCGACGGCACGGACGCCGCTCCCGTCAACGCAAGCGAGACCGACAAAATAACATCGGCAAAATACCTTAAAATATATAAAGTGCCGCATATCCATTGCATCTGCGGCGGACACGGCTATGACGGACACGACGCTCACACGGACATCGAATGGGAGCCTTGGGGCGAAGCGGATTCCCTCCCCACCTCGGGCTACTATTACCTGACATGCAACATTGAGCTGTCGTACGACGAGGGTGTGTTTGACACCACGCACATCTGCCTGAACGGATACAGCATACGCGGCATGAAGAGGGATGACGGCGCACTCAGTCCGTTCACTCCGTGGCTCGCGACGCACGGAGAATTTGTAATCACCGACTGCGGCAACGGCAGCATCGGAGATCTCACATTGTCTGGCGGAAAAATGACAATGTACGGCGGCAGTATTCCGGAGGGAACGACTATTGCCATTGTGAAACGCGGCGAGTTCTATGCGGAAAGCGGCGCTGAAATAAACGGCAAAATCATAAACAGCGGCAAAATCTCCGGCGGCACCTTCAACGGCGAAGTACTCAATGAGCAAGGCACCATCTCCGGCGGAACGTTCACAGGCAAGGTGACAAACAAAGGCGGAACGATAAATGACGGCACGTTCACAGGCACCGTGGACAACGTTTTATTCCCATACTACTACGACGACGGTGGTGTCAGCGGCGGCAACCCTGCCCATATTTGCGGCGGCATCTTTACGGAAACAAGCACGGTAAACAATGTCGGCTGCTTTATCGAAAACGGCACCTTCCGCGGAAAGGTGACTGTCACCGGATCCGTATCCGACGGCTTTATGCATCCAGGAGATATTGACGGCGGTACGTTCACCGAAACGAGCGAAGTCACGATAGGTTTGTTCGAAATACAGGGTATCAGTTCAGCCGGTCGTGTCGGAGGAGGCAATTTCTCAGGAACAATCCGGCTTGAAGGCGGACTTATCACCGATTACACAAACGGCACACAGTATGTATGTCCGACCTTCACCGGATCATCCAAGATATATTTAACCAGCGGCTATGTTGAAAGCGGCATCTTTTACGGAACCGTGACATACGGCGAGGCGGTCATCAAAGACAGCGCCTGCCGCGTCGTAACATTTGTAACCGATGGCGGAAGCGCAATCGATTCGCAACGGATTCTCCGCGGTCAGAAAATTCAAAAGCCTGAAAACCCGACAAAACCGGGCTACACCTTCTCCGGCTGGTCGGGAGGCGAAAACGAATTTGATTTCGACGCTCCCGTACTCGGTGACGTAACGGCAACGGCAAAATGGAGCGTAAACAAATACACAATAACAATAAAGCCCGGCAACGGCGAGGACGACATAGTCATCACGCAGGATTTCGGCACAGCGCTCACAGCTCCGACCCTTACAAAAACAGGATACACTTTTATCGGCTGGGACGTTGACTTCCCTGCGACTATGCCCGCCGAAAGTATGACAATTACAGCAAAATGGAAGATAAATCAGTACACAATTAAGTTTGAAACCGACGGCGGAACATTCATTTTCAATATCACGGCAGATTACGGTTCAAAGATCCATAATCCCGGAACGCTTTATAAGCCCGGCTTCATATTCGAGGGCTGGGACAGACCGTATCCGGAAACAATGCCCGCAGAAAACATCACTCTGACAGCTCAATGGAGCGTTTGCAACCATTCGAGAAGCAATCAGAAGGCTTCCTGCAAGGACGCTGTAAAATGTAGCGTTTGCAAAGGATTTATAGACATTGCAGAACATACCCCGTCCGAGGAATACAAATCCGACGGCTCGTCTCATTGGCACGAATGTACCGTTTGCGGAGAAAAGCTTGATCAAGCGGAACACACAGGCGGCACGGCAACCTGCAAAGAGAAAGCCGAATGCGAAATCTGCCATACAAAGTATGGCGAGCTCGCTCCTCATAAAATCAAAACGGAATGGTCGGTCAATGGCGAAAAGCACTGGCACGAATGTTCCGTTTGCGGAGAAAAGAAGGACGAAGCAAATCATAGCTTCGAATGGAAAACGGATAAGGAAGCCGCTGTCGGCGTGGCAGGATCGAAGCACGAGGAATGCTCCGTCTGCGGATACAAAAAGGATGCCGTCACAATCGACCCCATTCCTGACACAACAACAACGACAACTCCCCCAGCCACAACTACAACCGGCGGTTCTGTTCAGCCTCCGGAAGGCGGCTCAAACAAGACCGCAATCGTCATTTCCCTTTTGGTCATATTGATACTCATATTCATAGTCATCATAATAATCATCATAAAGAGAAAGAAAGACAAGGATAAGCAGTAAAGCGGCGCCCGCCCTCTCCAAAACGGAGAGGGCGGGCATTTTTTTATAAAAAACAAAAAAGGTATTGACAAGTAAACGATCGTTTGCTATAATCAAGTAAACGGTCGTTTACTTGTGTAAAGGAGATATTATGTCGGATACGAAGGAAAAAATTCTTATAACAGCCCTCCGCCTGTTTTCATCTGACGGCTTTGAGGCGGTCTCTGTCAGCGATATTGCGGGAGAGCTCGGTATCACAAAAGGCGCGCTCTATAAGCATTATAAAAATAAGCGAGATATTTTTGAAAGCATTGTCAAAAGGATGTGCGAATCCGACTCCGAGCGTTCGCAAAATTATTCCGTTCCGAAAGAAGATTTTGACAAATCGCCCGCAGGCTATGACAGCGTATCCGTAGAAAGCATCAAAGATTTTACCGTCGCGCAATATATATACTGGACAGAAGACGAATTCGCTTCATATTTCCGCAGAATGCTGACGCTCGAGCAGTATCGCAGCCCAGAAATGGCGAAGCTTTACGGGAAATGTATAACTTCGGGTCCCGTTGCTTATCTTGAAGATATATTCCGAAGTATGACGGAGCGCGGTATTCTGAAAAAGGCAGACCCGCACCTGCTTGCAACAGAATATTATGCGCCGCTTTTCCTGTTGATAAATATGGCTGAAAGCAACAGCGACGCCTTGAATACCTTAAACGACTTTATAAACAAATTTTTTGATCAGAACAAAATCTGAGAAGGAGAGAAAAATGAAATACATAAAAAGCGCAAAATACGACACCCCCGAGCTTCAGGCAAAGATTATGGGGCCTAACCCCGTAAAGCTTGAAGAGGAATTGCTCATAGATCACAAAATACCCGACGGCGCAGTCGTCTGCGATCTCGGCAGCGGCTCAGGACTTACAAGTGTTTTCCTCGCAAAGGAATACGGATTTACCGTATATGCGGCAGATCTCTGGAGCGACCCGGAGGAAAACCGCGTGTTCTTTGACGAAATGGGGATAGAGCGCAGCAGAATAATTCCGGTCAAAGCGGACGCAACTGCTCTTCCCTTTGAAAAAGAGTTTTTTGATGCCGTCATAACAACGGATTCATATAATTATTTCGGCAGAGATGAGAGCTATCTCGATGAAAAGCTCCTTCCCTTCGTAAAACGCGGCGGCTATATTTACATAGCCATTCCCGGTATGAAAAAGGACTGCCATCAGAACCTGCCCAAAGAGCTCCTGCTCTCCTGGACGCCGGAACAGCTTGATTATATGCGGGACGTTGATTACTGGAGAAATACCGTCGGCAAGAGCAAGGACTCGGAGATAATTGAGATTTCCGAAATGGAAAGCAACGAAGAGGTCTGGGCAGACTGGCTCAAACAAGACAACGAATATGCCATAGGCGACAGAAAGTCTATGGAGGCGGGCGGAGGAAAATATCTTAACTTCATCAAAATCGTGCTCAGAAAAAAATAAACGAATAAAAGCGGCGTCGATTGACGCCGCTTTTTTATATTCATCTGATATAAACCTTTGAAACAAGATACATCGGTATCATCCAGAAAAGCTGATATATCGCAGGAATTATCGAAACAAAGCCGCTCATAGCTCCCGCTCCGATGACCAGTCCGACTATCACCGCTCCGATGACCGCAGAAACGATCTTCATTGCAAGATTCGTTCTGACAAGATTTGAGAGCCTGTCGCAAAGCATAAGCGTTTTGACCATTCCCTTGAGAGCTCCTGTTGAAGCAATGCCGCAATCAAACGCCGATACTCTTTCAAGCGTTCCCTCGGGCTCGCTTCCCTTTATGATCTTTATCGCATATCTTTCCGGGTCAAGGCGGTTTTTATAAAGAATGTCATCATCAATGCAGGGATCGATCGTGCTGATTGCAACGCAGATGCCGCTTTCATAAAGGTGCTTTACGATATATATGAAATCGGGAGATGTGTTGTATTGAATATAGAATTTTGCAATGACGACCTCGTCGCACGCAAGGTACATTATCCTTCTGTTCGTCTTTCCGGAACATTCTTCGTCGGAAGGCTCCTTGGTAATCTCAAAGCACTGATTTTCCATATATTCCGGCTGACCGACAACGATGTGCTTTCCGTCCACCATAGCGTCAATGCCGAAATCCGAAAGCTCTTTTATCTCAACATTCTCTGAGCTTGCCGTCTCAAGCGATGCCGATTTGAACACCTTTGCAAGAGGTCCGCCTATCTTCGAGAAAACGCTGGAAGCATAATAGATAACAGTTTCAATATTGTTGTTTTCCAGGACCTTGACGCTCTTGAGCTTTATTCTGTCTGCGGGGAAAGCGTCCTCGTCCGTAAACGTGATGACGGCTGTGTCTCCGTATTTTTCCGGTGTGGCTTCTGAGAGAATTGCGGCGCCGTGCGAATAGGCTCTTGCCGATCCGAGATAAGCCGAATACGCAAACGAAAGGAATACGGAAAGCGGAGCTGTCATAAGGAAAGCAACGTATGCGTTTGTTATGCTCTGATAAAAGTCGCAGCCTTCGATTGCCAGAATCGAAATAAGGAATATAATAAGCGAAAATCCGAATACCGCAGGCAAAATGAATTTGAGCGGCTTGCGGTTTTTCGGCTCCTCCTGAGTTCCGGAGAAGAAATTGCTGATGAACTCTGTTTTTTCAGTTGTGCAGACCTCGGAAGCCTCATTGAGATATTCTCCGAAAGCCGCATTTTCACGCAGGCATTCGTTCTTCGGTCTTCTTACAAAAACTCTCTTTGCCTTGTCAGACGAGATTATCTTGAACGCATAAATGTCTCTGTTCAGAGTCAGGAATGCCGAGAGCAGATTGAATAGGGCGCAGATCGCGAATGTGAAATTATAGAGAGTGACGGTTGCCCAGGTGTCTGCCGCGAAGAGCGAAACAAGCGATGTTACAACGGAGAGGAAAAACATTATAAGCGTAACGCTGTCCGCATCGAATCCGAATTTAAAGAGCCGTTTTGCGGCATAGATGAGTCTGTCGCCGACAAGCGCAGCGCAAGCAATCGTCATTATCCAGTCTATCGTTATCAGAACGGGTGTTTCAATCTCAACTCCCGCTATCGGAAGAATAAACTCCCATATAAGAAGACCGAGCGCAAGCACGGCGCATATGACCATACGCAGGCGCAGAGAATTGAATTTTTTCCTGAACTCTCCGAAAATCTCCTTACTGCTGTCCTTTTCTATGTACTCAATTGAAGGCTTATCCATCATCTCCGTAACGGCGGACTTCATACTGACAACTTCTGTCTTGTACATTGAAGTATCGCCCATATCGGAGGCTCTTGAAAGCTCCTCGGTATCGGAGAAGGAATATTCGTCAAAGCTCTTCGGCTCTTTTTCAGCGGTTTCTTCCTTCTTTTCCGGTTCGTATCCGAACGCCATCATCATCATTGCCGTATCGGAAAGTCTCTTTGTATCCTCGGAGGGAGCTTCAGCTTTTTTGACCTCAGCCGTAACAGCCTTATCGTCCTTCTTTGCGGCAGCCGTGCTACGGTCGAAAGCTTTCGCTTCCCCGTCGCTTGTCTCGGGAGCCTTCTCCTCCGCCTTTACATACTCTCCGGTGTTGCCCGATCTTGTATGGAACAGGCTTGAAAACAGCCCCTTCTTCTCGCGTTTTATGTTGGGATTTGTCGAATAGCTGTCAACGTTTTCAACAGGCTCTGCGTCAGGATCGGTCTCCGGTTCGCCGGAGTAATTCTGCTCGACATAGCTCTCGGCGTCTTCGATGTTTTTCCGCAGCTTATCGGCATCGACCTCCGCTGTGTCTGCGGTCGGAGCTGCCGTATTCTGCTTTGTCTCGTCCTTTTTGGGCGCTGTGATATGAACGGTCTTCATCATATCCCAGTATTCGTCATCCTCGGAAGCGGACTTACCTGTCTCCGCGCTATTTTCCGGAAGCGTCTCGCTGAAGGTTTCCGCCTGCTTTATGCTCTCGTCAACATCAGGAATCTTCGGCGTTTCTCCGCCGGATTCCTTCTGAAGATCGACGATTCTTCCGTGCAACGATTCAAAATCTCCGCCCGCGCCGTTCTGCGAGGGACTTTCTCCGAGATATTTTTCGTAAAGCGCATTGAATTTGTCATCCGGGGCGTTCTCACCTGCATTGACTTTCGAAGCTCCGGCGGGATTGCCCTCCGCGCCGTCCGCCTTTGCGGCTTCTCCGCCGAGACTGACATTGAGTCTCGCAAGGAGACTGTCGGCAGACGTTTGAAGCTCGTCTATGCTTTTCTTATTATCTTCTGCCATATTTACCCTCCGCTCAATTATTTTCTTTCATTTATTTGCCCTGCTTGCTTGCCGCCTCATAAAGCAAAACCGCGGCGGCTGTCGATACGTTCAGGGAGTTGACCCCTCCGCGCATCGGAAGCGAAACAGTATAATCGCACTTATCTCTGACGAGTCTCGAAACGCCCTCGCCCTCGCTGCCAAGCACTATTGCACACGGACAGTTCATATCCGCGCTGCGGTAATCGTCTCCGTCCGCCTCTGCGGCAAACGTCCATATGCCCATTTCTTTGAGATCGTCGATCGCCGCGGCTATGTTAGGAACCTTTGCAATCGGCACATATTCTATCGCTCCGGCAGACGATTTGACAACCGTCGATGTCATCTGGGCGCATCTTCTCTTGCCAATGATAACACCGTGTGCGCCCGCCCCATCCGCGCATCTTATTATCGCTCCGAGGTTATGCGGGTCTTCAATACCGTCACAGACTATGAGAAGCGGTTTTTCCCCTCGCTCCCTTGCCTTTTCGACCATACTCTCAATGCTCACATATTCAACAGGCGAAGCTACCGCCGCAACCCCCTGATGGTTTGCGCCTCCGGCGAGCTCGTCCAGTCGTCTTTTATCTGTCTCATCAACGACTATTCCCCTGTCTCTCGCTATCGCGACTATCTTCGTTATCGAGCCTTCTCTTTCGCCTCGCAGGACATATATTTTTTCAATATCCCTGCCGCTTTTGAGAAGCTCTGAAACAGGATTCCTGCCGACAGTCACAGAGCCGACGGGCTTTTCTGTTTTTTCCCTTTGAATAAATCTTCTTTCGTTCATAAAAGCTCTCTTTTCGCACACAAAGCTGCGGTGCGGTCTTATTATCTTTTGTATTATAACATATTATTTCGCGTTTGTATAGTCCTATTTGAAAGGAAAATCGGCATTTTTTTCGTTTTCCGCAAACGCTTTTGAGCGTTCGGGGCTGTAAAGTGCCGTTTTTTTCGCTATTTTCGCCCTTGTTCACATCAGTTTAATAATTTTGCTTTATCATAAATGCGTCGTTGCAGAAGAAACGCAATCTGTAAAAGCCTGCTCTCGGCATCCCCGCCGGAGCGCCGTGCGACAAGCGTTTAAGACGGCTCAAAGCAAATCAAACATTACATATATCCATTCGGTCTTTCGGTGCCGAAACAATATTATGGAGGCAGACAGACATATGAAATATATTCTCGTAACAGGTGCATTCGGCGGTATGGGAAGAGCGATGACAAAGACTCTTTCCGAAAAGGGTTTCTGCGTCTTCGCGCTTGATAAAAAGGTCGGTAAAGCCGAGAAAAACATAATTCCGATCGAAGCGGACGTCTCAAGCGAGGAGAGTCTGAAGCGTGCCCTCGAAGAGGTAAAAAAGCATACCGACAGCCTGTTTGCAATTGTACATTTCGCGGGAATATATATGCTCGATTCGCTCGTCGAGATGAGCGGAGAGGAATTTGAAAGAATAATCGGGATAAATTTTTTCGGAGCGTTTTATGTAAACAGTACTTTCCTTCCGTTGCTTTCGGAAGGAAGCCGTATAGTAATTACGACAAGCGAGCTTGCTCCGCTTGACCCCCTGCCGTTTACCGGCATTTACGCCGTAAGCAAAGGTGCGCTCGATAAATATGCATATTCGCTCTGTATGGAGCTTCAGCTTCTCGGAATTTCGGTTTCCGTGCTTCGCGCGGGAGCCGTTAAAACGGATATGCTCGGAGCTTCTACCAATGCGCTTGAACGCTTCGTCGGAAAGACAAAGCTCTATAAATGCAATGCGGAACGCTTCGAAAAAATAGTTGACAGCGTTGAGGCAAGGTGCGTCCCGCCGGAGAAAATAGCAAATAAAGTATTGCATATACTCGGCAAAAAACGCCCCGCGTTTGCATACGGCATAAATCGGAATTTTCTTCTCCTGATGCTCCATTCCCTGCCGAAACGGCTTCAGCTGGCAATAATAAAACGGGTGCTGAAATAAACATCAGGCTTATGCCTGCTCTGCGCCGTGTTATAAAATAACCTTTTCAAAAAATGACGGTCATCGACCCTCCGGACTCTTTTATGAGCGGAGCAATCGGTGACCGTTGCTTTTTTAAATATTCTTTTTGCCCTGCTTGCCGTAAGATTTTTCAGCCTTGTGCTTTGCCTTTTCAGCGGCTTTTTCGGCTTTTCTCTTTGCCTTCTCGGCTTTTTTAGCCTCTTTCTGCCTTGTTTTTTCAGTCTTGAATCGCTCGGAAAGTCCCTCAAATTCATAGTCGACATTAACCTTTTCCGGCGGAGTTTCGAGCAAAACGGGGTTCTTCATATATTTTTCCATCTCGGCGAATGCCTGAGCAAAATAACAGCCTGTTGCAATTCGCTCGTCCATAACTATCCCCAGCGGCATCATTTTCTTTATTTTCATTTCGCCCTTTTCGATGACGGGAACATTTATGTTGTTGCCTATGGAAATTATCATACTCGTCGTTCCGAAGCCGTAAACGTGATGATAAATATGGTTCGTTCTTATGCTTGCAAGATTGGTTATGACGAGAGAATTATGGAAGGGGCTTGCATCTGTTATTGCCTTCGGCAGCCAACCGAGGTTGTCAAGTCCGCGGAGAATCGCCATACCTATTCTGACGAGGAACGGCATCTTCAGAAGCACCTTGAATAGCTTATCGGAAGAGTTTGAGCTGTCCTCCTTGTTGTTCGCCTCGACATATTCGTTTATAGTATCGTTTACGTCGAATATCGTATCGTAAATATCAAACTTCATCTTGCTCATTGAAGGATCGCCTTCGCCCGGGCGAAGAACAACCATTCCCGCCGTCAGCTCGTTATGCGCATAGATTTTGCTGTTGACAACGAATCTGTTGAGCTGCGGGAACTGCGAAAATCCGCGGACAATCGCCGCCATAACAACTGTCATATGGCTGAGTTTTATCCCTCTTTTTCTTGCGTCGATAACGTAATCGTGTATATTGTCATACGGCACATTGACCGTTATCATATTCTGCGCGTCATAGCGGTGGCGCATAAAATACGGTGCCAAGGTGTACATAGGGTCTACGTTTTTTACGATTTTTCCGTCTGCTCTCATAATAAAATTTCTGCCTTTCGGGTGTTTTTTCTTTCATCACTATACATTATACAGTACGACCGTACAATATTCAAGTCCAAACGCAAAAAAAGAGAAACGAAATTTTCGTTTCTCTTTTTTCGTCGCCGGAACAAATCATTTCGCCTCCCGCAAATTCTCCAGCAAAGAGCTGCCAAGCTCCAAGATGACAAATTCCGAACCGTCCGTCATTTCGGAAAACCATTTCATTTCAGACGAGTTTTTGCCGTCGAACACGAGCTTTTCGCCGTTTTCTCTTATAAAAAATCTGTAAACATATTGTCCGTCATCGGTCGGCAGGGTGAGAATATCGCCGCTTACAGAATAATCGCCGACGCCGATATAACTGCTCAAAAGCGAAAACATTATCGCAAATTTGCCGTGGCTAAACGAGATGCTTGTATAATGTTCAATATCACCCGGGGCTCCGAAGCTGTAACATTTGCCTTCAAGCAACGGTGCGGCAGGCTTTCCGAAAACAAAGACGAGCGCACCGACAATAACACAAAGCACAAGCACAACCGACGCAACAGCCGTCAGCCTTTTGACGTTTATCTTGTTCTCTTCCATAACGAAAGCCCTCCCGTATGATAAATTTTGGTATAAATATTGTATCATATGCGAATTTTTTTGTCAAGTTTCAGGAATTTTTTATGAACACGATTGAATTTATTTTCTTTTGGTGATAAAATAGTGTCCAGAGTGCGGGATTCCCGCAAACAAATACAAAAACGGAGGATATTTTATTATGTCACAGAGATTTGTACTCAATGAAACATCTTATCACGGCAGCGGCGCTATCGCCAACATCGTGACGGAAGCACAGGCAAGAGGCTTCAAAAAAGCTCTCGTCTGCTCCGACCCTTCCCTTGTAAAATTCGGCGTATCGCAGAAGGTAACCGACCTTCTTGACAAAGCAGGTCTTGCTTACGATATGTTCACCGAGATCAAGCCGAACCCCACAATAGAAAACGTTCAGGCAGGCGTTGCGGCTTTCAAGAACGCAGGCGCAGATTACCTCATCGCCATCGGCGGCGGCTCGTCTATGGATACGGCAAAGGCTATCGGTATAATCATAAACAACCCCGACTTTGCGGACGTTCGTTCTCTTGAAGGCGTTGCTCCGACAAAGAACAAATCCGTTCCGATAATTGCCGTTCCGACAACAGCAGGTACGGCAGCCGAGGTTACTATCAACTACGTTATCACAGACGTTCAGAAGAACCGCAAGATGGTTTGCGTTGACGTTCACGACATTCCAGTAGTCGCAGTTGTTGACCCCGATATGATGTCCAGTATGCCCAAGGGCCTCACAGCCGCAACAGGTATGGACGCTCTTACACACGCTATTGAAGGATATATCACAAAGGGCGCTTGGGAACTCTCCGATATGTTCCACCTCAAAGCTATCGAAATCATTTCACGTTCTCTCCGCGGCGCAGTTGAAAACACTCCCGAAGGCAGAACAGATATGGCTCTCGGTCAGTACGTTGCAGGAATGGGCTTCTCGAACGTAGGTCTCGGCATCGTTCACTCAATGGCTCATCCTCTCGGCGCACTTTATGACACTCCTCACGGCGTTGCAAACGCTATCATCCTTCCGACGGTTATGGAATACAATGCTCCCTGCACAGGCGATAAGTACAAATACATCGCGCAGGCTATGGGCGTTAAGGGCACGGAAAATATGACACAGGATGAATACCGCAAAGCAGCTATCGACGCTGTAAAGCAGCTTTCGAAGGATGTTGGCATTCCCGCAGACCTCAAAGAGATCGTTAAGCCCGAAGATGTTCAGTTCCTTGCAGAATCCGCTTATGCGGACGCTTGCCGTCCCGGCAACCCCAGAGACACAAGCGTTGAAGAAATCAAAGAGCTCTATCTCTCACTTATGTAATAAAAACGGCACGGGCGGCGAAAGCCGCCCGTGTAAATTGTAAATCAAGGAGAACAATTCTATGGCAGTTATCACAATCATCGGCTCGGGAATGATGGGCTCGGCTCTCGCCTTCCCGGCAAGAGAAAACGGAAATGAGGTTCGCCTCGTCGGAACTCATCTCGACAGAGACATCATAGACGCTTGCAGAAAAACGGGTCGCCACCCGAAGTTTGAAAAAGATTTTCCCGCGGGCGTAAAATATTATCAGTTTGAAGAGGTCGGAGAAGCTCTCGTCGGCACGGATATCGTCATTGGCGGCGTCAGCAGCTTCGGCGTCGACTGGTTTGCGGAAAAGGTACTTCCCATCCTTCCGGAAAATATAATCGTGCTCACCGTCACAAAGGGTCTTATTGATATGCCCGACGGCAAGCTTATGACATACCCCGAGTTCTGGCAGAAAAAGCTTGATGAGATCGGCAAGAAGGTCTCGCTTTGCGCTGTCGGCGGTCCCTGCACAAGCTATGAGCTCGTCGCTCACGACCAGACAGAGGTCTCGTTCTGCGGCAAGGACACAGCCGCTCTCGCAACCCTGAAAAAGGTTATGACAACAGAGTATTATCATATCAGCACAACGACTGACGTCGTCGGTATCGAAAGTGCGGTTGCACTCAAAAACGGCTATGCTCTCGGCATCGCGCTGACGATCGGTCTCAACCAGAAAGCATTCGGAATTGACAGCGTTCTGCATTTCAACTCTCAGGCAGCGGTATTCGGTCAGAGTATGAAGGAAATGTATCGCCTCCTCGAATTCCAGAAGGCACTCACGCTCAATAACCTCGGCGTCGGCATCGGCGACCTCTATGTAACCGTTTACGGCGGCAGAACAAGACTCGTCGGCATACTGCTCGGCAGAGGACTCAATATAGACGAAGCCCAGAAGGAGCTTGCAGGCGTAACGCTTGAGTCGCTCGTTGTTGCAAAGAGAGTTGCAAGAGCCGTCAAGATCAGCGCTGAAAAAGGCGTTCTTGATCTCGCCGATTTCCCGCTCCTTATGCATATAGACGAGATACTCACGGAGAAAAAACCCGTGAATATTCCTTGGGAAACGTTCACATACAGCGAAAGCTGAAAAAATCGCCCGTTTTCCCATTCAAATTTTCATAAAATTTCGAAAAAATATTTGACTTTTCGCAATTTTGTGATACAATGAATTGACCAATAAAAAAGACGGCGCAGCCGTCGGAACGGAGAATATATTATGCCTTATGTAATCGATCTTGACAAGTGCATCGGATGCGGCGCTTGCGCAGACAACTGCCCTGTATCCTGCATTTCCGAAAAAGACGGAAAATACGTCATCAACGCTGATGAGTGTATTGACTGCGGAACCTGCGCAGGCGTTTGCCCTGTTGAGGCTCCCGCTCAGGACTGATTGAAAAACAATAGTAAAAAACCGTCGCGGCTCAGCGGCGGTTTTTGCTTTATATGACATAATTATCCGCTGCATCGCCCTGCGCAAGCGACGAAAGCGTTATTCCGCGGAAATATTCAAGCGTCAGTTTGTAATAATCTTTCCAGACAGATAGCGTCCGACATTCGGCGGCTCTTGCGCAACCGCTCTCCCCGCCTTCAAGACAGGCGACAGGCGCAATCTCCTCTCCGGCAGCAAGGAGCACATCGAGCACGGTGCAGTCATCGGGATCGACAGAAAGACGGTATCCTCCGCCCTTTCCGTGTGACCCTTCGACAAGCCCGCATTTCGTCAGCGCGGGCATAATCCTCTCCATATATTTTACGGAAAGCCCCTGCCTGTCCGCAATTTCTTTCATCGGTGTATATCCCGCTCCGCGATGCTCTGCGAGATCAACCATAACCCTCAGCGCATATCTTCCCTTTGTCGTTATCATAAAATCATCCTTTATTTTGATTTTCGCTATTCTCTATGACCCCGCCGCCAAGGACGGTGTCGCCGTCGTAAATCACAGCCGCCTGTCCGGGAGTGATCGCTCTTTGCGGCTCGTCAAAGACGATATTCGCCCTGCTTTCTCCGATCGGAATAACGGTTGCCCATTGCTCCGGTTGACGGTAACGTATCTTCGCCTTGCACCTTAGCGGCTCCTTCGGCGCCTCGCCCGATATCCAGTTAAAATCGCAGACGGTCGCCTCGCGCGAGAAAAGCTCCTCCGCTTCTCCGAGGACAACAGTATTACTCTCCGCGCAAATCCGGCAGACATATCTTTTTCCGGGAAGTGGTATTCCAAGACCCCTGTGCTGACCGATTGTATAATGAATTATCCCGCTGTGCTCGCCGAGGATGTTTCCATCCGTGTCAACAAAACTGCCGCGGGGCGACTTTTTCCCGCTGTGAAGCTCGACGATTTTCGCATAGTCGCCGTCCGGGACAAAGCATATGTCCTGACTGTCCGGTTTTGCGGCATTGAAAAATCCGCTCTCCGCCGCAATTTTCCGCGTTTCGCTCTTTTCAAGGTTACCGAGAGGAAAAAGCGTTCTCGCAAGCTGGCTCTGTGTCATAGAATAAAGCACATAACTCTGATCCTTTGAAGGGTCAACAGCTTTTTTCAGCACGTACTTTTCGCCCTTCCGTTCTATCCGCGCATAGTGCCCCGTTGCAATCTTTTCGCAGCCGAGAATATCCGCGCGTGAAAAGAGCTTATCGAATTTCATATACCTGTTGCAATCTATGCAGGGGTTCGGCGTTATGCCGTTTATATATGAAGACACGAATTTATCTATTATCTTTTCCCTGAAATCGTCTGCAAAATTGAAAACATAATGCTTCATACCGAGCTTATATGCAACGCTCTGTGCGTCGAAAACGTCATCAAGTGAGCAGCAACTATGCTCGCGCACAACGTCTGCGTCCGCGTTTTCATACAGCTTCATCGTACAGCCTATGCAGGTATTTCCTTCGTCGCAAAGGAGCTTCGCCGCGACGGAAGAATCAACTCCGCCGCTCATTGCAACAAGTATTTTCATATTTTCACTCCGAAATGTCCCAAAGGAAAACCTTTGGGACATTTTTGTTTACTTTAATCAGTCCGCAAAGAGCGGGGTTGAAAGGTACCTGTCTCCCGTGTCCGGGAAAAGAACAACTATGTTCTTCCCTGCGTTTTCGGGGCGCTTTGCAAGCTCAATCGCCGCGGAAAGTGCCGCACCGGACGAAATGCCGACAAGCACACCCTCTTTTTTGCCGATCAGCTTACCAGTTGCAAAGGCGTCCTCGTTCGAAACGGGGATTATCTCGTCATAAACCTTCGTGTCAAGCACGTCGGGAACAAAGCCCGCGCCGATTCCCTGAATCTTATGCGCTCCGGCAACGCCCGTCGAAAGTACAGCCGAGGTTGCAGGTTCAACCGCAACGACCTTAACGTCAGGCTTTTTGGATTTGAGATATTCGCCGACGCCCGTTATCGTGCCGCCCGTGCCGACACCTGCGACGAAAATATCGACATTTCCGTCCGTGTCCTCGTAAATTTCGGGACCGGTGTGTTCAAAATGCGCCTTCGGGTTTGCGGGATTGACAAACTGACCTGGAATAAAGCTGTTCGGAATCTCCTTTGCAAGCTCATCCGCCTTTGCGATTGCGCCCTTCATTCCCTTTGCGCCCTCTGTCAGAACGAGCTCGGCGCCGTACGCCTTCATTATCTGTCTGCGCTCGACAGACATCGTTTCCGGCATTACAATTATGATTCTGTAACCCCTTGCAGCCGCAACGGATGCAAGCCCTATACCTGTATTACCGGAGGTCGGCTCGATTATAACAGAGCCCTTTTTGAGAAGCCCCTTCTCCTCCGCGTCGTCTATCATCGCCTTTGCGATTCTGTCCTTGACGGAGCCCGCCGGATTGAAATATTCCAGCTTTGCAAGGATTTTCGCTTTCAGTCCGAGCTCTTTTTCTATGTGAGTCAGCTCCATAAGCGGCGTTCCGCCGATGAGCTCATCCGCCGATCTGTATATCTTTGACATAATTTTTTCTCCTTTTGGTCGATTCGTCGTTTTAATTCCTACTTATCAGGTAGGTTGGTATTATAATATCGTGTCGCGGGACGTTTGTCAATAGTTTTCTGGAAAAATTTTTATGATTTTTCCCGCAAAAACGCATTTTTTTCAAATAATATTGAAAAAATCCCGCCGGAATGATATATTATTCGTAGTAATAAGTTAAGGTGGAATCGCAATGTCACTTACAAGAGAAAATGCGCGGGACAGAATACCGTCCCTGCATAAAGATCCGAAGGTCGTCTTCGGAAATACGGCTGAAAATATAACAGATATGACCGAGACAGACGGCAGACTTCTCTGCGTCTGCGGGCTTCCCTTTTATGCGCCGATATGTTTGGCACTTGAAAACGATGATGTCATCTCCCGCTATCTTTCGAAATACCGCGGCTGTGATAACCTCTTCTCGTTTTCAAAAGGCTCCGTCCGTCATTTTTCGGGCAGGGACGAAATTTCTCTCCCGAAAGAAATATCGGAAAGGCTTATCGGGCTTGCCTCTGCCGTTGTTTGCGCAAGGGGCGGGATAGGCGATGAAGGCGAGCACATAATAGACCTCAAAACGCCGAAAATCGGCTGTCATTATGATATAAACCTCCTCCTTGGCAACAGAACGGATTTCCCCTCGCCTATGATGACAACGCCGAAAAGCGCGGTCGATTCGCTCGGCAGAGGGTCATTCCGCGCGGGCGCGGCAAAGCAGGTGCTCGCAACAAGGTACACCCTCAATCCCGAAGAAAACGGTGACCCCGCAAACCGCCAGTTTTATATATATGAAGGAGGCAGGCAGATATTCTATTCAGCAAACATCCGGGAAAATGTCAAAACCGCGGTTTGCCGCCATATGAGAAACAGAACAGAGATCGAATATGAGACAGAATGTGGGCTGAAAATAAAGAGAACGATATTCATCCTCCCGCAGGACGAAGGTATGCCGGAGGCTACGGAAGCGCAGATTATAAGCATTGAAAACACATCCGGAAAAGGCAGAACGCTCCGGATCGTCGCAAGCGGTGCCTTCGGGCTTTGCTCGCCGGAATCGACTATGAACGACATCATCTATGCAAGCGTCACCTGGGAGGGCGGCGTTACCTGCGAGGACGGCAAGCCCGTTTTCGTAACGCCGCATCCGAACCCGAAATACCTTTCCCCGCAGAAACGCTTTGCAACTCTTATTTCGGGCGGCAAATGCTTTGATAACTACTGCACAAGCTATTCCGAGTTCATCGGAAACGGCTCGCTTGAGCACCCCGCCGGCGGAGCAAAGCTTTCGTCAAAGAAAGCGAGAAAGACCGTTTCCTTCTTTGCTATGGAAAAATCGGTCTCCGTAAAGTCCGGCGAAAAAGCGGAGCTTCTGTCTCTTGTCGGAATGATGACCGTTCCCGGCGGAGACGACGCGCAGTTCCTCTCCGCTCTTGAAAAGTTGCTTGAAAAATACAGAGCGGACGGTGCGGCGGAGGAAGCGCTCGAAAGGCAGATAAAATTCTCACGCGATTTTGCGTCGTATATAAAAATATCATCCGGCGACAGACTCTTTGACACATACACAGGCGAAAATCTGCCGTTTCAGGTCTGTTATCAGTCGTTTGTGTCACGCTCGTTTGCCTGGGCGCAAAAGGCTTTCCGCGAAATAGGCTTCCGCGAAATTCAGGATCTTGAAGCCGCGCTTTATTATTTCGTTTCGATGGGCAAAAGCGGTCTCGTCCGCGAAATGCTCCTTTCGTGGGTTCGCAATGTCTATGAAATGGGATATGCAAACCATAATTTCTATGAAACCGGCAAAGAGCCGGGTATCTGCTCGGATGACGGGCTCTGGCTTGCGCAGGCGGTTTACAGATACGTCACCCTGACGGGGGACACGGATTTTCTTCTGACAGAAGAGATCACAGCCGAGGGCACAAGCCGCAGAACCGTTTTTGAAACGCTACTGAAAACCGTCGAATACAGCGGAAAGATTTCCGTCGGTGCTCACGGCCTGCCTCTTATGGACAGAGGCGACTGGAACGACTGTCTCCGCCTTGATGCGGACTTCCTCCCCGGCCCCGAAAAGCAGGTAAAATACGAGGAGCAGCTAAGGAAAAACGGGCAAAAATACGGCGTACCGCTTGAAAATGACCTCTCCGAAAGCGTTATGAACGCGTTTCTGCTGAAAATCGCATATGACGAAATCTCGGAGCTTGCAGATATGCTCGGAAAAGCAAAGGTAGCGGAAGAAATAAGAAAGAGTTCAGAGGAGCTTACAGCGAAAATTCAGCAGAATTGCTGGAAAAACGGATTTTTCGTCCGTGCGATGATAGGCGGAGAGAGAGGCGCAGGCTATCTCGGCTCCGCGGGCGACAGACTCAGCGCAGACGAGAGCATAGACGGCACGTACTATCTCAATTCCTTCTCGTGGTCAATACTTTCCGGAGTTGCGACGGAAAATCAGATTTCCGAAATGCTCGGAAAGGTCAATAAATATCTCCGCACGGGGGCCGGGCTCAAGCTCTGCACGCCCGCGGCGCTCGAAAGGCTGAAGGCGGGCAATTCCGCCGTCAACTATTTCCCCGGCGACAGAGAAAACGGCGGCGTTTTCAAGCACGCAAATATGATGGCAACCGCCGCAATGCTGAAAGCCGCAAAGCAGGTAAAAGACGAAACTCTCGCCGCCGCACTTGCTTCCCTTGCATTTGAGACAATCGGCTTCATTTTGCCTTATAAAACTCTTGAAAACCCGTTCGTTCTGAAGGGTAACCCGCGCTACTGCACGCAGTACAACAACAGTCAATCCGGAGAAAACATCGGTCCTATGCTCTCCGGAACAGCGAGCTGGCTTGCGCTGACACTCTTTGAAATGCTCGGCATTGAATACACAAAGGACGGCATTTCCCTTTCGCCGGTCATTTTCCCCGACAAAACGGAAATGAGCTATAAGATCAAGACGGGCGGTGCGACACTTGACGTAACCGTCAGAAAGCCGCTCGGCTTTGCGAGGGTCGGCGGAAAAACGCTGTGCACACTCGACGGCGCCCCCTCATCGCTCACCCTGCCCCGCGGCATAAAGGGCGAGCACAAAATAGTCATTACATTATAATAAAGGAAGGATAAATTATGAAAAAAACAGTTTTACAGAATTACGCACGCCTCATCGCAAGAAAGGGCGTGAACGTTCAGAAGGGTCAGGATGTTGTCATCCGCGCCGACCTCGATCAGCCTGAATTTGTAAAAATGGTGGCAGAGGAATGTTATAAAGCGGGCGCACGCCTTGTCTCTGTCGACTGGTCTTATCAGCCGATGACAAAGGTGACATACCGTCATTGCAAGACCTCCGTTCTTTCAAAGGTTGAGGAATGGTCGCTGAAGAAGCTCGAACACCGCGCAGACACCCTCCCCGCTATGATATATCTCGAAAGCGAAGATCCGGACGGTCTCAAGGGCATTAACCAGAAGAAGGTCGCAGAGGTTCAGCAGAAGCAATATCCGATTATAAAGCCCATACGCGACAGAATGGAAAACAAGTATCAATGGTGCATTGCCGCAGTTCCGGGCGAAAAATGGGCAAAGAAGGTGTTCCCGAATCTCCGCAAGAGCGCAGCAATTGAAAAGCTCTGGGAAATGATTCTTTATACCTCCCGCGCAGACGGCGCAGACCCCGTTGCCGCTTGGGACGAGCACAACGCAGATCTCTCCTCCCGCTGCAAATATCTCAACGGTATTCACGCAACCGAGCTCCGCTATCACTCCTCAAACGGTACTGATTTCAAGGTCGGACTTATCCCCGAAGCTGTCTTTGCGGGCGGCGAGGAAGGAACGATCGACGGCACGCTCTATAACCCGAACATCCCCTCAGAAGAAGTCTATACCTCCCCGATGAGAGGCAAGGCAGAGGGTACCGTCGTTGCGACGCGTCCCCTTTCATACAGAGGCGAACTTATCGAGAACTTCTCCGTCACCTTCAAGGACGGAAAGGCTGTCGATGTCAAGGCAGAAAAGAACGAAGAGCTTCTCCGCTCTATGATCTCAATGGATGAAGGCGCGTCCTATCTCGGCGAATGTGCCCTCGTCCCCTATGATTCTCCGATAAGAAACTCGGAGGTTACCTTCTTCAATACGCTTTTCGATGAAAACGCCTGCTGTCACCTCGCTCTCGGCGCGGGATTCGAAAACTGCATCGAAGGCTTCGAAACAAAAACTCTTGAAGAATGTCATAAGCTCGGCGTAAATGACTCTATGATTCACGTTGACTTTATGATCGGCTCGCCCGACCTTTCAATAGACGCTGTCGGCGCAGACGGCAAAATTTATCCCATCTTCCGCGACGGCAACTGGGCGTTCTGATAAGCGATAATAATATGAAAAAATATCCACCCAATTCAAGGGTGGATATTTTTATTTGCTTTTTCTCCCCGAAATATGCTTATATTGAGCTTTTTCGCGTTATTTTTTGCCGGATTTCCGACGCAAAAACCCGCAAATCTCCCTTCCATATATTTTTTATAATTTTTTCAGACTTTTTTTCAAAAACCTATTGACAAATATGAACATATGAATATAATTACATATGTACAAACGAGAAGATGATAAAATCATCGGAAAGGAACCAAAATGGCACAGGAAATAAAAAACCCGCAGGACAGCGAATACCTCGCCGCCAGAGACGATGTCGTTCAGCGCGTGCTGGACAGTCAGCCCGCAGAAGAATATCTTTATGACCTCGCAGAGCTTTTCAAGGTATTCGGCGATTCGACAAGGATCAGAATCCTCTATGCCCTCTTTGAAAGCGAGCTATGCGTCGGCGATATGGCGCAGCTGCTCGGAATAAGCCAGTCGGCTGTCAGCCACCAGCTGAAAATTCTGAAGGACGCAAAGCTCGTCCGCTTCCGCAGAGACGGAAAAATTATTTTCTATATGCTCGATGACGACCACGTCAGAACAATGCTCAGTATGGGTATGGAACACGTTGAAGAATAAAAAATAATCAAAGGAGAAAAAATTATGAAAACTTATGATATCGACGTAGACTGCGCGGCTTGCGCGCTCAAAATGGAAGATGCCGCAAAGAACACAGACGGCGTAAAGGATGCTCAGGTCAGCTTTATGACTCTCAAAATGAAGGTCGATTTTGCAGACGGCGCGGACGAAAAAGCCGTTATGAAGCAGGTCAGAAAGAATTGCAAAAAGGTTGAAAGCGACTGCGACATATATATTTAAGAGAGGCGATTTCAAATGACAAGAAAACAAAAAAGGGTACTTATAAGAATAATCACATCAGCCGTGCTTCTGGCTGCCGTGATCGTTTTGGACAAAACTCTTGAAATAGAAAAATATATCGTTGCGGCGATGTATCTCGTTCCCTATTTTGTCATAGGCTATGACATTCTCAAAAAAGCCGTACTCGGCATTTTTCACGGGCAGATCTTTGATGAAAACTTCCTTATGGCAGTTGCAACGGTCGGTGCGGTCGGTCTAGGCGACTTCAAAGAGGGCGTTGCCGTTATGCTCTTTTATCAGATCGGCGAGCTCTTCCAAAGCATTGCCGTCGGCAAGAGCAGAAAGAGTATCTCCGCTCTTATGGACATCCGTCCGGACTATGCGAACGTCGAAAAGGACGGAAAGCTCGTCCGTGTTGACCCTTCGGAGGTTGAGATCGGCACGGTTATAACCGTCAATCCCGGCGAAAAAGTGCCGATAGACGGCATAATCGAAGAAGGAAGCACAACTCTCAACACAAGCGCGCTGACAGGCGAAAGCCTGCCACGCGGAGCAAAGGTCGGCGATGAGGTCATCAGCGGTTCCGTCAATATGACGGGCGTTATCCGCGTAAAAACGACAAAGAGCTTCGGCGAATCAACAGCTTCCAAAATTCTCGACCTTGTTGAGAATTCAAGTATGAAAAAGTCCCGCTCGGAAAACTTCATAACGAAGTTTGCCCGCTATTATACACCGATTGTCTGCGCAGGCGCGCTCATTCTGGCTGCCGTCCCGCCGATATTCAACGTAATTGCGGGAAATCCGTCTGAATGGCAGTCCTGGCTGACAAGAGCGTTTACGTTCCTTGTAATCAGCTGCCCGTGCGCACTAGTTATTTCAATCCCGATGAGCTTTTTCAGCGGCATCGGTTGCGCCTCCAAAAACGGTATTCTTGTAAAAGGTTCAAACTATCTCGAAGCACTTTCAAACACGAAATATGCCGTGTTTGATAAGACCGGCACGCTTACAAAGGGCGTGTTCGAAGTCACGGGAATTTACCCCGAAGACGGCGTATCAAAAGATGATCTTCTCCGCCTTGCCGCACTTGCGGAAAGCGCGTCGAGTCACCCGATAAGCCAGAGCATCAGAGCGGCTTACGGAAAAGAGATCTCGCAAGAGGACGCAAGCGACATCAAGGAGATCGCAGGACACGGCGTCAGCGCTACTGTCGGCGGAAGCACAGTCTGCGCCGGCAATAAAAAGTTGATGACGCTCTGCGGAGCAAACATCACATCCGAACGCACCGACGGCACGGTCGTCTATGTTGCAAGGGACGGAAAATATATCGGCTGTATCACAATTTCGGATGTCGTCAAGCCCGATTCAAAGCAAGCAATGACCGAGCTCAAAGCGTCCGGCATCAAAACCGTTATGCTGACCGGCGACTCAAAAGCCACAGCCGAAAAGGTTGCCGGCAACCTCGGAATAGACACCGTCAGAAGCGAGCTCCTCCCTGCCGATAAGGTGAGCGAGGTTGAAAAGCTCCTTGCCGGAAAGCAGAAGGGCGAAACGCTGGCGTTCGTCGGCGACGGAATAAACGATGCACCCGTTCTCTCCCGTGCGGACATAGGAATTGCGATGGGTGCGCTCGGTAGCGATGCGGCAATCGAGGCGGCAGACGTTGTACTGATGGACGATAAGCCCTCAAAGATCGCCCTTGCGATGAAGATATCCAGAAAAACGCTGAAAATAGTCAAGGAAAATATTGTCTTTGCGCTCGCGGTCAAGCTCATATGTCTTGTCCTCGGCGCAATCGGCAAGGCAAATATGTGGATTGCGATTTTCGCTGATGTCGGCGTAATGGTGATCGCCGTACTCAATGCAACAAGAGCATTGAAAATCAAAAGCGACAGCGGCAAACAAAATTCATAAAGACAAAAACGGAGTGAAAATTCACTCCGTTTTTATTATTTTTCTATTTATTTTTCCGTATTTTGTGATATACTATCTCTATCAAAGGTTTTATAAGAGGTTTTTTTGTTTTGAATTCCGCAAAAATTACGCCCGTGCTTCTCGGCGCGGACCTTAATTCATATAGCGTTGCGCGCGCATTTTCCGAATATTGCGGCGCGATTTCGTATGCGTTCGGAAAATATCCCCTCGGAACGACAAACCATAGCGATATAATAAATTTCGCGGTCGAAGAAGGGCTCTCTGATGACAGCGTAACCATTCCCCTTCTCGTCTCATTTGCCAAAGCGCACGCAGACGAGGAGCTTTATCTCTTCGGCTGCACGGACGAATACGCCGAGATGATTATCCGCAACAGAGCTACGCTTTCAGAATATTATTTCTGCCCGTGTGTCACGGCAGATATGGCAGAGGCGCTCGGAACAAAGGAATCGTTTTATTCGATGTGCGAAAAATACGGTATTCCTCATCCCAAAACATTCATCCTCCGCCCAGATGGCGAAGCGGATTCTCTCTCTGAAGAGACTCTAGGCTTTTCATACCCCGTGATAATCAAGCCGTCTCATTCCTCGTCATACTGGAAACACCCGTTTGACGGAATGAAAAAGGTCTACTGCGCAAAAAACGAAGATGAAGCAAGGGCGATTGCGGGAAAAATCTTCGGCGCGGGCTATGAAGAATCGCTCATAATTCAGGATATGATACCAGGCGGAGATGACAGGATGTATGTTCTCACCTGCTATTCCGGCACAGACGGAAAGACAAAAAAGGCTTGTCTCGGTCACGTACTTCTTGAGGAGCACACGCCGAAGGGACTCGGCAATCACACCGCCGTCATAACCGAAAATCATCCCGAAATTACCGAAATTCTTATAAAATTTCTTGATGAGATCGGCTATATGGGCTTTTCGAATTTTGATATAAAATATGACTCGCGCGACGGGAAGTTCAAGGTGTTCGAGGTCAACCTGCGCCAGGGCAGAAGCAATTATTATGTTACCTCGGCTGGACAAAACATCGCAAAGACCGTAATCGATGACCGCCGCGGTCTGCTTTCCGGCGACTGCGAGATCTGCCATAGCGAAGTTTTCTGGCATACTGTCCCAAAGCCCATCATATATAAATATACAGGCAAAGATATGGCGAAAAAGCTGAAAAGCCTTGTGCGGAGCGGAAAGTCATTCTCTTCGCTCTGGTACAGGAAGGATCTTAAAAATCCGAAGAGGCTGTTTTTTGTCGCCGTGCATAACTTCCGCTATTACGGAAAATACAGAAAAAACGGAGATATATAAAATGTCGCATCCGAAAAAAGTTCTCGGAATTCTTGGCGGGCTCGGACCGCTTGCGGGCGTGTATTTTTATGAGCTTATAACAAAGCATACAAAAGCCATTTGCGACCAGGATCATCTCGATGTGATCGTCATAAGCGGAGCATCAACTCCGGACAGAACCGATTTTATAACCGGAAAAAGTCTTGTTTCTCCCCTCCCGAAAATGAAAGACGACGTTAGAAAGCTCGCGGCGGCGGGAGCGGAGCTGATCGCCGTTCCCTGCAACACGGCGCATTTTTTCTTCGACGAGCTTGACGCCTTCTCCCCTGTACCTGTTCTGAACATCGTCCGCGAGACGGCGGAGCACGCAAAGGCGAAAAAGGCAAAAAAGGTCGGGATTATGGCAACAGACGGTACGATTTTTTCCGGCTCTTACAGGCACGAATGCGAGCGGCTCGGTATAGAATACGTCGTGCCGGACGAGGGGGATCAGCTGGCGCTTATGGAGATAATTTACGGAAGCATAAAAGCGTCAGCCAAGCCCGATATGAACAAATTCAATAAAATTGCGGAAGGGCTCGTCGCCCGTGGCTGCGATTATCTCATTCTCGGTTGCACAGAGCTTTCCCTTCTGCCCAAAGAGCAAATGACGGAAAAAGAGATTACGATCGATTCGCTTTTCGTGCTCGCAAAAAATGCGATCACTCTTTGCGGTGCAACTCCGACAGGCTTTGATGGCATATATAATACATAAAATACATAAAAGGATGTGCAAATGAAAAGGCTTTCTTCGCTTCTGAAAAATATTCCGCACAAAACGGAGCCGCTTTCCGAAGCGGAAATCTCCTCTGTGTGCTATAATTCAAAAAATGCTGCTTCAGGCTCACTTTTCGTCTGCATAAAAGGTACAAAGGCAGACGGACACGACTTTGCGCAAAGCGCATATGACAAAGGCTCGCGGGCGTTCCTATGCGAAAGAAAGCTCCCTCTGCCGCCGGACGCAGTTCAGGTTGTCGTTCCGGATTGCCGCGCCGCCCTTGCGGATGTTTCGGCGGAATTTTTCTCTCATCCCGAAAAGGAAATGAAAGTAATCGGCATAACGGGGACAAAGGGAAAATCGACAGTCGCTCATATGGTGCGCCATATTCTTGAATCGTCCGGGATAAAAACAGGGCTGATCGGGACCTGCGGAATCGCCATCGGGGAAAAGCATTATCCGACTGAAAACACTACCCCCGAAAGTTATGAGCTCTTCCGCGCACTCCGGGAAATGGTTGATTGCGGTTGCAAATGCGCCGTTATGGAGGTATCGTCGCAGGCGATGCTTATGGGCAGAGTGCGAGGAATACCGTTTTTTGTCGCCGTAATGACCAATCTCTCCCCTGACCATATCGGTCCGGGCGAGCATCCGGACTTTGAAAACTACAAAAACTGCAAAAAAGCTCTTTTCCCTCTTGCGGAAAATGCCGTCCTGAACGCCGATGACAGTTACTTCGGCGAATTTTCATCCGCATCAAGAAATGTCGTCACATACTCGATAAACTCCGAAAGCGACTTCCGCGCATCAGACATTTCCTCCCTTGCCATTGCGCTCGGAAAGAGCTTTTCGGTAACCTGCGGGGATACTTCCGCCCCAGTCTGTGTACCGCTTCCGGGCGATTTCTCCGTTTATAATTCCCTTGCGGCGATCGCGACGTGTTCTCTGCTCGGTGTAAGCATAAAGTCCTGCGCCGACTCCCTGCCGACGGTATCCGTCCCGGGAAGATTTGAGATTGTTGCGGTTCCCGGCAGCGCAAGCTTTGTCATCGATTATGCGCACAACGGCGAAAGCCTCGAAAAGGCAATCGATGCGTTGCGCGAATGCGACCCCGCCCGCCTGATTTGCCTTTTCGGCTCGGTCGGTTGCCGAACGCAGCTCCGTCGTAAAGACCTCGGAAAAGCGGCGTCGGATGCAGATTTCTGCATTATAACAAGCGATAATCCAAACACGGAAGACCCGGAAAAAATAATAGATGAAATTGCCGAAAACGTCGCTGCGCCATATGCAAGATTTGCAGACAGAGCGGATGCGATAAAATACGCCGTTGAAATTTCGGAACCGAGAGACATCGTTCTCCTTGCCGGCAAAGGACACGAAAATTATCAGCTGATAAACGGGCAAAAGCTCCCCTTCTGCGAAAAAGAGCTTATAATAAAATATTTAAGCGAGAAAATCAAAGTTTAAATATAAAAGGAAGTCCGAAAGGACTTCCTTTTGTTATGCACTTTTTTTGTTTTTTCCTTTGAAGAACGCCGGCATTTGCGCAAGCAAAACCGAAATGAAAACCAATGCGCAACCGATAAGCTCCCTCCCGCTGAGTCTTTCATCAAGAAGAAGCCAGCCCGCAACCGCAGAAAATACGGATTCAAGGCTGAGAACGATTGAAGCAACAGCAGGCTCTGCATATTTCTGACCGATAATCTGAAGCGTATATGCAATTCCGCTTGACACAATACCGGCAAAAAACAGCTCAAACTTGACAGAAAGCAAGCCCGAAATGTCATTGCTGCCTGAAATTATCATCCCCATACAAGAAAGCGCGCCACACACTACAAACTGAATAAACGAAAGAACAATCCCGTCCGCAAGCGGAAAACACGAAACGGCGATTATGTGTGCCGTATAGCAAACGGCGCATATGAGAAGAAAAATATCCGCCTTGTATATTCCGGAAATGCCTCCCGAAAAACAAAGCATATACATTCCGCCTATACATCCGACGACCGAGACCCAAACGAGCAAATGCGGTTTTCTCCCGAAAAATATCGCCGCAACAGATACCATAACAACGTATGTAGCCGTCAGAAATCCGGCTCTGCCCGAAGCCGCAACACCCTCCGGATACATTTCTATACCAAACTGCTGAAAATTAGTTGCGCCGAAAAGCAAAATTCCGCATATGATTCCCCCGACAACAGTCTGTCTGCGCGAATATGCGGCAGGACTTGTCGACTTCTTTTTTATGTATATCAGCTTTCTCACGCCGATAACCACAAGCAAAAAGAGCGCCGCAATAACCGCCCTTCCCATATTGAAAGTAAAAGCGCCGACTGCCCCCGAAGCGGACTTCTGCGCAACAAAAGCCGTACCCCATATCAAAGCCGTTATGAGCAATATGAGGCTTCCCTTTATATTTTTCATCATTATTTCCTCAAAAAACAGACTCCGCAAAGCGGCATTTGCTATTCTAATATATTTTGTCGATTTTTGCAAGAGGTTTTTCCCTTTTCAAAAAAAATTCCTGCCCGCGACACCGCAAGCAGGAATTTTTGCTTATAACAATTTTTAATGGAGAAGGAATTATCTCTGACCTTTGTCGTAAGGTATGCCCTCCGCCTTCGGCGCGCGGGATTTCTTTGATGTGAACGCAAGAACCAGAAGTGAAATGATATAAGGCATCATTACATATATCTGACTCGGTATTTTAAGCGAGGCGAGAATCGGGATTGCCTCTCTTACGTTCGAAAGAGCTCTGAAAGCACCGAAAAGCACTGCCGCAAGGGCGATCTTTATCGGTTTCCATTGGCCGAAGATCATAACGGCAAGGGCAAGGAAGCCGAAGCCTCTGACGCCGTCCTCGAATTTCCATTCGCTTACGCCGGCTGTAATATATGCCAGACCGCCAATACCGCCGAGCGCACCGGAGATAAGCACACCTGCATATCTCATCTTATAAACATCGATACCGACGCTCGCCGCCGCCTGAGGGAATTCTCCGCAGGCCATAAGGCGAAGTCCGAACTTTGTCTTATAAAGCGTTATATAAGCCGCAACAAGCAGGATGACCGTTATTATCGCAAGCCAGCTGAGCTCAAAATACTTGCCTATGCGTATCATAAACGCTTCCTTCGGCTTGATATATTCAACTACCGATGAAACGTTGCTTGAGTTCTTTGCCGTGTTTATCGCCTTGATTATTACAGTTGCCGCCGCTGTTGCAAGCATATTCATCGCCGTTCCGACGATTGTCTGATCTGCATTGAAATTGATGCAGGCAACCGCAAGCAAAAGCGAATATGCCATTCCGAAGACAATTGCCATAAGCAGCGAAAGCGCAATTATGACAAACGCCGAAGCGTTCGGAACGTGTTCTGCGAGGTATCTCATTGTGAGCGCACCGCCCATACCGCCGATAACCATTATTCCCTCAAGACCGAGGTTGATAACGCCAGAATGCTCCGAAAAGCAACCGCCAAGCGCAACCAAAGTCAGAACGGAAGCAAAAAATAATGTATATTGCAAAAGTAATGTCATTTATTTTCGCCTCCTTCGTTCTTATCTTCTTCAGCGGTTTCTTTCTCGGTTGCGAGCTTTTCAGCGTCTTCCCTCTTTGCGATTATCTTCTTCATAATATATTTCATAAAGAACACAAATCCGCAGAGATAAATGATTATTGCCGAGACAAGATCTGCTATCTGCCTGCTGTAAACCCTGAGGTCAAGGTTTGCTCCGCCCTCTGTTATGTGCTGAATAAAATATGAAGAGAATATCGAGCCTATCGGGTTAAGACCGCCGAGGAAAGCCGCCGCAATGCCGTTGAAGCCCATTCCGGGAACGGACGACTGACTGCAGTTCCATTGCTCAATGCCTGTAAGATAGAACATTGCTGCGCCGAAACCGGCAATAGCTCCGCCTATCGAAAGGGTAACTATCATATTTCTCTTTTCAGCCATACCGCAATATTTTGCGGCGTGTCTGTTGAAGCCTGTTGCTTTAAGCTCATAGCCGAACTTTGTTTTTTCGAGCACAATCCAGACAACAATCGCAACGATTATAGCAAGCGGAATCGCAATCGTCACATATTTGTTTCCGAAGAGAGTGTCAAGTCCGAGCGTCGGCAATATCGCCCCTCTGTTCACAGCCGCAAGGTTCTTTGTATAAGGGCTCGTCTCCTCCTTTACGCCTGTCAGGAGCATATTCATACAATAGAGAGAGATCCAGTTCAGCATAATGCCGCTGATAACCTCGTTTACGTTGCAATATGCCTTCAAAACACCGCTTATCGTCCCAAGAACGGCACCGCTCAGAGCGGCAACTATTATACAGAGCCACCAAGGCAGATTCCAGGCAAGCGCCGCATAAAGAGCGAACCCTGCTCCTATTGTATACTGCCCTGCCGCGCCGATGTTGAAAAGCCCGACCTTATAACAGAAAAGTATTGAAAGCGAGCAAAGTATCAGCGGAGCGGATTTAACAAGCGTACTGCCGAAATATTTCAGCTGAAGCGAGAATGTCTTATATGCGAAGAAGTTCTTCATCATATCGGCTATTGCCTTGCCCGCGCCTGCGGGATTTATGCACAAAAGCACGATAAATCCGATCAGAAGTCCGAGAACGACGCAGATGAGCGACGCAATAACAGCCTGAACGCCTTCGTTTTTAAAGAAAGATTTCTTGTTTTTATCCATTATTGGCATCTCCCCTCTTCGCTCCCGCCATATAAAGACCGAGCTCTTCTGTCGTCGTGGTTTTCGGGTCAAGCTCGCCGACAATCTCTCCCTCGTACATAACGAGGATTCTGTCCGGTACGCTCATAACCTCCTCAAGCTCAAGCGATACCAAAAGCACTGCCTTGCCCGCATTTCTCATCTCAACAAGTTTTTTATGAATGAATTCTATCGCACCGACGTCAAGTCCCCTCGTCGGCTGAACGGCAACAAGCAACTCGGGGTCCTTGTCTATCTCCCTTGCAACTATCGCCTTCTGCTGGTTACCTCCGGACATACTTCTCGCCGTCGTCACAGCGCCCTGACCCGAGCGTATATCGAACTGGTCGATCAGCGTTTCCGTGTATTTTCTTATATTTTCTTTGTTCAGAAATCCGAATTTATCTGTAAATTCCGGCTCGAAATATTTCTGAAGAACCATATTGTTTTCAAGAGAATAGTCAAGAACAAGCCCGTGCTTATGTCTGTCCTCCGGAATATGGCTCATTCCGGACGTACTGCGCTTTCTTATCGACGAATGTGTTATATCCTCGCCGCAAAGAGTAACCGTTCCGCTCTTTACCGGCTCAAGACCCGTTATACCGTAGACAAGCTCCGTCTGCCCGTTTCCGTCAATTCCCGCAATGCAGACGATCTCTCCGGAGCGGACGTTGAACGAAACGTTCTTGACGGCATCCTTCTTATGAAGCCTGCTTGCGACTGTCAGATTTTCAACGGAAAGAACAACGTCGCCGGTTTTCATATCGTCCTTATGAACGGTAAGCTCAACGTCGCGTCCGACCATCATCCTCGAAAGCTCTTCCTTTGTTGTGTCCTTGATGTCAACCGTACCGATATATTTTCCCCTGCGGAGAACCGTGCATCTGTCCGCAACCTCCATAATCTCATTGAGCTTATGAGAGATGAAGAGGATTGACTTGCCTTCGTTTGCGAGCCTGCGCATAATCTGCATAAGCTCACCTATCTCCTGCGGAGTCAGAACGGCGGTCGGCTCGTCAAAAATAAGTATTTCGTTATCGCGGTAAAGCATTTTGAGAATTTCCGTTCTCTGCTGCATACCAACGGTTATATCTTCAATTATTGCATCGGGATCGATGGCGAGTCCGTATGTTTCGGAAAGCGCAAGCACCTTTTCCCTTGCCTCCTTCTTTTTTATAAATCCGAATTTGTTCGGCTCAACGCCCAAAATTATGTTGTCCAGCACGGAAAAGCATTCAACGAGCTTGAAATGCTGATGCACCATTCCTATGCCGAGAGCGTTTGCGTCGTTCGGGTCGTTTATCTTTACCGGAACTCCGTCCTTCAAGATTTCCCCTTCTTCCGGCTGATAAAGTCCGAAAAGGACGCTCATCAGAGTCGATTTTCCCGCTCCGTTCTCGCCGAGCAGGGCGTGTATCTCCCCTCTTTTAAGCCCGAGGGTTATATTATCGTTTGCGATTATTCCGGGGAAACGTTTTGTTATGTTCCGCATTTCTATCGCATACGGTTGACTGTTTATATCCATTGGATAGACTCCTTCTGTTATTTTTAATTCGAACCGGCTTCATCAAAATAAAAACAAACGGGGGTGTTTTTTGACACCCCCGTGTCTTCTTACGTACCTACGCACATAAAGGTAGTCAATGCTTTATGCTTTTCAGTCTATTACTTTATGCTGCCCTGATTGTCAACTGTAGCGTTTGTTGTTGTAGGCATAACGTTTGTATCGCTGGAGTTGGATACCTTGATTGTGCCGTCAAACATAGCCTTAACAAGAGCCTTGTAGTCGTTCTGTGTGAACTTGCCCTCTGCCCACTGTGTGGATTCCATCGGGATCTGAACGTAGTTGATTGTGGGATCATCGCCGCTTACGAGGCCGAGAGTTGAAATCTTGCCTGCGTATTTGCTCCAGTTACCGTTGAGAACGATGTCTGTGAGTGTATCCTTTGTTGTAGGAGCGAGACCCTTCATAGCGGAAGTGACTGTCATTCCTTCGCCGTATGCGCCGTCAATTATAGCCTTCTGGTCAACGTCAACGCCGATAACCTTCTTGCCTGCCTTTTTAGCTGCTTCTGCTGCGGATTTATAGATACCGCCGCCGCAAGCAAATACGATTTCTGTATCGCCCTGATACCAAGTGTCCATCTTAGCTGTGATGTCAGCATCGCCGAAGAACTGTCCGCCGTATACATAGTTGATGTTTATCTGAACACCCATAGCCTTTGCAGCTGCGTCAGCGCCCTGAATAAAGCCGTAACCGTAACGGACAACTGCGGGAACTGCCATACCGCCGAGGAAGCCGAGCTTTGTATAGCCGAGCTTAACTGCTGCATAGCCTGCCATATAACCGCAGAGCTCTTCCTGATAGATAGCGCAGTAAACGTTGGACATATCAACATATTTGGAAAGATCCCAGTTATCGGGGTCATAGTCATACTTCTCGCCCTTAGCTGTAACGCCTGCTTCGAGAAGGTCGCCCTTTGCAACGTCAAGAGCAAAGAACTTAACATCTTTGTACTTGGGAGCTGTTTCAACGATAGCACCTGCAAAAGCGTAGCCGGGCATAACGATTATGTTATAGCCTTCGCCGACAGCCTTTTCGATCATAGCAACACGGGATTCTGTGTTATCGCCTGTGGGCTTGAAGTAGTTATAAGTGAGCTTGTTTTCTTCGCAGAATGCCTTAACAGCTTCCCACGTTGCCTGGTTGAAGGACTCGTCTGTGATGTCGCCGTAGTCGGTAATCATTGCGATCTTGTTATCGGACTTTGTATTGTCCTTACCGCAACCGACAAGCGCAAAGCAGCAAAGAGCCATTGCAACTGCCAGAATAATGGAAATAAATCTTTTCATTTGAATGAAGCCTCCATAAAAAATGTTTTAGGTTATTTATTAACCTCGTATATTGTATCACGTTGTTTGTCAAAAATCAATAAAATATTCACACTTTTTTCTTATTTTTTAGCTTTTTGAAACAATACAGCAACTTGCACTAAACAGAAAACGCTCCTTTGTCTAATTTGACAAAAGGAGCGTTATGTATTCTGCCTAAAAAAGCGTGCAACCTATTTTTTTGAAGAAAACTATCTTTTCCCGAAGCTGTTTTTCGTCAACCTTCAGCTTTTTTGCAAGACATTTTATACAAAGGCAATCCTCCTCCGGAGTTTCCCTGTATATCAGCCGACGGTAAAGCGCGGTCTCGTCGCAGGTCAGCTTTGAGCCGCATCCTTTGCAGTTGCTCATTTAACCTTTACGAGCTTCGCCGTAACGACTCTGCAGCCGCCCGCTTCAACGCGCAGGTCGATGAAGTCCTTAAATATACCGAGGTGCTCGCCGGTGAAAGCGTCAGTAGCGTCAAAGCCATAACCGCAGAGAGGATCGAGACCGATGTCGCTATACGGCATCATAACGTCTTTATCGACGTCATATGCGTTGAAGAAGCCGATTGCATATGTGCCATCCGCAAGGTGCTTGAAGAGGGAGAAGTTTTCCTTCTGACCTCTGTTATCTCCGACGATTATCGGAGGACGAGCGTCTTCGTCGCGACAGATTGAAATAAGGGCCTTGTTTGTGATAAGTTTTTTCGTCTCTTCATCGATACTTCTTATGTCGCAACCGAGCATAAGAGGAGCGGAAAGCATACACCATATCGCAAAATGATAACGGTAGTTTGCCGCAGTGCAGCCCTGCCCGAAGCCGATATTGCCCTTTCCGTAAAGCCCTGCGACAAGCATATCGATATCGTTAAAGCAACCGGGAGCGGAATAGCAGAATTTGTCCTTTTCCTTTGTTACTATGTTCTTTATCGATTCAAACGTGTCCGTTATGTCACCCGTTGTTCTGTACATATGCGCGCCGACGGAGCGAGCCCATTCGTGAACATTCTGATTACCCCAGTTGCAGGCGGAGAAAAGGATTTCCCTGCCCGTCGAGCGGAGAGCGAGAGCCATTCTGTTGTATGACTGATAGCTCGGACTGCCGGGATGATAGCAGTTGTCGTATTTAAGAAGATCTATACCGACGCTCGCAAAGTAGTTTGCATCGTCAAATTCGTGACCGAAGCTGCCGGGATACCCTGCGCAGGTCTTAACACCACAACAGGAATACATACCGAATTTCAGCCCTTTTGAATGAACGTAGTCTGCAACGGCTTTCATTCCGTTCGGAAACTTTTTCTCGTCAGCAACGAGCATACCGTTTTCGTCGCGCTCTTTTTTGCTCCAGCAATCATCGATTACAAGATACTCGTATCCCGCGGCAAGATAACCGTCACTAACCATTTTATCCGCCGTGTCTTTTATGAGTTGCTCGTTTATATCATCTGTGAATGTGTTCCAGGAGTTCCAGCCCATAGGCGCTCTGCTTGCAAGCATTTTTTATACCTCGTTTTTAATTTGGTGTTGAAGTAAATATATCATATCCGAAACGAAAAGTCAACATCAAATGACGTTATCGCAATACAAAAAGGAGCAAAAATCCGCTCTCTTGCGTTGAAAATGTGAAATTTGTACAATGCAATTACAGAAGTTCATTTTGTCTACTTTTCTTTTCAGATAACAAACCAAAAAGGAGCAGTAACCCGCTCCTTTGATAAAAATATAAAGTTTGTTCAAACAAATAACTAAAGTTTCTTTTGCCTTCTTTTCTTTTCACATAACAAATCAAAAAGGAGCGGCAAATCCGCTCCTTTGATAAAATAAAAATATAAAGTTTGCACAAACCAATAACTAAAGTT
>DLLG01000012.1:47691-96624 GCA_002479075.1 Clostridiales bacterium UBA7568
CCTACTTTTCTTTTCAAAGAAAAGTAGGTTAATAGTCTATGACGACCATCTGATGACATTCGAACTTGTCAACCGTGTAAGTAAGGACGCCGTCCGAATAGTCAAAGTCGATGTCCTGCATCTGCGGCGCAAGGTATACCCTCTTCGGCTTTGTATAGAGCTTGAGAGTTACCTCCGTACCGTAAACCGGGACTATATCCTCGATTATCTCAACCTTCTGTCCGCGCTTGACGGGCGTTGCATAGAGAAGATGATTTACATACCTGTGCTCGTCGTACTGATCCATAAGAGTCACAACTCCGAGCGAGCCGAGGTTTGTTGTCAGCGTTTTTTCGTCTCCAAGGAGAACGTCAATAACGTGTTCAACGACTCTCTTTGCTATAAGCGAGCCTTTGAGCGCATATTCCGTAAACAGCTTGAACGAAATATATGCGCCGTCCTCTCCGAGCGTGACCGCCGGATACGTTTTCGTCGGGTCGTTAGGCGTCTGTGCGTGCGAGGAGAAATGGAATGTCGTGCGATTGAAATACGGATTTTCTCTGCCGGCAAGAACCTCGCCCGTAGCATCTATATCGTAGCAGGGCTGATAAATGACGTATGCGGAGTTATAGAGCCCCTCCATCTCAAATTCGGGACGGATATATGCGGGATTATATTCGCATTCGCCGTTGAACTCTGCGCCGAGGTCGAAAGCGAAGCCGCTTCCGTCCGCATAGAGACCCGAGGTACCGGAAGCAAGGATTTTGCCGCCACCCTCCGTGAAGGCTTTCAACTTTCTCGCGGTTTCGCCGTCAAGCATAGAATCGTCTGTAAGTATGATGAGCTTGTATTTGCCGAAGTCGCCCTCCGTGTCCACAACGTCAAACAGATATTTTCCTTCAAGCAAAATTCTGCTCGCGCCCGTCGTTCCCATCCAAGAAAGTCGACCGGGGGAAGGCTTTCCGGGGTTCATATGATAGAAAAGGGCTTCCTGGGAGAGCACCGCAATATCTGCAACCGACTCAACATTGTCAAGCCAGGGCTCCTTTTTCTCTATTTCCGAATATGCCTCGCCTATGAGCTTATATGTCGCCATATCCATCGCACCGAGCGGATGAAGCTGGTCGCCTATTGACATTTTCGCGCCGTTTGCGGCGGAAAGTGCTGTTTCATAGCGGAGGGCGTTCGGATGCTTGAAGCCGCCGAATTCTCCCCAGGAAAGATGAAACTTGCCAGTCATACCGAGGAAATCAAGTCCGAGCGTTCTTGCATAAGCCGCAGACATCGGGAAATGGTCATAGCCCCAACCGCCTGTCGGCAGACTTTCAAGCTCAAGATGCGAGTTTGCAAAGGTAAAGTCCCTATGACCGCACTGAATGTGTCCCGCATTATGGAAAACGGGCAGTCCGGGCTTGTATTTGTCGATCGCCTCTCTTACGCGCTTTGTGTAATTGAGATAGGTCTCAACACCCATTCTGTAAGCGTTTTCTTCGTTATAAGGGTCTTCCCCTCTGTCAAGCATTTTCTTCACACAGCTCTGACAATAGCAAGGCAAAGCGCCGACTATATCAAGGAAAATACCGTCGCAATCATACTTTTGAACAACCTCCTCAACCTGCGCAATCAGATAGTCAAGATACGGCGTGTTCATACACATACGGTGATATCCCGGTTTTGTGAAGTTTTCCGTCCAATAGAAGGTTTCGTCGGGGTTGCGCATAAGCCATTCCGTATGCGGACGCGCCATTTTTTCATCAAGTCCCGCAGAGATATAAACCGGAGTCTTTACGCCGATTTCGTGTGCTGCGGCGATCTGTTCGCCGAGGAGGTCAAAATCCAGATGCGGGTGCATTTCGCACGTTTCCGAGGGAAAATACGCCCAGCCGTGATGACATTTTGCAAAAAGTGTTATCGAATTTACGTGTCCTTCACGGAGAGCCTTCTGGAATTGCCCCTTTGAAAATCGGGAGCCTATTCCCTCTATCTCACCGCTCGTGTGAAAATCAAGGTGTACCTGTCTGAAATTCATATCGGTTTCTCCTTATCTCGCGATCTCTTCCATTATATAAGCTTCGAGAATGTCGCCTTCTTTTATATCATTGAATTTATCAAGTCCGACACCACATTCATAGCCGGACGCAACTTCTTTTACGTCGTCCTTGAAACGGCGGAGAGATGAAATCTTATCCTCGAATATAACAACGCCGTCGCGTACTACGCGGATAAGCGAAGCGCGCGTAATCTTGCCGTCCTGAACGTATGAGCCGGCGATCGTACCGACGTTCGGAACGTGAATCGTTTGTCTGACCTGTGCGTGACCGAGAACATTTTCGCGGTAAACGGGCTTGAGCATACCCTTGATAGCAGCTTCAATCTCCTCAATGCACTCATAAATAATTCTGTATGTGCGAACGTCAACGCCCTGCGCCTGCGCAGAGTCGAGCGCCGCCTTATCGGGACGGACATTGAAGCCGACGATGATCGCATTTGACGCATTTGCGAGCATAACGTCGTTTTCCGTTATACCGCCGACACCCGTATGAATAACGTTGACCTTGACCTCGTCATTCGAGAGCTTGACAAGCGAAGCCTTGACAGCCTCTGCCGAGCCTCTGACGTCCGCCTTGACAACGATATTGAGATCCTTTACGCCGTCTTTGATCTGCGCAAAGAGATCATCGAGGTTGACCTTTGCCGACGCGGAGAATTCCGCTTCTTTTTCTTTTGTTCTGCGCTGTTCCGCAAGTTCTCTTGCCATTCTTTCATCTTCAACAGCGTTCATTTCGTCGCCTGCGGACGGAACGTAGTCGAGACCGACAATCTCGCAAGGAACGGAAGGCTCCGCGCTCTTCATAACCTTGCCGTTTTCGTCTCTCATCATACGTACCCTGCCGACAGCCGTGCCGACGATAACCGTATCTCCCTGATGAAGCGTACCGTTCTGAACAAGTACGGTTGCAACAGGTCCGAGACCCTTTTTCAGGCTCGCTTCGATGACGATACCCTTCGCTCTGCGGTTCGGGTTGGCTTTCAGCTCCTTCATTTCCGCAATAAGAAGAACATCTTCAAGAAGATCGTCGATACCCGTTTTTCTTATAGCCGAAACGGGAACGCACATAACATCGCCGCCCCATTCCTCGGGAACGAGGTCGTATTTTGTCAGTTCCTGCTTGATTCCCTCCGGATTTGCGCCGGGTTTATCCATTTTGTTTATTGCAACTATTATCGAAACGCCTGCGGCTTTTGCGTGGTTGATAGCTTCAACGGTCTGCGGCATAATGCCGTCGTCCGCCGCAACAACAAGTATCGCAATATCTGTCGATTTTGCGCCCCTCGCTCTCATTGCCGTGAACGCCTCGTGACCGGGCGTATCGAGGAATGTGATATATTTATCGCCAATCTTTACTCTATAAGCACCGATAGACTGCGTGATGCCGCCTGCTTCACCTGCCGTAACGTGTGTGTTGCGGATAGCGTCAAGAAGCGACGTTTTGCCGTGGTCAACGTGACCCATAACGCATACAACAGGGGGACGTTCTTCGAGAGTTTCGCTTGAATCTTCGGCATCCTCTGAGAAGAGCTTCTCTTCAATCGTTACAACGACTTCCTTTGAAACGACAACGTTCATCTCTTCACCGACGAGGAACGCCGTATCGTAATCGACGTTCTGGTTTGCCGTTGCCATAACGCCGAGTCCCATCAGCTTTTTCATAAGTTCGCCGACTGTAACTTTGAACTTTGCGGCAAGCTCGGAAACCGTAATCTCGTCGGGAACCGTAACCTTGAGCGGCTGCTTTTTGATCTTTTCAAGCTCTGCCTTGCGGAGCTTTGCAAGAGCGGCTGCGTCCTTATCGTTGCGTCTCGAAGCATAAGGATTTTTGCCGTTCTGAGGCTTCTTGCCAACCTTCTGCTTATCCGGAACATTTGACCTTCTTGCAGATTCGGGAACAAAGTTTTCAAGTCTTTCATCATATTTGGAAAGATCGACAGAGCTTGCTCTCGTATCGATGACTCTTGTCTTTCTTGCAGCTTCGACGCTCTCCCCGCCGCCTCTCATTTCGGCTTTTTTGGGCTGCTGTGCGGGTGCCGCTGCGGGGGTCTCTCTCTTGACCTCCGGCTTCTTCGGCTGATTCTGCTGTGCCGGACGGGCAAATCTGTCTGCCGAGCGGCTCGCACCTCTTTCCGCCTGCTGCGGGAAATTCACCTTCGGAGGGTTCTGCGGCTGGCGTGCGGGACGGTTTTCCGTCTGCTGCGCCGGCTTCTGAACATTCTGCTGCGGAGCCTGCGATTTCGCGGGCTGTGCAGACTGAGCCCCCTGCGGCTTTTGCTGAGTTGTCTGCGGCTGGGGTGTTTTCTGTTCTGCCTGCGATTTCGGCTCCTCCGGCTTCTTTTCTGCGGCAGTTGCTTTTTCTGCAGGCTTTTCCTCTTTTATCTCTTCCTTCGGGCGGTCAATATCCGCTTTTCCGGAAAGGTAATCTCCCATATTTTTTATCTGATTATCAGTCGTAAGACTGTCAAAAAGCAAGGAAAACTCAACAGGGTCAAGAGTCCCCGTAGATGTTTTGCCCGCTACACCGCTCTTTGTGAGCGCTTCAAGCAGATCCTTACTTTTCATATTCAGGTCTTTTGCAAGGTTATTTATTCTGATCTTCTGTGTTGAAACCATTCATTGTACCTCCTTATGAGTACTGTCAAAGATTGGCGGATATAAGTTTGATGAAGTTTTCATCGCTGATACCGACGCAGGCTGTCGCCGTTTTGCCGATCGCTCTGCCGAGTTCATCCGGCGTCGCGGCAATGTATTCAAGCCGCACGACGTAATGCAAGACGCAGTTTGATATGCGTTTTTTTGTATTGTCAGAGGAGCTCTCGCTCGCTATAACGAGCTTAACATCCCCGCTTCTGACAGCGTCGCAGACCATTTCCGTTCCGATTGTAATTTTTCCTGCTTTTCTTGCCAGTCCGATGAGCGAAAGCAACTTCGCCATATTTCTGTTTTCTCCGTCAACCATTTTCTATTTCTTTCTCAAGCCTTTCATAAACTTCGTCCGTTATAGAACAACCAAGCGAAACGGGAAGCCTTTTTCTTGCCTTTTTAAGACAATCGGCACTGGGGCAAATATATGCGCCCCTCCCCGATTTCTTTCCCGTCCTGTCCAGCTCCGCCGTCTGACTTTCGGCAGGTCTGACTATCCGGATAAGCTCGCTTTTCGGTCGTTTTGCTCTGCAACCGACGCATTGACGCTCGGGAACTTTCTTTGCGTTTTCCATTTGTCCGATCCTTCCCGATCAAACCGATTTAATATCAATTTTAAGTCCCGTAAGTCTTGCGGCAAGGCGTGCGTTCTGACCTTCCTTGCCTATTGAAAGCGAAAGCTGTTCGGGCGCAACAAGCACCTTGCAGCTGCGTTCACCGTCCATTTCAACACTCTTGACCTCTGCGGGAGAAAGAGCCGCGCTGACATATTCTTCGGGCTTTTCGCTGTATCTGACAACATCGATCTTCTCGCCGTTCAGCTCTCTTATGATCTCTCCGATACGGCTGCCCCTGTTTCCTATGCAGGAGCCGACCGGGTCGACGGATGCGTCACGAGATTCAACCGCAATCTTCGTTCTTGAGCCTGCCTCTCTCGCAACTCCGCGTATAACAACCGTTCCGTCCTGAATTTCGGGAACTTCAAGCTCAAAAAGTCTCTTGACAAGCCCGGGATGTGTGCGCGAAAGCGTTACGATCGGTCCTTTGAGCTCGTTTTTAACTTCCATAACGAAAACCTTTATATGGTCGCCGACGAAAAGCTGCTCTCCGGGTATCTGCTCGCCTTTGAGAAGCACCGCCTCGCTTGTGCCCGTATCAACTATTGCGTTACCGTTGACAGGGTCCATACGGATAACAGTTGCGGAAATAACTTCTTCCTTCTTGCTCTCATATTCCCTTATAACCATCGTTCTCTCGGCTTCTCTTATGCCCTGAACGATTATCTGTTTTCCGCTCTGTGCGCTGAGTCTGCCGAAAGCCTTTGTCTTGACCTCCGTTTCAACCGTGCCGCCGAGGGCGTACTTCTTGCTTATCGCCTTTGCGTCCGCAAGCGAGATTTCAAGCTCGGGGTCTGTGACCTCTTCGACTATATTCTTTACTCTGACAACCTTGACATCTCTTTTTGCGGGATCAAGAATAACCTTTATATTGCAGTTCTCGCCTATCTCTCTCTTGAGCGCGTTTGCAAGCCCCGCCTCGATTTTCTCTATAAGGTATTCCTGCGGGATGCCCTTTTCTTTAACTATCAGATCAAGGGCTGTAAAAAATTCTGTGTTCATTTTTGATGTAAGCCTTCCTTCTGTAATTTATTCTATATCGGTAAAGTCAAAAAATACATTTGCCTTCGCCGTTTTTGATATTTCAAACGTTTTTTCCGTGCCGTTTGTTTCAATTGTAAACTTCTCATCGTCGGAGGAAAGAAGCTGTCCTCTGTATGCCTTGTTTCCCGTTTCGTCCGGAGAATAAAGTCTGACCTCTATCTCCTCGCCTATGCACGCCGCAAAGTGCGCAGGCGTGCGAAGGGTTCTCTCAAGCCCCGGAGAGCTGACCTCAAGCGTATAATTCTGCTCGATCGGGTCTGCCTCGTCAAGCAAGGGACTTATCGCCCTGCTGACCTTTTCGCAATCGTCAATATCGATGCCGTCGTCCGAGTCGATTGTAATGCGAAGATACCATCCCGCACCTTCCTTGACAAACTCAACATCCCATATCCGGTATCCGAGCTCTTCAACGCAGGGCGTGATTATTTTCTCCGCGGTTGACGCTATATTTGCTGTTTTCGCCACGTTTTTTCCGCCTTTCAAAAAGTATTCAAACAAAGAATTGAGACCGGGTTTCGACCGGTCTCAATGTCCTTTCTCTATTCTGACATTATTATATCATAATCAATTTAAGATTGCAATACCTTTTTTGCATTTTTCCCTGTGACCAACAACTTTTTTGCGGCATATTATAGATTGAAGCGCAAACAGATCGATAAAGAGGAGTCCCGAAAATGAAAATTATTGTCATAAAATCGCCAAAGCTCCTTTCTCCCCTGCTGAAAAAGATATTCGGGAGAAAAAAACGCAGAAAATAGCTTCTGCCGCATAAGTGTCGTCGCAAAGAGAAATATCCTCTTTTCTTCGGCAAAACAAAATGAAGCCCCTTGCGGAGCTTCATTTTTTTAACTTATATTTTTAATTATACAAGCTTGATAAGTGCCATTTCGGCAGCGTCACCGCGACGGGGTCCGAGCTTATAGATAGCTGTGTAACCGCCGTTTCTATCGGAATATGCGGGAGCGATCTCGTCAAAGAGCTTCTTTACAACATCTTCCTTTGTGATGTATGAAAGAGCCTGGCGGCGAGAAGCGAGAGTGTTTGTCTTGCCGAGAGTGATCATCTTCTCAGCCATACATCTTACTTCCTTTGCTCTTGTAAGAGTTGTTTCTATCGAACCGTTTTCCAAAAGATAAGTGACCATTCCGCGAAGCATAGCGTTTCTATGCGCAGTCACTCTGCCGAGTTTTCTGGTTCCGGGCATATTGTTTTTCCTCCTTTTCCCTATTTTTCATAAGGACTTCAGTATGTGCAGCTTTTTTAGTTCACAAAAGAAATCAGTCCTCTTCCTTCCGCAGGGTAAGTCCGAGCGAATGGAGTTTCTGGATGACTTCTTCGAGCGATTTTTTGCCGAGGTTTCTGACCTTTATCATATCCTCTTCGGTCTTGCTGGTCAAATCCTCGACCGTATCGATGCCCGCGCGCTTCAAACAGTTGAAGCTACGAACGGACAGGTCAAGCTCCTCAATGGTCATCTCAAGTACTTTTTCTTTCTTGGTTTCTTCTCTTTCAACCATTATCTCCGCTCTCTTTGCTTCTTCGGAAAGATCAACAAAGAGATTGAGATGTTCGTTGAGTATCTTGGCTCCGAGCGATACAGCTTCTCTTGCGGAGATTGTACCGTTCGTCAGCACGTTAATTGTGAGTTTGTCAAAGTCTATGCTGTTTCCTACACGTGTGTTTTCAACGTTGTAGTTTACGTTATAGACCGGGGTGAAAATCGAATCGACGAAGATCACTCCAAGCTGACCTGATGAATAATCCTGCTTGTTTTTCTCCTGAGATACATAGCCTGAGCCGTGATCGAAGGTGAGATCCATATGGAAACGAACGCCTTCGCTGACTGTTGCTATATGATGCTCGGGATTAAGAATCTGCAATTCGTCGTCGCAAATGATGTCTCCCGCCGTAACGTCGCACGCGCCCGTTACGTCAATGGAAACCGTCTTTGCAGAATTTGAAAAGAGCTTTGCCGTTATACCCTTGACATTGAGAACTATTTCGCAAACGTCCTCCTTAACGCCGGGGACTGTTGATATTTCGTGAAGAACATCCTTGCCGCCGCCGCTTATGCGAATGCTTACGACAGCCACGCCGGGGAGCGAGCTGAGAAGCACTCTGCGAAGAGAGTTGCCGAGCGTTGTTCCGTAGCCTCTTTTGAGAGGCTCGACTACGAACGTTCCGCTTCTTCCGTCATCGCTTGTGTCAACTGCTGTGATATTCGGCTTTTCTATCTCGATCATTGATTAACCCTCCTGTAAATTTTTTATGCACTCGCCGTGCATTCTGTTGCGGCACCGCCTGCGTTCCCGATAAACCGTTCCGCAGGGCGGCGTCGGAGGCAAATTATTACTTGGAGTACAACTCGACGATGAGATGCTCCTGGAACGGGAAGTCGATGTCTTCTCTTGCGGGAAGATTTACAACCGTTGCCTTGGCATTTGCTTTATCGACGTCAAGCCAGCTCGGGAAAACCTTGTTATCCATAAGCTCAAGCAGAGATTTGATTTTTTCGGAATCGCGGGAGGAATCGCAGAGAGCGATAACGTCACCCTTCTTTACGATGATTGAAGGAATGTCCGCTTTCTTTCCGTTGATTGTGAAGTGTGAATGGAGAACGAGCTGTCTTGCTTCCTTGCGGCTTTCAGCAAGTCCCATTCTGTAAACAACGTTATCAAAACGTCTTTCAAGGAGGCAAAGAAGATTTTCACCTGTCTGACCTTCTTTTTTAGCAGCCATCTCATAGTATGATCTGAACTGTTTTTCAAGAACGCCATAGTATCTTTTAGCCTTCTGCTTCTCACGAAGCTGCATATAGTACTCTTTGCCTTTTTTAACCTGTGCTGCGCCGTGCTGACCGGGAGCTGTTCCGCGGCGAGTTACGGGGCACTTATCAGTCAGGCAGCGCTCACCCTTGAGGAAGAGCTTTGTGCCCTCTCTGCGGCACATTCTGCACACAGGACCTGTATATCTTGCCATAGTGTATAGTACCTCCAATTATTATTTCAGACACGTCTGATCTTGGGCGGTCTGCATCCGTTGTGCGGAACAGGTGTTACGTCGCGGATAAGCGTTACTTCAAGACCGACAGTTGAAAGAGCTCTGATTGCAGACTCTCTGCCCTGACCGGGTCCCTTAACGTAAACCTCAACACTCTTCATTCCGTTATCAACAGCGATCTTGCCTGCTGTTTCGGCAGCCATCTGAGCCGCGAAAGCCGTAGACTTCTTTGAACCTCTGAAACCGAGCTCGCCGGCAGATGCCCACGATACTGCGTTTCCGTTCATATCTGTGATAGTAACGATTGTGTTGTTGTAAGTTGCACGGACGTGAACTGCGCCTTTTTCGACGTTCTTACGTTCGCGGCGCTTTTTGACTGCCTTTTTTGCTACTGTTTTAGCCATCTGTTCGTCACTCCTTATTTCTTCTTATTCGCGATCGTCTTAGCTTTACCTTTTCTTGTTCTCGCGTTGGTCTTTGTTCTCTGACCGCGGACAGGCAAGCCTTTTCTGTGTCTGACGCCACGATAGCAACCGATTTCGATCATTCTCTTTATGTCAAGAGCAACCTCGCTGCGGAGAGCACCCTCAACCTTGTGCGAATTTTCGATTTCGTCGCGGAGCTTTGAAACGTCATCTTCTGAAAGATCCTTGCAGCGGATATCGGGGTCGATTCCTGTTTTAGCGAGGATCTGATTTGATGTTGTTCTGCCGATACCGTAAATATAAGTGAGACCGATCTCAACTCTCTTCTGGTTCGGAAGTTCAACGCCAGCTATACGAGCCATTTAATTGTACCTCCCTTTCCTGCTTAACCCTGTCTCTGCTTGTGCTTGGGGTTTTCGCAGATTACCATTACGTTGCCGTTTCTTTTGATTATTTTGCATTTTGAGCAAATTTTCTTAACGGAAGGTTTTACTTTCATTGTATATTACCTTTCCTTTCAGCTTTGATTATTTTCGCTTGGAAGTCTCCACGTGATGCGACCCTTTGTAAGGTCGTAAATGGAAACCTCTATCGTGACACGGTCGCCCGGCACGATTCTGATATAGTTCATTCTGAGTTTTCCCGAAAGCTGCGCGGTCACTATATGACCGTTCGGGAGCTTGACTTTGAAGGTCGTGTTCGGCATAGCCTCAACAACGGTTCCCTCAAATTCTATAACATCGTCTTTTGGCATTGATTTCCCTCCTGAATGTCTCTCATTCAACTTTTGTAAGAAGCTCAGGCTCGCCGTCGGTTATTGCAACGGTGTGTTCATAATGAGCGGAGAGTGAACCGTCAACGGTTACAACCGTCCAGTCATTATCAAGCACTCTTACCTCGTGACTGCCTGCTGTTATCATCGGCTCTATCGCAATCGTCATACCGGAGAAGAGCCTCGGTCCCCTGCCGCGTGTTCCGAAATTCGGAACTTCGGGGTCCTCGTGAAGCTCTCTGCCAACGCCGTGACCAACGTATTGACGGATAACTCCGTATCCGAGCGACGTTGCGTAGCCGCAGATTTCGGCGCCGATATCACCTATTCTCGCGCCGTTTCTTGCCATTGCGACACCACGGAAAAAGCTCTCGCGGGTTCCGTCTATCAGGGCTTGCGCCTCATCAGATATCTTGCCAACCGCAAAAGTGTTTGCGCTGTCGCCATTGAAGCCTCGGTAGCAAGCGCCGACATCTATCTTGACAATGTCGCCCTCGCGGAGTACGCGATGCTTGCTCGGTATCCCGTGAATGACTTCATCGTTTATGCTGATGCACGCGCTGCCCGGAAAGCCGCCGTAACCGAGAAACGTGGGTCTTGCCCCACAGCGTTCGATAAACTCTCTTATGACCGTATCGAGATAAGCCGTTGTAACGCCTTCTCTGATATGGTCGCGTGCTGTGAGAATCGCTTCTCCCGTTATTCTACCGGCTTTTCGCATCAATGCCAGCTGTTCGCTGTTTTTAATTGATATCATAGGTAATTAACCTCTGAATTTCTCAATCGCGGCAAGCGTGAGTGCCGTTGTATCGGCAACCTGCTCCTGCCCTTCAACCGTAACCAGCTTGCCCTTCGAAGCATAATATTCCTTCAAAGGCTCTGTCTGGTCGTGGTAAACGTGGAGTCTTTCCTTTACAACATCGGGGACGTCGTCCGCGCGTGTGTAAAGCTCGCCGTCACACTTGTCACATTTTCCTTCGGATTCCGATGGATTATAGAGGATGTGGTATGTGCTGCCGCACTTTTTGCAAAGTCGTCTGCCGCCCATACGCGCCACTATCTTTTCGTCCGGAACCTCAATGCTTATTACGAGATCCATATTAACGCCCATAGCGTCAAGTGCCTGCGCCTGCGGCACCGTTCTCGGAAAACCGTCAAGGATAAAACCGTTTTTGCAATCGTCGTCTTTCAAACGATGCTCGATTATACCGATAACAACGCTGTCCGGAACAAGGTCGCCCGCGTCGATATAACTCTTTGCGGACTTGCCGAGCTCGGTTCCTTTAGCCATAGCCTCACGGAGCAAGGCGCCTGTGGAGATTGTCGGAATGTTGTACTTTTCCGAAACTATTTCCGCCTGTGTGCCTTTGCCTGCGCCGGGAGCTCCCAAAAACATAAGTTTCATAGCATTTCCTCCCTTAAATCACGTTTGTAGCCCCGCATTTCCCCGCCGCATTCGCAGCGGGAAAATACGAAAGTATTTCTTACTGAAGGAATCCTTTGTAATGGCGCATAGCCATCTGGGATTCCATATCTCTGACCGTCTCAAGCGCAACGCCCACAACGATGAGGAGCGAGTTGCCGGAGAAGGAAACAACGCCGATACCGACTGAGAAGATCTCTGTCGATATAATGTTGATTACCAGCGGTACGCACGCGATTATTCCGAGGAAGAACGCGCCCATAAGCACCACTTTGTTAAGTACTTTCTGAATGTACTGAGCCGTGGGCTTTCCGGGACGGATACCGGGAATGGATCCACCCTGCTGCATAAGGTTGTTTGCAACCTCAACAGGGTTGAAGGAAATCGAAATATAGAAATACGCGAACGCAATAATCAGAACGAATAAAACGACTGCGTAAATCCAGTTGTCGGATGAAAGAGCACTCTGAAGTGCCGTTCCGAACTTGCTGAGCGACCCCTTATACTGCTGAACAAGGGCGATAATTGTTATGGGGAGAGAAACGATCGTCGTTGCGAAGATGATCGGCATAACGCCGGACATATTCAGCTTGATCGGAAGGTTCGAATTCTGACCGCCATACATCTTTCTGCCGACTACGCGCTTTGCGTACTGAACGGGGATACGTCTTTCTGCGTCTGTCATATAAACCATAAATACGATAGAAGCGAGAACTACGAGAACCGCAAGTACAGAAAGTACAACAGCAACAGCGACATATGAATTGTCTTTCGCGAGGTATTCTTCGATCTGCATTCTGAAGTTTGCAATCGTTGAAGGAACGCCGCAGAGAATGTTTGCAAAGAGTATCATAGAGATACCGTTGCCGATGCCCTGCTCGTCGATCTTTTCCGCGAGCCACATAATGAGCGAAGCGCCCGCTGTGTAGCAAAGGATGATCGTTACCGCGATAAAGTACGTTTCAAATTTGTTTGCGCCTGCCGTAACTACTTCGCCGTAGTACTGTGTCAGGTTGGGGTTGGTAAGCAGCTTATAATAGCCAAATGCCGTTATAAGCGCAAGAGCTACTGTGAGGTAGCGGGTAATTCTTTCGATTTTCTTTCTGCCTTCTTCGCCCTGCTTTGAAAGCTTTTCAAGAGCGGGAATGGCAACTGCAAGAAGCTGAATGACGATCTGCGCCGTAATGTAAGGCGAAACCGCAAGAGCGAAAAGCGTTCCCTTTGAGAAAGAGTCACCTGAAAGAATGTTGAGATAACTGAATATTGAGCCCGAACCGCCAAGCTCGGCAACCTTAAGGCTTGTTGCCGTAACGAACGGAACGGGGATTGCTGCGCCTATACGGTACAGCAGAAGAATGAAGAGCGTAAAGAGCATCTTCTGGCGGAGCTCGGGTATTGACCAAGCATTTCTCAGTGTCTTAAGCACTTATACCACCTCGCACTTTCCGCCTGCCTGCTCAATTTTTTCCTTTGCGGAAGCGGAAACGGCGCTAACCTTGACAGTGAGCTTCTTTGTAAGCTCGCCCTGACCAAGAACCTTTACTCCGTCAAGAGCCTTGCGAACGATCTTTCTGGAAACGAGCTCGTCTTCAGTAACCGTTGCTCCGTCTTCAAAGGCGTTAAGAGCTTTGACATTTACTATGGCATATTCGGTCGCGAATTTGTTATGGAAGCCTCTCTTCGGAAGTCTTCTGTAAAGCGGGATCTGGCCGCCTTCAAAGCCCGGACGAACACCGCCGCCGGATCTTGCATTCTGACCTTTATGTCCTTTGCCTGCTGTTTTTCCGTTGCCGGAGCCTGTGCCTCTGCCTTTACGCCAAGCGGGTGTGACAGAGCCCTCAGCAGGTCTGAGTTCATTAAGCTTCATTTGGGTTTTCCTCCTTATACTGTGAATTTTTTCGATACATTGATTTTTGCCAATGCTTAAACGTTTTCCACCTTGATAAGGTGAGCGAGTACTCTTGCTTTACCCAAAACGGAAGCGTCATTGTTCTGAACGGTTACGTCGCCGATCTTGTTGAGACCGAGGGACTTTGCCGTTGCTTTTTGGTTGGGCTTCGCACCGATAAGGCTGCCTGTGAGAGTAATTTTGATTTTTTCCATCTTCATTTACCTCCTCAGCCCTTGATATCTTCGCTTGTAAGTCCGCGAACGGCTGCAACCTGTTCTCTTGTGCGGAGAGCGCGGAGACCTTCAAATGTAGCCTTAACTACGTTTGTGGGGTTGCTGGAACGCAGGCATTTAGCTCTGATATCCTTGATTCCCGCCATTTCGACTACCGCACGGACTGTGCCGCCGGCAAGGACGCCTGTACCGGGAGCAGCGGGCTTAAGAAGCACCTGAGCTGCGCCGTAGCGACCGATAACCTCGTGGGGGATCGTTGTTCCCTTGAGGGAAACTTCGATGATGTTTTTCTTAGCGTCTTCAATACCCTTGCGAATTGCTTCGGGATATTCGCTTGCTTTTCCAAGACCGTAGCCAACGTGACCGTTGTAGTCACCGACTACCATAATAGCAGTCTGACGAGCGATGCGGCCGCCCTTGACGGTTTTGGAAACACGGTTTGTAGCAACTGTTCTCTCTGTAAGTTCGAGAGTTGCAGGATCAATTATTTTAGCCATGTTATTCCTCCTATCAGAATGCGAGACCGCCCTCACGGGCTCCGTCTGCGAGTGATGCGACTCTTCCGTGGTAAACATAACCACCGCGGTCAAATACTACATCTTTAATTCCTTTTTCAAGGGCTCTTTCAGCAATCTTCTTGCCGACGAGCTTTGCGGCATCCTTGTTGCCGCCGTAGTTTTCAAAATCCTTCTCGAGAGAGGACGCCGAAACGAGTGTTACGCCGTTTACGTCATCAATGATCTGAGCACTGATGTTTGCGAGAGAACGGTAAACACAAAGGCGCGGTCTTTCGGGAGTTCCTGAAATCTTCGCTCTGACTCTCTTATGGCGGGTCAGGCGAGCTTTATTGCTATCTTTTCTTGATACCATAATCGTCCGCTCCTTTCATTACTTACCGGTCTTGCCGGCTTTACGGCGAATCTTTTCGCCTGTATACTTAACACCCTTGCCGAGGTACGGTTCAGGCGGTCTCTTTTCACGGATCTGAGCTGCGATCTGACCGACAGCCTGCTTGTCGATACCGTGAACGACAACTACGTTTGAGTTCGGTACTTCAAATGTGATCCCGTTTTCTTCCTTGAAGATGATGGGATGTGAATAACCGAGCGAAAGCGTAAGAGTCTTGTTTGCGAGAGCTGCCTTGTAACCTACGCCGACGATCTCAAGAGTCTTTGAGAAGCCGTTTGTTACACCTTCAACCATATTGGCGATGAGTGTACGTGTAAGTCCGTGAAGGGCTCTGTATTCCTTGTCATCATTGGGGCGTTCAACTATGATGAAGCCGCCTTCGTTCTTTATAGAGATTCCGGAATGGAATGTCTCTGCAAGAGTACCCTTGGGTCCCTTTACCGTAACCGTGCTGCCGTTGATTGTAACTTCAACGCCTGCGGGAACAGCGATATGTTTTCTACCGATTCTTGACATATTCTCTCCTCCCTCCGATTACCAGACAAAGGCGATGATTTCGCCGCCGACACCAAGCTCGCGAGCTTTTTTGTCGGTCATTATGCCCTTTGATGTTGATACGATGGCAATGCCGAGTCCGCCGAGGACCTTGGGCATGTCTTCGCAGTTTGAATAAATACGAAGGCCGGGCTTGGAAACTCTGCGGAGTCCCTGGATTGTCTTTGTCTTACCCTTACCATATTTAAGAGTAATTCTGATGATTCCCTGTCTGCCGTCTTCGATGATCTGATAGCTCTTGATGTAACCCTCTGCAACAAGAATGTCAGCGATAGCTTTCTTCATATTGGAAGCGGGTACGTCAACCGTTTCGTGCTTTGCGTCATTCGCATTTCTGATACGGGTGAGCATATCGGCAATTACGTCTGAGATTTGCATTGTTATTTTCCTCCTTAATGCAAGTTTTCGCGGAACGTGTTTGCGTTCCGCCTTGCCTGCCGGATTTTCTCCGGCGGCGTGTCGGCGGTTAAAGCTCTTCGCTTTCCTTCCGACAAGATGGAGCGTTTACCGTGTTATTACCAGCTTGACTTCTTTACGCCGGGTATCTGACCCTTATAAGCAAGCTCACGGAAGCAGATTCTGCAAATGCCGTATTTACGGAGATATGCGTGAGGTCTGCCGCAGATTTTGCATCTTGTGTATTCTCTTGTAGAATACTTCTGAGGCTTCTGCTGTTTGAGTTTTAATGCTGTTCTTGCCATTTATTTTACCCCCATTATTTAGCAAAGGGAGCGCCCATCAGAGTGAGGAGCGTCTTTGCTTCTTCGTCTGTTGTTGCAGTCGTAACAAAGGTAATATCCATACCCATAATCTTCTCGACCTTATCGTATTCGATTTCGGGGAAGATGAGCTGCTCTTTGAGACCGAGCGAATAGTTGCCGCGGCCGTCAAAAGCGTTGGGATTGATACCGCGGAAGTCACGAACGCGAGGAAGCGCGAGGTTGAACAGTCTGTCCATAAATTCGAACATTCTGTCACCGCGGAGCGTAACCTTTGCGCCGATCTTCATTCCGGCTCTTACCTTGAAGTTTGCTACCGACTTCTTTGCGAATGTGGGTACAGCCTTCTGACCTGTGATATCGGTGAGATAACCGATAGCGAGGTCGATGACCTTCGGGTTGTCTTTGCCTTCGCCGCAGCCCATATTGATAACGATCTTATCAAATCTCGGTATCTGCATCGAGCTCTTGTACGAAAACTTCTTTGCAAGTTCCGGAGCGACTTCGGCTTTATAGAATTCTTTCAATCTTGCTGCCATTTCATCTTACCTCCATTAAAACTTGCTGCCGCATTTTGCGCAAACGCGGGTCTTGACTATTTTTGCCTTGCCGTTTTTGTCCGTCTTTGTTTCGACGAGCGTCTTTACACGGCGACCGGCCTTGCACTTGTCGCAATAAAGCATAACCTTGTCTGCGTAGAGCGCACCCTCGACCTTCATAATGCCGCTGGGATCGTTCTGCTTTCTTGCTTTAACGTGCTTTGTCTGTACGTTTACTTTTTCAACGATAACCTTGCCCTCTTCGGGGGATACCGCAAGGACCTTGCCCTTTGCGCCCTTGTCGTCACCGGAGATAACAATAACGGTATCGTCTTTTTTGATATGCATTTTCATTTTAAGATTCCTCCATTAAAGTACTTCGGGTGCGAGAGAAAGGATCTTGAGATAATCCTTGTCTCTGAGCTCTCTTGCCACAGGTCCAAATATACGTGTGCCTCTCGGCGTCTTGTCATCCTTGATGATTACTGCCGCATTCTCGTCGAATCTGAGAGTAGAGCCGTCGGGGCGTTTGATACCCTTAACGGTACGGACGATAACAGCCTTAACGACTTCGCCCTTCTTTACCTGACCGCCGGGAGCTGCCTTTTTAACGGCTGCGACCACAACATCTCCGACACCGGCATATCTTCTTCCGGTACCGCCGAGCACACGAATACACATAAGTTCTTTTGCGCCGGTATTGTCGGCGACTTTCATAAGCGATTGCTGTTGTATCACTATGCTTTCCTCCTTAGCATTCACATCTCACAGGCTGCGACCGACAGTCGCTCCAGCCCTGCACTGTGAATTTTATTTTGCTTTTTCGATTATGGAAACCAAACGCCATCTCTTGTCTTTTGAAAGGGGTCTTGTTTCCATTACGCTGACCTTGTCGCCGATAGCGCACTCATTGTTCTCATCGTGAGCCTTGAGCTTAACCGTTCTCTTGACGACCTTGCCATACTTGGGATGCTTGATATTGTCTTCGATAGCAACAACGATCGTTTTGTCCATTTTGTCACTTACGACCTTGCCGACTCTCGTTTTTCTGAGATTTCTCTCTGTTACTTCACTCATGACACTTCTCCTCTCTCAGATTACTGTTCGTTCTTCTCGCGAAGGACTGTCATAACTCTCGCGATGTCCCTCTTGGTTTCCGTAATCTTGTGGGGATTGTCAAGCTGGTTTATCGCGTGCTGGAAGCGAAGGTTGAACAACTCAGCTTTAAGCTCCTTGAGCTTCGCATCGAGTTCAGCGGAAGTCATTGTTTTAAGTTCTGCTGCTTTCACTGTATTATTCCTCCTCTGCTTCTTCTTTCTTTACAAACTTACATTTGATCGGGAGCTTGTTGGCTGCGAGACGCATAGCTTCCTTTGCGTCCGTTTCGCTAACGCCGTCCATTTCAAACATAACTCTGCCCGGCTTAACAACTGCAACCCAGTATTCGGGAGAACCTTTACCGGAACCCATTCGGGTTTCAGCGGGTTTTTCCGTTATCGGCTTATCCGGGAAGATCTTGATCCATACCTGACCGCCACGTTTGATGTAACGCGTCATAGCGATACGGGCTGCTTCTATCTGGTTGCTTGTGATCCAAGCGGGTTCAAGCGCCGCAAGACCGAACGTTCCGTATGTTACGGTGTTACCTCTTGTAGCCTTGCCCTTCAGACGTCCGCGCTGCACACGTCTGTATTTAACTCTTTTAGGCATTAACATTTTTATCGCCTCCGTCTCTGTGCTGCTGTCTGGGAGCACGATTGCTGCCCGCGAAGTTCTGTCTGCGGTCGCCGTTTCTGCGATCGCCGCCCTTGCGGTCGCCTCTGTCGTTTCTTCTGCCATCGCGAGGTCTGTCCGAAGGAACATAACCCTTAGCCATCTTGTCTGCAAGGATTTCGCCCTTGTAGATCCAGCACTTAATGCCTATCTTGCCGTAGGTTGTGTTTGCTTCTGCAAAGCCGTAGTCGATGTCAGCACGAATCGTCTGAAGCGGAATCGTACCTTCGTGGTAGTGCTCGGTTCTTGCAATTTCAGCGCCGTTAAGACGACCGCCGCAGGAAATCTTGATTCCCTTTGCACCGAGTCTCATCGTTCTGCCGATAGCCTGTTTCATAGCGCGGCGGAACGCAATTCTCTTTTCGAGCTGTGCCGCGATGCTCTCTGCAACAAGCTGAGCGTCGAGGTCGGGAGATTTAACCTCCGCAACGTTGACGAGTGCAGGCTTGCCTACGAGTTTTTCGATCTCAACGCGGAGCTTTTCGATTTCAGCACCGCCGCGACCGATAACAACACCGGGTTTAGCGCAGTGGATAAGAACCTTTACGTTCTGGGGTGTACGTTCGATCTCGATCTTCGGAACACCTGCGGAGTAAAGTTTCTCTTTGAGATACTTTCTCAGTTTGTAGTCGGAAACGAGTGTATCGCCGAATGTTTTGTCATCTGCGAACCATCTCGAATCCCAATCTTTGATTACGCCGACACGGAGACCGTGCGGATTAACTTTCTGACCCATTTTTCGTCCTCCCTCTCTTAAGCTCTTTCCTTCACAGCGATCGTAACGTGGGACGATCTCTTGAGGAGTCTGTCTGCGCTGCCCTTAGCACGCGGAAGAAGTCTCTTGAGCGTGGGGCCGGGGCAAACGAAGCATTCGGATACATAAAGCTTGCTTGCGTCCATACCGAAATTGTTTTCAGCATTTGCAACTGCGCTCTTAAGCAGCTTTATAAGGTATTCGCTTGCCGACTTGGGAGTGTTTTTGAGTATTGCCATTGCGGTTCCCGCATCCTTACCTCTGATAAGGTCAAGCACTATCTGTACTTTGCGCGGGGAAATTCTGGCATATTTAAGATATGCTCTTGCTTCCATATTAACTTATTCCTCCTTAGCTCGGTACATTAGGTGTTTGATGTTTTTGAACCGGAATGTCCGCGGAAGGTACGCGTGGGAGCGAACTCGCCGAGGCGATGTCCAACCATATCCTCCGTCACATAAACCGGAACGTGTTTTCTTCCGTCGTGAACAGCGATTGTGTGTCCAACGAATTCAGGAAAGATAACGGAAGCACGCGACCAGGTTTTGACGACCTTTTTCTCTCCGGCTTTATTCATAGCTTCAACTCTGGAATAAAGCTTTTCTTCAACGAAAGGTCCTTTTTTCAAGCTTCTGCTCATTTCTTATGCCTCCTTATTTACCGTTTCTGTGTTTTACAATGAACTTTTCGGTTCTTGCCTTCTTGTCTCTCGTCTTATAACCCATTGTAGGCTTGCCCCAAGGAGTAACGGGAGTAGGACGACCGATAGGTGATCTGCCTTCACCACCGCCGTGAGGGTGATCGCAGGGGTTCATTACAGAACCGCGCACCGTAGGACGGACGCCTCTGTGACGTGTCTTACCTGCTTTACCGACCTTGACGTTCTCGTGGTCTATGTTGGAGACCTGACCGATCGTAGCCTTGCAGTCAAGACGGATAAGTCTTACTTCGCCCGAAGGAAGTCTGACCTGAGCCATACCGTTTTCCTTCGCCATAAGCTGAGCTGCGCTGCCTGCGCTGCGGACGAGCTGACCGCCCTTGCCTGCGTAAAGTTCAATGTTGTAGATGAAAGTACCGACGGGTATTTTCTCTATGGGGAGCGTGTTGCCGGGCTTGATGTCGGCTTCTGCTCCGGAATATATCATATCGCCATCCGTAAGGCCTACGGGAGCGATGATATACTTCTTTTCGCCGCTTTCATACTGGATGAGAGCGATGTAAGCAGTACGGTTGGGGTCGTATTCGATACCGATGACCTTTGCTGCGCCGTCAAAATAGTCGCGCTTGAAGTCAACTATTCTGTACTTCTGCTTGTTGCCGCCGCCGTGATGACGGACTGTGATCTTGCCGTAGCTGTTTCTGCCGGCGTGTTTTTTCTTAACCGCAAGAAGGCTCTTTTCGGGAGAGAACTTCGTGATTTCCGCAAAATCCGGAACTGTCATTCCTCTTCTGCCGGGAGTCGTAGGATTATATTTTACTGTTGCCATATTCGCTGCTCCTCCTCATTAAATCATTCCGTCGAAGAATTCGATCGTCTTTGAATCTTTTGTAAGAGTGACGATTGCTTTCTTCCAGGTTCTTGTTGCACCGGGCTTACGACCGCCGAGTGACTTCGGTTTGCTCTTTACGCTGACCGTGTTTACGGATTCAACCTTAACACCATCAAAAACCGCTTCAACCGCGCTTGCGATCTCGGGCTTTGTTGCTGTGCGAAGAACTTCGAAGGTGTACTTCTTTATCTTCGTTCCGTCAAGGCTTGCTTCCGAAATGATCGGTCTGATTATAATATCGTGAGCCGTTTTCATTATGCATACACCTCCGTGATCTGTTCGACCGCGCCCTTAGCCATAACGAGCTTGTCACAGTTAAGAATGTCGTACACATTGATTGTGTTCGCATACGCTGTCTTAACGCCGGGAATGTTTGCAAGGCTGCGGACAACCATATCATTCTTTTCGGAGAGAACAACAAGTGCCTTTCCTTCAGCGCCGATAGCCTTGAGCATATTCACCATTGTCTTTGTTTTGTATTCGCTTGCCGTGATAGCGTCAACGCAAACGAATTCGCCGCCTGCAACCTTGGAAGAGAGAGCGCTCTTGATAGCGAGCTGTCTTGTCTTCTTGTTCATTGCTGTGCGGTATGATCTGGGCTTAGGAGCAAATACAACGCCGCCGTGCGTCCACTGAGGAGCGCGTGTGCTGCCCTGTCTCGCTCTGCCTGTGCCCTTCTGGCGCCACGGTTTCTTACCGCCGCCGGAAACTTCTGTTCTTGTAAGAGCAGACTGTGTACCCTGTCTTTGATTGAGAAGGTACATTCTGACCGCTGCGTGAAGGATAGCTTCGTTGACCTCGACTGCGAATATAGCGTCGCAGAGGTCAATCGTGCCAACCTGAGCACCGGACATGTCCAAAACTTTCATTTCAGCCATTGTGTCGTTCCTCCTTCTCAGCCTTTAACCGTGTTGCGGATGAATACGATTCCGCCCTTCGCGCCGGGGATTGCGCCCTTGACAGCGATGAGGTTCTTTTCAACGTCAACACGTACTACGTTAAGGTTCTGTACCGTAACCTGTTCGTTACCGTACTGACCAGCCATCTTTTTGTTTTTGAATATACGCGACGGAGAAGAGTTAGCGCCCATAGAACCGGGTTGACGGTGAACAGGGCCTACGCCGTGCGTCATTCTGAGCTTGTGGCAATTCCATCTCTTTATAACGCCTGAATAGCCGCGACCCTTTGTGATGCCTGTGACATCAACTCTGTCTCCGGCTGCGAACGTATCGGCTGCAACGACGTCACCTACGTTCATTGTCTTTGCGTCATCAAGGCGGAATTCCTTGAGATGTCTCTTAGCTGCAACGCCTGCTTTTGCAAAGTGACCTGCAACAGGCTTTGTGAGCTTTTTGTCGGCAATGTCCTCAAAACCGAGCTGAACGCTGTCATAGCCGTCGGTTTCGGTTGTCTTCTTCTGAACGACAACACAGGGACCTGCCTCGATTACCGTGACCGGAACCACATTTCCGGCCTCGTCGAAAATCTGCGTCATACCGATTTTCTTACCGATGATACCTTTTTTCATTGTTTTTTCCTCCTGTTTTGGTTATTGGTTGACCATCACGCAAGTTGAGCGGGTCAACGTGACCGCGGCATATAATATATAAGGAAGATTGTTCCCGCATCTATGCCATTTGAAATTGTTCAAACCTTGTTTTGTGGATCAGAGCTTGATTTCAATTTCAACGCCGGCCGGAAGTTCAAGACCCGTAAGAGCTTCAATTGTCTTCTGCGACGGCTTGATTACGTCGATCAGTCTCTTGTGGGTTCTGATTTCGAACTGCTCTCTGCTGTCCTTGTACTTGTGGACTGCGCGCAGGATCGTAACGATTTCCTTCTCCGTGGGGAGCGGAATGGGACCGGAAACTTCAGAGCCGTTTCTCTTTGCAGTCTCAACGATCTTCTTCGCTGCGGCATCGATCAGAGTGTGATCGTAGCTTTTGAGTCTGATTCGGATTTTTTCGCTTGTTGCCACTGTTTTTTGCCTCCTGTTTAAGATTTTTAAGTAGGCGGCGACGTTTTCGGCTCTCGCCGTTCGCGTCTCAGCTCTCCGGAACACTCTGCCGGGCGTTTCCACCCTCTCTAAATAAAAACCGGAAAATTTCCGGCGGCATTTGTGCTCAAATCGGATTGACGCCGCACGCGGCGCAATATCCAAAGCATCAAAGATGAGATTCCAAAAAGCTCTCGCCCGGTTCAATGTCGGACATACTCTGCGGAAATTACCCGTGAAATCACGGCAACCTCCCGCTTCATCGCATATCAAGCTTTCTTATTTTACATTATACCATCATTTTTTGCAATAGTTTTTTGAAAAATTGTTAAAAAATTTTTAGCAGAATTTTGGAGAAATTTTAAAGCTATTTTTGTACACATTGCACAAAAAGTTTCTTTTTTCAAAATTGTTGTGGATTTTTGCTGTCATTATGGTATAATTTATTGGCATTGATATAAAAAAGAAGGTTTTTATATGACAAAGACTGTTGATTATAAAACACACGGCACCTGCTCCCGTATGATACACGTTGAAATCGAGGACGGCATCGTCCGCGACGTGAAGTTCACGGGCGGCTGCAACGGAAACACGCAGGGCGTCGCAAAGCTCGCCATAGGCAGAAAAGCAGATGAGGTCGTTTCCATTCTCAAGGGAACGGACTGCGGCGGCAGAGGGACTTCTTGCCCGGATCAGCTCGCGAAAGCGATCGAAGAGGCGATGGCAAAGTAATGCTCATAGACACGCACACCCATTGCTTTCCCGATGTGCTTGCGCCGAGAGCGATAGATTCCCTTTCGGGAGGAAGTAAACAGCTCGCGCATACGGACGGCACCCTCTCCGGGCTGATTTCGTCTATGGACAAGTACGGCGTTGATAAGAGCTTCGTGCTCAACATTGCAACAAATCCCCGCCAGCAGGAGAATGTCAATAAGTTTGCCGTCGCTATAAATAATTATAAAGGAAGAATTATTTCTTTCGGCTCTATAAATCCTGACTGCCCTGACAAAAAAGCCGCAGCAAAGCAGATAAAGGAGTCCGGGCTTTACGGCATCAAGCTTCATCCGGACTTTATGGGGCACGACTTTTCGGACGACGCATTTTCCGAGGTTCTTTCCGCTTGTACGGAATATGACCTGACGGTCGTCATACACGCGGGGCTTGATTTTGTTTCTCTTAACCACGTTCACGCAACGCCGGAAATGATTGCCTCCGTTTGCGACAAGTTCCCTTCTCTGCGACTTGTCTGCGCGCATTTCGGAGCTAATTTTATGTATGAAAAGTCGGCAGAGCTTCTGTCAAAGAAGAACATCTGGATAGACACGGCGTATTCTTCGCACGTCGGCGACGTTGAAGGAGCAAAAAAGGTTTTCTCCGCATTTGATAACAACAGGATAATGTTCGCAACAGATTCCCCTTGGGAAACACCTGCGGACACAATGGCGTTTATAGATAAACTGGAGCTTTCAGAAGAGCAAAAGGAAAAGCTGCTTCATAAAAACGCCGAAAAGCTCATAGAGCTTTCAGAAAAAAGATAAATCCCGCAAGGGATTTCATCTGCCCTTAGCGCAATTGGATAGAGTATCAGATTCCGATTCTGACGGTTGGGGGTTCGAATCCCCCAGGGCAGGCCAAAAGGAAAAGAGCGCTTTCAGCGCTCTTTTCCTTTTGGCAAAGGGGTGTCGAGCCGGCTCGGTAGTGAATGACAGCACAGGCGTGCTGTCAGAGCCGAGATGACCGGCAGCGTCGAGCTGCGAGAATTCGAATCACGATACAACGTTCGCACACAAGCACCGCAAGGTGTCCTTTTGACGGCACAAAATCACCGTAACAATTATAACCAAAGAAATGATTGTATCTCCGTTTTCGGAATGGTATTCTGAAAACACAAACAAAGAAAGGAGGAAAACCGCAAATGAAATACGAAAACGCAAACGATGTTTTGCCAAAAGATCTTTTGGAGCAAGTCCAGAAAATAGCCGGCGGGCGACTTCTCTATATTCCGATCGCCGGCGACAAAAAATTATGGGGAGAAAAAACAGGCAACCGTTTTCGCGTAAAAATGAGAAACCGCGAGATCCGCGAAAAATTCGCATCTGGTGCCAGCGCAGACACATTGTCAGCCGAGTATTTTCTCACCCCCGAAACAATACGAAACATTATTTATGAAAAAAAGGAGATGCAATCTATGACGTTTGAAGAAATCTGCAAACTTTACAGCGACGAAACCCCGCTTTCCTGCGAACTGAAAAACGAAATCAACAGACAGGAGTCCTGGGCACTCTATATGCTTCGCGACTATCTGATAACTTATCCGTCCGGAGCAATTATGCTTCACATTCACAAATACTGCTATACAACGGAAAAGCGTGTGCAGCAGATGGTAAAAATCATCGAAGCCTACCGCAAAGCGGGCTGCAACTGCTGCGGTGTCGTTCCGAACAAATACGGCGAGTCGTCACGGACGGTGCCTTTTGAAGGCTATGACTGCGTTGTCTGGGCAGAGGAAACGATCGACGACGCAATTCCCTGTTCGGAAAAATCGCCGAAAATTGCAGGCGAAGGTTCAAGATATGTTTATTCAGATGAGATGCTTGCGCTTATGGCAAAGGTCGGAGAAATGCATCTCGACGGAAGCGAGCCGAACTATGCTGTTCTGTTTGACAACGACTCGTGTTGCGTGAAAGAATATGAAGACTGGATAGATGAATATCTTGAATATGACCTTCCGGTCAAGATCGGAGAGAAACAGCCCGATCTGCTTCCCTTGCTTGACAAAATCAGCAAAGAGGTCAAAAATATCCGCAGCCGTCTGCGCCCGATCTACGGAAATCTTCCGAAATCACTCTTTCACGGCGAAGAGCAGTGCGGCAATCACTTGCTTTCCGGCGACGGTCACCTCATCGGGCTCTGCAATTTCAATGACGGCGGACTTGACACCTGCATCACCCATTTTCTCCACGTTGCGATGATAACGGACGAAGAGCTCCCCGAAGATTACGTCTGGCTTGAAGTAAACGATCCGGACATTCGCCAAAAACGCCTTGACACTCTGATACATTCGCTCCGCGTAATCGGAAAGGAATATCACTTTGGCGAAGACGAGCTTGCCGCTTTGCCGCTTGTCTATAAGATAATGCTTTTCGGCGGCGTGTATTATTACGGAACCGTTTTCGAGCTTGCGGACAATCACGATCAGATGAAAGAGCTGCTCGAATATATTCTCGGTCAGCTTTCCATAGACCAGATCGATTTCCGCCGGGTACTTGCCGAGGCAACCAACTGAACACAAAAAAGCACGCCGCGGCGTGCTTTTTTAATTGGATAAGTAATTTATTTTTCTGTTATAGTGACGTTCGCGCGTTTTTAATACACACCAGTCAACTATTTGTTTTTTATAATTTTATACACTCCCAGGGCTGCAATCGGAAGCGTGAGAAGTAAAGCAACCAAGGCGCGCGGATTACCTTGGGTCGCCGCAGAAATTGAAAAAATTGTGAAAAAGACACATATAGCCGTAGCAATTGTCCATTTTTTTCTTCTACTTTTCTGCTTTTTTTCCGCAATTTCTTTTTTAAGTTGTGAAATCTCTTCTGGCGAGAGAGCCCTGATATTATGATTCGGGCTGCCGATGATGCACTGATCGCCACCCGCTATAACTCCAAACGAAATAAGATCATTCTGATCAAGAGTTTCCATTAATGAAAACTCCAATCCATCGCTATAAAGCTGAAAACAATGTGTCCCTGAGCGAACTTCAAGTATTGCGCCATCTTTCAAATGAAAAAACACAAGACCATCTATCTTTATTTTTACCTCATCTGATGTGCCGCCCAAAATGTTGACTTTCAAAAATGCCATTTGCCAATCTCCTTTTATATATATGTTAGCCCAATTTTACCTCAATTTGCGGTAAAAGTCAATAGTTTTTTGCAAAAATATCTAAAATAAAGTGAGATATTTGTTACAAAGGGGATATATATGTATTCTAGAATCCGTGCGCTCCGAGAGGACAATGATTATACCCAAAAGAAGATGGCAGAGGTCTTGCATTGTTCTCAACAGGTTTACAGCAACTATGAGCTCGGACAGAGGGATATACCGACAGACATTCTTATAAAGCTCTCGAAGTTCTATAATGTCTCAACCGATTACATTCTCGGTCTGACCGAGGAGCGCAAGCCCTATCGCTGACCCCATAGCAAAAATCAAAAAAGCACGCCGCGGCGTGCTTTTTTGATTGGATAAGTAATTTATTTTTCTGTTATGGTGACGTTCGCCGGAACAACGCCAGCCTGAAGATAAACGATCTCAAGTATCTGCGAAAGCTGATTGGGCTTGAGCCCGTCGCTCTTTACAACGACCGTAGCCTTATCGCCGTTTATAACGGTTACACATTCCTCAAAGCCCTTCGCCTTTATGAGCGACTCAATGTTTGCTTCAAGTTCTATGTTTGCCGCCATTGCGCTTATATCCTTCAGCGCCTGCTCTTTTGCCGCGTCGAGAGAGCCCTTATCGTCAACTACGCCCTGAAGCACTTCGATTGCCTCGTCTCTCGCCTGCTTTCTGGAAACCTCGGCAGAAGCGAAAAAGTCGTCTGTTTTGCCGCTCTGATCGCCGTCTGTCTTTGTGTTTCCGGTCTGCTCGGTTTCGGGGTCTTTAGGCTTTTCTACCTGAGAACCGCCGAAAAGTCGCCAGTTGACGTAAACAGCCGCGCCGATAAGTACAATCGCAAGCGCAATGACTATGTTTCTCAAGCCAACCTTGCCAATACCCTTTTTGACTCCGTCCGATGTGAAGATGCTCTTGAACTTGAACGGCTTCTCCTCGCTCTCCGGAAGATCGAGCGTTCCGTCTCCCGCTATCTGTTCTGCCTGACCCATTTTAAGTGCCATTCTTTCTGCGTTTCTCATAATACCTTCTCCTGTAAATAATTATTTTGTTCCTACAATGCAGATGCGGTTGCTTGAAAGATCCAGCGCCGTTGAGACCGCGTTTATCAGCTTTGCCTGTATCTCGCCTCTGTCGCCGCCGACGCACACAATAGATACACCGGCTATCTCCGGGTATACCTTTTTTACAACTATCGGCTCGCCCTCGCCGCTACTGTTCTTGACAGTTATATGGCTCCTGCTCTCCGTTCCGGCGGCGTTCTTTTCGTCGCAGGCGTATACAGACTCGATCCCGCTTTTAACCGTCACAATAACCGAAACCTTTCCGGACCCCGTTATCTGCTCCGTTATGCTTCTAATCTTATTCTCGACCTCCGAAATATATTCTTCGGTTTCATCAGATGTTATCGACAAATTCTGCGTTTTGCCCTTTTTGCCGAGTGAAGACGAGCCGAAGATCATCAGCGCAATTCCCAAAATCCCCGCCGCCGCAAGAATAATCAGTTTTTTTCCGTCTGCGCCGGAAAACATCCTTTTAATCTTCATCTCACCCATCGCTTCCCTCCGTGACAGTTACCCTCGCCGTACCGTAAAACATTTCTCCTATATAATTTTCGATCTCCGCAGTATTGCATTTGCTTTTTACATTTATTTTTATCTCCCTTATTTCAATGGCGGATATGTTTTGAGCGTCGATCGTTATAGACACAGATACCGTCCCCTTATCAATGCCGAATTTGCTTGATACTATATCGCAAATAGCCGTTTCAATCGCTGCTTTTTGCGCTTCTATCTGCCTTTCGCCGTATTCTCCGCTCTCCTCTCCCTTTTTCCCGAAAATCTCCGAAATCTCCTCCCCGACAGACGGTATTGACGAAATCACTCCGATAAGCGGAGTCAAAATTGCGGCAAGAACGCAGAGAGAGACTATGAATTTTATGTATTTTTTGATCGAGCCTTCCGGTGCCAGTCCGACGGCAATTCCGGATATTACACACACCGTCAAAACCGAAAGCACAAAATCATAAATCTTTCCCATTTATCCCGCCCCCGCCGAAGCAAAAATCGCCATAGCAATTATGAAAAATACCGCAGACGAGCTTATAGTCGCCATCATAAGCCCCGTAACGGAGGAAACCTCGGAAAGAAATTTTCCTTCCCTCGAAAGCCCCAGAATCCCCGCAACGGAGGAAAGAAGCTCAAATGCGACCTTGTTTGCCCAAAGCGTGCAAAACGGATAAAGAAATATCAGAAGCACCGCTATCGCGCCGACCGTCCCGACAGCCGCCTTTATAACGGAAATACTGCCCTTGACCGTCGTAACGGCGTCGCCGACGGCGCTGCCGACAACAGGAATTATATTCGCAAGCGCGAATTTTACGCCCTTGAAAAGCACGGAATCCGCACTTTTTGCAACGATGCTCTGAAACGTCAGCACGCAGGAAAAGCCTATCATAACAAGCGATATAACGCTTGTAACGGTCCTTTTCAAGGTCTGCGATATGCCCGAAAGGCTGTCGTTTCCGAGCGCCACAGCGCCGACCGATATGCAAAAACAGATCTTTATCATAGGAAAGACAAATCCCTCCGTTATGCTTTCGAGAAGCGTAACGGCACCGTAAACAACGGCGCATCCGACTCCGGACATCGTAAAAGACCCCTCGCTTGCCATAAGCACACCGAGCGTCGGCAAAACATAGCGAAGAAATTCCCCCGTGCGGACGGTAAACTGCGAGACAAGCTCCATAAGCGAGCCGATAAGACCGTATGTTGCGCCGCATATGCAGAGCCCGCAGACATATGAAATGATGTTTTTCATCGCAAGGCTCGATATGGACTCGCGCACGGTCGAAAGCACCGCTGATACAATCAGAATTCCGAGGACCGTTGCGACAGACGAAAACGCTCCGGGAGCAACATCGGAGAGGATATTCAAAACCGTTTTTAAAAGCCATCCTGCATCAAACGACGACGCTATCTCGGAGGGCGTCGCATCGTCGGAAATATCCGGAAGATAATCCTTCAGCTCATCCGGCACAGCCGAAAGGGCGTCGTTTGCCTCCGCCCCGAATACAGCCGGCGAGAAAAGCAGAATAATCACAATCACCGCTACGAATATCGCTAACTTTTTCACTTTTTCAGCATAGCCTCCGAAAGCGAAAGAATGCTTTTTATGACCGGCAGTCCGAGCAGGATTATTGCGCATTTTGCGGCAAATTCTATCTTCCCCGCGACGGCGTTTTCCCCGCAATCGCGGCATATATCCGATGTCGTCTGCGCAAGGATCGTAATCGCAAGCGACTTTATGACAGTCTCCGCATAGACCCCAAAGCCTGTTCCCTCCGCAAGCTCTCCGACATATGCCGTGATCGGGGCGAGCGCAGAGATCGAAGCGCCGAGAATAACGATCGCCGCAATAACCGAGACAAATACGGCAAAATCCGGCTTCGCTTTTTTGACAAGCAATGCCGCCGAAACCGAAACAACCGCAACACCGCAGAGCTTTATTATGTTCACAGCCCGAAAATGCTTTTCACGGTGTCAAAAAGCCCCCCTATCTCTCCGATTATGATAAGCAACACGATGACAACGCCTGCAAGAGAAACGAGCATTGCCTGTTCGTCCTTTCCCGATTTGCTGAGAACCATACTTGCAACAGCGACAAGTATCCCTATTCCGGCAACCTTGAGAATAAGCGCAGTTTCCATTTCATCACCCTCAAATAAGCAGTATGGCAGCCATAGCGCCTATGGCAAAACCGATCGTTCTGTAAACTTTTTTGTTTTTCGCAGTCTCCGTTCTCGCCTTTTCAAGCTCCGCAGAAAGGAGCCCGATATAATAATCGAAGCTCTTTATCTGCATATTTCCGTCGCTTTTGCCGACACATTCCCCGAATCCAAGAATTATCTTCTTCTCCTCGGAGGAGATGTGCAAATCTTTTTCACAGGCGGAAAACGCCTCCTTCCAGGCGTCAAAGTATATCTCGTCGCTCTCGTGCGAACGGAGCTTTTCAAGAAATCCGATATTTTCAAGTACGTCGTTTGCAAAACCCTTATACATCTGCTTTGTCGGAGTCAGAAAGTAGCTCACCTGATTTTTTATATATTCAAAGAGTGAGAGAAACGCCTCCGCCTCGTCAACTCTTTTCTGCTCGCATTTTCCCGCATAGATTCCAAAGGAAAACGATACAAAAAAAACGAGCATCGCACCTATTATTTTCATACTCTGTCAACGGTCAGCGCGTAGCCGTCGCCGCTCCTCACAATACCGATATATTTTTCGAAAACGCCCGCATCTGCCAGCCTTTTCAGCGGCGGACGGCGCATAATATCCGAAAGCGAGCTCCCGTGTGCAGAGGCGAGAAGCGGAACGCCCGTATTCGATACCGATATTATTGCATTCGCCTCCTCCGCCGTGCCGATTTCGTCGCAAACTATAAGCTGTGCGGACATCGTCCTCGCCGCAATCTCCATCCCCTTCGCCCTCGGATAACCATACATAATATCGGCAATACAATCCGAAAAAAGCTCGGGCATATATATCTCCCCTCTCGTATCAATAATACACACCCTTATCGCCTCCTCTCCGCTCGAAAGTCTTCTGGCGGCGTCCCTCAAGAGCGTTGTTTTCCCCTCGCACGGCGGCGAATATATGAGAGCGGAGATAATACCCTTTTCTGTCTTTATCTCATTTATAAGCTCCCCGCAAACGCCCGTAATCGCGTGCGGAATTCTTATGCAAAGCGAGCTTATCCTGTATATCCCCTTGATTTTATCTCCGTCACTGCCTGCGCTTCCGCAAACCCCTATCCTGTATCCGCCCATAAGCGTCGCATAGCCTTCTTTTATAGTTTCGCCGTATGTATGAACGGAATCCTCGCAAAGCCTGCCGAGCGTCTCCCGAAGTTCCCTCTCGCAAAATACGGAGGCTCTTCTGTTCGGCAGAAGTACGTTTTTTCTGTCAATCGTAAGCGAAAGCGGGGCGTCCGCGCGCAGCCTTATCTCTGTTACGCTTTTCCCGCCGTCCGCTCTTTTGCCGCAAAACGACGCTATCATATCCCCCTTGTCACGAGGCAGATATTTTATAACCTTTCCGAGTTTTTCTTCCGTACGCCCCTCCGAAAATATTCCGTGTGATAAATTTATATTATCAGCGGACGAAAAATATTCCGCGGAGACTTTTACAGCAAAAAGAGCCGATCTTCCGATCGGCTCTTTTTACTTTTTGTTTTTATTTCTGTTTTTCTGCGAGACTTTCTTCCTTCGCTCTGTCAAGTTCCTTCGGGATAGCGTCGAAGAGTGCTTCGTTATGAAGCGCTTCGGCAGCGTCCTTGCAGTACTGCTCTATGTCCTCGGCGGTTGCAACGCCTTCAACATATTTCTTGGATATTTCTTTCATATAGTCTTCGATGGTAACTTTTCCTTCGGAGCATTCTTTTCTCGCTATATCGTAAATAACGGATTCGATAACCTCGGGATCCATATTTCTGAAAGCGTCAAGATCATATCCGAGAGCGGTTATCTCGTTGCTGTAATGATCGATGAGCTTGTTGAGCGCCTCGATATATTTTGCCGCGTTTGTCTTTGCGTTCGTATAATCCGCAAGAGTTGAACCGACGAGCTTGACCATTTCGTTTGTGTAATAGCCGACGTCGTGAATTACGTCAAATACGATATCCTGAATTTCGTCATATTTGAAGTTGTTTATCTGGCTCTGCGTATAGACGATTCTGAGGGTCTGCGTGTTCTTCGTCTTCATCATATTGACGTATTTGATATAGCTTTCCATATGCGTTCTCGTTGTTCTGAACTCGCTGTAACTGATGCCAGCCTTTTCGCACATTGTGTGATATATCTGCGTCTTTTCTTCGATGAGATAATTGAATACGGCTTCAAGTATTTCCGAGGAAGTAAGTGCCATAGAGCCCTTTTCTCTGTATTTCTCTGCGGAATATACTTCTCTTATTGCCGATTTATATTTCGATTTGATTCTTGAAATGTAAGAATCGTATGAGATCTGGTCTTTCTTTTTGAGCGCGTCTGCTTCAGCCTTTGTCATACCGTAGGGAGCGAAGATTTCGTCATAAATTCCGTTCTGGAACTCTGCCATTGAAACGCCCTGCTCCTTCAGCCATTCAAGATAAAGCAGCTCGTGAATCTTCTCGGCAACCTTTACCGGAGTAGCTGAGGCGCTGTCTGTATTGTATCTGTTCTCTGCGAGCAGATCTGCGTATTCCGCCTTGAGCTTTTCAACCGCCTCGATGAACGGCTCTGCATTCTTATGCTCGCTTGCAAGATCGTCCCAGGAAACAAGATATTTGTTTCCGAGGTCGTCATAGAATTCCATAAGAGAAGAGATATAAGTCTTTACGAGATCGGAATACTTTTCTTCCGTCAGGTCGTTCTTTTTTATATAGCTCTCTGTAACAACGGCGAGGAGTGCCTCCTCAAATTCGATATCGGACATAGCATCATACTTTGCCTTTTCCGCTTCGTCCATATCTGTAAATATGAGCATATCCGCCATAATACGGAGATATTTGATGTTTGTGAAATACTGCTTTGCGTCATCTCTGTACTTTGCGAAAGAGTTGCCGGTTGCCTGTTTTGCATAGCTTACACCGAGTATGTCTGTCAGCTTCTGCTGAGTCAGAACGTCTATTCCGGCGGATGTCACGATGTTTGCATATTTCTCTGCCGTGAGCTTATCAACGATCTTTCCGATAAGCCAATCGTTACTTCTTATGCTGCTGCCTTTGACAGCCGCTTCAAAGTTGTCCTTGATACCATCTGCCTTGAGGCATTCGATAAGGTAGTCCTTGTAGTACCATTTCATATCAACGAGCTTATTCTGACCTGCAACTCTGTCCGAGTTTTCAAGGTACCAGTCATAAGTCGTGCCGACGTTCTTGAAAGCCTCCTCAAGAGCAACTCTCTTGAGAATACTGCTCATCTCTGCGTCAACGGCACTGTCGTTGAGATAGTATGTGAGGAAGGGAGAGAGAAGCGAGGAAAGGTTTGTGAGCTTATAATATTTCCATTGATCCGAGTTCTGACCTTCATCCGGATAGCCCATATAGACGTTGCCGGTAAGAGCTGTTTTCATCGCATAGTCGCTGTTGAGACGCTTGATTGTAAGACCGTCGTCGTTGACCTTGTAGTTTACGTCTTTTATACCGTACTGAAGAAGATTCTTGAGTTCAGGAGTTGTGTTGATCGCCTGAATGACTTCAAGAGAGCGTTCTGCGCTTGACGTATACTCGCTTACAGCCATCATTCCTTCAAATATGTCCGTTTCCGTTACAAAAGGATTCTGAACAAGCTGCACATAATATTCGTCGCCGTATGCGTCTGCAACGGATGCGTCACCGACGATAACCGCAACGGCATAATTTTCTTCGTCGCCTTCGAAATATCCGAGTTTTTCGTATTCGGACATAAGCTTGAGATGATCAGTGTATTCGGGAATGTCAAAGAGGTTGTTTATTGTGAATTTCTTGTTTTCTTCAACATTATAACCGTATATCGGGTCGGCGTAAGTTGCAATTGCAACATCCTTGCCGAACGGATAGAAAATTCCGAGTGCTTCCGGAACGTTCTTCATCGGTTTTACGCCTTCGTTCTGCTTGACAGAAGCGAGAAAGTCCGAAAGATCTGCGTAATTGCTTATGTTCTCATAGTTGAGAGAGTATTTGTCGGCAAGGTCTTTTCTGACCACGATATATGTGTATTCAGCAAGAAGATTGTTAGAGGGAATCGCCTTTATGCCGCCCGTTGTGGCAGAAAGCTGCGAAAAATATGTCGGATAGATATACTGACTGAACTTTGAGAAGCTTCCGTCGCTGCTGTTGAGATAAGTTTCGAGCGATTTGATCACGCCGTCATTATCAAAACGGTCATACATTTCCTTGCCGGAGATCATAACTATGTCGATCGGAGATTCGGGATCCGGATATACAATCGATATAATACCGCCCTCGTCAACCGTCGTCTGCTCGGACAGATACTTGATTCTCGTCGAAATTGTTTCGGCGGGTGTTCTGTTATCCTTTCTCCATTTGCTTGACGACTTTTTGGCAAGCGCGGCAGCGAGCTTATCCTGCTCGTTTGCCAGGCTCTGCATATACTTGTTGTATTGCAGAATAGCGCTGTCGATATTGTCAAGATGCTCCTTCTCGGCAATTCTCTTGTCGATAAGGTCATAGTATTCATCTTCTGTGACAAGCGTGAGCTTTATTTTTGTCTTATATCTTGCAACGAGGATTTTATTGAGCTCCTCTTCAACCGCCGCGATCGCTTCGGGCGTTGTCGAGCCTTCAGTTATACCCAGAAAGTTCAGCGTCGTCGGCAGGCGGTCGTTCGAATCGTCCTGTTCTTTCTCGTCAAAGAGAGAACAGCCCGTCATTGCAAGCACGCCGAAAAGCATTACGGCGGCAAGTATCAGACATAAAAGTTTTTTTACCATAGAAATTTTCCTCCGGAAAAAGTTTTCTTGCTTGCTGATCATTTGCGAAAAATAATGCGCAAAGTTATAATAATATATAATAATATTACTACAAAATCTCCCCTGTGTCAAGTGATAATTTGATTCGCGGAAATGCGCTCTCTGCAATTTCGACATCAGGGCTACCGGTTTATCGTCATTTTCGACAAAACAACAAGCCGCACATTTTGCTTTATGCACAACAGTAATATGCACAAAGGTCAAAATATGCGGCGGAACGTTGTGTATTATGCGGGCTGAAAAATATCAGTCAAGATAGTCTTTGAGCTTCTTTGAACGGCTCGGATGGCGGAGTTTGCGCAGAGCTTTTGCCTCTATCTGGCGAATTCTCTCGCGGGTTATATTGAACTTCTGCCCAACCTCTTCAAGCGTTCTCGCTCTGCCGTCTTCAAGTCCGAAGCGGAGTTTGAGAACGTGTTCCTCTCTCGGCGTCAGCGTGTGAAGCACTTCGGAAAGCTGTTCGCGGAGAAGCGCATAGGAAGCTGCGTCCGCAGGCGCGGGAGACTCTCTGTCCTCAATAAAATCGCCTATGTGGCTGTCTTCCTCCTCGCCGACGGGAGTTTCAAGAGAGATCGGATCCTGCGCAACCTTGATTATCTCGCGGATCTTATCCGGGCTCATATTGAGCTCCTTTGCCATTTCCTCAGGAGTAACCTCTCTGCCGAGCTCCTGAAGCATCTCGCGTGATCTCTTGGTGTATTTATGAATCGTCTCAACCATATGAACCGGAATTCTGATCGTGCGCGCCTGATCGGCGATAGCTCTCGTTATTGCCTGACGGATCCACCAAGTTGCATATGTTGAAAACTTATAGCCCTTTGTATAATCGAACTTTGAAACAGCCTTCATAAGACCGAGGTTTCCCTCCTGAATGAGATCAAGGAAGAACAGCCCCTTACCGACATATTTCTTTGCTATGCTGACGACAAGTCGCAAATTGGCTTCGACAAGCTCCTGCTTTGCTCTTTCGTCGCCCTCTGCCATACGCTTCGAAAGCTCTGCTTCCCTCTCTGCGGAAAGAAGCGGCACCCTGCCGATCTCCTTGAGATACATCTTAACGGGGTCATCGATCATCAGCCCTTCCTGTGAGAGGGCTTTTTCCATACTTTCGGAGCTTTCAAAGTTTTCAAGATCGGCTTCAATGTTCTCGTCAAGATCGATAGGCTCTTCGTCATCAAAATCCTCCGTGACGTCAATACCCATAGCCTCAAGCGTTTCATAGAGCTTGTCTATCTGGTCAAGGTCATAATCCGTATCGCCGAGGGAAACCATTATCTCGCTGTTCGAAATAGAGCCCTTTGCTTTCGCCTTGTCAATAATCTCCTGAATATCGTTTTTCTCCTTGTGCTCGGGGTTCTCCGGCTTGGTCTCTGCCGCGGGCGATTGAGCTTCTTCGGTCTTCTTTGAAGAATGCGCCTTTGAGAGGCTCTTCTTTTTTGAATCGTGATGCTCTTCCGAAGCAACTGTCTCGGTCGCAACGGTATTCGCCGTTTCGGCTTCGCTTGTCACAGTTTTTCTGCCGGTTTTCTTTGGTGTCTTTTTCTCCTCTTCGGCAGCCGCCTCAGCCGCAACCGTGTTGTTTGTTTCTTCAAACATTGAATTTTCCTCCGAAATTTATGTATTCGTACTTTTTAATTATCATTTCTTCTGTTGTTTTTTTCTCTCTATCAGCTTCATAAGCGAGTCAATATCGCCGCTGTCCTTCTCTGCCGATTCGCATACAGCCCTTTTCAGCGACTTTACGCTCTCCTCAAAGACGCTCTCGCTGTTGTCCGTCAGCTCCTGCCTTGCGACAAGCATTGATGACATCCTTGATATTTCCTCCGGCGAAAATTCGTCTGCAAACGCGCCGAATCCCCCTTCGCTGCCCCTCTCGAGAAGCCGCAGAAATACTCTCTTATTGAAATCTGTTACAAAATCACTCTCGGAAAGCTCCGTTTTTCCGTTGCGTACTTTTTCCGTATATTCCGGAAAGAGCAACATCAGCCCGAGAACCGTTTCCTCTGCGTGCGCCGCCTTGACGTTCTTTGCGTAATCACGATTTACCCTATCTCCGACGCCGAGCGAACTCATAACTATCTTCCGTTTTTCCTCTGCTTCGCGGTCCTTTTTTCTGTATTTGCGCTTGCGTTCCGTATCGCTTCGGACGTTTGCCGTCTCAAGCCCGAGGGCAGATGCAATCTTACCGATATAAACTTCCCTCTCTATGCTCGATTCAATATCAGCCGCAATGCCGCAAAGCTCCTCCGCCGCCTTTATCTTTTCATCCGGAATGTCAACATTATATTTTTTCATAACCGATCCGAGCAGAAATTCCAGCTTGCCCTCGCTCTCCGCAACGAGCGCGCGGAATTTTTCCGCTCCGAACTTTTTGACATATTCGTCCGGGTCTTTCGCGCCGTCCATATGGAGCACACGGACCTCAAGTCCGGCTTCAGTCAGCATCGGTATGGCTCTTTTTGTCGCAGCCGTTCCGGCGCCGTCGCTGTCATATGCAATGACAACCTTTTTCGTATACTTTGCCATTATCCTTGCCTGATCGGTCGTAAGCGCCGTGCCGAGGGTTGCGACAGCGTTCGAAAGCCCCGCAAGGTTGACTCCGATAACGTCCATATACCCCTCGCAGAGTATCAGCTCCTCGGAGCAACACGTTCTCGCAAAGTTCAGCGAGTAGAGGTTGCGGCTCTTTTTGAAAACGGGAGTGTCCGAGCTGTTGAGATATTTCGGCTGTACATCGCCGATGGCTCGTCCGCCGAAAGCAATCACGTTGCCGAAATTGTCTATTATCGGAAACATTATTCTTCCCCTGAAATAGTCAAAATATCTGCCGTTTTTCGATTTTCCGCAGAGAAACGCCTCTTTCAGCTCCTCATCCTTATATCCGAGCGACACCATATGGTTCCGCAACGCATCGAAGCTGTCCGGCGCATAGCCAAGCCCAAAACGCGTGATCGCCGACTTCGGCAGCTTGCGCTTGTTTAAAAGATAGTCAACAGCCTTCTCCGCGCCCGGTTTTGAAAGCGACGAATGAAAAAACCTCGCCGCCTCCCTGTTCATATCATAAAATCTTCTTCGCCTGCCCGATTCGCTTTTTTCTCCGTCCGTATCGGGCATTTTCATTCCGACACGGTTGCAGAGAAACTCGAGCGCACCGAGATAATCAAGGTTTTCCGCCGCCATAACAAAGGTTATAACGTCGCCCCCCGCTCCGCAGCCGAAGCAATGATAGCTGTTGGTATCGGTAAACACCGTAAACGACGGCGTCTTTTCCGAATGGAACGGACAAAGCCCGACAAGTCTCGAGCCCGCCCGCTTGAGCGTTACATACATAGAGATAACTTCTTCTATTCTGTTTCGGAATTTGAGATCGTCTATAAATTCCGGCGTGATTTTCAAATCAAGTTACCTCCTTTTTTGTTTTATTTCCAAACCTTCGGCACAAAAATACGCTCGAACGTATTTATTGCATATCTGTCCGTCATTCCGCAGATATAGTCGCAGGCACGACGTTCGACAGAATCGCTCTCGTCAATATTGTATTCCTCCGGCATTTTGTCCGGGTTCTGCACAAAGTATTCGTAGAGACGCTTGAGCATATCCATCGCGCGCCCCTCTTCGCCCTTCGCTTCGGGATTTCTGTATACCTTTTCAAAAAGGAACTCGCGAAGCTCAAGCATTGCGGAATGAATGGTATCTTCCATAATTATATCGTTTTTGCCCGTGCTCTGCTCGATAACAGAGCTGACAAGAGTTCCGATACGCTTTGAGTGCGTATCTCCGAGGATACCCGTCAGTTTTTTGGGCAGATCGTCCGGACGCAGAATTTTCGCTCTTATCGCGTCGTCTATATCGTGATTGATATAGGCAATTCTGTCCGCAAATTTGATTATCTTCCCCTCAAGGGTCGATGCGGAGTTGCTGCCGGAATGATTGACTATTGCGTCGCGGACCTCAAAGGTCAGGTTCAGTCCCTTCCCGCCTTTTTCGAGCTTGTCAACTACGCGCAGGCTCTGATAATAATGCGTAAAGCCCGGATCAAAGCATTCCATAAGAGCTCGCTCGCCTGCGTGAGCAAACGGCGGATGACCGAGATCGTGACCAAGACCCGCCGCCTCCGTCAGATCTTCGTTGAGCGAAAGCCCTCTTGCGATCGTCCTTGCGATCTGCGTAACCTCAAGAGTGTGCGTCAGACGGGTTCTGTAATGATCGTCCTCCGGGCAGAGAAAAACCTGAGTTTTGTTCATCAGTCTGCGGAAGGACTTCGAATGGATTATTCTGTCTCTGTCCCGCTGAAATTCCGTTCTCAGGGGACACGGCGCTATCGGGTAAAGACGTCCCTTTGTGTTCTCTGAAAGACACGCAAAGAGAGAAAGTGTATTTCTTTCGCGCTCCATAAGCATTTCGGCTACGGTCAAGGCAAAGACCTCCTCATTTTCGTTGTTCAATCATAATATACGCAAAAGTTTAAGAAAATCCTTTTTATCGTTTGGATTTTCGACAGTTTTTCGTCACTTTTTAGCGTCAAAACGCTCTCCTGTGTGCAAAACGCGGCATTTGCCGCCCGTCATCTCGCTTATTCTCTCCGAAAACGCAGCCTCCTCCGCCGAGAGTATCGCAAATCTGACCTTTACTTCGGAGAGAAATTCCGTGCCGTCGATTATCGTCGTATATCTTCCGAGCTCATAGAGGAGCCTGTCATAATCGGGATAAGGGCAGGTGAATTCGCATTCGGAAAAGAGATCATAGGTAACGGTTCCCGCCTCCGCGACAGCGCCCGCCGCAGCTTTTGAATAAGCCCTGACGAGCCCCCCTGCGCCGAGGAGAATCCCCCCGAAATACCTTGTGACGACAACTGCGGCATTGTCAATTCCGCTTTTGCGGATAACATCGAGCACCGGAACCCCGCCGGTTCCCTGCGGCTCGCCGTCATCGCTTGCGTGGCACGCCCCGCCGACAACATACGCCGAAACGTTGTGCCTTGCGTCAGAGTGCTTCGCTTTTATTTCCGCAACGAAAGCGAGCGCCTCCGCCTCGCTTGAAACGGGCGCGGCATAGCCGATAAAAACGGACTTTTTCTCCGTAAACTCAAATGTCCCTCTTTTTCCGAGGGTCGTCAGGGCTTCTGTCGCCATTGGTTTTCTCCTCTCCGGATATATTCTTTTTCGGTTTACTTTATATAGTTTTTCAGCTGACCCGCTGTTTTTTCATCTGCCACGGCAACGACGGTAACGCCCTCCTCGCCGTATTCCTCAGAGAGGACGGTTGCATTTTTATAAAGGATGTTTTTCTTTGAGAGATCGCCGTGCGGGAAAACAAATGTCAGCTGTTTTTTGCCGCCGTGGGCAAGGTTTTCGAGCTTTTCGGAAAGCTCCGAAAGTCCGTCTCCCGTCTTTGCGGAAATGAAAATCCTCTCTTTTTTCGAATCTTCAAAGGGAGAAATCACATCCCTTATTCCTATATCGCATTTATTGAAGACGTAAAGCGTCGGTAGCCCGCCCGCGCCAAGCTCAGATATAAGCTTTTCCGTAACCTCTATCTGCGCCGCACACTCGGGATCGCTCGCATCGACGACTATCATCAGCGCATCCGCATATTTCAGCTCCTCAAGAGTCGATTTGAAAGCGTCTATAAGATGATGCGGCAGGTTGCGGATAAATCCGACGGTGTCCGTCAGCAGGATTTCCTCTCCCGACGGGAGAGAATATTTTCTCGTTGTCGTGTCGAGAGTCGCAAAGAGCTTGTCCTCGGCAAGAATTCCCGCGCCCGTCAGAGCGTTGAGCAGTGTCGATTTTCCCGCATTCGTATATCCGACGATCGCAACGGAAAAAATGCCGGAGCGTTTTCTCTGTGCGCGTTGTGTAGTTCTGTTCTTTTCGAGACGTTCTATCTGCTCGCGCAAAGCGTCAATGCGACGTCTGACGTGTCTTCGGTCGGTTTCCAGCTTGGATTCGCCGGGACCCCTTGTGCCGATACCGCCGCCGAGCCTTGAAAGCTCGCTGCCTTTGCCCGTCAGTCGCGGAACGGTATATTTCAGCTGTGCAAGCTCAACCTGCAATTTTCCCTCTCCGCTTACGGCGTGAAGAGCGAAAATATCGAGAATGAGCATACTTCTGTCTATCACGCGCAGGTCGGTGTCATCCTCAAGATTCTTTATCTGCGATGGCGAAAGCTCGCAGTCAAAAATGACTGTATCAATATCGTTGTTTTCGCAAAGCTCTTTCAGCTCTTCAACTTTCCCCTGCCCGATATATGTTCTCGGCTCGGGGTTTTCTCTGTTCTGCGTCAGCCTTGCGATAACCTTTCCGCCGGCTGTTTCTGTCAACCTTTCAAGCTCGCAGAGCGACGCTTCAAAATTTCTCTCGTCGTCACCGGGCAGAAAAACGCCGACAAGCGCAACGTTTGTTATAGCTTCCTTGCTTGTAAATTCCATAGTTTGTTCTCCTTTCAGAAAGCAGAAAAAAGGCGGGTGCGCGCACTAGCTTCTGCTGTGCGTTTCCCCGCCAAATCAAAGTCATTAACCTGATTATTTCTTTCCTTCAAGACGCTTCTTGAACTTATCGACACGCCCGCCGGAATCAACGAATTTCTGTTTTCCGGTATAGAAAGGATGGCATTTTGAGCAAATTTCAACTTTGAAATCGCCCTTAGTCGATTTTGTCTGAATGACTTCGCCGCAAGCACATCTGACGGTTGCATCAACGTACTTAGGATGGATTCCCTCTTTCATTTTCACACCTTCTCCCTTTCTAAATTCATAGCTTATTTAATATATCACACTCTTTATTTTTTTGCAAGTGTTTTTTCGATTTTTTTCGGATTTTTTTCAGATTTTGCTTTCAATCTGCTCTTTTAAGCGGTTTATCGTCTTTTTTTCAAGCCTTGATATATAAGATTGCGATATTCCGAGCGCATCCGCAACCTCTTTTTGCGTCATTTCCCGCCTTCCTCCGAGCCCGAACCTCAGTTCAATTATCTCCCTCTCCCGCTCTCCGAGAAGCGCAACCGCTTCTGCAATCGCACTCTTTTCCTCCTCGTCCTCAAGCCGCTTTCCGACGTTTTCCTCGTCGCTTCCGAGTATATCGGAGAGAAGCAGCTCGTTTCCGTCGCGATCCGAGCTGAGCGGCGCATCGAGCGAAAGTTCAAGCCGCTGATTCTGATTTTTTCTTATATACATAAGTATTTCGTTCTCAATACAACGGGAGGCGTATGTTGCGAGCTTGATGTTCTTATCTGATCTGAACGTATTTGCCGCCTTTATCAGCCCGATTGTTCCGATGGAAACAAGGTCCTCAAGCCCGACGCCCGTGTTTTCAAACTTCCGCGCTATGTAAACAACGAGCCGCAGATTTCTTTCAACAAGGACTCTCCGCAGGCTTTCGTCCTCGTCAAGACGGGAAAGAATATCCGTTTCTTCTTCCGCCGTAAGCGGGGGAGGAAGAGTCTCCGCTCCGCCTATATAATGCACCTCGCCCAAAATGCCGAGCTTTCGCAAAAGCGAGCAAAATGCCTCTTTTATCCGCGACATTATTTTTGCAAAAAACATATCCTCTCCACCTCTTTTATATAAGTATTTTCGGAACGATACCGTCCGTCCCGCCAAAGTCGCAACCCGAAAAATCGACAGCAATGAGCGCTTTTTTTGCAAGCTCGCCACGCACGGTATCAATATAACAGAAATCGGGCACCGCCGCCGTGGCAGTTCCCTCCCCGTTTACCGAGGCAGACGGCACAAAACGCAGTCTTTTCATCGTTTCAATGCTCGCGCATACGCCTTTTTCTTTCATAGCCGAAAGTATTTCGGAAGGAAAAACTTTGCAGGCAACCTCGTTCTTCAAAAATATGACCGGCGTCCCCGTGATTGGCTCCGCGAGCAGATTTCCGCTATCGACAAGGCACCTCGCCTCCGCAGTCCTGCCCCCGAAGCCGATTCTTATATTTACGCTCTCCGCCGAGCTTTTTCTTGATATGATGCGCCCGCAGATATACGTCGCAAGCGCGGCGGCTCCCGCCGCAAGACCGAAAGCCCATATCGGTATATCACCAAACACCGTTGCGATGCTGCCGCCTATCGAAATATACCCCGTATACCTTCCGAGCCTTGAATATATAGCAGTCATCACCCCGCCAAGAAGCATCCCGACGCCGTAAAACAGCAGACACGAGACAAGCGTCGCAGGCATACATTTTTTCCTGTGAAACGCCGCAAGGCACATAAGAAGCGCGCAAACAGCGTTTGCCAACACGAGGAGCACCCCGTCAAACGGGAAAAAGAGCGAAGCAACGCCGTACACCCCGCCAAACGTCGCCGAGGCGAGCAGTCGCCATTTATTCATTTTCAGATGCAATATTTTCCCCGTTATGAAAAGCGAGAGAAAGTCCATTGAGAAGTTTATAAGAAACAATACGTCGCCGTATATTTCTTCCGTCATCGCCTTCGCCCCCTGTCCTTTTTTCTAATTATAAACCCTGTCCGGGCAAATAATTTGTCACAATAAAGGGCACGAAAACAAAAAAACGCACGGATATTTTCCGTGCGTTTTTCATAATTATTTATTTTCGGTATTTATTCCCCCAGCAGGCATTTAGCCGCTTTGAGAATGGCATATCTTCCGCTTTCAAACGTCAGTCCGCCCTGGAAATACGCCGTATACGGCTCGCGGAGAGGTCCGTCCGCCGAGATTTCGATCGACGAGCCGGAAACAAATGCTCCCGCCGCCATAATGACCTCGTCCGCATAGCCGGGCATTGCCCAAGGCTCTGGCGTTACGAAGGCGTCAACAGGAGAGCCCGCCTGTATGCCCCTGCAAAATGCGCAGAGCCCCTCGGGCGTGCCGAGAGTGACCGTCTGGATTATATCGTGGCGCGCGCAGTCATATGACGGAGAAACCTCATAGCCGAGAGCGGAGAAAACGTATGAAGCATATGCCGCCGTTTTTTTCGCCTGCGCAACGACGTGCGGTGCAAGGAAAAATCCCCTGAAAAGATTGCGGTTTTCGCCGATCGTCGCGCCGACCTCCGTCCCTATTCCGACAGTTGTCAGCCTGTATGAGATTAGCTCGACAGCCTTTGCCGTCCCCGCAACATACCCGCCGCAGTTTGCCATACCGCCACCGGGGTTTTTTATAAGCGAGCCGACTATGACGTCAGCTCCGAAGTCCGTCGGCTCTTTTTCGTCGCAGAATTCGCCGTAGCAGTTGTCAACGACGACATAAGCCCCCGACCTTTCGTGACAAAAGCGCACCATCTCCCCGATCTCCTCCGAGGAAAACGTCGGGCGGATGCCGTAGCCCTTGGATCTCTGAATGAATATGACCTTTATTTTCTCGCCGTACTTTGCAATCTTTTCTTCAACCGAGGGATAATCTATGCCGCCCTCGCACAGTTCTGTTTCGTCGTATCCGACGCCGAAATCGGCGAGGGAGCCTGTGCCGTCGTGCGTTCTGTCGCCAATGACGTCCGAAAGCGTGTCATACGGACGACCGGTTATCGAAAGCATTATGTCGCCCGGACGGAGCAGGCCGAAAAGCGCAATCGATATTGCGTGCGTACCGTTTACGATACTGTGCCGGCAGAAAGCTGCCTCCGCTCCGAAAACATCCGCATATATTCTGTCAAGCGCATCCCTGCCGTTGTCAGTATAGCCGTAGCCGGTCGATCCGGCAAACATTGAGTCGGAGACGCGGTGCTTTGCAAACGAGCAGAGCACCTTCTCCGTATTTTCCGCGGAAATTCTGTCAAAATCCGCAAAGACGGGCGCAAGCGCCTTCAGCGCCGCATCGTCGATCTCTTTTAACTTCTTTGAAAGTTCCATCTTTTTATCCTTCCGTTTTTCAGAGATTTCTGACTATGTCGCAGAAAAAGTCGCCGCGTTTTTCAAAATTGCGGAAGCTGTCAAAGCTCGCTGCCGCCGGAGAAAGCAGAACAATGTCGCCCTCCTCCGCAAAGCCCGCCGCCGCGCGGACAGCCTTTTCAAAATCTCTTTCATATATGTATTTTTTATAGCCGACGGTATCAAAAAGCTCCGCAAGGCGGACGCCTGTCGTCCCCGTCAGCACTATGTATTTCGCCCTTTTTTCAAGCTCTGCCGCAAGGGTATCCATTGGCAGGTTCTTGTCCGACCCTCCGCAGATGACTATCGGCGGTTTTTCAAACGACCGAAGCGCCGCAAGAGTCCTCGTCGGCGTTGTGTCTATTGAGCTGTTATAAAACTTTACGCCGTTTTTCGTGCACACCTCTTCGATTCTGTGTCGCACTCCGGCAAAGTCTCCCGCAACCCTGCGCACAGTCCCGTCCGAAACAAGACCGTCCAAAGCGGAGATCGCCGCCATATAATTTTCAACGTTGTGCAGTCCGACAAGGCGGATGTCCGAGCGGGACATAACCTTTCTCGTCTCCCCCGAAAAACGGGCAAAAACATCGTCTCCGGAAAGCCAGACGGCGTCTCCCTCAGGATCACCCTTTGAAGAAAACAACACAACCTGCGCCATTGCGCGGGAGCGAAAATCATCTGTATACCCGTCACAGGCGTTGAGCACAAGCCTGCAATCTTTATCCTGATGAGCAAATATATTCGCCTTGCTTTCGGCATATTCGGTCATATCCCTGTGCCAGTTCAGGTGATTCGGGGATATATTCGTTATTACGGCGCGATACGGCGCAAAGCTCATTCTGTGAAGCTGGAAACTGGAAAGTTCGAGAACGGCAAAGTCGCAGGCGCGCATTTCGGCGACTTTCGGAAGAAGTGGCGTGCCGATGTTCCCGCCGAGGAATACTTTCTTCTCCGTGTTTTCCGCCTCTGCGGAGAGCATTTTATAAATCAGGGTTGTAGTTGTCGTTTTTCCGTCGCTACCCGTAACGGCAATTATTTTGCAGGGGCAGAGATTGCAGAAAAGCTCCGCCTCCGATGTCAGAACCGAGCCGCTTTCCTCCGCCCGCAGAAATTCGGGCAGATCGGAGCGTATCCCGGGCGTTTTTATGATGACGTTATCGCAAAGTTCCGAGAGATAATCATCTCCGAAGCGCATACCGACGCCCTTTTCGGAAAGTATCGGCGCGACTCTCTCAACCCTGCCGCCTTCTCCGTCCGGCGTGTAGGTAGGGTCGGGATTTTTGTCTCTGACGGTCAGAGTTGCACCGTAGGAAAGCAGCATATCGACGCACGACATATTGCTTATCCCCGCTCCGACAAGCGAGACGGTCTTCCCTTTTATAAATTCTTTGAATTTTTCAAGCTTTTCATTTGTCATAGCGGCAAAATATCGGAAAGCGCAGCATATTCTGAAAGCCCGAGCCTTTCCCCGCGGACGTCTGCCGGAAGCCCGAGCGAGACGAGTGCGCTTTCAATATCCTCCTTGCTGTATTTTGATGAAACCGCCCTGACCGCATTTGAGAATGTCTTTCTTCTCTGCGCAAACGCCGCGCGGATAAGCGCGAACATATTGTCGACCGAAACGGGCGAAACAGGCGGATTTTCCCTTATCTTCATCCTGACGACGGCAGAGGTAACCTTCGGGGGCGGGATAAAGTTGCCGGCAGAGACCGTAAAGCATTTCTTCGCCTCCGCTTTATAGTCAACAGCAAGCGTTATCGCGCCGAAGTCCGCCGTTCCGGGAGCGGAACAAAGCCTATCCGCAACCTCCTTCTGTATCATAACGACTATCGATTCAAACACCTCCGAAGCGTCAAGCAGGCGCATTATAACGGGCGACGTTATGTAGTAAGGCAGATTTGCGCAGACGGAAACCTTCTCTCCGGGAAACTTCTCCCGCACAAGGGCGACGAAATCGACCTTCATAGCATCCGCCTCGATTATTTCAAGATTTTCGTATTCGCCAAGCGCCTCCGAGAGAAGCGGGATAAGGTCGCTGTCAACTTCGATCGCAAGCACCTTTTTATACATTTTGCAGAGCTCCGCCGTCATCGCGCCGACGCCGGGCCCGATCTCTATGACGCACCTGTCCTCATCTCCGCAAAGGTCAGCTATATCGTAGACGACATTCGCATTTGCGAGGAAGTTCTGCCCTCTGCCCTTTTTCGGGGCAAGACCGTATTTATCAAGAAGCCTTTTAACCTCTCCGCGGTCTGTTAAATTCATACGTCCGATTTCCTTTCAAAAAATAATTCAAAAAAATATTGACAAAACGCTCTGTTTATGATAAACTTTAATACGCTTCGAAAAGCAATGCTAATGTGGCTCAGTCGGTAGAGCAGTTGATTCGTAATCAACAGGTCATGGGTTCGAGTCCCATCATTAGCTCCAAAGGCTCGGTTTCTCCGGGCTTTTTTCGCAGATGTAGTTCAATGGTAGAATATCAGCTTCCCAAGCTGACTACGCGGGTCCGATTCCCGTCATCTGCTCCAAAAAATGAAAGTCGCTTCGGCGGCTTTTATTTTTTCTTTGGCGGGAAGCGGAGAAGGCGGTAGTGAATGACAGCCTTTGACGCAGCGAAGCGGCACGAGGGTAATGAATGACAGCCTTAGACGGCTATCAGAACCCGAGTGTGACCGAGCGGTAGCGAGAACTGTCAGAGCCGCCGATGACCGAGCGGCGTCGAGCCGCGAGAACCGATTCCCGTCATCTGCTCCAAAAACGGAAGTCGCTTCGGCGGCTTTTTTCTTTTTGCTGATGTAACCGTCATTTCAAGCAAGTATTATATCACCGCGCGCACGGTTAGTCAATGAAAATCTTCCGTTTTCGCCCCAAAACTATCTCGCCGTTCCGAGAAGCTCGGAGAATATCTTTATGTGGTGCTCCTCGTCGAGAATTATGCGCCGCAGCATCTCCCGGATACAACTGTCATCGATGCGGCGGATGAGATCTCTGTACATAGCAATCGCCGCCTTTTCTCCCGCTATCCCCGCACGCAGAACTCTATCAGGCGAGGTCTGATAATTGACCTTCGACGCATCAAAGCACCCGCGCCTTTGCATATCACAGAATTTCGGGTCTCCGCCGAGCTTATATATCAGCTCGCCGAGGATCTCAAGATGACGCATCTCCGTCATCGAAACGCAGGAAAGCACGGCAGAAAGCTGTGCCGGCTCGGCATTCTCCGTAACTATGTGCCCGTATGTATATTGAAGTATTGCGGAGAGCTCCCCTCCGTCGCCCGCATACGCAGTCGACAGAAGTCTTGCATAATTTGCGTTCGGTGCGGAAACACACACCTCCGGATACGGAAGCGGCAGGTTGCACGCGGTTCTGAGTTTTCCGTTCAAAATATCAGCTCCTTTTATTTTTATTCTATGCCATTTTATGAAAGACAACAGGATTTGACACACATCCGCGGTGTTCCCCTCCCGCCCCGAAAACGGATGCGGGAATTTTTTCAAAAACGTGCAGGAATTATTGACAAACAACCGTTTATCCTATATAATTTATTTGTGGAAAATGCTATATTTCCGCTGTTTTGCGGAAAAGCGGGCGAATAGAAGCCGGGCGATGCGCTTTCAGTTCTTACCTGTGTGCATTTTTCCGACAAATGACGCTTTTATAATGTTCATTCTATCAACATTTTGCACAAGCGGGGGGAACAGCCGTTTCAGGCTGGATACGTTTGCGCAAGCAATTAAGCGGGACATCTCTTTTCTGCCGACGCAGGAGATGTTCTTTGTCCCGGCGTCGGCAAAAACAATTCCATAAAGGAGAAAAAGACAATGAAAA
>DLLG01000020.1:0-416 GCA_002479075.1 Clostridiales bacterium UBA7568
CCGACCTTATAGTCTGTGCTACCGTCCGTATCGTAAACAGCCTTTGAGCTCATTTCCATCATCTTATCGATTGTCCATTTGCGGTCACGAACGAGCTGATAAATATCGTCGTCAATACCGCGATTTTCATAAACAGTCTTGTTGAAGATAACAACCCAGGTGCATCCCATAGCCAGGCGGGCAAAGTCACCGATTATCGAATAGAGCTTGCCGTCATAGGTAAGATCGTTTATATAGTTCTGATCCCACCATTCCCTCTGGAGGTCGATACCGAGGCTATGAACGTTGTAATAGCCCTTGGTAATAAACGGCTGACCATACTGCGCTGTGCTTGCAATATATTTGCCGCCGCCGGAAGCAAAATCCGCGTCGTATCCGTCCTGACCGTTTTTATCAACCTTGATTGTGCAGTTATA
>DLLG01000020.1:447-64902 GCA_002479075.1 Clostridiales bacterium UBA7568
TCCTGCATAATCTTGTTTCTCTCGTAAACGGAGTCATTATAAGCATTGCCTGTGAGCGATTCGACCCAAACTTCGTTTGTTGTGTCGTAGCCCTGACCGTCGTCTCTGGAAGCAATGAAAAACGTTCTGCCGCCGAAGTCAACGTGTTCTTTTCCGGGGAGCTTTGTAAGACCGTCCCATTCAGAGGGATCGTCGCTGCCGCCGGTTGTCGTTGCGCTGCTATTGCCGGTTGTTGTAACGCCGCTACTGCCGCCGGTTGTCGTTACATTGCCGCTGTTACCCGTTGTTGTAACGCCGCCGCTGCTGCCGGTTGTTGTAGTTTTGCCGCCATTTGTTGTCGTAACATCGGGGTTACCGCCGCACGCAACAGCGAGCATAACAACGCCTGCAAGCATTGCAACAGCCAAGAGAAGTGTGATAATTCTCTTCATAATTATCTCCTTTTTAAAATTTTTATCGCCCAAACAAGCAAGTCGCCGCTTATTTTTGATAGAGCGTTTATTATATTTTATCATTTTGCCTTTTCCGTGTCAACGGCATCGCCCGTTAAACCCTTGTACATATACAGCCTCTTTTTGTATTTTTCAGCTATTCCGCATTTTGGGGATGAAAAAAACGGCAGAACCTGCGTTCTGCCGTTTCATCTGAAATAAATTCAATTATTTCGCTGCAAGCTCCATCTTGGACTTGATAGCTTCGAGCTGCTCGATTGTCGAGCCGAAGAAGATATAGTCAACTTCAACAGTTGCGCCCTTCTTGATGTTTGCACGAGAGTCGCACCAAGAGGGAGCTCTGCTGTGATACTTTTCAGCGCCGAGGAGGTTGAACTTGAGACCGCCGCAAGGACCGCCGACTGTTGACCAGTTGAGGCCGTTGTATGCGTTTGTAGGTCCGTAAAGCTCTACCCACTGTGTAAAGGAAGTAGCTACGCCAACGTTTGTGTTGTCGTTTCTGCCTGCGCCGTAAGCCCAAGAAGAAACCTGGCAGCACTTGCCAACGTCATAGTAATAAACTGCCCATTCATCGGAGGGCGTGCAAGTGAGCTTGTCGTCTCCGCCCTGCATATACATATTGCTTACGCAGAACGTTGTTCCGAAGGAACCGTTGTTACCGATATAACCAAAGCTGATCATATTGTTTGCCGTATTGTTCTTTATACGGATCTTCATATACTGATGCTTGCCTTCCCAGGATGCGGGGTTGCCAACATATGTCGTGTTAACGGGGTATCTTGCCCAAGTGCCCCAGCCGGGAACGAGATCTTCATAATCAAGCTCAACTATCTTAGCAAAAGCGATAGCGTAGCCGTCGGAAGCGTCATCTGTCGCATAGTCCTTGTTAGCTGTGATCTTCCAGGAGTCTTCAAGGAATTCAACTGTGATGAGGTCCTTGTTGTAGGAAAGAGCGTTAACAAGCCATTCGTGAGATGTCTGACCTTCAGCCTGAGCCATCGTGTCCGTACCGAAGTCAAAACGGAGGAATGCAGGAAGAGTCGTTGTCTGAATCTGTACTGCCTCTGTTGTTGTTTCGGAAGCGGTTGTTGTAGCTTCGGTTGTTGTCGTAGTCGTAGTTGTGGATGCTTCGGTTGTCGTCGATGTGGTTGTTGCGGGTGCGGGAGCCTCTGTTGTCGTTGTGTCGGGATTCTTACCGCAACCAACAAGGCCTATAACACCGATCACCATAACAACGGCAATCATAAGCGCAATAAACTTTTTCATTGTTTATCTCCTTATATTATTATTTTTTGCGGTCTCCCGCATTACTTATAATTATATCATTGTTTATATATTCTGTCAATCCGAAAGAGGAAATACTTTAATTTTTTGAGCATTTTATCCTAATTTTCGGCTTGTTTTTTGTCAAAATTCACCTTTCGCCGCTTCCTTTTTCAGGACCCGGAAGTTCGGAAAAACGGATTTTCGAAGGCTGTTGAAAATGTCGCGGGGTCTGATTATAATTTTGTCTGAAAATGCGTTTTTTTATACATCCGTTTTTTCGCAAAAAAACAACGCCCCGAAAGGCGTTGTTTTATATAATCTATCAGATTACTTTGTTGCTGCGAGCTCCATCTTGGACTTGTAAGTCTCGAGCTGTTCAACTGTAGAACCGAATACGATGTAGTCGATTTCTATGCAGTTACCTCTCTTGATGTTTGCACGAGAATCGCACCAGAGACCTGTTGTTTCAGCTCTGGAACCGATATAATATGCTGCACCGAGGAGGTTGAACTTGATACCTGCAACGCTGCCTGTACCTGCGTTTGTCCAGTTAAGACCGTTGCTACCGCCTGTCTGAGCGTTTCTCTTGAGCCATTCAGAATAGGACTTGCAATTGTCAGAGTCACGACCTGCGCCGTAAGACCAAGAGCAAGCCTGGCAGCACATAGGAACGTCATAGTAATAAACTTTCCATTCGTTGCTTACTTCTTTTGCAACTGTGTCAGCGGATCCGCCTTCGCCCATACCGCCCTGGAGATACATATTGCTTACGTTTGTCGTTGTTCCGAAGGAACCGTTGCACTTGAAGCCGAAGCTGATCATATTGTTGAGAGTCATATTCTTGATACGAATCTTCATATACTGGTGCTTGCCTTCCCAGCTCTTGCCGACGTTACCAGTCTGAGAGGGATAACGAGTCCAAGTACCCCAACCTGCTACGAGATCGTCATAATCGAGGTCGATAAGGTTTTCGAATGTGATCGCATAAGCGTCTGCGTGAGTCTCGCCCTTAACGTAATCTCTGAGAGCGTAGATCTTCCAAGAGTCTTCAAGGAACTCAACCTTGAGGTAATCTTCGTTGTATGTAAGGTTGTTCTTGAGCCATTCGTGAGATGTCTGCTTGTCGTCCTGAGCCTTTGTGTCTGTACCGAAGTCAAAACGAGCGAACATCGGAACGGTCGTTGTAACCATTTCTGTTGTGGTTGTTGTGCCTTCCGTTGTTGTAGTTGTAACGGGAGCAGTTGTAGTTGTTGTAGTTGTAGTTGTTGTAGCCGGTGCAGTTGTCGTCGTCGTTGTCGTGGTTGTTGTTGTCGTAGTTGTCGTGGTTGCTGCTGTGGTAGTAGTAGTTGTTGTTGTGGTAGTGGCGGGAGCAGTTGTAGTTGTAACCTTATCCTTACCGCAACCAACAAGACCTATAACACCAAAGACCATTACTGCCACGAGAAGAAGTGACAAAAATTTCTTCATGAAATAAATCTCCTTTTAATATATTAAAGAATTTTTACCGCACCGAATATCGTCTGAAAAATACTCGATACTGTGTTTAGTGTTATTTTATCATCTCTTTGCGATTTTGTCAAGTACAATGTTCGAATTGAGTTTAAAAATCGGGCAATATTTTTGAAAAAAATCTGCTTTTTCAGGAATTTTTGACAAAAAAGCTCCGTATTTTGCTCTTCCTATGAAAAATTTTCCCCTTTCCGCCCCTTCTCATCCCCGCCGGAGAGGGTGTTTTTGTCCGGCGTTTCCTTATTTATTATATTATATTTCCGCCACGGCGTGAAAATTACTGTTTTTTCAAAGCAAAAGGCGCCGGTTTCCCGACGCCCCTGCGCAGCGTTTATTTATCCTCGAAATCAGTTGCGGGATCCTTTTTCGGTACGTCGAAAAACGAGACGGGATCTGCGGTTGCTCCGTCCAGCCAGACCTCAAAATGCAGGTGCGGCTCCTCCGAAATCTCCGTAAGCGACGTATCGCCGACATAACCGATGGTGTCCCCCGCTTTGACCTTTGCTCCCTGCTTCAGCCCCTCGGGAATCTTTGTCGAGAGGTTCTTATAAACGGTCTTGCAGCCCTCCGAATGCGTTATCTCGACGGTCTGCCCCATCATCGGGTCAGCCACGACAAGCGTAACTGTGCCGTCCGCAGAGGCAACGACAGCCGATCCGGCAGCCGCCTCGATGTCAATGCCGCCGTGGATACGGTAATCCTCCATAGTCAGCGACCATACGGGAACATCCTTTGAATATTCCTTCAGCATCGTCCCGCCGGAAACGGGGATAATCATTTTATCTGGCTTTGCAACTACGGGGTTGTCTCCGGACTTTTCGGTTGTTGTTCCGGAGGGAGCCGTCGTTGTCGTCGCGCGGCTGCCCGTTGTAGTCACGACTGTTCCGGAAGTTGTCGTCTCACCGGGCTTCGGCTTTGCCTTTTTGGAGGACGAAAATGCGATTACCGTTATCGCGATAGTCGCAGCGAGGAGAAGAGCGAGAGCGATGGCAAGCCCTCTGTTTAACTGTCTTTTTCTTTGATTTTTATTCATATGTTTCGTTCCTTTCGGCCTTTCGGCGATAATTTATGACGCTGATATTATCGACCGAAAAATCCTTGCGCTATGCAGATTTTTTCGTTTTATACAAATGTTTTTTCGATTTTATTCGCCTGTATAACAAGCGTTTCTGCATTTTTCGGGTTTTCAGCGGAAAGGAACGCAAAAAATCGCTCCGATTTTGGGTCGGAACGATTTTAAATGTTATTTTTCATCAAATACAAGCTCGGGTTTTCCTCCGTCAAGCGTTTCCGCCGTGACGGTCACGGACTTGAGATTTTCCATTGAAGGTATCTCATACATAATCGGAAGCATTATCTCCTCCATTATTGCGCGGAGGCCTCTTGCGCCCGTGCCTCTTTCAATCGCGCGTTTCGCAATTCCGGAGATTGCGTCGTCCGTAAACACTATATCAACCCCGTCCATTCCGACGAGCTTTTTATACTGCTTGAGGATTGCGTTTTTCGGTTCGCGGAGAATTCTCGCAAGCGCAGCTTCGTCAAGCTCCGAGAGACTGACGATGACGGGCAACCTGCCGACAAGCTCCGGTATAAGCCCGTATTTTACAATGTCGTGCGCCGTTACGTCGCGGAGAAGTCCGCCCTGCGTCTTTTCGGCTTTGCCCTTTAGCTCGCTGCCGAAGCCCACGCCGGACGTTCCCTTGCGCTTATCGATAATCTTTTCAAGCCCGTCGAACGCGCCGCCGCAGATGAACAGAATGTTTTCCGTATGAATCTGGATGAAATCCTGCCCCGGATGCTTTCTTCCTCCCTGCGGGGGAACGTTTGCCGTTGTGCCCTCAAGAATTTTGAGGAGCGCCTGCTGAACGCCCTCGCCCGAAACGTCACGGGTGATCGAGCGGTTTTCGCTCTTGCGGGAAATCTTATCGATCTCGTCGATATAGATTATTCCCTTTTCCGCAAGCTCAACGTCATAATCCGCCGCCTGAATGAGACGGAGAAGAATATTTTCAACATCCTCTCCGACATAGCCCGCTTCGGTGAGCGTTGTTGCGTCTGCAATCGCAAAAGGAACCTTCAGAGTTTTCGCAAGCGTCTGCGCAAGGAATGTCTTGCCGACACCCGTCGGGCCGAGGAGGAGCACGTTGCTCTTCTGAATCTCAACTCCGTCGTCATCCTTTTCCTTCTGCGATATTCTCTTGTAATGGTTATAGACCGCAACGGAAAGCGCGATCTTTGCCTCGTCCTGCCCGATGACGTATTCGTCAAGGACAGCCTTTATCTCCTTCGGCTTCGGAAGGTCGGCAAGCTCTGTAAGCCCGCTTTCGCTTTCGGACGAATGATAATCGGCAATCAGCTGTTCGCAGGCGAAAACGCAATCGTCGCAGATATAAGCTCCGAGCGGCGACGGAATAAGAAATCCGACCTGATCCTCGCTTCTTCCGCAGAATGAACAGCGGCGGGGCAATGTTCTTTTGTTGTCAGCCATTGGACTCTTCCTTTCGTCAGATGCGCTTGTCGATCACCTTGTCGATAAGTCCGTAAGCCGCAGCTTCGTCTGCGCTGAGGAAATTGTCGCGATCGGTGTCGATTTCGATCTGTTCGATCGGCTTGCCCGTCTCGCGCGCAAGAATTTCGTTTATGCGCTGTCTGATTTTTATTATGTGGTCTGCGTGAATCTTCATATCGCTTGCCTGACCCTGCATTCCGCCGAGCGGCTGATGAATCATAATCTCGCTGTTCGGGAGAGCAAATCTCTTGCCCTTTGCGCCCGCCGCAAGCAGGAACGCGCCCATACTCGCCGCCATACCGACGCAAATCGTCGATACGTCGCATTTGATATAATTCATCGTATCGAAAATTGCCATACCCGCGGTAACCGAGCCGCCGGGACTGTTGATATAAAGAGCAATGTCCTTATCCGGATCCTGCGATTCGAGATGCAGAAGCTGCGCCACAACGAGGGACGCCGTTACGTCGTTTATCTCGTCCGAGAGGAAAACGATTCTGTCGTTGAGCAGGCGGGAATAAATGTCATAAGAGCGTTCCCCCTTGCTCGTCTGTTCTATTACATAAGGTACAAGTGCCATAAAATATCTCCTTTCATTGCCTTCGGCTTTGCGGAGAATTCAGCTTATTCCGCGTCGCCTTCGGTCTTGGTTTCTGTTGTTTTCTTTGTAGACTTTCTTGTTGTCTTTTTTGCCGGCTCCGCCGTTTCGACTGGCTCTGCGCCGTCCTCTGCCGTTTCAGCCTTCTTTGTCTGCTTCTTCGCAGCGGCTCTCTTCGTCTTTACGTCTGCGTTTGCGCGGACAAGCTCAAGAGCTTCGGCAACTACAACGTCTGCCGCGATGTCCTTTTCGTTTACGGCAGATTTGACCTTTTCAATATCAATGCCGTATGCGTCTGCGATCTTCTTGTATTCCGCTTCGATCTTCTCTGCGTCTGCCGTGAGACCTTCGAGCTTTGCGACAGCTTCAAGAGCGAGACGGATCTTTACGTTCTTTTCAGCCTGCGGACGGAGCTGCGCCTTGAGAGAATCAACCGTTGCGCCCGTGTACTGCATAAACGTCTTCATATCTATGCCCTGATAACGGAGGCGGTTTTCGTAGTCGCGCAGGCACGCATCGAGTTCTGTTTCGAACATAGCTTCCGGAATCTCGGCTTCGAGATTTTCGCAGAGAGCGTCGAGAAGCTGCTCGTCGATCTTTGCCTGCTGTGCTTTCTTTGCATTCTCTTCGAGTTTAGCCTTTATGTCTGCCTTGTATTCATCGAGAGTATCGAATTCGGAAACGTCCTTTACAAACTCGTCGTCAAGAGCGGGAAGCTCGTCGAATTTGATCTCGTGGAGCTTGCATTTGAAAGTTGCGGGCTTGCCTGCGAGAGTTGTTTCGTGGTAATCTGCGGGGAAGGTAACCTCAACGTCGAACTCATCGCCGATGTTGTGTCCGCAGATCTGATCTTCAAAGCCGGGGATGAACTGTCCCGAACCGAGCTTGAGATGATACTTCTCTGCCTTGCCGCCTTCGAACGCCTTACCGTCTGCGAAGCCTTCAAAATCGAACACAACGCAGTCGCCGTTCTGTGCCGGGCGATCGGTTACGTCAACTTCTCTTGCGTTTCTCTCGCGGACTGTCTGAATTTCGTGATCGACAGCCTCGTCGCCGATTGTAACGTTTTCCTTCTCTGCCTTCAGACCCTTGTATGCCTTAAGAGTGCATTCGGGCTTTACGAAAACCTTGACGGTGATGACAACGCCGTCATCATCAAGAGATTTGACATCATATTCGGGTGCGGAAACGACTTCGAGAGCGGTCTCCGTAAGAGCGTCCGCATAAGCCTTCGGAACGACCTCGTTCAAAGCATCCTCATAGAAAACGCCCTTGCCGTACATTTTTTCGATAATTGCTCTGGGAGCCTTGCCTTTTCTGAAGCCGGGAACATTCATCTTTCCGGCGTTTTTCTTGAACGCAGCGTCGACAGCGGCATCAAATTCCGCGCGGTCTATCTGAATTTCAAGCTCTTTGCAGTTTTTTTCGGCATCGCCGACTTTTAATACTTTCATTTTTATTTCCTCCGATTTATTTATCTTTTGTCACTTGACATACAAGGTCAATTATATCATTATTTGCTTGCAATGTCAACATTTTTTTGTATCGCAAGCGGGTCAAAGAGCAAATAATCCGCCGAAACGAGATAAAAATCTATATCGGCATAATTTATTTTTGCGGGAGCGTCATAATTTCCGTGAATATGACCGTAATAGCAACGCCCGATACCGCCCCTGTAAAGCTCCATAATTATCTCATCGCACATATATCCCTTGAAGATTGCGGGGAAATGCAAAAATGCAAGAATTTCCTTTTTTTCGCCGCGTTCAGCCGCCGCGTCGCGCAGTTTTTTCGCCGCGTCGATGCTCATTTTCAGTCGCACGACCTCCCTTGCGATGATCTTTCTGTTGTCCGCTCCTCTCGCAAGGTTTTCCTTATCGTCGTTATACCAGCCGCGCGAGCCGCAGATGATAAAATCCTCCGTTTCAACGGCGTCATTCTGGAGAAACGTCATCGTTTCGTAGCCGCAGGAGGAGATGAAGTCACAGAGTTTTTTCTTTGTCTGCCAATAATAATCGTGGTTGCCCTTGAGCATAATTTTCTTTCCGGGAAGCGATTCGATAAAATCAAAATCCGCTCTCGCCTCCTCCAGTGTCATCGCCCACGATATGTCTCCGGGAATAACGACGGTATCCTCCGCCGTTATCTTTCTTCTCCAGTTTTCTTCGATTTTTTCGTTATGACCGTTCCATCTCGCGCCGAAAATATCCATCGGCTTTTTGACCGTGCGCGAGAGATGAAGGTCGCCTATTGTATAAAGCAAAGGCTTCTGCCTCCTCAAAAAATTTGTTTTTCTAAAATTTTGTCGGTTTCAAAACGGCATATTTCCGTCGTCTGCGGGGCAAACTTTGATTGCCTTCAAAAAGGCAAAACCGTGTTATGAAAGGACATCCCGAAAAGGATGTGTGATATTGCAATGGAATTTGATAGAAAAGATACCCTCGGCAAGGATAAAGCCACCTGCAAGACCTGCAAAAAGAACGGCGGCGTCTCTTGCGACGTTACAAACTGCGTTTACCACGACGGCGACTGCACCTGCAAGGCAGACAAGATAAATGTCGGACCGAGCTATGCAACAAGCTGCACAGACACCGTCTGCGCAACCTTCAAGCAGAAAAATATCTGAATTTTGCGGCGCAAGCCGCATTACATATATTCTGAAACAAACCTCGCCGCGTTGCGGAAAAATATGTCCTCTGCCGTGCCTTTGTCAACCCCTGCCGATAAAACCGCCTCATACAGTCGCGGCATATCGGAAACGTCCTTTATCTCCTCCGGCGGAGTTGCGCCGTCAAGATCGGCTCCTATGCAGACGCTTTTTTCAAGTCCGATGTCGAGATAGTGCATAATATGACGCACAGCGTCCGACAGATGCGCCGGGGCCGCACCCGAAAGAAAACCTCCGGCAAGGCAAACGCCGATGATTCCTCCCGCTCCGGAGATCTTTTTTGCGAGCTCATCTGTTAAATTCCGCCTGTGCGAGGTTATCGCGCGGGCGCTCGAATGACTTGCAATCGCGGGGATTTTACCGCTCTTGCAAAGCTCGATCGTCTCCTCCGCCATCCTGTCCGAAGCGTGCGAAACGTCAACCGCCATTCCCAGCTCCGAAAGCCTCCGGACGACCCTTCGCCCGAAGTCCGTAAGCCCGTTTTCCGTGTTATGCGCACCGCCTATATCGCAATCGTCTTTCCAGACAAGCGTGAAAAACCTTGCTCCCGACGCATAAAGCGTATCAAGCCTTGAAATGTCGCCGCAGAGCAGCTTACCGCCCTCGATTCCGAGGAAAATCGGGCGTTTGCCCGCGGAAAAAGCGTTTTTCATATCGGCGGACGAGCGACAGAAGCAAAACTGCGGGTTTTCCGCAAGCTCGTGCATTAAATTATCGTAGATCTTGAAAAAATTATCGTAACATTCCTGCCCCGAAAGGTCGTCCTGCGACCATATATCCATTATCTGCGCGTATTTTTCAAAGCCGCGAATTTTTTCCGCCGTTATGTGCGTCCCGCCGGACGCAAGCGGCGTTTTTCTTTTGTAAAGCTCAAAAGGGGTATCGCAATGAAGATCGAAACAGTTCATTTCAGCCTCCGGAAGTAAGAATGAAAAGCCTTTATCCCGTCACGTTTTTTATATGTACAATTCCCTTTTCGGAAAGGGATTGCGCCCCGTCGTTTTCTTTTATATATACTTCGATTACGTCTATCCTCGGCTTTTTCGGGCATTTTGTCTCGTAAAGATACTGCCGCGCGCAGAGCGTCATATTTTCCAGCTTCTTTTTTGTGACAGCCGCCGCGGGTCTCCCGTAGCGCAGGGAAAACTCAGCGTCTGTCCTCGTCTTGACCTCAACAAAAAGGATTTCGCTCTCGTTTTCGCAGATGATGTCTGTCTCGATGTGTCCGAAATGGACGTTTCTTGCCGTTATCGAATATCCCTCTTTTTCAAGATATTCTGCGGCAAGATCCTCCCCGAAGGAACCGAATTTTCTGTTATTTTTCATTGTTTTTCGCCCTGTCGACAAACGACAGAAAGCTCCTTCTGTGTTCCGGGCAAGGTCCGAGCCTTATGACCGTCTCCATATGCGCCTTTGTCGGATAGCCTTTATGTATCGCAAAGCCGTATTCCGGATACTTTTTGTCAAGCTCCAGACACTGACGGTCTCTTGTCACCTTTGCGATTATCGAAGCCGCCGCAATCGACCAGCTCCTCGAATCGCCCTTGACAACCGTCTCAACCGGAATTTCAAATCCCTTTGCGCGGTTGCCGTCTATAAGGGCAAAATCCGCCTTTTGCGGCAAAGCCTCAATTGCCCGCTTCATCGCAAGCATCGTTGCGCCGAGGATATTGTATTCGTCAATTTCCGCAGGGCTTGCCCAGGCAACCGCCCATATAGTCTTTTCCGTTATTATATCATATAGCTTTTCGCGCTTCTTTTCCGAGAGCTTTTTTGAATCGTCCAGCCCCTCGATTATCAGCCCCTCGGGCATAATGACCGCGCCCGCTACGACGTTTCCCGCAAGCGGACCCCTGCCCGCCTCGTCAACGCCGCAGATGCTCGTATAGCCCTTTTCGCGCAAAGCGTTTTCAAATTCGTAGCTCGGCATTATTTTCTCCTCGGCCTTTCAAACGATATTCTTCCCATTTTCCCGCCGCGCAGCTCGTCAAGAAGCATTTTCGCCGTGCGCGAAAAGTCAACCTCGCCCCCGCGGACAAGAAATCCTCTCTTTTTGCCGATGGCTTCAACCGTCTCCCAAGGCTGCGTCTCCTCGGAAACCGCTTCCTCGCTTATGCCGTATCTTTCTATGAGCAGACGGGGATAAATATTCTTCATCCTGTCGCAAAGGACGGTCGCAAGCTCGTCCGTATCCATAATATCGTCCTTGATTGCGCCCGTTATCGCAAGATTTTCGCCGACTCTGCGCTCATCGAACTTCGGCCACAAGACTCCCGGCGTATCGAGCAGATCAATGCCGATCGAAGTCGTCACCCATTGCTTGTTGAGCGTAACACCCGGTCTGTCCTCAACCTTTGCTTTTTTGTCCGCCGCAAGACGGTTTATAAGCGAGCTTTTGCCGACATTCGGAATACCGACGATCATCGCGCGCAGATGTCTGCCCTCCATCCCCTTGCCCTGCCAGCTTTGCAGCTTTTCCGCGCAGAGCCTGCGGGCAGCAGGAGCGATTTCCGAAATGCCCTCGCCGGTCTTGCAGTCATAAAAGAGGGCGTTCTCGCCGTTCTCCGCAAAATATCTTTTCCATTCCGCCGTAACGGAAGGATCCGCCTGCGAGCATTTGCTCAGAAGCACAAGGCGGGGCTTTGCGTCCGTCAGCCGCTTGATTTCGGGGTTCGCGGACGAAAGCGGTATCCTGCTGTCGCGTATTTCAATCGTCATATCTACTTTTTTCAGGTTTTCCGCAATCATACGGCGGGTCTTCGCCATATGTCCGGGAAACCATTGGATCTGTGTAGACGGCATATATTGCCTTCCTCTCTTTTTTAATTTACCGCCGATTTTACGGCGCCTATCTTGTTCAGCGGGAACAGTCTGAAAACAACCTTGCCGAGAACCTCGTTTTCGCGGACAAGCCCGACGTATGTGCTTCTGCTGTCAGAGGATTCGTTGCGGTTATCGCCCATAACGAATATATATCCCTCCGGCACAGTCATCACGTCGCCGTCAAGATATGTCTCGTATATGGAATAATAGTCCTCCTTGTCCATCGCGGAGTTTCTGAAATATACATATCCGCTTTCGTCAAGGAGCTTCCCGTCAACTCTGACCTCCCATTTTTCAAAATTGATCGAAAGGGTCTGCCCGCCCGTTGCAATAACTCTCTTGACAAGCGGCGTTTCGAAATACCCGCCGTTCTGCTGAACAACGACTATATCTCCCTGCGTCGGCGTATAGAACATATTGCTTATTATAAGCAGCTGCCCGTCCGAAAGCGTCTTTTCCATAGACCTTCCGCGGACCGTCGCAACACGCAGTATAAACGAAAGCATAACAACGACGATCGCCAGCGCAGAGACAAAAACCTCCGTCCAGTCATAGACGTCCGCCCTGAATTTATCCTTTTTTTCAAGCTCGGTCTCCTCGCTTCCGCCGAGACCGTTTTCAATATTATCGTTCATAATATCCTCCGAAAAAATCATTTTCCCGTTTCGTTTTTTATTCCGTCGCCCGTCCAGATGCAGAGCACAAGCATAACTATGCTCAAAAGCAGCCTCAGCACCCAGCCCATAGAAAACAGAGTGTTTATGTCTCCAAACGGAGCCGCAACAACGGAGACAACCGTCGCAAAGGCATATATTGTCTCAAAAACAAACGCAGCCGTCGCGCGCCTTTTCAGCTTTTTCTTTATCTCCGCATCCTGCTTGCCGGAAATCACATCCTCCCCGCTCCAGCCGACGCATTTTTCCGTCATATCGCAGATGCCCTGCCGCAGAGCGGAAAATATCATTATAATCAACGCCATCGAAACCGTCTCCGCAATCGCATAAGGCAGAAACGCAGGTAAAAAGCCCTCTGCCTCATATGGATACAGCCTGCCGAAAAACCCTTCGGCATAAACACAGCCGAAGATCATTGAAGCCGCAGAGACCGCCGAAAACGCACCGCAAAGAATATAAAGCTTCTTTTTGCCGGCGGAAAAGAGCTCTCCGGCGCAGGCAATCGCAACCGCCGTTATTATTCCGAACACAAACTCCGGTATCAGCGGCTTTCCCCCGAACGGCACACCGCAGAGGAAGGGTATCGCCGCCGCGCTTACGGCGGCAAAACGACGGACGCTTCTCTTTTTTTGCAGAGAGGTGTTCGCTGCAATCTCGGCATTGTATTTTTCCTGCGCAAAAGAGACAAACTCCTCATCCGAGCGAAGCTCCCTCATACATTTCAGCGAGGTGACAAGCCAGACAATTCCGAGGACAAGCGAGACAACGGCGCACATAACCGTCATAACCCTTACGGCGGAATCGACACTCGCCGCCCCTCCTCCGGAGACGATCTCCTCTTCCTTTTTTTCAAAAAACAGCGGCACGCAAAGCGGCAATATTGCAAGAGCAGAGCGGGCAATCATAAATATTTCCGAAAATACGCCCGCTCCGGAGAATGCCTCCTCGTCTCCTCTGTCGCAAAGGCGGATGCGCAGATCGTCCATTCCGGAAAAGAGCTTTTTCATCGCAGGGACGATGAATATACATTCCAGAAGCCATACGGCGATCGCAAGCGAGAGCTTTGTAAAATCGTCCGCCGAGGGCGAAAAGAACATTGCAAAAAATCCGAAAAGACTGACCCAAGCCGCCTTTTCAAAGCCTTTTTTCGCTTCGTAAAGCTCAAGAAGAAGATCCGAGTATTTTCTGAGCCCGCCGAGTATCAGCATAATACCGAAAATATCCGGCAGAACGTCGATTATGTTTATGCAGGGGTTGAAAAGGAAAATCATACCGACGGAGATCATCCGAAGACCCGAAGTTCTCCTTTTGGATTCCGTCATTTTTTCTCCTCCTTATCCTTGTTTTTCTTTTTTTCGATTATATCAAACGGGGTTGGAATTTTGTGCGCCTTGTCAGGCATATCCTCTTCCCCCTCAAGACATATCCAGCGATAACAGGAGAGCAGGAGCGCGAGCATATAGCAAACGAACAGTACCTCCGCTATATAGCCTATGCGGAGCGTCCAGCTGAGCGTCCCGCTTATCGCCTCCCCTTCCGCCTTCGACGATATTGCGCCGACCGCGCCCGACCAGGCAAGCCGCCCGCCGAGTAGCATCAGTACCGCAAGCGGCACCGCAGCCGCCCCTCTGAGGCGGATTTTCGGAAGCTCGGTCTCCGTCGCAATTTTTGAAATCGAGAGCGACAGGTTCACAGCATATGCGCAGAGGAACACCGCATACGAAATTCGCAGCACCTCGCCGACGGCGGAGGCGGAGATAATATCCAGCCAGCAGAACATCTGATATGCCCAGCTGACAAGCGAAAACAAAACTCCGAACATCGCAAGGCGTCTCGTCAGATCAAAGCAACGGCAGTGCTTATATGCGCAGGAAAGCCCCTTCAGCATTATCAAAAAGCCGATGAAATCCGGCATTATATCAACATTTCCGATCGTCGGGAACATAAAGAGCCAGCCGAGCAGCATCCATCCGAAGCCCATAATTCTTCCTCCGTTTTATCAGTTGTCCGAGCCTGCGTTTCTTCCGCAGCACTGCTTGTATTTCTTTCCGCTGCCGCAGGGGCAGGGATCGTTTCTGCCAATCTTTTCAGAGCTCTTTTTGACGACGGGCTGTCGCTTTTCGCCCTTTCCGCCTATATTTTTCAGCCCTGCATTCTTTGCAACGGCAGCCGCTCTGTTTTTCATTTCCTGCGCGGGAACGGCAAAGATTACGAATTTGACCGTCTCCTCGCGTATCTTTTCAACCATCTCGTCAAACATTTCGCTGCCTGCGATACGGTATTCCGTTATCGGGTTGCGCTGGGCAAGATACGAAAGACCGACGCCGTCGCGAAGATCGTCCATAGCGTCGAGATGCTCCATCCAGGCTCTGTCAACGGCGCGCAGAAGTGCCCAGCGGATAACATCGCCGATCTTGTCTCCGAAGACGGTCTTCTGATGCTCATATGCGGAGCTTATTCTGCCGGAGAGAAGCTTTTCAAGCCCGTCTCTCGTTATGTCGCCGTCCTTATATCCCTGCTCCTCCTTCGAAAGAAGCCAGAAGAGGCGTTCCTTTGCGGCAGAAAGGTCAAAATGCCCGTCAAACTCGCAGAGGTCAAGGGCGGAGGGAACAACGCTCCCCGCCATCTCCTCAAAGGTGCCCGTCATATCCTTGCCGTCAAGAACCTCTCTGCGCTGCTTGTATATAACGGCTCTCTGCTGGTTCATTACGTCGTCATATTCGAGGACGGTCTTTCTTCTGTTGAAGTTTTCGCCCTCAAGTCTCTTCTGCGACGACTCTATCGTGTTTGAAATTATCTTCGCCTCGATCGGCTCGTCGTCCGGAAGACCGAGCCTGTCAACTATGCCGATGACCCTGTCCGAGCCGAACAGGCGCATCAGATCGTCTTCAAGCGAGAGGAAAAATCTGCTCTCGCCGGGGTCACCCTGACGTCCGGAACGACCGCGGAGCTGGTTATCGATTCGCCTGCTCTCGTGTCTCTCCGTGCCGAGGATAAACAGCCCTCCCGCCTCGCGGACCTTGTCTGCTTCGGGAGCAATCTCCTCCCTGAATCTGACAAGCGACTCTCTGTAAAGCTTTCTCGCCTCGCGGACGTTATCGTCAATATTCTCGCTCATTCCCGTCGCAAGGGAGATAACGTCGTCCTCATAGCCGGCTTTTTTCAGCTCGTTTTTCGCAAGGAACTCCGCGTTGCCGCCGAGCATTATATCCGTACCTCTGCCCGCCATATTGGTTGCGATTGTAACAGCGCCGTATTTTCCCGCCTGCGCAATTATCTCCGCCTCCCGCTTGTGCTGCTTTGCGTTGAGAACGTTGTGCGCAATGCCCTCTTTTTTCAGGAGGGCGGAAAGCACCTCGGATTTTTCAACAGAAACCGTACCGACGAGAACAGGCTGCCCTTTTTCGTGGCAGGTTTTTATCTGCCTGATTATTGCGCGGTATTTCGCTTCCGTGTTTTTATAAACAACGTCGTTGCGGTCAATTCTTATCATCGGCTTGTTCGTCGGCACTTCGACAACGTCCAGCCCGTAAATCTCGCGGAATTCGCTCTCCTCCGTCAGAGCCGTACCGGTCATACCGGAGAGCTTTGAATAAAGGCGGAACAGATTCTGATAGGTTATAGTTGCAAGGGTCTGGTTTTCGTTCTGAATATCAACCTTTTCCTTTGCCTCGATTGCCTGATGCAAGCCGTTTGAAAAACGTTTCCCGGGCATAATTCTTCCCGTAAACGAATCGACTATCATAACCTTCCCGTCCGCAACAACGTAGTCAACGTCTCTTTTCATAACGCCGTGTGCGTGGAGAGCCTCGTTTATATAGTGATAGAGGGAGTTGTTTTCGGGGTCGGAAAGGTTTTCAACCTCAAAAAAGCTCTCTGCCTTTGCAATGCCCCTTGAGGTCAGAGTTGCCTTTTTGCCCTTCTCATCGACGATGTAATCCTCCGTAACATCCTCGTTATCGCTCTTTGTATCCATCTCCTTTACAACCTTTGCGCGCAGGCGACGGACAAACGCATCCGCTTTTTTGTATATATCGTTCGGCTTTTCGCCCATACCGGAGATGATAAGCGGCGTTCTCGCCTCGTCTATGAGGATCGAGTCAACCTCGTCGACTATCGCAAAATTGAGTTCTCTCTGAACAAGCGCACTCTTATCGACAGCCATATTGTCGCGAAGATAATCGAAGCCGAACTCGCTGTTCGTTCCGTAAGTAATGTCGGCTGCATATGCCCTCTGCTTTTCCTCTGTTGTCTGCTCCTGAAGAATAAGCCCCGTCGAAAGACCGAGGAAACCGTAAACCTTGCCCATCTCCTCGCTGTCGCGGCGGGCAAGATATTCGTTGACCGTAACTATATGCACGCCCTTTCCCGTCAGAGCGTTGAGGTATGCGGGCATAGTTGCAACGAGCGTCTTTCCTTCGCCCGTTTTCATCTCCGCAATTCTTCCCTGATGAAGAATTATTCCGCCGAGTATCTGAACCCTGTACGGCTTTTTTCCGATGGCTCTCGCCGCCGCCTCTCTGACAGCCGCAAACGCCTCCGGCAGAATATCGTCAAGAGTCTCGCCTGCGGCAAGTCTCTTTCTGAATTCTGGCGTGACGGAGGAAAGCTCGCCGTCCGTCATAGCGGCGTACTTGTCCGAAAGAGCGTCCGTTTTATCAACGATCGGCATCAGCTTTTTTATCTGCCTGTCACTGTATGTTCCGAAGATTTTTTCAATCAAAGACATTTATTTTTTGCTCCTTTGAGAGTTATTTTTGAATTTTTCCGATAGTTACACATTTTGATACAGAATATATTATACTATATATCTCCTGCGAATACCATATAAAATTGTTAAAAAAATCAAAACTTTGCCCGTTGCAGACCCGTTTTCCGCCGCGACCTTCAGGGCTTTGACGTTTTTCCGATAAATTTTCGAACATTTGTTCGGAAATCTCTTTACAAACGACGAAAAATATGGTATAATAGGGGAGCAATCGGAAAGATTGCTTTGCGTGCAACCCTTACCGAAAAGATTTTCGCACGCGAGCGGGGAAAAACCAAGGCGAAAGCGGGTGATCCCTCTGGGAGACTTTATCTCAGAAAAAGAAGAAAACATTTCTCCCTCGCAGGGAGAGCGCATTGTCAAGATCGAGGAGCGGGAGAAGATCAATTCACACAGGATCGATAAGCTCGAAGCCCTCGCCAATGCGATAAACAGTCAGAACGAAAACATAACCCGTCTTGTCATTCAGCTTGAGGAAGCAAACCGCAGGCTCGAAAATCAGGACGAGCGGCTTTGCGATATAGAAAAGCGTCCTCTCATCAGGTTTGCCTCGGTCGTAAAGGCGGTCATATCCGCAGTTGCGGGGGCGATTGCGGGTGCGCTTTTCAGCCTGCTTTTTTAAAACTACGGAAAGGAGAAAATCTCCGCCGTAGCAAAGCGGCGGAGTCGTTATGTTATGCTTGAATTTATATCGGAGTATTGGCTTTTGGCAGTTGCTCTCGCCGCGTTTGCGGCAGCGATGGTCATTCTTGTCCGCAAGGGCTACACAAGAGAGGCGAAGGCGATTGCGCTTTCGCTTGTCGCAGGAGCGGAGGAGCGGTTCGGAAGCGGTACGGGAGAGATAAAATATTCGGCGGTTGCGGCGGCGCTGTACAGTCGGCTGCCGTATGCGGCAAGGCTCCTGATTGACGAAAAAACGATCTCGTCAATCATCGAGGAAGCCGTCCGCAAGCTGAAAAAGTATCTTTCGGAAGAAGAAAAAGTTTCTGACAAATGATAAAAAACGGTGCCTTGCGCACCGTTTTTTGCTTATAAAGGCTCAAAAGACAAAACGGAGCGATACATCCCCTTTTCTTTCCTTTGTCCATAAGTCGAAGAATGTCATATTATGTAGAGGAGGTGATTTCCTTGAGGGAGAAAATAAAGGCAGTCAAATTCGGGGGAAGCTCCCTTTGCGACGCAAAAAGAATAGACAATGCGGCAAAGATCGTCCTTTCGGAGAGCGGGCGGCGGTATGTTGCCGTCAGTGCGCCGGGAAGAAGATTTCCGGGCGACGAAAAGATAACAGATATGCTGTACGGCGCGTTTATGTCAACAGGAGACGACTTTTATTCTATGCTCGAAAAAATAAAATCCCGTTTTGACGGGATAATCTCCGAGCTTGCCGTTCACGTCTCGCTCGACGAAGACTTTTCCGAGCTTCTCTATGCGAGAAAGAATTATTTCGGCAGGGACTATTTTGCGTCCCGGGGGGAATATTTCTGCGCAAGGATCTTTGCGTCATACCTCGGCTATGATTTTGTCGATGCCGCAAAATGCGTTTTCTTCGGCGAGGACGGAGCGTTTCTTCCGGAGGTGACGAAAAGACGGACTGCAGCAGAGCTTTCCGGAATAGAACGGGCGGTCGTGCCGGGGTTTTACGGCAGTATGCCCGGAGGAACGCTCAAAACCTTCGATCGCGGCGGCTCGGATATAACGGGAGCGATTCTCGCCTCCGCCGCAGGCTGCGACGAATACGAAAACTGGACAGATGTCCCCGGATTTATGTCCGCGGACCCGAAAACTGTTGACAATCCGAAAACTATCGGTATAATAACATATAAAGAGCTCCGGCGACTCTCCTTTATGGGAGCCGGCGTGCTTCACGAGGATTCCGTTCTCCCGCTGATGAGCGAGAAAATCCCCGTAATAATCAAGAGCACCCTCGACCCCTCCGCGCCGGGCACGCGAGTCGTCCCGTATATGGACAAAAAAGAAAATGCCGTCTGCGGCATAGCGGGGAAAAAGGGATTTTCGGTCATCCGTATATGCAAAACGAAGATCGGAACAAGCGCGGCGGACGCGGAAAAGATTGCAAGGTTACTTGCGCAAAGGGATGTTTTTCCCGTCTGCGTTTCGTCCGGAATCGACTGTGTTTCGCTGACCGTTCCGAGGAGCGGGCTCTGCGGAAAAGAGGATTACATCCGCAATGAGATCTGCGCCTGCACAGAGCCCTCGTGCGTAACGCTCGTCGGCGACTGTGCGCTGATTGCGATAGTCGGCGCGGACATCGGGCAAAGGCTTTCCGAGATATTCTCTGCGCTGGACGAGGAAAGCATCGCTGTAAGCTCTGTCGATGCGGGCTCCGGCGACGGAGCGATCACCGTCGGCGTTGCGGAAAAGGATCTTAACCGCGCAATAAAAGCTCTTTACAGAAAACTGATAAAGTAGAGGATTTTGAAATGAAAAACAAACGTCTGCGCACAATGGTAAAGCTCGCAATGCTCGTTGCGTTGCTTGCAATATTCTGCTTTACCCCGCTCGGCTTTTTGAAAATAGGCATAGTTGAAATAACCTTCAATATGATACCGATCATAATCGGCGCGATAGCGGTCGGGCCCGCCGCAGGTGCCGTTCTCGGCGCACTTTTCGGCGCGGCGAGCTTCTGGCAATGCTTCGGGCAGAGCACCTTCGGAACGTTACTGTTCGGAGTAAATCCCTTTTATACGGCGATAATATGCTTTGTGCCGAGAATTCTGGCAGGGCTTCTCCCCGGGCTGATTTTCCGCGCAATGACCGCAAAAAAGGACAACGTCGCCGCATATTTCGTCTCCGCCGCCGTCGGCTCGCTTACAAACACCGTCCTTTTTGTCGGCGGGTTCTGCCTTCTTTTCAAGGACACGATGCTCGGTATGGCAGGCGAACAGGGGCTCTCCCCTCTCGCGTTCATAGCCGCTGCGTTTCTTCTCAATGCAACGGTTGAGCTCGTTGCAAACACGGCGATTTCCGCAGGCGTTTCAAAAGCATTGACAAAATTCGAAAGCGCAAAATGATAATCGAAAAGGCGACCGACGGTCGCCTTTTTAATTTGCGCAAAATCCGCTTACCCCTGCGCTTCCCTTTCCTTATCCAGCTTTTTGTTTCTGAAATAGAGCGAAGCGTCAATCGTTATCGCAACAAAATTGATTATGTAAAACGAAAAGCTTAGCCAGAAGAGAAAGCCGGAGCTTTCAAGCGAGGGCGAGGAAAGATATATTATTTTTCTCGCAATACCGAAGGCGTAGCCGATGAGCAGGAACACCTCAAAGAACAGGCTTTTCCCTTTCGCCGTGCGTGAGATCCAGGATTTTCTGATCGATATGGGCCAGGAAAGCCCGAAGCAAAGGATCGTAAGCGCCTCCAAGAGGTCAACAAGCTGTGTGACGGTCATTTTGTTTCTCCTTATATTTCTGTTTTTTTGTATCTGTAATCCGGCAGAAGCATAGGAGAGACGGCGTCCGTTGCAATTTTCGCCGCCGCAAGCTCCGCTTCAAACCTGTTTATATGCTCAAGCGCAAGCGCTCCGACGGTCGTTCTTCCCGCCTTTTCCGCCGCGTTTTTTCCGGCAATTCTCCCGAAAACGATTATATCCGCAAGGGCGTTTCCCATCAGCCTGTTCCTGCCGTGTATCCCGCCGGCGACCTCGCCGCACGCATACAGATTTTCAACGTTCGGCGTCATACAATCCGAATTTATGTCAAGCCCGCCGTTCTGATAATGCAGCGTCGGGCAGACGGCAACCGGCTCGCGACGAATATCTATCCCGCAGGATAAAAACATACGGAGCATAGCGGGAAGTCGCTTTTGGACAGTCCCCTCGCCGCCGAGCTTTTCTATCATCGGTGTGTCAAGCCAGACGGCTTTTCCGCTCCCCGTATCAATTCCCTTGCCCCTGCCGAAGCATTCGCGGATAATTGCCGCCGTCGTAACGTCGCGCGTTTCCAAAGGGTTCACAAAAGCCTCGCCGTCCCTGTTTATCAGCCTTGCGCCGAGCGATCGTGCTTTTTCCGTCACAAGCGCGCCGAGGATCTGCTGCGGATATGCCGCACCCGTCGGATGATACTGAAGCGAATCCGCAAGGAAAAGCCCTGCGCCCGCCCTGTAACCGAGGACGAGCCCGTCTGCCGTCGCTCCGTAATGGTTTGAGGTCGGAAAACCGCCGCAATGCAGGCGTCCCGCCCCTCCCGTCGCAATTATGACGGTCTTTGCCCTCGCAACGGACACCTCCTCCGTCACCGTGTTCATAAGGACGGCTCCCGCCGCCTTCCCTTCTTCATCAAGGATAAGCTCGATTGCGGACGTATAATCGATAACGGGTATTCCGAGGCTTTCCGCCTCGTCCCGCAAGGTCCTCATTATCTCCGCTCCCGTACAGTCTCTTGCGGAATGCATTCTTTTGCGGCAGGTGCCGCCGCCGTGCGTCATAACCGATGTGCCGTCCGGCTCTCTGTCAAACTCGACTCCGAGATCGGAAAGCCATTTTATCGCTTCCGGCGCTTCTGTTACGAGCTTTTCCAAAAGCTCTTTTTTTGCGGCAAAACGACCGCCGCCGAAGGCGTCAAGAAAATGCAGAGCGGGCGAATCGTTTTCGCCCTCCGCCGCCTGAATTCCGCCCTCCGCCATTATCGTGTTCGAATCGCCTATGCGCAGCTTCGTGACGATAAGCACGTCGGCTCCGGCTTTCCTTGCCTCGATCGCCGCCACGGTTCCCGCTCCCCCGCCGCCGATTATAAGAACGTCAACGTCGTATTTTATATCGGAAAGGTCAATCCTCTCCGTGTTTATCCTGCTATGCGCTTCAAGCAGATCGCAAAGCTCGCGCGGAACGCTTTTTCCCTTGTCCGCGCCGACGGAAAGCGGCTTGAATCCGCTCTTTTTATAGTCGGGGTGATATGCGGAGAGGAGCTGCTCCCGCTGTTCCTCCGTAAGGCGCGGAGGCTCGTATGCCATATTCTTTTCTCTCGCCGCGCAAAGCAGCTCAATCGACTCTCTGAATTCTTCGGAATACAACTCTCCGTCTCCTTATTTTTCGATTTCTCTTTTGTTATAAAGCTCTTTTATCTCGTCCTCCGGCATTTCCGCAAGCGACCTTAAAAGCTCGTTGCATTTGCCTTCGTTTATCTCTTTTATGCGGGCTTCAAGCCGTTTTAACTCCGGAAGAAGGTATCTGCCGTTCAGCCTGCGCGCAAGCATTGCAACCTGCGGCTGATCTATCTTTGCGGGGCAACGTGTGGCGCACATTCCGCACATAACGCATTCAAACGACACCTCCGCGCATTTTCCGATTTCTCCCCCGCGCGCATATGCGATATATTGTCTGACATCTATACCCTGCGGGCAGACCTTCGTGCAGGCACCGCAGGAAACGCAGGCGTCAATCTCCGGATAAATCCGGCGTATCGACTGTCCCGTCGGCTCGATTTTTTCAATATCGCAGGTGCGCCCGCCGCGCCGGAGCAAAGGAAAAGAATCTATGCACATACCGTCTTCAACGGTTTTTCTGCAGGCAAGGCAGGTATAAACGGTGCTCTCGCCGCCGATACGGTAGCAAACGGCGCAAGCGCCGCAAAAGCCGCCGCGGCAACCGCAGCCCTCCGTCAGCCTGTATCCCGCATATTCCATTGCGCGCAGAACCGTCATCCCCTGCGGGACGGAATATTCCTTGCCGAAAAGATAAATGCTCAGCGCTTTTTCCATATCCTGCGGCTCCTTTCCTCCGGTGCTTCCGGAAACATATCAAGACGTATTTTATCACAACTCCGCCGATTATGCAATTAAAATTTTTATTCCGCCGGCTGCACGACTTCGGAAAAATATTCATAATATACTTGAAAAAAGAAAGAATATGTGATAGGATTTATCCGCTGTTAATTTCTAACCCCGATTTGGAGGACTCTTTATGGGAGCATTGTTTTCAAACATTACAAACATAACGTGGCAACAGGTCGTTATGTGGATAATCGGCGGGGTGCTGATATACCTCGCAATAAAAAAGGATATGGAGCCGACTCTTCTTCTGCCGATGGGCTTCGGCGCGATTCTCGTCAACCTGCCGCTTTCCGGCGCGGTCACGCAGATTTATGACGGCGTAAAAGAAATCGGCGTTATCGACGTGCTCTTCGAATCCGGCATAGCAAACGAGCTTTTCCCGCTCCTGCTCTTCATCGGCATCGGAGCGATGATCGATTTCGAGCCGCTTCTTTCAAACCCCAAGCTGATGATCTTCGGCGCGGCGGCGCAGTTCGGTATTTTCTTTACGTTCAGCCTTGCGGCGCTCCTCGGCTTTGATATAAAGGACGCGGCGTCCATCGGCGTTATCGGTACGGCGGACGGACCGACATCGATCTTCGTTGCAAACTTTCTCGGCTCAAAATATCTCGGAGCGATAATGGTTGCGGCGTATTCTTATATGGCTCTCGTTCCGATCATTCAGCCGCCCGTCATCAAGCTGCTGACAACGAAAAAGGAACGTCTCATCCGTATGCCTTATCAGGAAAAGTCCGTTTCGAAAACGACCAAGATCCTTTTCCCGATAATCATAACTATGATAACGGGCATCGTTTCTCCGAGAAGCGTTGCGCTCATCGGATTTCTTATGTTCGGAAACCTGCTCCGCGAATGCGGCGTGCTCGATTCGCTCTCCGAAACGGCGCAGAAGGTGCTTTCAAACCTTGTGACGATTCTTCTCGGAATCACTATCGCAACAAAGATGCAGGCTGAATACTTCCTCACGACAGACACACTTATCATAATCGCGCTCGGACTTGTCGCATTCATATTCGATACGGCGGGCGGCGTTATAATCGCAAAGCTGATAAACCTCTTCCTGCCGAAGGACAAGAAGATAAACCCGATGATCGGCGCGGCAGGCATTTCTGCATTCCCGATGTCCGCAAGAGTCGTTCACAAAATGGGGCTGAAGGAGGATCCGCAGAACTTCCTTCTTATGCATTCGATAGGCGTAAACGTTTCGGGGCAGATTGCCTCCGTCATCGCAGGCGGACTTCTGCTGACATTGCTCGGTTAAGGTGGTGAAGGGTATGAATATAAATTTTGACGCGTTTCTCGGTACCCTGCCGATTATGGCAAAAGGTATGGCGGGAATATTTATCGTAACAATCGTGATAATTCTCTCCGTTGTGCTCCTCGGAGTGCTGACAAAGCCGAAAAACGGCGGAGATAAGGAATAAAAAAGAAGATCGGAGATGGCAGGAAGCCTTCTCCGATTTTTTCTGTTATTTTTTTATATCGCTTTCCGAATCGATATATCTCTGCGCCTGAGTTGAGAAAAGCTCAAAGTATCTGCCGCCCTTCTGCATAAGCTCCCGGTGCGTTCCGCTCTCGACGATCTGCCCATTTTCAAGAACGAGGATCTTGTCCGCCGTTGTTGCGCTGGAAAGGCGGTGCGAAACGAAAACCGTCGTCTTGTCGCGGCGGAGATTGTCAAACTGGGAATATATCTCCTGCTCCGCAATTGCGTCAAGAGCCGCCGTCGGCTCGTCAAGAATGAGAATATCGGAATCCGAATAAAACGCTCTTGCAACGGAGAGCTTCTGCCATTGACCCGTTGAAAGCTCGATTCCGTCCTCCTCGAAATATCTCATCAGAGCCGTATCATAGCCGCGGGGCAGATTTTTTATAAAGTCCTCGGCGCCGCTTTCCTTCGCCGCCTTTGAAACTCTCTCCTCGTCTATCGGGGCGTTTATATCCGAAAACGAAACATTCTCGCGCACGGAAACGGCGTACCTGCCGAAATCCTGAAAGATTATTCCGTATATCGAATAAAGCTCGCTTGTATCGTATTCCCTTATGTCGTGCCCGTCAAGAAGGATGACGCCCTCCGTCGGGTCATAAAGCCTGGTTATAAGTTTTATGAGGGTCGTCTTTCCCGCGCCGTTCAGCCCGACTAAAACGACCGTCTCCCCCGGCTCGAAGGTAACGGACATATTCTTTATAACATCCCGCTCCGTGCCCGGATAACGGAAGGAAACGTTTTTCAGCTCAATTCTGTGAGCGATGTGACGCTGCGGATGGCGAGGGACGGGAAGCGAAGGCACTATCTCGGTTTTTTCGTCTATAAATGTTATGAGATTGTCGATGAAAAGGGTGCCTTCGTAAATAGACGCCGTGGAGTTTATGAGGGTTGAGATTCCGCTCGCGATCGAGTTCAGCGCGCCCGTATAAAGCGAATAGTTACCGACTTCAAAGTCGCCCGCGATGACGCCCTTTGCAATCAGCAGAAAGAGCAGACAGTTGACAGCCGAAGATAGCATCGACATCAGAAGATTCCAGGCGCCCTCCGAAAAATATATGTGGCGCAGCCCCTTGAAATAATGACCGAAGATGCTTTTGTATCTTTCAATGAAGGTATCCGAAAGCCCGAAAAGGCGGATCTCTTTGACCATATCCTTGTTCGTCATAAGACCTTTATAATAATTGAACTGTCGCCTGTCCTTTGAGCGGCGGCGGGCAAAATCAAACACCTTGCGCCTGTAAACAAAGGAAATGACAGCAGAGGGTATCGCAACGAGCGCAACCGCCACGGGCGCAAAGCCGCCCGTTTTCATACTCAGGCTTGCAATATGTATTTCGCCGGGAATTCCGGCAAGGATGACGATAAACGAAACCATACTGATTACGGCAGAGATGCAGGAGAACGTTGCGGAAAGGATCTGCATCGGTCGGTTGCCCGCCTCGCGCGAAGCGTTTTCCAGCTTTTCATAAAAATCCGGGCGGTCAAAGCTCGAAACATCGACAGTCTTTGCCTTTTCCATTATTTTGACGTTTGTCCTGTGCGCAACGAGCTCGCTTGCGATCCTCGTTGTATAGGTTTTCAGGCTTGAAACGACGGACGTTGCAAAGATTATCGCAAACTGCCATACGAGCAGTATGAGTATTTCGTTCAGCATTGCGTCGGCGCTGCCTTCGCCGGCTTTTATCTGGGCATAATCGACCGCAAGGCGGTTTAAGATGTCCTTTGCTATCGACGCGGACACCGCCGGCAGAATTCCGAGGATTATCGAGAAGAACGAAATCAGAAACAGGACGCTCGGCTTTGCCTCCCAGACGAGGGTGAAAATATAGAAAAGTCTGTAAAAGAATTTAGAGATTATCCTTTTCAGATAACCCGGAACCTCTTTTATGTTTTTCGGCTTCGGCTCGCGCATTTTGTCCATCGGATGCTTCATAAGCTCGGGACCTTTTTGCGGACGGTTCATTTTCATCACATCCTTTTGTATTATCTTATCATATTATTGTATTTTAAATTATAAATCCGCGAAAGAGGAAATACAAGTCTTGATTTTCGGAAGGAAATATGGTATAATACACCCCGCCGGGAGAGAGAAAAAAAGAAGCCCTCTCCCGAGGAAAATTATGCTTTTTTGTCCTTAATTTATCGCTTGAAAAAGCGCTGCGAAATATTATATAATTTTGTCAGAGCAGGTAAATACGGCTGTGTCGTATTTGCGGAAAGAAAGCGGTATTTTATTATGTCGGATCAAAGAAAAAAACGGGCAAAAATCTTTCTTTTGTTTTCCGCCGCCGTGATTGCGGTGACGGTTTTTGTTTCTTGCAGGGATATTTCGGGGCGTATGACGGACACGCAGAGCGTGCAAACGTTTTCCGGCGGGACGGGGCAGACGGAAGCGACAAGTCGTCTCTTTCCGGCGACAACAGAACCCGAAAAGAACGCGCAGTTTACGTCGCAAGCGCCCGCAGGGCAAGACGAAACAACAAAAGCCCCGCAGACAACGACAGCAAAAGCCCTGACAACCGAGGAAAAAGAATCCTCCCGCACGGAAAAAATCCCCTTTGAAACGGAATACGTCTATTCGGACGACGAATATGAGGATTTCCGGCTCGTCTCCGCAAGCGGCAAGGAGGGACTTCTGCGGATAACCGAAAAAAGCATTTATGAGGACGGAGTCCTCGTCGGCACGGAGACCGTTGAAAGCGTGATCTCCGAGGCGGAGAATAAGGTCATAATCATCGGCACAAAACCGATATATACATATAAGAGCGCAACCGTTGAAAAAGAGATCGGCTTTGAAACCCGCATAATCGAGGACAGCGGTCTTTATGAGGATGAGCGGACAGTCGTTTCGGCGGGAAAAGCGGGAAAAGCGGTCACGGAATACGAGGTCAAATACGAAAAAGGCGTCGAGATTTCCCGCAGGATAATTTCCGCAAGGATCATCGCGGCAGAGGACGAGGTTGTGCGCGTCGGAACGACACCCGTTTTTACATACGAAACAGTAACCAGAAAAGAAAACAAGGTCGCTTATACCGTCAGATACGTTTACGACAACACCCTCCCCGAGGGCGAGCGGAAAACGCTGACAAAGGGCAAGGACGGCTACACGGAAAATACATATAAAATAACCTATGAGCGCGGATTTGAGACGAAGAGCGAGCTCGTCTCCTCCTCCGTGACGGAGCCCGTCACAGAGGTCATCGCAATCGGCACAAAGAAAAAAGAGGAGACTTTTGCAATGCCGTTCCGGACAGCCGCTCAGGGCGGCGCAAATTACGGCGTCACCCAGTATTACGGCGGCTCAAACTCGCACGGCGGCATCGACTTCGGCGTTTATTACGGCGCGCCGATAACCGCTTCAATGAGCGGTACGGTCATTTATGCCTATAACGACGGATATTTTTCAAAATCCGATCTCCGCTGGACATACGGAACGTATGTCGTCATCGATCACGGAAACGGCTACCTTACATATTACGCACATTTGAAATCGAAAACGGTATCCGTCGGAGACAGGGTCTCGCAGGGAGATATCATCGGTTACAGCGGAAACACGGGCAGGGTCAGCCCGTCGCCGACAACGTCAGACCCTTATGCGGGAACGCACCTGCATTTTGAGATAAGGAAATATATTTCGGGTTCATATGTCAGAGTAAATCCGAGGGACTACCTGCCGTATTGGAACTGAAAAATTTATATAAACATTTCTGAAAGGACTCGCTTTTATGGACAGAACAAAGCAGTACGGTCATTTTTCCGAAAAAGGAGAAACATTTTTCATAACGGAGCCCGAAACTCCGCGCCATTGGTATAACTATATGTATAACGACGAATACATAACTTTTACCTCGCAGGTCGGCTACGGAGAAGGCGTCGCGCAGGACGATATGGGCAGGAGAGTGCTTCTTCTTTCAAACAGAAATCTTTTTGTCTGTGAGGACGGAAAATATTTCAGCATCTGCGCTTTGCCTATGCACTCCGGCTATACGGACTATCTCTGCGCCCATAAAAACGGTTCGACTGTTATAAGTCAGCAGAAAAACGGAATAAAGAGCGCTCTGCGGATATTCGTCCCCTGCGAAGGAATGCACGAGGTATGGAGCGTAACGCTTGAAAACGTATCGGATAAAGAGAGACATCTTTCGCTTGTTTCTTATGCAAAAACAGAGGTTGACGGAACGTATCGCCCGCAGGGATATAACACCTGCATCGGCGGCGGAGACGAAGATAAAAACGCCGTCTGGGGACGGTTTTATACGGAATTCTATCCCGATCCCGACCTTCCCCGAAACCGCGAGATGTTCGCTTTTATGGCATCGAGCGACAAAATTTCCGGCTTTGATTCAAGGCGCAACGCGTTCATAGGGCCTTACGGCGACGAGCAGCACCCCACCGCGCTTGAAAAGGGGCTGAAATGCCAGAACACCGATTGCAATTCCGAAAAGCTCTGCCTTGTTCTTCAGAACGACGTAACCCTCCTCCCCGGCGAGAAAAAGACGGTTCATATAACCGTCGGCGTAGCTTATGACAGAGGAGAAATCCGCGCCCTTTCCGCAGAGGAAACGGAAAAGGAATTTGCCCGTATGGAGGCAAAATATGCGGAGAGACTCCGCGGCGTTGAGATAAAAACCCCCTGGGGCGACTATGACAAGCTCATAAACGGCTGGATGAAATACGCGGCGGATATGGGCAGCAGATGGGCAAGGGTCCGTCACAACGGTTACAGAGACCTGACAAGCGATGCGGAATGTCTCGCCTGCGTAAATCCCCGTCTCGCCTGGGAAAGACTGAAAAGAATTCTCACATATCAGTATGACAACGGTTATGCGCCGAGAACGATAATCGACGGCGCCGTGCGTGACAGAAAATTTGCGGATAACACCGTCTGGATGACGTTTGCCGCAGACACGATAATAAAAGAGCTGGGCGATATAAACCTCTTGAATGAAGAAGTCGCCTTCAATAACGGCTCCGTTGCGAGCGTATATGAGCACCTCCGTCGCTCTGTTGACTTCCTCTGGAATTTCACAGGGCTCTACGGTCTCGTCCGCATATGGGGCGGCGACTGGAACGACTGCGTAAACTATGCCGGGCTCGAAGGCAAGGGCGTTTCCGTATGGCTTACGCTTGCGTGGTACAGAGCGAATGCCGCCTTCGGGAGAATTGCAAAGGCTATGGGCAGAGACGACGACGCAAAAACCGCCGCCGAAAGAGGCGAGATAATGCGTGAGCGTATCGATAAATACGGCTGGGACGGCGAATATTATATCTACGCCCGCACAGACGACGATATAGTTATGGGCTCGAAGGACTGCGAGGAGGGCAAGATATTCCTCATTTCGCAGCTCTGGGCTGTGCTTTCCGGCGCCGCAAAGGACGGCAAGGACAGAATTGCTATGGAAAGTGCGGACAGGTTGCTTGAAACAAAGCTCGGCACCCGCCTTGCATATCCCGCATATTCGCATCAGTATTCATATATAGGCTCAATGGCGGAAAAGGCACCCGGCGTTCAGGATAACGGCGGCATTTATCTGCACCCATCAGCCTGGAAGCTGGCGGCGGACAGTATGCTTCATAGACCGGATAAGGTTGAAGAGGGGCTGAAAAAGATACTCGTTTCAAATACGGAATACGAAACAAAATGCGGCGAACCCTATGCGCTTTATAACTCATATTTTGCCCCCGAAACGGGCTATCGTTACGCAACGCCCGGGCAGAGCTGGAGAACGGCGGCGAGCTCGTGGCTCCTCAAGAGCACCGTCGAATATATATTCGGTCTGCACCCGGAGCTTGAAGGGCTGCGTATCGAGCCTTGTCTGCCGCTTTCCTGGAAAGAATGTTCGATAAAGAAGATTTTCCGCGGCTGCGAATACGATATAAAATTCGTCTGCTCCGGAAAGAGCGATAAGGTCAGCAGAATAGAGCTGGACGGCAGAGAAATCAGACCGGAAGGAAACATCATCGCGCCGAAGGGCGAAAAAATGAATCTTACCGTTTATATAGGCTAAACAGAAAACGCACCCGGATCGGGTGCGTTTTTGTTTCAGCTCAATATGTTTTTTGTCGCGTCTTCTTCGTACTGGCGGGTATAAAGGTTGTAATAATGTCCTTTCCGCTTCATAAGAGAGGAGTGTGTTCCCTGTTCGACGATCTTTCCGTCGCTTACAACCAGAATAACGTCTGCGTCGCGGACGGTTGAGAGTCTGTGTGCAATCATAATCGACGTTCTGCCCGCGATGACCTCTTTTATCGCCTGCTGAATGTTCTGCTCGGTGAGCGTGTCGATCGATGCCGTCGCCTCGTCAAGAACGAGAATTTTCGGGTCTGCGACTATCGCGCGGGCAAAGGAGATGAGCTGTTTTTCGCCGGTTGAGAGAAGGTCGCCTCCCTCGCCGACGTTGGTGTCAAGTCCCTTTTCCGCCTTTGCAACGATTCCGTCCGCCGAAACTCTGCGAAGCGCGGCGTTGATCTCTTCAATCGTTGCGTCGGGCTTGCCGTAGCGCAGGTTTTCAAGTATCGTGCCGGAGAAGAGATGCGGCGTTTGGAGAACGTAACCGATGTTGCTGTGAAGCCAGAGCTGGCTTCTTTCTCTTGCGTCTCTGCCGTCGATGAGAACCTGACCTGAGGTCGGCTCGTAGAAGCGGCAGACAAGGTTTACAAGGGTCGATTTCCCCGCTCCCGTCTCGCCGACGATTGCTATATTCGAGCCCTGCGGAATCTTCAGATTGAAATGCTCAAGAATGTATTCGTCGCCGTCCGGATATTTAAAGGATACGTTGCGGAATTCTATGTCTCCGTGCAGCTCCTCCCAGTTTTCTTTTTTCGGAGAGAAGGTGTCGCCGTATTTTTCAATGACCTCCGGCGTGTCCGTAACGTCCGATTTTGTTTCAAGGAGCTTTGTCAGTCTCTCAATGTTTACCTGCTCGCGGACAAGATCCGATATCATATCGACTATCCAGCGTATCGGCTCGATTATTCCGAGCGCAAACGACATAAACAGCGAAAGCGTTCCGACGTCCATATAGCCGATTGCGTCGTTGCCGATGAGCGAAAGCTCGCCGCCCTTCCAGACGACTATCGCAAGCGCAATTGCCGAGGCAAAGCCGATCATTGCGGCAAGAATCGAGCGGTAACGCTGAGCCATTATGGAGCTGCGGCGCATTTCCTTCGTCTCGCGGACAAAATCCCTTTCGACCTTATCCTCAATAACAAGAGTTTTAACTGTTTTTGCGCCCGTAATGCCCTCGTTGAAGTTGCCGGTTATTTTTGAGTTTACTTCTCTTATGTGCCTGTTCTCATTTACGAGCTTCTTCTGGAAGATCGCAAAAAGAACCGTTATAAGCGGGATGACGGCGAGTATCAGCAGCGTCAGCTTTACATTCATCGAAAGCATAACGACAACAACGCCGATCAGATACGAAAAGTTCCATACCCCCTGCATAATTACCCAGGAGCAAAGCTCGCCTATGCGCGCCGTATCGCTCATAACTCTTGAATGAATATAGCCGACGCTGTTCTGATTGAAATATGAAAACGAGAGCGTCTGCAAATGGTCAAAGCTGAGCTTACGAAGGTCACGCAGAACGGAAAGCTCAACCCTTCCCGAAAGGAAGGAGGAGGTAAAATCCGTTGCGATTTTCCCGAGGAGCGTCAGCACGTAGAGCAAAATGAACGGGACGAGCGTTGCCATAAACACCCCGTCTTCAAGATGATTCAATGCGTATCTCTGGAAGAAAGGAATCGCTATATCGCCTACCGACGCAAGCACGCCGCAGATGACCATTGTGATTATCCACGCGCGATATTTTTTGATATATTTAAAGACCTTCGGCAGTCCGAAAAAAGGGAGCGAAACATATTGTTCTTTGTTGTTTGCCTTGTTCATACGGCTTCGTCCGCTCCTTTCGTCTGAATATCGTATATCTGCTTATAAAGTCCGTCCCCGGCGATCAGCTCGTCGTGCGTGCCCTCCTCTGCAACCCTGCCCTTATCGAGCACGATTATCTTCTCCGCCTGCATAAGAGTCGTTATACGATGGGAAATGAGGATGACGGTCGCCCCGCCGAGATTTTCCGAAAGCGCGCGACGGATTTTGCTGTCCGTCTCCGTATCGACGGCGGAAAGCGAATCGTCAAAGACCATAATCGGCGTTCTCTGAACGATAAGTCTTGCAATCGCCGCTCGCTGCTTCTGCCCGCCGGAAAGCGTTACGCCTCTTTCGCCGACGAAAGTGTCATAGCCCTTTGAAAACGAGGTGACGGTATCGTCAAGGCAGGCGATTCTTGCCGCCTCTCGGATTTCGGAAAGCCCGATGTTTTCTTTCGTTATACCGACGTTCTCCGCAATCGATTTTGAGAAGAGGAACGGCTCCTGAAGCACCATCCCGACGTTTTCTCTGACCCAATCGGCTTTCATATCGGCGATGTCAACCCCGCCGACGGTTATTTTTCCGCACCCTTCGGGGATGTCATAGAGTCTGTCCAGCAGGTACATAAGGGTGGACTTTCCGGAGCCCGTTCCGCCGAGAATACCGAGCGTCGTTCCGGCTTTTATGCTGAAATTTATATCGGAAAGTATTTCGGGGCAGCCTTCGTAAGCGAAGCTGACGTGATCAAATACGATGTCCCCGTGCATATCGGGCGTAACAGCGTCCGGCTTGTCGTGCTCCTCCTCTGCGGACATTATCTGATATATACGTCCGAGGGAAACTCCCGTCTTGCTCATTTCGGAGATCATTCGTCCGAGCTGACGTATCGGCCACATAAGCATTGCGTTATATGAGATGAACGCTATGTATTTGCCCGCCGTCATACCGTCGCCCTTTACGCACATAACCGCGCCGATAATAACGATACACATAACCCATACGCCGGAGAGCAGATCCGAGGTTGACCAGAATATCGAAAATGTCTTATGCAGACCGACCCAAAGACCGGTATAATATTCGTTCTGCTTTGTAAATTTTTCTCTTTCGTAGCTCTCTCTGCCGAACGCGCGGACAACGCGCACACCCGTCAGATTTTCCTGCGCAATTGCGGAGAGAATACCCTCGTTTTCGTCGCAGACCTCAAACCTCTTTCCGATCTTCCTGTGAAACAGGGCGGAATAGCCGATGATGAACGGCATAAACGCAACCGCAACAAGCGCGAGCCTGACATTCATCGAGAACATAAAATAAAGAGAGAGCACCAGCATTATGATTATCCTGAAAACGGAGGTCAGCTGGTCGGAGAGGAAGCGCTTGACGTTATCGACATCTGACGTGCATCTCTGAATAATGTCGCCCGTCTGATTTTTCATATGCCAGGAAAACGGGAGACGATCGATATGGGTAAAGATGCTGTCGCGCATATTTTTGACAAGAGTCTCCGCGCCCTTTGTGTTGAAAACGCGGTTGCAATACTGAAACATTGCCGTCAGAAGTCCGAGGGCAACGAGCAACAGCGCAATGTAATAAAGATGGCTGCGGAAGAACTCAAACCCACCGAGAGAATCTATAAGCGACAGCGCCCATTCCGGCAGCTCTGCGGGCTCGCTTCCGAGCACATTGTCAACCGTCACGCTTATTATCTTCGGGCTGAGCGTATCGAGCAGGGCGAGGAGTAGGGCCGCAACTATGCTTATTATAAAGTATCCCGTGCCGCCGCGCATAAAGCCGAGGGTCATCTTCAGCTTTCCCCGCTTTTCCTCTCTCGTCTGTTTTCTTTTTTTAACCTGATTCATAATAATTCACCTTGCAAATACATTGTCGTTTTGTTTCTTATGGGAAAGAAAAAGGCGCAGCCGAAGGGCCGCGCCGAAACCGCGCAAAGATATGCTTTCAGATCAATCCGAAGGCGCTTATCATTCCCTTTGACATAAATTCCTTTTTCAATTCTGATTTGTTCATAACAGCACCTCCTTCTTTCTTTGATTTTTACGGCAAAAGCCGCAGTTGCTATTGTAATACTCCGGTCAGGATTTGTCAATAAAAACGGCGATTTTGAAACACAACTGTAACAAAACGGCTCAAAAACACGAAATTTCGCATCCCGCAGAGGATATTTCCGTCCGCACCTGAGGAAAAGCGTCCGAAAGAATTTTCCCCGCAGACGTCACAAACGGCAGAAATTCCGTATGATAATGACCTGCGTCGATAACGCAGAGCCCCCTGTCCGAAGCCTCGATTGCGGCGTTATAGCCGGAGGCGCCCGTCAGAAAAGCGTCGGCTCCCGCTTTCATCGCCGCAGGGATAAAGCTCTTTCCGTCGCCGCCGCATATTGCGACGGTCTCTATCGTCTTTCCCGTGTCCCCGCAGGCAACACAGGGGCAACCGAGAGCGGATTTTATTCTTTTGCAGAAATCCATAACGGTCGTTTTCTCCGTTTTGCAGAGCCTGCCGCACATCTCTCCTTCTTCGCCGAACGGCGAGACGACGCAAAGCCCGAGGAGCGAAGCAAGCGTATCGTTTATGCCGCCCTCGCCCGCGTCAAAGCGCGTGTGCAGACTGATAACGGAAACTCCCGCCGAAAACAGCTTCATCGGAACGGCAGCTCCCGCGGCTTCCTCGGAAAGCTGACGGAGCGGGCGGAATATCAGCGGATGATGGGAGATGATGAGGTCGTATCCGCCTTGTATCGCCTCCTCTGCAACCTTTTGCGTCACATCCAGCGCAAGCAATATCTTTTTGACCTCTTTTGAAGAATCCGGGCAGACCATAAGCCCGTCGTTATCCCAGCTGCACGAAAGCGAGCGGGGGAAAAGCCGATCCAGATGAGAATATATTTGTTTTACGTCAGTCATTGCACAAAATCTCCTTTTTCATTTCGTCGATTTCTTTATAAAGCTCCGCCGCACCGGCGTCTCTTCCCGCCTCGGCTTTCTTTTTAAGCGTCGCGAGGAGCCGCTCGTAATGCTCTGAGCAGAGTGCGGCGTTTTCCTTTTTGTATGTTTCTTCAAACCTTCCCGCATATATCTCCGCGGGCGAATAATTGCCCTTTTTCCCCGTATAACGCACGGAAAGAACAATGTATACCCTGCCGTCCGCTTTCGCTAGCCGTTCTTCGGCTATTTCAAAACCGTTTTCGCAGAGATATTCACGCAGGATGTGCGCGTGGGTCATCGGCTGAAGAATCAGGTGCGACCGCCGCGCAACGTAGGAATCCGAAATTATATCCCTTATCATTATCCCGCCCATTCCGGCAATCGAAATGTCCGAGGGGGAAAACCCGTCCATACCGCAAAGACCGGGGGTAAGCACCGTACTGATTTTTCCGGAGAGTCCGTGCTCCGATATGTTTCTTCCCGCATTTTCAAGCGGGTCTTTTCTTATGTCGGACGCTATTGCGGAATCGAGCTTTCCGGCAAGGCAGAGGTATATCGGCAGGATGGCGTGATCCGTGCCGACGTCGATCAGAAACCTGCCGCAGACAAGCTCTGCGACGGCGGAAAGGCGGGCGTCCGGCTTAAAGAATTTTGTCATAATTCTCCTTTATAAAATTTTCCCCCGAGCCTTTCGGGATTCGGGGGAAAACTTCTGATTTTCTGATTATTTCTTGTTTGCAACAGCCGCATTGAGCTTCTTTACAAGCTCGTCTGCGTCGGTTCCGTGAACGGCGCAAGCCTGCTCGATCGTTTCGCCTCTGGACATCGGGCAACCGAGGCAATGCATACCGATCTCAAAGAAAAACTCTGCCGTTTCGGGAGCGAAATCAAGAACGTCGCCGATGACGGACTGCTTTGTAATTTCCATAATAAATACCTCCGCAATTATTTTTGCGATTTAATTATATAGCCATATCCGCTTTTTGTCAATAGAGCGGGGCAAAACAAAGGTATTTTTCCCCGCTCGGACGACTGTTATGTTTCCGGAAGCGAAAAATCGGCTTTTCGGGCTGAAAACGGCGGAATAGAACGAGATTATGTAAAAAATTCACAAATATAAATTATCTTTTTCTGCCAATATGCCGAATGTCAAAAAATCAAATTTGTCTTGATAATTTCTCACAAAAGTTATATAATATATATGTTGATTTTTTGTTATTCTGTTCAAAAAAACGGAACACGAAGCCAAACAATATTATTAAGGAGTAAATATATGGGAAAAGTACTTACAAAAGACATCCGCAACGTATGCCTTCTCGGTCACAGCGCCGACGGTAAAACGTCTCTTGCGGAGGCAATGCTTTATCTTACGAAAGGAACAGACCGTCTCGGCAATCCGACAGACGGAAACACCGTCTGCGATTACGATCCCGAGGAGATCAAGCGCGGCTTCTCTCTTTCGGCATCGATTGCTCCGGTTAATTATAAAGGTACGAAGATAAACATAATAGACACTCCCGGATACCTCGATTTTTCCGGAGAGGTTGTTCAGGCTCTCAGAGTTACCGGCGCTGCGCTCATCGTTGTAAACGCAAAAGCGGGCGTTGAAGTCGGAACGGAGATCGCTTGGAGAAACGTTACGGATCGTCACGTTCCGAGAGCATTCTTCATCAATAAATGCGATGATCCCGAAGCCCGCTTCGGTCACGTTTTCAAAGAGCTTCACGAAATGTTCGGAAACAGCGTGTGCCCCGTTGTCATCCCCGTTCTCAAGGGCGATGATATTGTCGGTCTTCTCGATCTTATCGATATGAAGGCTGTCGGCTTTGGCAAGGGCAATGCAGGCAAGGAGATTGCAATTCCCGAAGAAAACAACGAAAGAATTGAAAAATTCCGCGAAATGCTGATGGAATCCATCGCCGAAACAAGCGACGAGCTTATGGAAAAATATTTCGGCGGCGAAGAAATCACAAGAGAAGAAGCCCTCAAAGCGGTTCACGAAGGCGTCCGCACAGGCTCGATCTCTCCCGTGCTCTGCGGCTCGGCAACAAACCTCTGCGGAATCGAGTCCCTTATGGACTTCATCGTCGATACGTTCCCGAATCCCCTCTTCCATAAGGGCGAGATCGTTACGGACGACGACGGCACAGAACACACAACAACTATGAGCGAAGACGGCGCACCCTCCATCTTCGTATTCAAGACAATCGCAGACCCGTTCGTCGGTAAAATGTCGTTCTTCAAGGTTATGAACGGCGAACTCAAGAGCGGAACCGAGCTCAAGAACCTCAGAACGGATCAGACGGAAAAATTTGCTCATATCTATACAATCTGCGGCAAAAAGCAGACAGAGGTCGATTCTCTCTGCTGCGGCGACATCGGCGTTACGGCGAAGCTCGCAAACACAAACACAAACGACACCCTCTCCGCAGATCCCGCTGCAAAGCCCTATAAGAAGATCGTTTATCCCGAATCCTTCTATCAGAGAGCAATCATCTCCAAGGGCAAGGGCGAGGAAGACAAGATTGCGCAGGGTATCGCAAGACTTATTGAAGAAGATCCCTCAATCAAGTATGAAAACAACGCGGAAACAAAGCAGATGCTCGTTTCCGGCCAGGGCGACATTCATATCGACGTTATCGTTTCCAAGCTGAAATCCCGTTTCGGCGTTTCCGTTGATCTCGAACAGCCCAAGGTTGCATACAGAGAGACGATCAGAGGCCGCAGCGACGTTCAGGGCAAGCATAAGAAACAGTCCGGCGGTCACGGTCAGTACGGCGACGTTCGCATCCGTTTCTCCCCCGGCGAAACAGAAGGACTTACCTTTGAAGTATCCGTTGTCGGCGGTACGGTTCCGAAGAACTTCAACCCCGCAGTCGAAAAGGGACTTCTCGAATCAATGCAGAAGGGCGTTCTCGCAGGTTACCCCGTTGTTTACCTGAAAGCAGACCTCTATGACGGTTCGTATCACCCCGTTGACTCTTCGGAAATGGCGTTCAAGATTGCCGCTTCTCTTGCATATAAGGAAGGCCTTATGAAGGCTAACCCCGTTCTCCTTGAGCCAGTTGCAAACGTCAAGGTGTACGCTCCCTCCGATATGCTCGGCGATATTATGTCCGCTTTCACAAAGCGCAGAGGCAGAGTTCTCGGTATGACGCCGACAGAAAGAAAGGGCGAGCAGATGCTCGAAGCTGAAGCTCCGATCGCAGAAATGTCCGACTTTGCAATTCAGCTCCGCGCTATCACGCAGGGCAGAGGCACATATACAATGAAGTTTGAACGCTATGAGGACGTTCCTCAGATGGTTGCAGACAAGATCATTGCAGAAGCCAAAGCAAACGCAGACGAATAAAAAACAAGAGCCGCCCCTTTCGGGCGGCTCTTTTATCGGAGAAAGAATAACGGAGCAGGGAGACTTTGATCGCATTTTATCGGATATTTATGTGCAAAAATCAAAGCGGACGGCACTCCTGAAAAGTTCCGCCTTTCCCCTCCGTTTTTTCATTTTTATATCAAAAACCCTCGCCGAAGCGAGGGTTTTGTTTCAGCCTGTTTTCATATCGGCGTCGTCCGGCGTGTTTATCTTTCTGATTCTTGCGCCGAGCGAGCGAAGCTTTGAGACAATATCGTCATAGCCCCGTTCTATGTAATGAACGTCTTCGATCTCCGTTCTTCCGGAAGCGGCGAGTCCGGCAATTATCATAGCGGCGCCCGCCCTCAGGTCAACAGCCCTCACGCACGCTCCCGTAAGAGCCCCGCCTTCGACGACGGCGGTCTTTCCGTCAACCTTGATTGAAGCTCCCATTCTGCGGAGCTCGTCAACATAGCGGAAGCGTCCGTCCCAGATTGTTTCGGAAAGATGGCTCGTACCGCTTGCAAGGCACATAAGAGTTGCTATCTGCGGGTTCATATCCGTCGGGAAGCCGGGATAAGGAAGCGTTTTGACGTTTGCCGCAAGCAATTCGCCCCTGCGGGTAACCATAACCGCCTCATCGTATTCCTCAACCTCCGCGCCCATCTCGCAGACCTTTGCGGTTATCGCTTCAAGGTGCTTGGGGATAACATTGTCTATATATACCCTGCCGCCCGTCGCCGCCGTCGCAACCATAAACGTTCCCGCCTCAATCATATCGGGAATGATGCTGTATGTGCAGCCGTGCAGCTTTTCAACGCCTTTTACCTTTATAACATCCGTGCCGGCGCCCGTAATATTTGCGCCGCAGAAGTTCAGAAAGTTTGCAAGGTCAACTATATGCGGCTCCTTTGCGGCGTTTTCGATAACGGTCAATCCGTCGCAAAGAACAGCGGCAATCATCGTATTTATCGTTGCGCCGACTGTCACGCAGTCAAAAAATATGTTTGCGCTTTTGAGCCCGCCGTCCGTTACGGCTTCAAGACAGCCCCCCGCAACGTTTACCGTCGCTCCCATTGCCGCAAATGCTTTTATATGCTGATCTATCGGGCGCGAGCCGAAGTCGCAGCCGCCGGGCAAACCGACCTTTGCCGAGCCGAAACGGGCAAGGCAAGCTCCCGCAAGATAATACGAAGCACGCATTTTCCTTGCCAGCTCAAACGGCACAACCTTGTTTTTGACCCTTCTTGTATCTATTTCAACCGCATTTCTGCCGACGGCGCGCACCTTTGCGCCGATGCTCGAAAGCATCTCAAGCGACTGTCTTACGTCGCTTATACCGGGAAGATTCTCTATTATACAGACGTCGCCCGTTGTTATGCAGGCAAAAAGCACGGCAACAGCGGCATTTTTCATCCCGCTTATCTCAACCTTGCCGCAGAGCTCCGCGCCCCCGTCAATAACTATCTTTTCCATAAGTCTCAGCCTTTCTTTCGGTTCGGAAAGAGTTCCTTTATAAATTATATTGTTTCATACGACAAATTGCAACAGTTTTTTTATTTTTTCATTCCGTCCGTCAGATTATAGCTGTTGACGGTACCGTCCGAATATACCAGATTGATGACGGGAACATAAAATTCCGTTCCGTCTGCGGAGCGATACGCATCGTATGAGTAATAAAGCATTGAGAGCGTCAGCTGTATCTTTTTTGCGGCGGGATCCTTTTGCTGCTGCGCGGAAAAATATTCGCCTGCCCAGCGTTTTTCGTCAAACAATACCGTCAGAAGATCGGCGCAGTCCGCCTTGAGCTTTTCGTCCGGCAAAAGAAGCGAAAAATTTCCCTCTCCGGAAACGATGTTCCCGCTCGCGTCCGTCAGCATATAAAAAGCGTTTGATGACTGCACCCCGCCGATATATTGCAGAAACATCGCCGCGTAACAACCGTCGTCCGTTACGAAAAGGCGATACAGCTTTGCATCTGTTTTTTCCGCCTTTCTGTTCTGCGAAAGCGAATTGATCTTTTCAATCGGCATCGCTTTTTTCATAGCCGCTTCAAGCTTTTCCGTATATTCGTCGAGTATGAATATCTGCCTTGCCCTGCTCGAATCTATGATCTGTCTCGGCATTTCCGTTTCTCCGTCGCGACGGTATTCAAAGCCGCCGTCTCCGAAAAAGCAATATGTTCCGCTTGCCGTTTTTGCAACGTATTTGCCGTCGTCCGCTTCGGCGGAGCCGAACACTTCCCTGACAGCCTCCTTGGTCGCCCCGTCTTTATATTCTCTTTTATACACAGGAAGCGAGACCTTCTTTGCGCGCAGATAGCTTTCTTCGATATATATCCCGCTCTCGGACATAAGCGCCCTGACGGAAGCTATCTCACTTTCCGAATAATAATGCGCCCTTTTATACTGCCGATTTACCTCGATCCCGAAGAAAATATTCATTATAATAAGCACGACTATCGCAAACGTCTTGAGATTTTTCCAGCTCATTTCCCGCTTTCCTCCGTCGCCTTTGCAAACAGCCAGACCGCGCCGACAGATTTTTCTCCGTCTCCCGCGACGTAAAACGGCACAAGCCTGCCGTCTCCCGTTTGCTCATATTTATAAAGCTCCTCATACCATCTTCTCGGGCACAAGCCGAACCTCTTTGTCGATTGCAGAGTATATATTCCGATCTCTGCGGAGACGAGCCTGTCGCCGACAAAATCAAAGCGGAGAAGATCGGCTCTGCCGTCAAAAACGGAAACGTTATTACATTCGTATCCGAAGGCGACCTCCGTGCTTTCACCGTTTTTATAAACGCCGACAAGCCTGATATTTTCCGCATCGCAAAGACCGGATGCCTTCAGAAGCCGGAGCGCCGCGCCGATATAATCATAAACCGTGCTGCTTTCGGAATAAGAATTGACCCTCACCCCGCTCGCATCGCCCGTTGCCGTATAGACGAGCTTTCCTTCGCGATACAGCTTGATATTATGCCCTTCCTCAATATACGAAACGGCACCGTCGCTTTCCTCATACCTGACAGCCTTTTCATAATTTATTCCGAACGCTCCCGCGGCGCGGGATATTTCGCCCTCGCTCGACGTTATATCTTTTTTCAGGATAAAGACCTCCGGCGCAGACATACTTTCCGTCTTTATATCCATCCCGGAAAAACAGCTTCCTCCCCCGAACTCAAAGGAAAACGCCCCCGATGTATTATATGAAAAAATTCTTTCTCTGTTAAAATAGGTATCCGAGAACCCTTGCGGAACCGAGGTTGTCTCGAAAAGGTAATACTCTCCGTGACGGTTTCTCGTGACAACGGAAAACGCATAAAGCCTTGTTATGGTCTTTTCCCCGTATATATCCGTAATCTCGATTTCCTTCGGGTCGCCGCAGGGGAAAATTATCAGCTCGCTTATATTCTCCCCGCCGATGCCGTCGGAAATGGCGTCCGGAAACGTCATATAATATATAACCGAGCGCGGAAGCTCGCCGCAAAAGCTCATATAGACGTTGTCCATTTCAAGCGCCTGCTGCCAGAGCGCCTCCCCCGCTTCATAAGAGAGCGCAGTCGTCTCTCCCTTTTCCCCAAAGGTGTCCGCAAAATAAGCGGAAAGGTTTATATAGAGGTTTTTGACCGTCGCTTCCGACGTATCCGAGAACATACCGATATGCTCCCCCTCCGCAGAGCTTATGCCGATGAACTCCGGGACAATATGCTCCGGAGAAAAATATTTTGAATACTCGCTTTTTGACGACTGTCGTTTAAGATCCGCCATCATAGACTTTGTGAAGTCCTCGCGGCTGACCTGTCCGAAGCCGAAAATGAACACCGTGCAAAGGCAGATAAGCGACACGAGAAGCGCCGCAACGGTTGCGGTTTTTATAAGCTCCAAGGCTCTGCTCTTTTTCATTTTCGCTTATCCCCTTTCTTCTGAATTTCAATAGGTTGTCGTTTCCATACCGCTTTCCGACGGCAGCTTTGCGTTGTACGGAAGACGGACGCATACCGTCGTTCCCTTGCCCGGCTCGGATTCAAGACTGATGCTTCCGCCGTGCGCATCGACGATTTCCTTCGCTATCGCAAGGCCGAGGCCTGTGCCGCCCGTATCCGAGGTGCGCGCTTTTTCGACCCTGTAAAACCTTTCAAATATTCTCGGCTGGTCTTCCTTCGGAATTCCCATTCCGTTATCCTTTACGGTTATTGCAACGAAATTCGGCTCGGCTTTTGCCGTTATTCCGATCTCGCCTCCGTCCGGCGTGTATTTTACGGCGTTCGCCAGAACGTTTATAAGCACCTGCTGGAGCTTTTCCTTGTCCCCTGTGACGGGCGGGATGTTTTCATCGCAGGAGCAGACCAGCTTATGATGATGATTGCCCGCCTCGACGGACATAATATCGTTCAGCCGGCGACAGAACTCGCCGATGTCAAACGTTTCAACCTTCCATACGGTGCGGTTGTTGTCAAGACGGGAGAGAACAAGCAGCTCGCTTACAATCCTCGTCATTCTGTCACATTCTTCAATCGCCATTTGCAGGAAGTTGTTTTTCGATTCCTCGTCGAGCTGGGGGTATTCGAGAACAGTCTCAACAGCACCCTTGATGCTCGTAAGCGGGGTGCGGAGCTCGTGCGAAACATCCGCAACAAATTCCCTGCGGGATTTATCAAGCTCGTATCTGCCCGTGTTATCGTGTATAACGCACATAATTCCCGCATTTTCATCGTTGCTCTGCGTATATCTGAATTCGGCAAACGTTATATCGAGTGCCTTTCCCTCAAAGATGACGTCGCTTATTACATAATTCTTGTTTTCTCTGTATTTATCCGATATTTCTCTGTAATCGATGCGCAGAGTCTTCATCATATCGGAAAAGGAAAATTCGGCATCCTCTTTGTAAGCAAACAGCGCCTTTGCCGTTTTGTTTATATGCATCAGCCTTCCCTGACTGTCAAACGCTATGACAGCGTCGTTCAAGTAAAGGAAGAGCGTTTCAAATTTCTCCCTCTCTCCGGATATTTCGTCAAGAGTGCGCTTGAGGACATTTTTCATATTGTTGAAGGTTACGGAGAGCGTTCCGATCTCGTCGTTTGCGTTGACCTTGATCTCCTCGGAAAATTCCCCTGCGGAAATTCTCTTTGCGCTGACGGTCAGCGCTCTTATGGGCGAGGCTATCGCCTTTGCAAGGAAGAACGAAAGCACAATCGCAACAAGCATTCCGAAGAATATCGCCTGAACCGTTATCTGAAAGATCATCTCGGAAAAAGCGCGAACCTCCTCCTGCGAGTCCTTGACGTAAACAATGCAGCGCTTTCCGCCGTTTTCAAGATATACGGCGTAATCTATATAGCTTGTCCCGTAATCCTTCGCACTGCCGACGCCCCCCGCAAGAGCCGTGACGATGTTCGGCGTTATCTCAAGCGTCGCGCCAAGCTCCGTGTCCGATCCTTCGAGCATCTTCCCGCTCATATCGAGGATATAATAGTTTCTGTATTTGCTGATGCCGAGCGCGCCGGAATATGCCCTGAGGATTTCGTTCTGCTTTGCGGAAAAATTGTCATCCGTCATCGCCGCGCGAAGCTCCTTCACAAGGCTGCCGTCCGTCGCAAGCGCCGCTGCCATCTCGTTCCGGAAGTCGCTTGAATAAAACCTGTTTGAGCTGACTATAAGCACCGCACTTATCGCCGTCATAAGGGTGATTGTGAAAACGACGAAGATAAGAATGATTTTAAAATGCAGATTTCTGTACATCTTTCGTCCTTTCGCCTCTTATGAGGGAATGTAATAGCCTTTTGTGCGCTTTGTGAGTATGTATTCGGGCTCTGCCGGAACCTCCTCTATCTTTGAACGCAGGCGCGACATCGTAACGTCAACCGTCCGTATCCCGCCAAAGAAGTCCTCGTAGCCCCAGACCTTTTCAAGCAGCTCCTCTCTTGTGAAAAGCTCGTCCGGATGCGAGGCGAGAAACAGCAGCACCTCAAATTCCTTTTTTGAAAGCTCGATCTCCCGCCCGCCCTTTGTGACGCGGAAATTCTTTGTATCAATCTTCAATTCTCTTATGACAATCATCCCTTCTGCGGGAGCGGGCTGCTTTATCTCAACGAACTCTCCCGAGCTTCTTCTGATATTCGCCTTGATTCTTGCAAGCAGAACCTTTATGGAAAACGGCTTTGTAACATAGTCGTCCGCGCCGAGGTCAAGCCCCATAACCTTATCGATCTCCTCCTCCTTCGCCGTCACCATTATTATAGGCGTGGACAAGGTTTTTCTTATTTCGCGACAGACGGAGAAGCCGTCTCTCTTCGGAAGCATTATATCGAGGAGGATGAGATCGAAATTGCCCGTCAGCGCTTTTTCAAGCCCCTCCTCTCCGTCAAAGGCGGTATCACAAAGGTACCCCGCCATTTTCAGGTTGACTTCAAGCACCATCGATATTCTCTTCTCGTCCTCTATGACGAGTATTTTCTTTTTTGCGGAATTATCTTCCATAGGTCGGTTTCCTCCGGTTTTTATTTTGATGCGCCGTCGCCGTAAAGCATATAGGCGCAGAGAAGATCGGCAACGAGCCCATAACTCTTTATGCCCGCCTCCTGCCCGTGCGAGGTGATATATGTGTCGTTTACCTTGTTTGATACCGTCGCCGCAACGTTTTCTCTGTATTTATCAAAGAATTTCGAAAATGCGACGGTCTCCCCTCTCGTCTCCTTTGACATTTCGGAGACCAGCTTTTTATAAAGCTCCTTGTCCGCGGAATACAGCTGATCCCGCACCTCGCGGAAGGCGTCCAGATAGCCGCTGTAACGGACATAGGGGTCATCGCTCGATATGCAGACGAGGAACGCCGCGAAGTTCGCTTCGTCCTCCCTTGCAACTCCCCTCTGATGCGCCATTTCGTGCGCCGCAGAGCTGATTATTATGAAATCAGGATAATTTACGTTTACGTTTGCTTCGCCCGTAAAGAAGCTGTAAAGGCCCGACGTATGGGTATATGTCCATATGCCGCTGAGAGCAACGGGCTTTGTATCCGAGCGGAAGCTCTGAAAGCAGGAGTATTCTTCGCTGACCTTTGCCCAGGCGTCATTCAGCTTTTCGTTCATTTCGGCATAGGAAAACGTCATAGACGAATACGTCCCCTGCGGATAAAAAACATAATCGAGCTCCTTCTCCGCGCCCGCCAAAAGCAGCTTCGCCGTATCGTAAAGCTCCTCGGCGGAGACGTTTTTCCTCTCCATTCCAAGCTTTTCGTCTATCGTTTTTCCGTAATAGCCCGTACCGTAGCCAAAGACGAAAAGCGAATACACAAGCGATATGACCGCAAGCGTACCTGAGGTGAATCTGATGAGCGAGCAAAGCGACCTTTTCCCGGCCCTTGTCATCAGCAAAACAAATATTATAAGCAAAAACGGAGAGCAGAGCAGAAGACTTTCCGCAAACGAAAACGGCAGAAAGCTCGTTATTTTCGCAAGAGCAAGCCTTATAACGGGACCCGAGCCGTCGTTTATTGCGTCGGCAAGCGCCTTGTTTGATTTTGAAATAAGCTCAATCGCAAAAGCGGCGACAAAGACGGCGAAAAGAACGATCGCCCAGACGGGAACCCAGTCCCAAAGGCGGAATTTTCCGCTTTTGTTTTCGTCCTTCATTTTCATCCCTCCTCCTGTCCGATATTTTCGGATATACATATTCAATATATCATATATTTTATCTCTTTTCAACACTTTTTCTCCGCTCGCCCGGTTTTTACGGAATTTACCGATTTTTCTTGCCATTGTTTGTCCGCGGTGTTGAAATTTTTATAAAAATGTGGTATAATATTGTGTTACAAAATCACTGCCTGAAACGGAGGGAACCGGTATGCATAAAGAACACAGGAGCCGTATGAAAAACCGCTTCCTTGCGGAGGGGATTGACAGCTTTGAGCCGCACGAAATCCTTGAGCTTCTGCTCTATTATTCAATTCCTCAAAAGGACACAAACGAGCTCGCGCATACCCTTATCGACCGCTTCGGCAAGCTCTCCGCGGTTTTTGACGCCCCTTATGACGATCTTCTTTCCGTCCCCGGCGTAAGCGAGCACACGGCAACCCTCATAAAGCTCATCCCCGCTCTTTCCCGCAGATATGCGCTTGAAAAGAATTCAAAAATACTTCTCTCAACGGTTGAGGATGTCGGCAAGTTCCTTTGCGCAAGGTTTCTCGGCGTAACGGAGGAAACTGTCCTTCTCGTGCTGCTGGATAACAAATTCAGGCTCATCGAATGTGTAAAAGTGCACGAGGGCTCTGTCAATTCCTCCGCAGTAACGATGAGAAAGCTCGTTGAGCTTGCGCTTTTCAAGAGGGCGTCCTTTGCGTATCTTGCGCATAACCATCCCGGCGGTATAGCAATACCCTCCTCTGACGATATATATACGACAAAGCAAGCCGCAAGAGCCTTTGATCTGATTGAGATAAAACTGCTGGGGCATATCGTCGTCGCAGGAGACACATTCACAAACATCGATACGCAAAACCTCGTATATTAAGGAGAAAAAATGGATAAATTCAAGCTCGTCTCCCCGTATAAAGCGACAGGCGATCAGCCGGAGGCGATCGAGGCGCTTGTCAGCGGCGTTCTGCGCGGCGACAGGGAGCAGTCGCTCGTCGGCGTGACGGGATCGGGAAAAACGTTCACAATGGCTTCGATAATCGAAAAGGTCAACCGTCCGACGCTCGTTCTGGCACATAACAAGACCCTCGCCGCCCAGCTCTGCTCGGAATTTCGGGAATTCTTTCCGGAAAACGCCGTTTCGTATTTCGTTTCGTACTATGATTATTACCAGCCGGAGGCGTATATCCCCGGCAAAGACCTGTATATCGAAAAGGACTCCCTCGTAAACGACGAAATCGACCGTCTCCGTCACAGCGCAACGTCTTCTCTGTTTGAAAGGCGTGACGTTATAATCGTCGCGAGCGTTTCCTGCATATATTCCCTCGGCGACCCTTCGGAATACAAGTCGCTCGTTGTCGCCGTGCGCGAGGGGATGGCAATCTCCCGCGAGGAGCTTATGCGCCGGCTCATAACCATAAACTACAATCGCAACGACCTCTCCCTCACAAGAGACAAGTTCCGCGCGAGAGGCGATACGCTTGAAATAATGCCCGCCTCGGACACAACCGCCCTCCGCATTGAATTCTTCGGCGACGAAATTGACAGGATAAGCGAGATAAACGTTCTGACGGGCGAGGTCCGTCGCCGGCTCTCGTACGCGGCGATATATCCCGCCTCGCATTATGCAACCTCCGAGGAAAAGCGGGACGCCGCCCTGGACGAAATAAACCGCGAAATGACGGAGCGCGTTGCGGAATTCAAGGAGCAGGGAAAGTTCCTCGAAGCCCAGCGCATAGAAGAGCGCACAAAATACGATATGGAGATGATACGGGAGATCGGCTTCTGCTCGGGGATTGAAAACTATTCCAGAGTGCTCTCCGGCAGGCCCGAGGGATCTGTCCCCTTCTGCCTGCTCGATTATTTCCCCCGCGATTTTCTCCTTCTCGTCGACGAATCGCACGTAACCCTCCCTCAGGTCAGAGCTATGAGCGGAGGCGATTTTTCGCGCAAGAAAAACCTCATAGATTACGGCTTCCGTCTCCCCTCCGCATATGACAACCGCCCGCTGACCTTCCCGGAATTTGAAAGCAAGCTAAATCAGGTTATCTATGTCAGCGCAACGCCGGGCCCATATGAAAAGCAGCACAGCACGCAGCTTGTTGAGCAGGTCATCCGCCCGACGGGACTTCTCGATCCGAAGATCGAAGTCCGCCCCGTTGCGGGACAGGTCGATGATCTTATGGGCGAGATCAAAAAGCGCACGGAAAAAGGAGAGAGGGTTCTCGTCACAACTCTTACGAAAAAAATGGCAGAGGATCTCTGCGAGTATCTTGAAATGAACCTTATAAAAGTCCGCTATATTCATCACGAGGTTGAGACAATGGAGCGGCAGGAGTTGCTCCGCGATCTGCGCCTCGGCGTTTACGACGTTCTCGTCGGCATAAATCTGCTGCGCGAGGGGCTTGACCTGCCGGAGGTGTCGCTCGTTGCGATTCTCGACGCCGACAAAGAAGGCTTGCTGCGCTCGGAAACGGCGCTCATTCAGACAATCGGCAGGGCGGCAAGAAACGAAAACGGCACCGTCATTATGTACGCCGACACCATAACCGATTCGATGCGCCGCGCGATCGACGAAACCGAGCGCAGACGCAGTATTCAGGAAAAATACAATAAGGAACACAATATCGTTCCTCACACGATAAAAAAGGATGTCCGCGCGGTCATCGAAATTGCTTCAAGCAAGGAGATAAACGCCGCAAAGGGCAAAAAGAAGATGGACGCAAAGGAGAAGGACGCTCTGATCGAAAAGCTGACGGCGGAAATGAAAAAAGCCGCTTCGCAGCTTGATTTTGAGCGTGCCGCTTACCTGCGCGACAGTATTGCAAAGATAAGAAACACGGAGAAAAAATAAAATGCCCGCAAATTTCATTCATATAAAGGGCGTGCGCGTGCACAACCTCAAAAACATAGAGCTGACAATCCCCCGCGATAAGCTCGTGGTCTTCACGGGTCTTTCCGGCTCGGGAAAATCGTCTCTCGCCTTTGATACGATTTATGCCGAAGGTCACAGGCGGTTCGTTGAGTCGCTCTCGTCATACGCAAGGCAGTTTCTCGGTCAGCTCGACAAGCCGGATATAGACTTCATCGAGGGGCTCTCCCCCGCTATCTCGATAGACCAGAAAACAACCTCCAAAAACCCCCGCTCGACCGTCGGAACGGTGACCGAGATATATGATTATCTCCGTCTGCTTTATGCAAGAGTCGGCGTGCCGCATTGCCCTGTCTGCGGCAAGGAAATCCGCCGTATGCCGACAGACGTTATGATAGACAGGATAATGGCTATGCCGGAGGGCACGAAATTTATGGTTTCCGCGCCCGTCGCAAGAGGAAAAAAGGGGCGGTTTGAGAAGGTGTTCGAGGACGCCCGCAAAAACGGCTTTTCAAGAGCGCGCGTCGACGGCACCGTCTACCCGATTGACGAAATTCCGGAGCTTGACAAGAACAAAAAACATACGATAGAAATCCTTGTTGACAGACTCGTCCGCAGAGAGGGGATAGAGCAGAGGCTTTCAGATTCGCTCGAAACCGCGCTCTCTATGGGCGGCGGAACCGTCTCGATAATCAATGCGGAAACGGAGGAGGAGCAGACCTTTTCGCAGAATTATGCCTGCGAGGAGCACGGCTTTTCCGTCCCGGAGCTTGAACCGAGAATGTTCTCCTTCAACAGCCCGATCGGCGCCTGCGAAAAATGTGCGGGGCTGGGCGAGCTTCAGACGTTCTCCGTCGAAAAAATGATTCCGGACGAGTCGCTTTCCCTGCGCGAGGGGGCGATAAACGTAAACGGGTTCAAAAGCCTGGATGAGGATTCCTGGTCCGGTCCGCTGCTCGAGGAGGTCGGCAAAAAGCACGGCTTTTCCCTTGATACAAAGCTCTGCGACTATTCTCCGGACGCAAAAAACGCCCTGCTGTACGGCACGGGCGACGAAAAATATCACGTTATCCGCAGCTTCGCGGGCTTGGTACACGATCAGATCGTCAAATGGTCGGGGCTTGTAAACACCGTTCAGACACGCTTTTCGCAGATGCAGAACGAATATTATCAGGAATTTCTTGAGTTTGTCCCCTGCCCCGAGTGTCACGGAAAGCGCCTAAAAAAAGAAGTTCTCTCCGTAACCGTCGGCGGGCTGAACATAGACGAAGTCTGCTCGCTTGACATTGCTTCCGCTCTCGACTTTTTCGAAAAGCTCTCGCTTACGGGCGCGGACGAGCAGATTGCAAGAGAAATTCTCAAAGAAATAAAATCCCGCCTCGGCTTTCTCAAAAGCGTCGGACTTGAATATCTCACCCTCGGCAGAAAGGCGGGGACGCTTTCCGGCGGCGAGGCACAGAGAATACGCCTTGCAACGCAGATCGGTTCGTCGCTCGTCGGCGTGCTGTATATTCTCGACGAGCCGAGTATCGGACTTCATCAGCGTGACAACCGCAAGCTGATCGATACCCTCCTTCGCCTGCGCGATACGGGAAATTCGGTCATAGTCGTCGAGCACGACGAGGAAACTATGCTCGCTTCGGACTATATCGTCGACATCGGCCCCGGCGCCGGTGTTCACGGCGGCGAGGTCGTCGCGGCAGGTACGCCGGAGGAGGTTATGGCTTGTGAAAAGTCGATAACGGGACAGTACCTCTCGCATAAAAAGTTCATCCCCGTGCCTGAAACGCGCAGAGAGGGCAACGGAAAATATCTTGTTGTCCGCGGGGCAAGGGAAAACAACCTCAAAAACATAACCGTCCGCTTCCCGCTCGGAAAATTCGTCTGTGTGACAGGCGTTTCCGGCTCCGGAAAATCGTCGCTTGTCAACGCCGTGCTTCTGAAAACTCTCCAGAAAAAGCTCAACCGCGCCATAACATACCCCGGCAAATGCGACGGTATCGACGGCATCGAAGAACTGGACAAGGTAATCGCGATAGATCAGAGCCCGATCGGGCGCACACCCCGCTCCAACCCCGCAACCTATACGGGTCTTTTCTCGGACATCCGAGACCTTTTCGCAAGCACGCCGGACGCCAAAGTCCGCGGCTACGGCGCAGGAAGGTTCTCCTTCAACGTCAAGGGCGGGCGCTGCGAGGCTTGCCAGGGAGACGGCGTGCGCTGTATCGAAATGCATTTCCTCCCGGACGTTTACGTCACCTGCGACGTTTGCCACGGGAAACGCTACAACAGAGAGACGCTCGAAGTCAAATACAAGGGCAAGAGCATTTTTGACGTGCTGGATATGACCGTCGAAGAAGGGCTGAAATTCTTTGAAAATCTGCCGAAGCTCCGCCGCAAGCTGCAAACACTTTATGATGTCGGGCTCGGATATATAAAGATCGGGCAGTCGTCAACGACGCTCTCCGGCGGCGAAGCGCAGAGAGTCAAGCTTGCAACAGAGCTTGCGAGGAGAGGAACGGGCAGAACCGTTTATATCCTCGACGAGCCGACGACGGGTCTGCATTCGGAGGACGTCCGCAAACTGCTTGAAATGCTTTCAAGACTCTGCGAAAACGGAAACACTGTCATCGTCATCGAGCACAATCTTGACGTCATAAAGACGGCGGATCATATAATCGATCTCGGGCCCGAGGGCGGCTCCGGTGGCGGAACGATCGTTGCCGAAGGAACACCCGAAGAGGTTGCAAAATGCAAAAAGTCCTATACCGGACAGTTCCTCGCAAAGCTGCTCAAATGATAAAGCGCACCGCGCTTGCGGTGCGCTTTTTATTGACATTTCCGTCATCTTATGCTATAATCCTTTGCCGGAAGCTGTCAAGCACGGCGGCGGTTGACTTCCCTCTTTCTGAGGGAGGACTTTTTCTCCCTCGATAAACGGAGGGAGGTGATGCTATGTACATAACCTGCGAAGAGCTTATTCTCTTCTCAACGTTTGTCGTTGCGCTCATATCGCTTGTGGTCAAAATCTACGGCGACAAAAAAAGATAACCGCCCCTCTTGCACTTAGGGCGGTTATCTTTTAATCGTTTTCAAGTGGAAGTCAACCGTTGCCGGATGGCTTCTTTCTATGCTTATTATACAGCGTTTTTGCCCGATTGTCAACCGAAAAACGCAAATTTTCAAGCCGACAGGGCGTTTTTCCCGCCCCAAATACACAATTTATTTACAAAAAGTCAACACACGCCGCGCGTTTCTCTGTTATTATTTATATAGCTTATGATTATCGGGCATAATATTTTATCAATCGCATAAATTAAAGCGTGTCAACACTTTGAAAAATGCGGCAAACGGAGGTAAACTGACATAATGAAATCAACCCTTAAAACGGTTCTGCTTTATGCTGCCGTAGTCCTTGCGATAATCCTCGCCGTGTCCTGGATGCTTTCTTCAAGCGCAAAAGCAGCCCCGACATACGGAGACATTATCGACCTTTTCAACGAAGGAAAGGTTTCGGAATTCAACGTAAACAAAAACAACGTCCTGACCGTCAAAACGACGGACGGCGAAAAGTTTGAGATAATCATCCGCAGCGTCGATATGTTCAGAAAAGATATTGACGGCTACCTTGAAAAACAGCTTGCGCTCCCCGAAAAGGACAGAACGCTTACCAAATGGAACATTGAGGACAACCAGCCCTCTATCTGGCTCTCGATTCTTCCCTATGCCGTTATGGTAATAATCTTCGTTGTTTTCTGGATATATATGACGGCAAAGATCAACGGCGCAAACGGAAAAATGAATTCTTTCTCCCGTGCGCATATAACCTTCGGTAACGACAGAAAGGATAAGGTCCTCTTCTCGGATGTTGCCGGATGCGAAGAGGAAAAACAGGATCTGCGAGAAATCGTCGATTATCTCCGCGACCCTTCCAAATACAGAAAGCTCGGCGCAAAAATACCGCACGGCGTGCTCCTTGTCGGCCCTCCCGGAACAGGTAAAACGCTTCTTGCAAAAGCGGTTGCGGGCGAGGCAGGCGTTCCCTTCCTCTCAATCTCCGCTTCGGACTTTGTTGAAATGTATGTCGGTGTCGGTGCGTCAAGAGTCCGTGACCTTTTCGAAACGGCAAAGCGCGCTCCCGCAAGCATTATATTCATAGATGAAATCGACGCTGTCGGTCGTCACAGGGGCGCAGGTCTCGGTGGCGGTCACGACGAAAGAGAGCAGACATTGAACCAGCTCCTCGTTGAGATGGACGGTTTCGGCTCGCACGACGGAGTCATCGTTATGGCGGCAACAAACCGCCCCGATATTCTTGACCCCGCCCTTCTCCGCCCCGGTCGTTTCGACCGTCAGGTAACCGTCGGCTATCCGGACATCAAGGGCAGAGAGGAAATTCTCCGTGTTCACGCAAGAAACAAGCCCTTCGAACAGTCTGTTGATTTCTCGCGCATTGCGCAGACGACAGTCGGCTTTACGGGCGCAGACCTTGCAAACCTTCTCAATGAAGCGGCGCTCCTTGCGGCAAGAAAGAACAAATCGCTCATAGGTGAGCCGGATATCGAAGAGGCACTTATAAAAGTAACCGTCGGTACGCAGAAAAAATCAAGAAAAATCAAAGAAAGCGAAAAGAGAAACACCGCTTATCACGAAGCAGGTCACGCAGTTCTTGCTCACCTGCTCCCGACGCAGGATCCCGTCCGCGAAATTTCAATCATCCCCAGTGGCAGAGCCCTCGGCTACACGCTTAACCCGCCGGTTGAAGATAAATACAGCGAATATAAACAGCAGCTTATTGAAGAAATCACAATGCTCCTCGGCGGCAGAGCGGCTGAAGAAATCGTCTTCGGCGATGTTTCCGGCGGAGCCTCGAACGACATTATGCGCGCAACGCAGGTCGCAAGAAAAATGGTTACTGTTTACGGTATGAGCGAGCTCGGTACAATCCGCTTCGGCGGCGAGCATTCAAGCGATGAAGTTTTCCTCGGCAGAGACTTCAATTCGTCAAAGGACTATTCGGAAGAGACCGCCGCGCTTATCGACGAGCAGATAAAGAAGATCGTTGACGGCGCATATGCGGAAGCAAAACGTATTCTCTCCGAAAACCGCTCCAAGCTCGACTTTATCGTCGAATTCCTGCTCAAATATGAGGTTATGGACGATAAACAGTTCACCGCTGCTATGGACGGTGCTTCTATGGAAGAAGTTGAAAAGATCGGCGAGGAACGTCGCAAAAAGAGCGAAGAAGAAAACGCTCTCCGCGCAAAGGCAGACGAAGAAAACCGCCGCGCGGACGAGGAACGTCGCAGAAAAGAGGACGCAAAGCGGCACGATGACGACCGCTTCAACCATATTTACGGCGGCTGAAAAAACAAATAAAGCAAAAACCCGCAGATTGATTTCTGCGGGCTTTGTGTATAACCCCCGACGGTTTCCCGTCGGGGGTTTTTGAATGAAGAACATTAAGTATTATCGGCGAGGTCAATTGCCAATCTCATATGAATGCGCATAATTAAAAAAGTGCGCCAACCGAAGCCGACGCACAAAAAACGCAAACTCCGATTGTCGCCAAACAAACCGAAGTGACAGACAGGGGCGATCCGCCCTTTGTGTCCATAATCACAAACAGATTAACGAAGCTTGCATTTTTATCAAACCCGTCTATTTGCAATTATTGCACACTGCGAGGCAGAATAATCCCCCCGACAAAAAAAGCCCCCTGCTATCACCCTTATTCGATTTGTTTGGCAGGGTTATTGTATCACGGACTGACGCATTTGTCAATACCAAATTGATTTTCCAAAAAAAGTTATCCCCCGACGGACATCCGTCGGGGGCTTGTTTTACAGAGACTTTATTATCTCATCTATCATATTTTTCATTCCTTCAAGCCGCGAGGTCAGATCTTCCTTGCTTTTTATATCAATCTCCGTCCTGCCGACGAGATAATCTATGCTGACGCCGAAGAAGTCCGCAAGGCGAATGAGGGCATAGCTGTCCGGAGAGGTTTTGCCAGTTTCGTAATTCGATAAAGTCTTCTGATCTATCCCGGTCGCCTTTGAGACATCCGTTTGACGGAGGTCTCTGTCCTCACGCAGGTCTCTTATCCTGTTTTTATATTTTTCCATACCATTCTCCGAGTATAATTTTGATTTTTCGACTCATTATACTAATTTTTTACTAAAACCCACTTGACAATCCAATAAATTGCCTATATAATTAGTGTATACTAATATTTTAGTAAAACAACTTTGTTTAAGGAGATTTTTTATGGCAATGATGGAGTACAAAACGCGGGATGTTAATAACGAAGATGAAGCCTCGACCATTGAGTTCTGGTCAAGGTTCGGATGGACGCTCAAAAGCTCACAGCGCGTTTACAACAAGGATACCCACCTTGAAAGTTCGGGGAATGGTCTCCGCTCCGTAACAGAGACCACAGACTTCACGAGGCTTGTTTTTGAGCGTGATAAGGGTATGCCGAATTATTCACAAATCGCTGAGCTTGAAAATCGTTATCTTACGCTTCTCTCCCAAAGACCCATTGAACCAAAGATGAACGGCACAGAAGGAATCATACTGGTTTTTCTTTTGCTTATGGGGGTGCTACCCGGTATTGTATACTTTGTTTGCTTAATCAAAAAGCAGCTAAAAGAGAAAGAAGTCTATGCTACTGAATTTGCCGCTTGGGAAGAAAAAATGAAAAAAGAATGTACAGAAATCAATTCGAAATTGGCAGTTCTTATTTGATACACACTACACAATTATATAAACATCCCCAAAAACAAAAACAGCAAGCGGTTTACGCTTGCTGTTTTTGTTTCATCCAAAATAATTTCCGATATATGAAAACGTTCCGATCGTTTCCCCGCCGGAGATAAACACCCTCGGCACGCGGCAGTCAAGTCTGCAAACAATGTCATAATTTATCGTGCCGGCAACCGTCGCAACCTCGTCCGCGGTTATCGTCGTTCCGCCGTCCGAGCCGAAAATAACGGCTGTATCGCCGACATCAACGTTTCTGGCATCCGTCACGTCAACCATCATCTGATCCATACAGACCCTGCCGACTATCGGCACTTTCCTGCCGGAAATGATAACGCTGCCCTTGCCGGAGAGCGAAAGCGGGATTCCGTCCGCATAGCCGATTGCAAGAGTTGCGATTTTCATCGGCTTTTCCGCTTTGAACGTATGTCCGTAGCTTATTTTTGTTCCCGCCGGCACGGTTTTCACCTGCGTCACCTTCGTTTTCAGAGACATAACCGGCAAAAGCGGAAGATTTTCCTTTTTAACCTCGTCCGAGGGGTACATTCCGTATATGACTATGCCGACCCGAACTGCTTCATAGCTGTCGGCGCAGTCTGTAAATGCGGCGGAATTATCGCAGGAGCGCAGCCCGATGTCGTAGCCGTCCGCGCGGAGCTTTTCGCAAAAGGCGTCAAACCTGTTCGCCTGCTCACGCAAAGAGGATTTATCGCTGCTGTCGGCACAGGCATAATGCGTGATAATGCCGATGAAATCAATGTTTTTCTCCGCATAAATCGCCTCTGCCTCGCATATTCCGCAGTTGTCCGAGGAAAGCCCAATCCTGCCCATACCCGTATCAACGGCTACATATGCTCTCGCCCTTTTGCCCGCCTCTCCGGCAGCTACGGAAAGCGCTTTTGCTCCGTCAAGCGAGAAGGTAACCGTCGCAATATCGTTTTTTATTATCATCGGATACTGCGCCTGCGGCACGGGGCTCAGAATGAGGATTTCCTTCTCTATCCCCGCCTTGCGCAGCTCCATCGCCTCTTCAAAAGTTGCAACTGCGAATGCGTCCGCATATCCGCTTATCACAGGCGCGAGCTGCATCGCTCCGTGCCCGTATGCGTTGGCTTTTACAACAGCCATTATTTTTCTTTTTCCCGCGCGCTTTTTTATCTCGCGCAGATTATGTATCAGGGCGTCGATGTCAATCTCCGCCCAAGCCCTGAGAAACTCTGTCAAACCCGATTCCTCTTTCGTTTTTTATGTATTATATGCTTTTCCGTTATTTATTGATATCAAGAAAGTCCGCAGGGGACGAAAGCATCGTCACGCCGTGCGCAAGCATAAAGCCCTCCGTTTCCGGTGTTTTGCTCTCTGACCAGCCGGCATAATAAAAATCGGCACCGGCGGCGATCGTCATATCATAGCCGGGTTTTAAGTCGTCTATAACGGCAATATCCTTCGGGGAGAGATTATATTTCTCCATTATCCTTTCAAGCGGATACGGCGAAGGCTTTCTGTATTTTTCTTCAAGCTCCCAGCCGAAAACCATATCCGGCGCGGGCAGGCCGTGATGAGAATAGTCGCGCAGAATCGTATCCGAAAACGAATGAGAAACAACGCAGAATATTCCGCCCTCTGCCTTCTGACGACGGATTATCTCCTCAATCCCGTCATAAAAATCCGGAATATGAGTGCTTGTATATTCGCGCCAGATGTCAACCTCGATTTTCATTTCCTCCTCCGTGAAATGATAAACATCATTACACATCGCAAGAAATCCGATGCCGAAATTATATCTGATAAAGTCCTCAAGAGAGAGCTTTTCGCCGGGGCGCAAAAGCTCAAGCGTTTTCAGAAATGCGGGATAATGTATTTCCGGGGTGCTTTTGACAGACGTATCGTCGTGATCAAGCACAAGCGCTTTATATTTCATTCGCCACTCCTTGTTTTTTCGTTTTTGCCTTAAAATTTTATCATAAATCCGATTTAAATTCAATATATAGCGAGAAAATGCTTGAAAACAAAGGCGAAAAGGGTTAAAATATCTTTGTAAATATTTTTAACGGAGGTAATTTTTATATGAAATTTTCCCAAATGCCGTATACCCGCCCGAATACGGACGAGATCCGCTCCCGTTATGACGAGCTGATCGCCCGCTTCAAAGCGGCAAACTCGGCAGACGAACAGATAGCGATAATCGCAGAGGAGGAGACGCTCCGCAGTCATTTTATGACGGAAGCAACCCTTGTTTCAATCCGAAATTCCGTCAATACAAAGGACGAGTTCTATGATAAGGAAAACGAATATATAGACGAGAATTCGCCTTTTATAAGCGAAAAAATTCAGGAATTTGCAAACTCCCTGCTCGATTCAAAATTCCGCTCCGGACTTGAAGCGCATTACGGAAAACTGCTCTTCAAAAATTATGAGATCGCCGCTCGCTGCTTCGACCCGAAGATCATCCCGCTTATGCAGGAGGAAAACAAGCTCGTTTCCGCTTATCAGAAGCTCTATGGCTCCGCTATAATCGATTTTGACGGCAAAAAGCTCCCGCTTCCGATGCTTGCGCCTTATAAAGAGGGCAAGGACAGAGACGTCCGTCGTGCCGCTTTCGAAGCCGAAGGCAGATTTTTTGACGAACACAGAGCCGAATTTGACGATCTCTTTGACAAGCTCATAAAAGTGCGCACGAAGATGGCGCACGAGCTGGGTTATAAGAGCTTTGTTGAGCTTGGTTATGACCGTCTCGGCAGAAACTGCTACGGACCCGCAGAGGTTGCAAAATTCAGAGAAGCAATCGCAAAGGACGCTGTTCCCGTTGTCAGCGAGGTAAAGGAGCTCCAGAGAAAGAGAATCGGCGTTGATACTCTTATGCTCTATGATAACGGCTTCACCTTCAGCGACGGAACCGCAATTCCGGAGGGTACGGCTGATGATATTCTCGCCGCAGGAAGAAAAATGTATCACGAGCTTTCCCCCGAAACAGCAGAGTTCATTGACTTTATGTATGACAACGAGCTTCTCGACGTTCTCTCAAAGGACGGCAAGGCTCCGGGCGGCTATTGCACCTTCATTCCGGATTACAAAGCTCCCTTCATCTTCTCAAACTTCAACGGCACGGCAGGCGACGTTGACGTTCTCACACACGAGGCGGGCCACGCCTTTCAGGCATACCGCGCCGCAAAGCTGGGCGTTATGTATGATCTTTCAAGCCCGACTATGGAGACCTGCGAATGCCATTCGATGAGTATGGAATTTTTGACAAGCGATTATCACAACCTCTTCTTCGGCAAGAATACTGCAAAATACGAGCTCTCTCACGCCGAGGATGCTCTCTGCTTCATCCCTTACGGTTGTATGGTTGACGAATTCCAGCACAGAATGTATGAAAACCCCGAGCTCACTCCGGAGCAGAGAAACGAGGTTTGGGCAAGTCTTGAAAAGAAATACCGTCCTTATCTGCATCTTGAGGGTCTTCCGTTCTACGGCAGAGGCGCAGGCTGGCAAAGACAGCTCCATATCTATATGTATCCGCTTTATTACATTGACTACTGTATGGCGCAGACGGTTGCTTTCCAGTTCTGGCTTGCATATATGGATAACAAGGCTGACGCCTGGAAGCGCTACGTTGAATTTACAGACAAAGCCGGCACAAAGACCTTTGAAGAGGTCGTTTCCGAGGCAGGACTCTTTGTTCCCTATGAAGAGGGCGGTATGAAGAAGATCTGCGAGAGAGTCGGCGAATGGATAAAGACACATCAGATCTGAAATAACGTTTTTATTTGCCCAAGCGGGGTTACCGCTTGGGCAAACTATTGACAAACCGTTTCCTTATTGATAGAATGAATATATAAATCTTTTCGAAAGGTGCTCTTTATGAATAATCAACCCTCTGTTTCTCCCCGCAAAGCTCTTGAAAACCGTTACAACAGCGTAAGATATGACATCCTGCTCATCTTTATCTTCACGGTCATCAACATTCTGCTGCCGCTTCTGACCGATTCCAATACGTTTTTCCTCTTCTCCGCAGAGGTGCCGTATTATACTTTCGCAATCGGATGGGCAATGGTTGAAGGAGAGATGCTCTCTTCAATTGTTTATCCCCTTGTTTTGGCGCTTTTGATTACGGTTCCCTATCTGCTTTTCTGGATATTTTCAAAAAAACGATACGGCTGGATGATTGCGGCGCTTGTGTATTTCTCCATTGACTGTCTGTTCCTTGGGGCTGCGTCGTTCTCTCTCGAATATCTCGCGGAAATAATATTCCATCTTGTCGCCCTCGGGTTGCTTATTTACGGCGTTGTCCTCGGCGCAAAGCTCAAAAAAATGCCGGCGGACGAACCTCTTGCGGAAGCTCCCGCAACGGAAGAAATCCCCTCCGAGGAAGAGCAATAATACATAAAAACAGCCTTCCCCGCCGGGAGATGGCTATTACAAAAATTATTTTTATCTGTTTTTGAGACGAAACATACTTTTTCTGCAAACCGAGCCACCCGCCCTGCGGGTGGTTTTTTGATGCGCAAAAGCTGCTCCTCTACGATGATGCTCTGCCTTCGCCCCGCAGCCCTTGCCGCGGCGGATATAAATCCCTCTGCAAACTCTTTTCTTCCGCACAAAAAAGAAGCGGCGGCTGACATTCTTTGTCAAACCGCCGTTTCTTTATTTTAAGGAGAACAAATGAAGAAGTTAGCTTAAATTATTTATGAGGGATCAAACTCGACAAAGGTAACGTCAAGACTGAGTTCCTCGCAGGAACGCAGATAAGATTCATACGTCATTCGCTTCTGGGATTCCTCCGTCGGGCGGAGAACCTTGACCTTTACCGTATCCCCGACTTTATATCTCGTCAGCAGCTCGGTAAGCGTTGAAAAGTCGCCGCAGTCTGTATCGCCGAGAGAAATTATCAGATCTCCCGCCTGTATTCCCGCAAGAGCGGCTGTTCCGCCCTCTTTGACGCTGTCAACACGGATAACTCCCGTTGCTCTTATTCTGCCGATGTCGATATAGTTATAAACGTTTACCCCAAGGCGTGCAACGCCTGTAAGATAGCCGTATTTCGAAAAATCATTTATACATTTGATGACCTTTTCGCTCGGGATTGCATATCCCATAGCCTCAACGCTCGTTCCGCCGACCTTTGCGTTTGTAATACCGATCAGCTCGCCCTTCATATTGAAAAGTCCGCCGCCGGAGTTACCGGAGTTTATTGCCGCCGTTGTCTGCATAAGAATCATCGTTGTGTTTTCAATCGTAACCGTTCTGGAAAGAGCGCTTATGATACCGTCCGAAAGAGTTATGCCGTAACCGAGGGGATTGCCTATCGCAAGCACCTGCTCGCCAAGCTTGAGTGCCGTTGAGTCACCGATCTTTGCGGCAGAGCAATCGTTTTTGTCTATCTTGATGACAGAAACATCTGCGCTTTCGTCGCCGCATACATATTTGCCTTCATACTTTGTGCCGTCATAGAGAATAACGGTTATCGTTTCGGTATTCTTGCCAACGACGTGATAGTTTGTGATTATATAGCCGTCCGTTGTATAAATAACGCCTGACCCGCTGCCGGAAGATCTCTGTGTTCCGAGCATCGTTTCAACAGTCTCTGTTACATTGATCTGAACAACAGAGTTTATACATTTTTCCGCAACCTCTGCGTAATCCGCAAGTAAAACGCCATCCGTTGTTTTGGTTGCAAGCGGAATGTCCTTTGCGTTTACGCCGCTTGTCGGAATGATAACATCCGAAGGCGACGTTGTCGTTTCACCGGAAGAAGTTGTTGCTGCGGCAGGAGCGGTCGTTGTTCCGGCGGGCAGATCTGTTGTTGTTTCGCCCTTATTGCTGCGGACAATACCCGTTATCGCGTTTGCGCATATACCGCAAACAATAGATACCACAAGGCAAAGCGCAACTATCCAGCCGACAGCCTTCTTTGACATATATGAGTCCTTCGGTTTTTTATCATCGGAGGGCTTTTTTCCGTAATTATTGTAATCATAATATTGAGGTCTGTTCGAATAATGATCCTCTCCGTGACCGCCATCCGATGTTTCTCCGGACTTATCTTCGTTTGTTATGCTTTCCGTATGCTCGTCTTTGCCCGATTCGTCATCAACGGGTCTCTTTTCATCATCGTAAATCATTTTTATTCCCCCTTCGGAAAAAATACGACTTCCTTTTTTCTTTCTGGTTAAATTCTAACTCAAAAATGTGTCAAAGGATTGAACGTTTTTTATCTCTTGCGTAAATAAGTTTATAGTTTTTATTGAATTTTAGTGTAGGACTGTATATAATAGGACATAAGAAAACTTTTCAGGAGCGTTTTATGGAAAAGGATATGCTCTCCGTTTTTACAAAAATCCCAACGCTTGAAACAGATCGGCTGATTCTGCGCCGGATGAAGCCTTCGGATGCAGAGGATATGTTTGAATATGCCTCCCGTCCCGAAGTATCCGAATATCTTTTATGGCTACCGCACACAACACAGCGCTTCACAAAAAATTATCTGCATTTTTTGCAGAGTCAATACATCACAAAAAATTTCTATGACTGGGCTGTCACAATAAAGTCTACGGGAAAAATGATCGGCACCTGCGGCTTTACCTCATTTGATCTTACAAACAATTCCGCCGAGGTCGGTTATGTCCTCAGCAGCAGCTATTGGGGTCTCGGCATTGCTCCGGAAGCTCTGAAAAAAGTGATCGATTTCGGTTTCCGCGAGCTCCGGCTCCATCGCATTTGCGCCCGCATTATGGATGGCAACGTTCGCAGCGAAGCCGTTGCAAAAAAGTGCGGGCTGTCCCTTGAAGCAACTATGCGCGATCTGCTCTTCGTCAAGGGCAAATACCGAACCATCAAAATTTATTCCGTCCTCGAAACCGACTGACTTTTCTTTGGAAAAGAAAAGTCAGCAAAAGAAACTTCAATTATTGTTTTGAACAGACTTTATAAAAAGCAAACAGAGATGACTTCTCATCTCTGTTTTTATTATTACCAGCTGTCCCCGTACCACGGGCTTTTTTGTTTGCCTTCGTAATTTATCTATGCTATAATTATAATGAATTTTTTGAACCTTTTGATACATAAAAGCAGCTTAATAATCGAAACCGGTTTTATAAATATGAAAGGAGGACATATGAAGCAGAAATCAGATTTTGAAGCATTGCTTGAACAACATCGGATTGCCGTTGAACGGTATATCAATTTCAGACTGATCGATCGTTTTGACGCCGATGATGTCATCGGCGAAACTTATTATGCCGCCTACGTCGGCTATGAAACCTTGCGCGACAAAGCTCTTTTCAAGCAATGGATACTATCTATTGCAAAAAATCAGTGTAATCTCTGGCTTCGCAAAAAATACAGAAGCAATCCGATAACGCTCGACTCCGTTTCGGACGTACCCGATACCGAAGCGACAGAGGATTATGGTGCTTTAAGTATATTAAATCAATTGCCGAAGGACTATTCCGATTTATTACTACTTACAATGCAGGGATACAGGCAAAGTGAAATATCGGCTCGCCTGTCAATTCCGATAGGCACCGTTAAAAGTCGTCTGTATTATGCAAAAAAGCGATTCCGCTCAATGTGTACTCCAGATCAGCTCTATATTTTTGAGAAAGGAAGAAAAGCTATGCAAAGAAAAGACCATACTCACGGTTTCCCATACGAAATGCCTGCTCTCTCAATACAAAAATCCTCTGCGCCGTTTTTCAATGTAAAATGTGAGGAGCAATGGTTTATCATCCCCCGCATCGGCAACGAATGTGCGGAAGCAACATACCGTTATCCCGATAAAAAACTGGTCATAGTATCGAATTGCTACGTCCCAAAAAGCTGTCAGGTACACGATGTACACGGAGTTAAAATTTGTCGCGACACATACCTTGTCAGACATAAAAAACTGAATCGGAACGAAAAAATATGGTTTACTCAGTTGACCGACGAATATATACGCAATCTCGGTACAATTTTTGATGATGAAGGCTGTGAGGGGCCTACACAGATAACAACATTTCTTGAAGAAAGCTATGATGTTCTTGTCAACGGAAATGACCGTGTTCACGGAATACCGGTTTTGATACAAGAAAACGCTGCGGAAGAGACGGAAAACGGATATATCATTAAAGAGGAAAACCTCCGTTACACTCTCGGCGTGTGGAATGTTACAGTCGGAAATCGCTCGTTTGAAACAATCAAGTGTATAATGCTCTGGTATGATTCGTGCGAAGAAACCTATATTGACAAAAACGGGCGTGTAGTCTTGTTGCGCCAACATGAGTGGATCGGAAGTATCGACTCAAACGATTACTATTCTTCAAGCGATAAAGCCACCATCAAAGAGAACACCATAATTTTAATAAACGGCGATAAATATATTCATACAGAAGACCGGATAAGCCAATATGTGCTTTGACCCTCTGTCAGGCGTCGCCACGCGGAATTTTTTCGGGCAAAACAAAAAGCAGATGACATAGTCATCTGCTTTTTTTCAACACAAAGGATGTGC
>DLLG01000007.1 GCA_002479075.1 Clostridiales bacterium UBA7568
TCAAAGAAAAGTACGGTTTCTTTTCAAAGAAAAGTAGGGCGGCATATTATATAGTGAGCGGAGGGATCCGCAATATATAAAAAGAAGGTATCAAAAAAATGAAACATATAAAAACAGCATTCATAGGAGGAGATCTGCGGCAGCTTTCCGCAGCCGGATATTTTGCAAGGCTTGGAGCAGAAGCCGTAGTCTGGGGATTTGACGGATGCAAACTACCGGAAAACGTCGTCTGCAAGGATGACGCAAGGGCGGCTTGCGACGGAGCGGATGTCATTATTCTCCCGCTTCCGTACGGGAGAGAGGGCGAAATAAACTGCCCTATGACGGAAAAAGAACTCACAATCGCCGAGCTGCTTGAATATACAAAAGAAAACGCATTGATAATCGGCGGCAGGCTGGATGAAAAGGCATATAAGCTCGCAGCCCCGCATAATAATAAAATAATCGATTATTACGACAGAGAGGAGCTTTCCGTTCTGAATGCCGTTCCGACGGCAGAGGGCGCAGTCGAGATAGCGATGCGTGAGCTGCCGATAACGCTTTTCGGCAGTCGTATGGCAATAATCGGCTTCGGAAGGATCGGAAAGGTTTTGGCAAAGGTTCTCTGCGGACTCGGAGTCAACGTAACGGTATTTGCGCGTAAGCCGGAAGCTAAGGCTTGGGCAAGGGTGTGCGGCTGCAAAGCGGAAGACACCTCAAAAATGAGCGAATATCTCTCAGGTTTTGTGTGCATATTCAATACTGTGCCTGCACCTGTGCTCGGGGAAAAGGAGCTTATGTCGGCAGGAGAAAACACCTTAATTATCGATCTTGCCTCGGCGCCGGGCGGCGTTGACAAAAGCGCCGCGGAAAGAACGGGAGCAAAAGTCATAACCGCGCTTTCGCTCCCCGGGAGGGTCGCGCCTGAATCCGCCGGAGAAATCATTGCCGAAACTGCCGTAAACATTCTTTTTCAGGAGGGTATTATACAATAATGATAGGATATTGCTTTTGCGGGTCGTTCTGTACGGTTGAAAAATCGCTTGCGGCATTGCGCTCGCTGCGCGCGGAGGGAAACGACATCCTGCCGATAATGAATGACAGCGTCTACTTTTGCGATACACGCTTCGGCAAGGCGGAGGACATAAGGCAGGCTGTTGAAAACATATGCGGGAGAGAAATTGTTCATACGGTCGTCGGCGCAGAGCCGATCGGTCCATCAATAAAGCTCGATATGCTCGTCATCGCCCCTTGCACGGGAAACACTCTTGCCAAAATGGCGCTGGGGATAACGGATTCCGCCGTAACAATGGCGGCAAAGGCACAGCTGAGGGCGGACAGAGCCGTTGTTATTGCGCTTGCAACAAACGATGCGCTTTCATCGAACCTGAAGAACATCGGCGCAATGCTCCAAAGAAAAAACGTATATTTCGTGCCGATGACGCAGGACGACCCGGAAAAGAAGCCACATTCGCTCGTATGCGATTTCGGTATGCTCAAAAATACAATGGTCGCCGCCTTCAAGGGAAGGCAGATCCAGCCGGTTTTCATAGGCAAAGAGCCAAAGGAAGGATAAAAAACAAAGGCTGTGACGGAGTTTTCCGCCATAGCCTTTTCTGTTGACAAACATTTTTCGCAGGGGTATAATAAGAGCGCAACTTATTTTTGCGGGAGGCGAAGTTATGGCGGATATATCTCTTTATTATACCGAAAGCGGAGAGGGCTTTCCGCTGATCTTCCTTCACGGAAACGGCGAGGACAGCGGATATTTCGTCCGTCAGACGGAGTTTTTCTCCGCATATTTCCGCACGATCGCAATAGATACCCGCGGCCACGGCAGGTCGCCGAGAGGAGAAGGCGAGTTTTCGCTTGTCCGCTTTGCCGATGACCTTCACAACTTTATGCTCTCGCACGGTATAGAAAAGGCGCACATACTCGGCTTTTCGGACGGCGGCAATATCGCGCTTTATTTTGTGCTGAAATATCCGTCAATGGTCGGGCGGCTTGTGCTCTGCGGGGCAAATATTTCTCCGTCCGGAATAAAAAGAAGCGTGCAGATACCGATAGAAATCGGCTATTCGATTGCAAAGCTGTTTGCAAAAAAGAGCGAGGGCGCAAGGGCGAATGCCGAAATTCTCGGGCTTATGGTGAACGAGCCGGATATAAGTCCGGAGGAGCTTTCGCAGATCAAAGCTCCGACACTTGTCATTGCCGGAACGAAGGATATGGTTCGCCGCAGCCATACGGAGCTTATCGCGACGAGTATTCCCTGCACCGAGCTTGCGTTCATAAAGGGCGACCATTTCATAGCAAACAAAAATCCGGACGAATTCAATAAAAGGGTCAAAGAGTTTCTTTGCGACGGGCAGAGCGGGGGATGAGCTTGACACAGTATATCAGACATATAAAAATCACGGAGCTTTTCGGCTCCGTGATTTTCATTTATTTTGTTGAATTTATATATTCCGCAACGGTTTTTGCCGGGTCGGCGGAGTCTATCCAGTAGTCCGGAAGGATTCCGCTGCCTTCTGTAAATCCCGTCATATTAAAGACCTTGAATCCCATTAGGAAGCATATGTTTGAATTCGGGAGACGATACCACTTGACATCTCCGAACTGTCCGCACCCGCAGGACGCACTGCCAACCGTTACCGAGTTTTTTACCGACCTTGCATACATTATCGCTGCCTCGCCGGAAGACGAGACTCTTTTGTTCTGAAGAAGATAGAGCTTTCCTTCAAAGCCGGAGCGGGACTGGTCGTTTCTCTCGCTTACGAATATCGAATATCTTTTTTCGTCCGCGCCTTCATTTTCTTTTTCAAACAGAGGGGATATGAGCTCGGCAAGCTCGAGCTCCCAATTCGCATATCCGGAAAGAGCTTTTGTAAAAACTTTCGGAAATTTGCTCGCCCCGCCGCGGTTGTTCATTACAGACCAGATAAGATTTTTTGCCCCGCTGTATTTCTTTCCCATATCCGAAAATTCAGTTGCTCTGTCCGGGTCGAGAGCATAAGATGTATGATAAACGGTCGGTATGCCGAGCGTTTCTTCATCATACAGCGGTACGTTATTCTCCATTATCTCATCTGTACGGCAAGTATGCAGAGGAACGGAAATCCCGCAAAGCTCAAGTGCGCCGGACGGATTTTCCGTGTATTCCCCGAAGAGAAAGCGTTCGGATCCGCTCGGAGACGGGAGCGTGCGAAACAGATTTTCCTTGCTGATTTCGGCGTGGTCAAACATTTTCCCGTGCAGCTCTCCCTCAGATATTACCGTCAATTTATCTCTGCGCTTTTCAAAAACGATGTCCGAAAAATATGCGCGGAAAAAATGACCGAATTCAAGATACGGAGTTCCCGCAAAAGAGAAATGGGCGTCGTTTATTATGTCTTTGAGCGATGAATAAATACGCTTTTTCAGCTCACCCGAAGAAAGTCCGCTTTCGGGAACGGACGCTATGAGTTCATCTCGGATTTTGTCAAAATCGCATATGTCTTTATAATAATCGTAGCCTGCATATGAATATTTCAGAAGTTCAAAAAACACGCGTATATCTTCGTCCGCTCCGCTGCGCGAAACGTGCTCTGCCGGCGGAAATTTTTTGCCTGCGTCATCATATACAGACAGCACGTCGCTGAAGCGACGGAGCTTTTCGATAATATTTTTGCTGATTTTGACCGGCTTGTAATCTTTATAGCATTTTTCAAATTCACCTGATTTCATATGAAAATCTTTCTTCGTTATTTTATTTCAGCTATCCCCGCGTGCGGAGTTCTGTACGTAAAGGCTTTGTTTGTAAACTCTGCGCCGTTTTCTATGCAGAGAATGACATTTATCACGCCGCCGTGAGTGACGAGGAGCGGGGTCATTCCGCTCTCCGCGGAAAGCGCTTTGAACTCCGCCCACGAGTTGCGTATCCTTTCAAAAAACTCCTTCGGACTTTCGCCGCTCGGGTAAGGCTCGTCAAAGCCGAGCGACGCAAACCAGAGTCCCGGATATTTTTCCGCGGCTTCTGTTTTCGGCATACCGGCAAGCACGCCGTTATTGATCTCGCGGAACTCCGGAACAAGAGCTACTGCAAGCGAAAGCCTTTTCCCTGCGATCTCCGCCGTCTCCCTTGCGCGCGCAAGGTCGCTCGAAAAAATATGTGATATGCCCTTGCCGACAAGGCTTTCCGCAGCGCTTTCGGCTTGCGCTCTGCCTTCGCTTGTGAGCCCATAGCTGCTCCATCCGCCGAAACGTGTCTCGTCATCTTTGCCGTGACGCATTAAGTATATCATAAAAATCCTTTCTTAAAACAAGCGGCGACCTTTTCGAGGTCGCCGCTTGAAATATTATCAGTCGTGGAGATAATCGAGGTAATTTTTGAGTGCAGTATCCGTAAATGACTTGGAACCGAAGAAGTCCGTATCAAAGCCGGAAAGTTTGTTTGACGCAACGTAGCAGTCCGAATTAAAGAGAACGGGTGCAACGGGAGCATCCTCGAGGAGGAGCTTTTCTGCCTGGTGAAGCAGATCCGCTTTTTCCTTCTGTGTTGCGGCTGCAAACGCTTTTTCGATAAGCGCATCATACTCTTCGTTATAATAGCCTGTTACGTGTGTTTCGTTTACGTAATATCTTTCAACGCCCTTCGATTCATCGAAATCCTTGCTTGTCGAGTCAACAAGTCTGACCTTGCCGGAGAACGATTTTGCGAAAGGAGCAAGCATTGCAAAGGAATATGCGGAGAGCGCCTGAACATCAAGACCGAGAACATCATATTCGCCGGATTTGTAAACCTGCTCGTAGTCCGTTGCGTTTACGCCCTTGAGAACAACGGAGAATCCAAGCTCTTCCCAAGCTTCTTTTGCGTATGTCGCAACTGTCTTTTCTTTGCTCATATATCCCATCTGAGCGGACTGATAGCTGTCGTTGGTATAGTCCGTAAGATAATAGAGATATATTTCGTCATACTTTGCGGGGTTTATGCCCGCATCGGAGAGGAGCGCCTTTGCCTCGTCGATAGCTGATGAGGGGGAGAGGAGCTCGCCGCTCTTTTTGCGGAAAGATGTTCCCTTCTTTGTATCGAATACCTTGGAGGGGACAAGACCCGTTGCGGCTTTGACTCCGCCGCCGACGGCGTCTGCAATCGCATTTCTGTCAAGCGCTATGGAAAGCGCGCGACGGATCGTTGCGTCGGAAAGGGCTTTGTTCGAAGTATTGAAATAGAACGAATATGTCGAAGCGAGCTCGGTCGTCTTTGTCTTTCCGAAGTCGGCTGCGACGCTGCCCGTCAGACCCGAAACGAAGAAATATTCGTTGTTTCTATATTTTGTAACAACGTCAACAGCTTCCTCGTCCTTTGACGAAATGATGTTGAGGTCGAGCGGGTCGGAGAAATGAACATAGATTCTGTAAGGAGTTACGCTCTTGTCAAGCGCTTCGGAGCTGAGGTTGTTGTTTCTGTAATAATATTTAGAGCGTTCGAGAAGGAGCGTTTCGCCCTCGTCGCCCGTGAATTTTCTTGCTCTGAACGGACCGTTTGTCGAAAGGTCGGTCGAGGAACGGGACCATGTGTCCTGATAAAGAGAGATCTTGTTTTCGCGGAGAGGAACGAGAGCGGGGCTTGCGAGGTTATAAAGGAATTCGTCCTCGTCTGCGCCCTCCTCGAATCTGACCTCGAGGATGTTCTTCGAAACCGCATAAAGACCGATGTCGTCAATGCCTATTTCGCCGAGCTTTGCCTGCCTTGCGCCCTTTATCGGATAAAGCATTGCAGCCGCCTCGGAGGAGAATGCAGGATCAAGAATACGCTTCCAGGCGTATACGACGTCGTGCGACTGAACGAGCGAGCTGTCGCTCCAGTAGGTCGTATTGAGCTTGATTCTGAGGACACGATCTCCGTTTTTGTTGTCCGTATAGAATTCATAGCTCTTTGCGAGCGCCTTTTCGAGCTTGCCGTTACTGTTTATTCTCATAATACCTTCGAAAATGAGGTTGAGAACTCTGACAAGAGATTCATCCGTATATGCCGTTGCGGGATCGAGATTTATCGGCTTTGTACCGAGATACATATCAAGAACCGCACCGTATTTATCGGGCTCTTTTATTTTCGTACAACCCGCAAACACAAGCACGAGCATTGTGAGAGCGAGAAGCGCTGAAACGATCTTTTTCATTTTTCAGTTTCCTCCGAACCGATTGAGATTGTTGATACAAACGACAAAAAGTCAGTTTATATAAATGTACTTATACATTATATCATCAAATTCTCCATAAATCAAATCTATTTTTTGCAAATAAAAAGATTTATGCAAATTACCGATTTTCAGCCGTCCGCATTGTGTGATGTTCACAAACAAATCGTCGTTCCTGCACCCGAAAAGACGGGCAGACAAGCTCCTCGTTCGCATAGGAGGTAATCCCCGCGCCCTGCGGAAATAAATACGTAATTTTGCCGGCGGCAGATGCGGCAGAGAGAATTTGCGGGGAAATATCCGAAAAAACTTTCGTTTTTTTACATTTTTCATTCAATTTCCTGTTGCAAGAGAGGGAAAAAGATAGTATAATATAGGTTATGATAAAATGGGTTAGTTATTGTTAACCGAAAAAATATTTGAGGAAAACGAGTTATGACAGAAATCAAAAAACTGATTGCCGCCGCAGTTGCCGAAGCCGAAGGGCTCTCCGCCTCCGATATTGAGGCGATGCTCGAGTACCCGCCGGACAGCGCGATGGGCGACGTTGCGCTTCCGTGCTTCAAGCTGAGCAAAGTTCTGCGCAAAAGCCCCGTTATGATAGCTTCCGAGCTTAGGGAAAAGCTCTCTCTGCCCGAGATCGGAAGGATAGATTCCGTCGGCGGTTATCTTAATTTTTATGTCTCCCCGAATTATTATGCGGAGAGACTCATCCCCGAAATTCTTTCCGAAAAGGGAAATTACGGCAAAAGCACTATGGGCGCGGGAAAGACCGTCGTTCTGGACTATTCCGCCCCGAACATCTGCAAGCCCTTCCATATCGGCCATTTCGCTTCAACCGTTATCGGTCATTCGCTGAAAAAGCTGCACGAATTCTGCGGCTATAAATGCGTCGGCATAAACCATCTCGGCGACTGGGGAACGCAGTTCGGCAAGCAAATAACGGCATATAAGCTCTGGGGTGACAGGGAGACCGTCGAAAAGCTCGGAGTTGACGAGCTTGTCCGCCTTTATGTAAAATTTCACGAGGAAGCCGAAAACGACCCCTCTCTCAACGACCGCGCCCGCGCTGAATTTGCAAAGCTGGAGGAGGGCGACCCCGAAAACACGGAGCTCTGGAAATGGTTTGTGAAGATTTCGCTTGACGAATGCAACAGAACTTACAAGCGCCTCGGCATCGATTTTGACAGCTACGCCGGCGAATCGTTCTATACGGACAAAATGCAGGAGCAGGTCGATCTTCTCAGAGAAAAGGGACTTCTGAAAATAGACAACGGAGCGTCGATCGTCGATCTCTCCGAATACAATATGCCTCCCTGCCTCATTCTCAAATCTGACGGCTCGACTCTTTACCCGACGCGCGACATCGCCGCCGCGGTATACAGAGCCAGAACGTATCATTTCGATAAATGTATTTACGTCACGGCTTATCAGCAGTGCCTGCATTTCAAGCAGTGGTTCAAGGTCGTTGAGCTTATGGGCTACGACTTTGCGGATAAGCTCGTTCACGTGCCTTACGGAATGGTCAGCATTGACGGCGCAAAGCTCGCAACGAGAACGGGCAACGTCATCCTCATCCGCGATCTGCTTTCGGCAGCCGTAGACAAGGTGACAGACGTTATAAACGAGAAAAACCCGAACCTTGAAAACAAGGAGCAGACGGCAGAGGATGTCGGCATAGGCGCGGTCATCTTCCATTACCTGCTCAACAACAGAATAAAAGACGTAAACTTCGTTATGGAGGACGCGCTTTCCTTTGACGGAAATACGGGTCCCTACGCGCAGTACACATATGCGCGCACCTGCTCGATACTCGAAAAGGCGGGCGAAGTCACAATAGACGGGATCAGAATAACCGAGCCTGCCGAAGCGGCACTCTGCAAGGTGCTTTCGCAGTTCGGAGAGGCCGTACTTTCGGCTGTTGCGGATTACGAGCCGTCGGATGTCACAAGATACATTCTTGACGTCTGCACAGCGTTCAACCGCTTCTATCACGACTGCCCCATCCTTTCCGCCGCAGACGAAACGACGAGAAAATCAAGAGTTGCGCTCACACAGGCAACAAATTACGTCCTCGGCAATGCGCTCCCGCTCATCTGCCTCAAAACACCCGAAAAAATTTAACCTTAAAAGGAGAGAAATACAATGTCAGGTCACAGCAAATGGAAAAATATAATGCATAAGAAGGAAAAGACCGACGCCCAGAGAGCCAAAGTCTTCACAAAAATCGGCAAGGAGATTGCAATCGCAGTAAAAGAGGCGGGCGCAGATCCCGTATCGAACACGAAGCTCCGCGACCTCATCTCGAAGGCAAAATCGCTCAACGTCCCGAACGACAATATCGAACGCACGATAAAGAAGGCTTCGGGCAGCGACGCCGTCTCATACGAGGAGATTGTTTACGAAGGCTACGGTCCCTGCGGAGTTGCGGTCATAGTCGAAACGGCAACCGATTCCAAAAACCGCACGGCGGGCAACGTCCGTCACTATTTTGACAAGTTCGGCGGGAACCTCGGTCAGAGCGGCTGCGTCGGATTTATGTTTGCGTCAAAGGGTGTGCTTGATGTTTCCGCTGTCGACGAATACGGCGACAAGGTTGTTGACGGCGACAAGCTGATGGAGGACGCTCTCGAAGCAGGTGCGGAGGACTTCTCCGAGGACGGCGACATCTACGAGATAACGACAGAGCCCGATGACTTTGACGCTGTCAAGACAGATCTTGAAGCAAAGGGCTATACGTTCGTTTCCGCAGAGATCGAAAAGGTTCCTTCAACATACGTAACGCTGACAAACGAAGACGACATAAAACATATGGAGCTTCTCCTCGAACACCTTGAAGAGGACGAGGACATCGTCAACATCTGGCACAACTGGGACGAACAGTAATATAATAATAGCAAAGGACACATAAAAGCGCCGCCGGGTGGCGGAGGAAGGGCAAACCCAATGATCACAGATACAAAATACACAGAAGGCTTCCGCAGTATGTTCAGGGAATACGACATACGCGGGCAGGTTTCGGACGACCAGCTCTGTCCGGAAAACGTATATAAAATAGTAAAGGCTTATTCAAAATATCTTCGCCGCAGAAATATGCTTCGGGCAGTTGTCGGTTATGACAACCGCTCCTGCTCCCCCGCATTTGCGGAGGCGGCTGTCAAGGCGCTGAGAGAAGAAGGAATCGATGTTTTCTTCATCGGACTGACCCTCTCCCCTGCCGCATATTTTGCGCAGTATTATCTCAAATGCGAAGGACTCGTTATGATAACGGCGAGCCACAATCCGGACGGTTGGTCCGGCTTCAAGCTCGCCTGCGGCTATTCGAAAACTCTTGAGCCGGACGATATAAGAGAGGTATATTCCCTGCTCGATACGCCGGACACAAAATGCGACGAGGGCAAATACGAGGAGGTTGACATCCGCGACGCTTATATCGACGCGATCGTTTCCCGCATCCATATGGGCAAAAAGAAGTTGCGCGTCGTGCTCGACGCGGCAAACGGCGGAGCCGGACTTTTCGTTTATGAAATCTTCCAGCGTCTCGGTTGCACAACATTCCAGCTCAACTGCGACCCCGATACAAGCTATCCGCATTATTTCCCGAACCCCTCCGACCTGAAGGGCAGAGCAAGACTGCGCGAGATGGTTCTTCATCCTTATATTCACGCAGACATCGGGCTTTCCTTTGACGGCGACGGAGACAGAATCGGCGTTATAGACGAAAAAGGCGGCAACATCTGGAGCGATACTCTCCTTGCGCTCCTCGCAAAGCAGCTTCTCGAAAAGAAGGTGGGAGCAACAGTTGTTTTCGACGTAAAATGCTCGCAGACGCTTATCGACGTAATTGAAAAATACGGCGGCAAGCCGCTTATGTGGAAAACCGGACACTCATATATCAAATCCAAGCTCCACGAAACGGGCGCAGAGCTTGCAGGCGAGAGAAGCGGACATATTTTCGTCGCGGGAGACGAATGGTACGGCTTTGACGACGCGTCGTTCGTTGCGGCAAAGCTCGTTGAATATCTCTCTCATCAGGACGAGACCGTTTCGGAGATAATCGAAGCGTTCCCGCATTATGTTACATCGCCTGAAATCAAGGCTCATTGCGGCGACGCCGTCAAATACGGTATCGTTGACGAAATAACAAAGAAGCTCAAAGCCGCATATCCGGGCAAGGTCTGCGATATAAACGGCGCAAGAGTCAAGTTTGAGCACGGCTGGGGACTTATCCGCGCCTCCTCGAACCTTCCCGAGCTCGTCCTCATTTTTGAGGCGGACACAAAGGAAAATATGCTTGCGATACGCGAGATCTTCAAGTCATATACCCGCGCTTATCCGGAAATATCGGATAAATGGGATAACGACGTTGACGCTATGTAAAATATCGTAAAAAAAGCCGCTCTTCGGAGCGGTTTTTTGTTTCGGTGCGCCTGATCCGATTTCTTATACAGCTCAAAGCCGCAATTTTCCTTCTTCTATTGATTTTCCGTTTTCCCTGTGATAAAATAGGACCGGAGGCGATGCGGAAATGGAACTTGAAAAAATCGTTGCAACCAATATCACAGAGCTTCGCAAAAGCAAACAATGGACGCAGCTTGAGCTTGCCGAAAAGCTGAATTATTCGGATAAATCAATATCAAAATGGGAGCGGGGCGACGGTATGCCCGATCTGAAAACACTCTGCAAAATGGCGGAGCTTTTCTCCGTCTCGATCGACTTTTTCGTAACCGAGGGAGCCGCCGAGCAGATGAAAAAATATAACGCTCCGAAAGAGGAAAAGGGTTATAGGCTCGTCATTTCCCTGCTTATGATTGCAGGAATATGGACAGCGGCAACCGCATTCTTCATATACTTTATGATATATAAAAACGTCAACGCCTGGACGCTTTTCATCTGGCCGATACCGCTTTCCGCGGCGATAATGTACCGCTTCAGTATGAAATGGGGCAATAAATGGTTCGGGCTTGTCTGCTCGTCTCTGTTTTGCTGGTCGCTCCTTGCGGCGTTCTATCTGCAATTTTTAAGCTATAATTTCTGGCTGCTTTTTGTTGTCGGCGCGCCGATTCAGGCAGCGATAGTCCTCTGGTGGATAGTTGTTGTAAAATACAAAAAATAACCTTTTATCCGACCAAGTCTTTACTTGACCCGAGCTGTAAGTATAAAAGTTCCCCGCTTCGGCGGGGAGCTTTTGCTATAAGCATTTATATGATAAGAGAAATGACCGCAAGCGCGGCAAGAATCGTGGGAATTGCCGTCAGAGCGCCGTAACGCACGAATTTTCCGAACGAAAACGAGACGCCGTATCTTTTCAGAAGCGACATCCACATAATCCCCGCAAGCGCACCGACGGGCGTTATAAACGCGCCGATATTCGAGCCGACTATCGCGCCGAAAGCGGCAGACGTTGCAGCCGTCTCCGGAAGCGTTCCAAGAACGGGCACATAAAGCACGCTCATCGGAATGTTATTTATCATATTCGCCGCAAGGGCGGAGGAGAGCCCGTAAGAAAAGACGACGTTTTTCTCGCCGAGGAGCTTTCCGAGCAGGGCTGTTGCGCCGCTGTCATCAAGAGCGGAAACGATGATGAACATCGAAAGCACAAACGGGATAAGCTGCCACGGCGCGCGCCGCAGACAACCACAGAGCTCCTCCGGCTTGCGCTTCTGAACGGCGGACGCAATCAGCACAAGAATGAAAAGCAGCACCGCCGAAGAGAAGGAAACAATCCACATCTCAATATCGAAATAAGACCCGACAGCCATTATAAGCGTGCAGGCGGAGAGGAGCGCAAGCCCGATTATTAGCAGGGGCTTGTTTTTGATTTTCGCCTCTTCCCCGTCATCCGGGCTGACTTCTATCGGCTTCGAAAGGCTCTTGCCGAAGCAAAGCCAGAGAATTCCGAGGGCAACCAGACCTGCCGCTATCGTCGGCAATATCATAACCTCAAGGTATGAAACAAAATCTATCCCCATTGCGGAGGAGATATAGATATTCGTCGGATTGCCGATTATCAGTGCCATACTCCAGGTGTTTGCGGCGATGAATTCCGCAAAAAGATACGGCACGGGATCAATTTTTGCGTTTTTTGCAAAGTAGCAGATAAACGGCGTGAATGTCAGAATGATTATATCGTTTGACGTAAATACCGTCAGAACGGAGACGGTTACATATAGATAAAAGAACAGCCTTTTGCGGCTTCTGCCCGCTTTTCCAAGCGCAAATGCGGCTATGTAAGCAAAGAATCCGACTTCATCAAGGAAAACGGAAAGCACCGTCATCGAAATGAAAAGGGTCAGGATTTTGAGCGGGTTTACGGCGTTATCCGCCGTGAAAGCCGAAAGTATTTTTATCGGCTCTGCACAGCCCGTGCAAAGCATTGCGCAAGCTCCGGCAAGGGCGCAAAGGCAATAAGTATCAAGCCGCAGCCTTCCGATCTTAAGCTGCGGCAAGAGAAGTATTGAAAGTATCATCCCTGCGCAAGTCACGGCGCAGATGATAATTGAAGTTATCATTTTTTTGTTTCTCCGAAAGTCAAAGAGCTTTCATTTTCTCATAGTCAATTTTATTTTCTCAATGCGTGAAAGCCCCATAGGGTCTACATATTCTTTCATTGCAAAGTCAAATTCCTTTTTATAGTCAAGCTCCGTCGGCGAATGAGCGTCGCAACCGAAGATGACATTATTTCCGACTTCCGCCGCAATGCGGAAGAAGTCTTTTCTCGGATAATGGCGGTTTGCCCTTATTCCGAGAAAGTTTATTTCAAGCGGTATACCGAGGGCTTTTGCCGTTTCGCAGAGCCTTCTCATATGCTTTTCATAAATTTTTCCGTCGCCGCGAAACTGAAAAATATCCGGATGTGCGATATATGCGTATCTACCGCTCGAAAGCCCTTCCGTCACCTGACTTACATAGCTTTCAAGATCTTTTTCCTCCGTATAAACGTTGCAGCTGCTCGGACCGTCATATTCGTTTCCGAGATAATGCTGACCCATTATCAGATAGTCGATAGGGTAACCGGAGAAAAAGTCGCAGAGCTTTCCGAAATGCTTCGGATAATACTCCGCCTCAACGCCGATATAGATGTCAATATCGTTTTTATACTCCTCGCGAAGGGAGAGAAGCGATTTTATATACCCTTCAAATTCCTCCGGACGCATACGGAAATGCGAATAATAATCGCCGTCAAAAAAATACGGGCTGTGATCCGAAAAACCAAGGGTTTTTATCCCCCGGGCTATCGCCGCTTCAACATATTCCCTGTCCTCGCCGACGGCGTGATGACAGCGCGACGTGTGCGTATGAAAATTCGCCAAAAGGCAGTCTCGCTCCGGAGCTTCGTTTCCGACTATCATTTTCCTTCCTCTGATCTTTGTTTTTTCTGTTTATTTATCGCTTTTTTCCAGCAACGGTGACACATTGCAACGTAGCTGTCGTTTCCGCCGAGGAAAACCTGCTCTCCCTCTGTCAGAACGTTCCCCTCGCCGTCAATTCTGGCGTTGACGATCGCCTTTGAGCCGCAACGGCAGATAGTTTTTATCTCCGTTATCGAATCCGCAACCTCAAAAAGCCTTCTGCTGCCGGGGAAAAGACGGGTCATAAAGTCCGTCCGGAGCCCGAAGCAAAGCACAGGCAAATTTTTATCGTTTACGAGGTCACGAAGCTGATCTATCTGCTCCGGCGTAAAAAACTGACATTCATCTGCGATGATAACGTGGCAATCTGAATGATTTTTATATTCCTTTCCGATATTCATTTCCGGCGGAACGACCTGCGCCTCTGCGGAAAGCCCTATGCGCGAGCGGACGGTACATTCGCCGTCGCGACTGTCTGTCGAAGGTTTTATAAGCCAGACCTTCATTCCCCGCTCTTCATAATTGAATTTTGTTATAAGGGCGTTTGCGGTTTTTGAACTGCCCATCGCCCCGTATTTGAAATACAGCTTCGCCATTATTCTTCCCCTGCGCTTCTTCATATTTACACACAAAATTGTACAACATTCGGCGGATAATGTCAATGCGATTTGCAAATTGAAAATATTTATTTTTTATTTCTTGACATTTTTCGCCCCGCAATATATACTCTTATCCGTAAGAAAAAAGGCGGTGATTTTTTGGCAAGGATAAAACCGGGAATAAGAATATGTATAAATGTCGGTATAGCGGCGGCTGTCATTGCGGTCTGCTCGCAGATAAGCGTACCGACGATCGTTCCGTTCACAATGCAGACGTTCGCCGTGTTTACGGTAGTCGGGCTGCTCGGGATATGGCAGGGGACGTGTGCCGTTTGCGTTTATATTGCCCTCGGCGCAATAGGCGTTCCAGTTTTTTCGGGCTTCCGCGGCGGTATTGCCGCATTGACAGGCGCAACGGGCGGATATATCATCGGCTTTATCGCGCTTGCGCTGATTATGGGAGCGATAATAAAAATAAAGCCGGGGAGTCGCCCTTGGGCATATATCGCAATGGCTCTGGGACTTGCCGTCTGTTACGCCTTCGGCAGTCTCTGGTTTTATCTCGTATATGCCGCAAAGGGCGAGACAAGGAGCTTCTGGAGCATACTTTTGTCCTGCGTTTTCCCTTATCTGATTCCGGACGCCGCAAAGGCTGTTCTCGCGCGGATGATAACGGAAAGATGCGGAAAATATATAAAAAAATAAAGATGCCCCCGGCAAAACGCGCGCCCGAATTTCGGCTTCGCCCGTATCACCGGGGGATAATTCTTCATTTATGCTTTTACGCCGAACACGCAGAGCGGAACCTCCCTGTCGGGCACGGTCAGCTTGCCGTCGTCGACAAGACTTTCGACAAGATAAGCGGCAACGTCAAGGCGATGATATATCTTTGCAACATCCCCGCACTGATCCTTTACGCTTTCCGGAACGTACTCTCCGAGAACGCCCTCCGCAATATCGGAGACTTTTATCATAAGCGCGGCGATTTTATCGGAAAGAGCGTCCGTTATACCGAGCAGAGATCTGTATACCGCCGAATCGAAAACGGGAAATTCCGCTTTCAATACACCGTCCGAGGAGGAAATAAATCCTCCGGAGATGAGAGACGGGAGGGTGCTGTTTCTTTCGTCTGCCTTTTCGCCGAGAATCGCAGAGCACATTGCTTCGATTTTCTCATCGAATCTGTTATGTCTGAAAAACTGACATTTTTCAATCGCACAATAATTTTCCGCGGAAAACCAAGCCGTCTGCGCCCTGTTCCATACCTCCATACAGATTCCGTTGAAATGATGATTTTCATAGCTTCTGTCGTGACCGAAAAGGAAGCCGTAACCGCCGCGAGGGAGTGCCTTTGCCTTTCCTATCGGCGAGCGTTTTTTCGCCTTCGAATAGCCCCCGACAGACGCAACGTTGAGCAGCATCCATAAAAGCCTGTTGTCATCATAGTTGTTTCCGTCAAAGGAAAGCGCTCTGACCGGCGCAAGCAAGCCCTTCGCTTCGTCAAAGAGACCGTCCGCCGCCTCTTTATAAAGTGCTTTCGTCTTGCCGAGCAGGTCTCTTTCGTAATCCTCTGTGAGGATGACGAGATTTGTTCTGTATTTTTCGCCGCTCTTTATGAGAATTCCCGCCGCCTCCAGCGTATCGAGCTCTTCCTCAAGATACGGCATTGCAACTCCCAGCTCGCAGGAAAGCTCCTGCGCCGTCATCGGAACGTCATATGCGGCAAGGACTATCGAGCCCGGGAGCCTGCGATTGAAAAGTCCGTCATAATGATTTCTGTCGCCCCAGAAATTGAGATGAAATTCGCCGGGATTATAGCTTTTTTCTCCTAATTTTCGTGTCATACCGATTCCCTCTTTCAATAATTTTCTTGTTTTGAACAGATGATATTTGACCATTTCGACGCTGATCTTCTGTTCTTTTGAAATCTCGGAGCAGGATCTGTTATAAACGTAATAGGCAAGGCAGACCTCCCTGTGTACCTTTGAGAGAAGAGAGAGCTCCCTGCGGAGAAGATATATGCTTTCGCTCTGCGTCTCGTCCTCGACATATTCCTCCTCCGGCGTCGGTGTTGCAAAAATGACCTCCGTCGTCTCCGAAAGTTCCTCCGCTCTTGCGGCAAACTCTTTCCGCTTTATGAATTTTCTGAAGGTGTTCTCCGCTATTTTCCAGGCAAACGCCCAAAACGACTCTTCATCCTTCAGTCTCCCCGCCGACTTCAATATCTCGCAGACAATCTCCGATGAAAGATCGTCAACGTCGTCCTTATCATAAAGACGGGCAAAAGAATAACCGTATATTGCCGTCAGATTTTCGGAGATGAGCTCCGCCGCCCGCTTTTCGTTCATTCCCCCGCTCCTTTTCGTTGTTTTTTGAAAGCTTTCGTCTATATAGTATCGCTGCCGCCCGCGCGGTTAACACGAATTTTAAAAATCCCGTATTTATTTTATCTTAAAACTCTCTTCGGGTCAACCGAAATTCCGTATTATCCCTTTTATTCGGTATAAATTGACAAATTACATTTTTTGATGTATAATTTTCTGATGTGCAAAAAAACTGCTTCCGCTTTTTTCGTTTGCGGAATATAACGAGGTAAAAATGCTTATATTTTATTTGAATATGATAGATGAGGGCGGCGACAGAGATCTGTTCGAAAGGCTTTATGAGGATTACCGCGTCAAAATGTACTATGCGGCGATGAGCGTTCTGCATAATCAACAGGATGCGGAGGACGCTTTGCATAACGCCTTCCTCTCCATTGCGAAAAACATAGACAAGGTTTCGTCTCTTGAGCAGGACGAAACCGCCGCATATCTTTTCCGTGCCGCAAAGAACGCCGCTCTGAATCTTTACGCAAAGAAGAAAAAGCGGGACGAATATGAAATCTCCGTCGAAAATTATGCGCCGTTTGAAAACATCAGCGATGACGAGCTTATAAGAAAATCGGAAGAGCTGCAAACGGAGGAGATCATAAACTGTCTTGAGTCTCTGCCGGAGCATTATCGGGTCGTTCTCGATCTTCATTTCAGACACGGATATTCCGTCAAACAGACGGCAAATGCGCTCGGCATCAATACGAGCACGGTCAAGCAAAGGCTCGTGCGCGGCAAGAAAATACTTTTGGAAAAACTCGGGGAGGTGAAGAAATGATGAATAATAACCGTCTTGTACTGGCGTTTGCAGAGGTTGAGAGGCGCGAAATCGGACGTTTGCCCTCCGATGATAAAATTGTCTGGAAGCCTTCTGCGGAGTTTGAAAGGAAAATGGCAAAGCTACTGAAAGAGGAGAGGACGCCCCTTTGGCAGCTGATAAACACAAGGGCAAAGAGAGCCGTTTGCATTGTTCTCGTCATTTTAGCCGCTCTCGGCGCGTCTATGAGCATAAAGGCGGTAAGAGAGCCTGTCGTCCGGTTCTTTGTTGAGATTTATGAAGCGTTCGCAAGAATAACTCATCCCCAGCAGAGCGAGACAACAATCGAAACCGCATACGCCCTTCCCGGCGATATGTTGCCAGAAGGGTATGAGCTTTCGTACGAGCGTTCTTCTCCCACATTTTATAGCGAGGAATATACCATCGCTGACGGAAAAACGATATACTTCTGTCAAGCTGTCATAGCATCAACAAATATAACAATCGATAAAGAAGGAACTTCGGCACTTGAAATCTTCGTCGGTACATACGAGGGAAGATATTACAAATCAAAGAATACCATAAATCTGATCTGGTCTGACGGGACGTATCTCTTCAATATGATCGCTCCGGACACCTTTGAGATCGGGGAGCTTGTCCGCCTTGCGGAAAATCTGCGGGAAAAATAAAAATTTTTTCAAAAAGCTGTAACCGTTTTTTGTCTTTCAATTGTTGTATAGGACAGAGAAGACAAGTTTAACCCGTTTTTGGAGGACAAAAAAATGAAGCTTTCGAGAAAATTTCTGTTTGTTGCAGTCGCTGTGATCCTTTCGGTATCGACCCTCGCTATGACAGCCGTATACGCAATCGGAGGAATCTCAACATATAATAACAACCTGAATATGACAGCCACCTCGTTCATCATCACGAACGACTTGGGAGAAATTAGTGGTCGTTTCGTTGGATATGCGGACATAACGACAGAAGCCATAATCGAATCGAAGATACAGAAAAAGACTTTGTTCTGGTGGTCCGATGTTGACAACGGCGAGACGGACAACACCTGGGTAGACCATTTTTATAAAGTCTCCGGCGACATTTATCACTCCCTTGAGATAACCAAAAAAGGCACATACCGCGCAGTTGTTACATATACGGTCAAAGGCACAGGCGGTGCCGACGATGTTATCGAAGAGGTCATCGAGTTCGTATATAAATAATGTCAAAGCGGCGTGACCGGAGTTTGCCGAGAGCGCCCGCAGCATAATTTCCCGCCCCCCGTCTGCTCAAAAAAGGATCGCATTGACTTTCACAGTGCGGTTCGTTTTGAGCAGTTTTTTTCGATAAATTTTATCCGTCCGCGCCGAAAATAAGGCGTCATAAGCCTTTAAAACATAAAAAGAGACCGATACCGGAAACGGTATCGGTCTTTCTTTATATTTCAAGCATTACAGCCGAGCGCGGCGGTATTTCGCACCTGCCGCCGGAGACGACGGCCTCCCCGCCGAAGCGGAAAATCTCCTTCTTCGGGGCAACATCGCAGGCAAACGACGCGCTCTTTGCCGAGGGATTTATGACAACAAGCACTCTCTCCCCCTCGCCCTCTCTTATATATGCAATGGGGTATGAGTCCTTTTCGACATATACAAATCTGACCTCGCCCTTGTTTGAGAGCGCGGGATGCGCATTGCGCAGCTTTATCAGGCGTTTAACCTCGTGATAAATCGAGTTTTCGTCCGCTATGCTCTTTTCGACGGTCGGGCGGTTTTCATCGGGGTCTATCGGAATATAGAGCTTTTCGGGAGACGAAAGTCCGAAGCCCGCATTTATCGTCCCGTCCCATTGCATGGGCGAGCGGGAGCCTGTTCTTCCGTAGCCGCCTTCAACCGAAACAAGATTTTCAACAAATCTCATTCCGATTTCGTCGCCGTAATAGATAAACGGCACACCGGGCATCGAAAGGATGAACGCAAACACCAGCTTTATTGCCGTTTCGTCGTGCGTCAGGGCAAGACGCTTGGAATCGTGGTTGCCGGAATATATGCTTATATAGCCCTTGTCTTTCGTTTTTTCATAATAACTGATATATTTTTCTGCAAGAAGCGAAAAATCGCTTTCACATTCCGATGAAAAATACGGTTTTTCCTTGCGGAAAAGCTCCGGAGAAAAGTCCATATGGAACCCGCCGATTATGGATTTATCCGGTTCGCTCCATTCGGAAATGAGCACAGCCTCCGGATATTTTTCGTCCAGAAACGCGCGAACCTTTCCCCATAGCGCCATATTTCCCTTGCTGTCCTCATCGTTTTTTATAAGCGAGCTTGCCATATCGACTCTGAATCCGTCGCAGCCCATATCAAGCCAGAAGCTCATAATTTTCATAAGCTCGGCAAGCGTCGCCTTCGGGCCTTCGTCGTCCATACTCTGCTGCCAGGGCTTATCGGGCTTATAGAAGCCGTAATTGAGGGCGGGCTGATGAGAGAAGAAGTTGACGGCGCATACGCCGTTCCTCTCCGAAATGCCGAGGATGCAGTTCATTCCGGGCTTAACCCAGATGTTGTTTGTCCAAACGTAGCGGTCTGTATATTCGTTTCTCTGCGCCTTCATTGATTCTTTGAACCACGGATGTTCGGAGGATGTGTGTCCCGCAACGAGGTCAAGCAGAATTCTTATACCCTTTTTGTGTGCCTCGTCAAAGAGGCGTTTCAGGTCTGCGTTCGTTCCGTATCTCGGCGCAACGGAATAAAAATCCGAAATATCATAGCCTGCGTCGCCGAAGGGCGATTCGAAACAGGGGTTGAGCCAGATAGCGTTGCAACCCAAGTCCTTGACGTAATCCAGCTTTTCGATTATGCCGGGTATATCGCCGATACCGTCCGCATTTGAATCCCGAAAGGACTGCGGATATATCTCATAAAAAATTGCCGAGTCAAGCCAATGTGCCATATTTTCCCCTTTCCGTTTACGAAAACGCCTTTATACTCTTTATTTTGTGCTCTCCGTCGCTGTCAAGTATTTCAAGTCTGAACCGCGGACAACGCATTGCCGGTATCGCGCATATGTGCTTATGCCCTATGCCGTGACCCTCGCAGATACAGACCTCCCAGTTGCTGTAAGGGTATTTTGAGGGTATCGTCGCTATCAGCCGCCATTCCCTGACAGCCTCTCCCTCCGTTATGTCCTCTTCTATAACCACTCTTCTGACAAGCGGCAGGTTTACCGTATCTGATATTTCCGCATATTTTTCCTTTGAATATGCAATCTCATATCTGCCGTCATCATTCTGTCTGACAGGCTCAAACGGGAGCGGCATAAAATATCTCCTGCGGATTTCCGCCGCAAGCTCGTGCAGCCTTTTTACATCGCTGTCCGCCAGAAGTCCCCTTTCGTCGGGGCCGATATTGAGAAGGAAGCTCGCCCCTCTGCCAACGGTACATTCATACATTCCGATAAGCTCCTCAACAGACTTTATCGATTCCTCGTTGTTGTCATAAAACCAGCTGTCGCGAAGTCGGCAGTCACCCTCCGCCGCCATAAAGAGCGTCCGCTCCTTATCTCCGCGACGGAGCGTCTTTGTATAAAAATTGCGCGTGTCAACGTATCCGTCCTCGTTTCCGACGCCGAAAACATCCGGAAAATCCAATCCGAAAATGAGTATGTCGGGCTGGAGCGAACGTATCACGCCGACTATACGCTCTGCGTCATATTTATGGTCGCCCGAAAATGCGCCGTCAAGCCAGAGATAATCTATTCTGCCGTATCTGCCGTCAAGCAGCTCCGTGAGCTGACCGATAAAATATTCGTCATATGCTTTTTCATCGGAAAAATCGACGTCGCCGCCCCACTGCGCGGGAGAATAATAAATTCCGCAGCCGAGTCCGCCGCGATGGCAGGCGTCGGTAAACTCTTTGACAACATCTCCCTTTCCCCCTCGCCAAGGCGAATTTCTGACGGAATATTCGGAATAATCCGTCTGCCAGAGGGCAAAGCCGTCGTGATGCTTTGCCGTAAGCACGGCGTATCTTGCTCCCGCAAGCTTTATCTCGCTTATCCAGCGGTCGCAATCAAGCTGCGTCGGATTGAAAAGCGACGCGCTCATATCCCTGCCGTCCCAGTCGTGATGACCGTGGCAGAATGTCCGTATTCCGAAATGCAGAAATATTCCAAACTCCCAGCCGAGATATTTCAGCTGGTTTTCCTTCGGTTTGAGCTTCATTCGTTGCTCCTTTTTCATATAAAATCTCTTTTTATGCAATCATTTTAGCATACAAATTCTCCAAAGTCAACGAAAAACACACGCATTCCGCCCCGCGTGACAAGAATATCTCCGCGCGCATAAAATATCAGAAATACCGATTTATTTTTCCGAAAGGAGCAACTATGAAGACATACAGCATAGGTATTCTCGGCGCGACGGGCGCGGTCGGCAGAGAGATGATGAAAATTCTTTCCGAGCGGGGCTTTCCCGTCGGCAATATACGGCTTTTTGCCTCGGAGCGCAGCGCAGGCAAAATAATGACTTTTATGGGCAATGAAGTGACCCTGGAAAATGCAGACGGCGCCGATTTTTCGGGGCTTGATTTCGTCCTCGGCGCAGTCTCCTCCGACCTTGCAAAAAAATTTGCCCCGAAAATAATCTCGTCAGGGGCTGTTTTTATTGATAATTCGAGTGCGTTCCGCTCGGATGAGCGCGTTCCGCTCGTCATTCCGGAAATAAATCCGACCGACGCCTTCTCTCACAGCGGCATAATTTCAAACCCGAACTGCTCGACTATAATAACTCTCGTCGCCGCAAACGCCATCTGTCGTCTCTCGCCGATAAAGGCGATGATTGCGTCAACTTATCAGGCGGTGAGCGGTGCCGGCGAGGGCGGCATTCGCGAGCTTTCTGAGCAGCAGGCTTCGCTTGCGAGGGGCGAGCCGACATTCTGCCGCATCTTTTCGCACAGGATTGCGGAAAATCTGATACCGTTCATCGGTTCTCCGTCTGTCGCGGGCTACACAACCGAGGAGCTGAAAATGCAGAGCGAGGGCAGAAAAATTCTGCATCTGCCGGGCCTTTCCGTCACCTGTACTTGCGTGAGGGTGCCCGTCGTACGGTCGCACTCGGTTTCCGTTTCGGTCTTTACGAAGGAAAAGATCTCAGTCGAGCAGGCAAAAAAGGCGTTCTCTTCGTCGGACGGCTGTCACCTTTGCGATGGAGAGGACTATCCTATGCCGCTTTACGCAAGCGGGGGAGATACGGTTCTCGTCGGCAGGGTGAGAGAGGATTTCACGCGCGAAAACGGCATCGCGTTTTTCTGCTGCGGCGACCAGCTACGCAAAGGTGCCGCAACAAACGCCGTCCAAATCGCGGAACTGCTTTCCCTTTGACCTACTTTTCTTCGAGAAGAAAAGTAGGCAAAAGAAGCTTCAGTTATCGGGAAGGATATACAGACCTTTCGATAACTGCGCATACGGGGCTTATCAAAAAGGCAAAAG
>DLLG01000006.1:0-196 GCA_002479075.1 Clostridiales bacterium UBA7568
GTGTACTTTTTTACAGTCTTTTTCTTTTTTGCTTTCCGAACAAAAACAGAGATGATTTCTCATCTCTGTTTTGCCTTTATAAATTTAAACAAGCAGATATATCTGAAGTTTTTTGTTCTTTACAATGTCCCGTCTGCGCAGGCATCAAAAATTCTGTATATCGTCCCCAATAATTAAAGCTTCTTTTGCCTTCTTT
>DLLG01000006.1:229-43404 GCA_002479075.1 Clostridiales bacterium UBA7568
CTCGAAGAAAAGAAGGTCAGAGGACTTTGGAAAGGAATTCCTTCGTTCTCGGCTGCGTCGGGGCGGAAAAGATATGCTCCGGCGTGCCCTCTTCAAGAATGTTGCCGTTGTCCATAAAGAGGACTCTCGTTGCAACCTCGCGGGCAAAGCCCATCTCGTGTGTAACGATAACCATCGTCATTCCCGTATCGGCAACCTGCTTTATAAGATCAAGCACCTCGCCGACCATTTCTGGGTCAAGGGCGGAGGTCGGCTCATCAAAGAGCATAACCTTCGGGTTCATAGCAAGCGCGCGGACTATGGCAATTCTCTGCTTCTGCCCGCCGGAAAGAGTTGACGGATAAGCGCTCGCCTTGTCCGCAAGACCGATCCTGCCCAGCAGCTCCATCGCTTTGCTTTCCGCTTCGGGCTTTGTCATCATACCGAGCTCGACGGGAGCGAGAGTTATATTCTGCATAACCGTCAGGTTGTTGAACAGATTGAAATGCTGGAAAACCATACCCATATCACGCCTTGCAAGGTTGATATTCGTGCGGTTTTCCTTTTCTATTGTGCGAAGGAGAGCGCTGTATGCCTTGCCCTCGTGATTTTTGAGAAGGTCGTTTTCCTTGATGTCCGCAATGACGGCAGCGTCGGATACGTCTTCCGCCTCGCCGGAATGCTCCGCTTTTCTCTTTTCGAGGAGCTTTCTATACGTTGCGGACGCCCGTATAACGTCAAAATGCAGATACGGGTCGGGCGCCGTAAACAGCTTGCCGTCAAGCCAGACCTCGCCATAGGTCGGCTCTTCAAGCAGATTCATACAACGGAGGAGCGTGCTTTTTCCGCTTCCGGAGGGACCGATTATCGCAACTCTTTCGCCTTTTTTTATATTGCAGGACACACCCCTGAGAACCTTGAGCTCGCCGAAATATTTATATATGTTGTTTATGTTGACAATAACATCATTTTGCATAATTTCTCTCCCCGCGACTCAAATTCTTCTCTATCGCCTTCTGGGCCTGTCCGAGTCCCAGAACGAGCACGAGATATATCGCCGCAATTATGAAAAGCGGCATATACATTTTCATATTCTGCGTCGTTACGTATTTCTGGATTTTCGTCAGATCTATTATGCCGACGTAGCCCGCAACGGAGGTCTCTTTTATGAGCGAGATGAACTCGTTGAAGACCGCCGGAATTGCGTTTTTCATCGCCTGCGGCAAAACAATTTTTATGAATGTTTTCGTCCAGGAGAGACCGAGACTGCGCCCCGCCTCCGTCTGACCGTAATCAACCGCACTTATACCGCCCCTGAGAATCTCCGCCATATATGCGCCGCTGTTTACGCCGAAGGTAATTATCGCAACAAAGATGCCGTCTGTATCCTTGATGCCGAAAAGACTTGCGCTGTTCATACTCTTGAAAAGCACAAAGTAGCAAATGAAGAGCTGAAGAACAACAGGCGTTCCCCTGATGACTGTCACATAAATTTTGGCTATCTTGTCCAGAAGCCGCATTATAAAGAGTTTTTTCGGCGCTATGCGCACACAGGTGACAACTATACCGATCAAAAGCCCGAGAAGGCAGGCACCGAGCGCGATTATAACGGTATTGCGAAGACCTTTCAGATAAAGCAAATAATAATCATAGGCGATGAAGCAATCATAAAAATCGCTCCATATCCCCTTGAAAAAATTAAAAACAACTTCCACGGAAAAGACAGCCTTTCTTAAAACTTATTTATATATCGGAAAACCGGAGGGTGCGTCACGCACCTTCCGGGTCCGTTTTTACAGTTTATTTTATTCCTCGGGCTCGATTGCGGAGTACTGATCAAACCATTTTTCAAGCTGGCTCTTGCCGCTCGAATCCTTTTTGAGAAGCTCGTCAAGTGCAGCGTTGACCTTTTCGATGAGAGCCGTGTTGCCTTTCTTTGCAACGACGCCGTACTGCTCTGCCTCAACTCCTTCGATTGCGGCATATGCGAAATCGGGGTTGGAAGCGACGAGCTGTGCAGCAACCTGCGAGTCTACTATGAGATACTTATCGTCGTGACCCTTGACAGCTTCAAGAGCGGAGAGAACCTCTGCAAAGTCCTTGGTGTCGCTGATCTTCCAGGCGTCCTTGTTTTCGGAAACCGTCAGCTGGCTTGTTGTACCTGTCTGATATGTAACGCCCTTGCCTTCGAAGTTTGAAACAGCGAATGCGCCGTCAACGAGAGTGGGGTTTGAGGATTTGAGATAAACAACAGCCTGGAAAGCGTCGCCCCAATAGAATTTCGAGAATTCAACAGCCTCTGCTCTGTCGGCTCTCCAGGAGATACCTGCAATACCGAGAGCGTTATCCTCGCTGATGCCTGCAACGATTGCATCAAACGAACCGTTTACTACTTTAAGCTTGTAATTATACTTGTCTGCAATGTACTTTGCAATTTCCATATCGACGCCGATGACGTCCGTCTTGCCCTTTTCCGTGAATTCCCAGGGAGCAAAGCCCGCCTCGGTATAAACAATGAGCTCCTCCTGCTTGCTGCCGCAGGATACGAGTGCAAGTGCGCATATGAGCATTGCAATAGAAAGAACGATTGAAAGAACTTTTTTCATTTTTATTTTCTCCTTGATAAATGTTTTTTTACGGTTAATCGCCGTGTGTTTTTTTGTATGCACACATAATATACCGTTTTTATTCATTTGTCAAGGGGTTTTGTGAAAAAATATTCGTATTTTTTGAATATTTTTTGATTTTTATGCGCAAATATTCATTTTCGGCGGTTTTATGCAAGAATATCGCCTATTTTATACACAGTCCCCGCTCCGAGAACGAGAATTATTCCCCCGTCCTCCGCCATTCCGCGCGCCATCGCCGCCGCGCTTTCATATGAAGGGGCATACCAGGCGCCGGGAATCCTGTCCGCAAGCATCTCCGAAGAGACGGTACCGTCGCTCTTTTCCCTCGCCGCATAAATATCGACAAGAATTGCCGTATCGGCTTTTGAAAGAACGTCTATGAACTCGTCAAAATGGTCCTTTGTGCGGGAATAGGTGTGCGGCTCGAATATCGCAACGACCTTTTTCCCCTTTGCCATATCCTTTGCCGTCGAAATTGCGGCGGCAAGCTCTCTCGGGTGATGCGCATAATCTATATAAACGGAAGCACCTCCCGCCTCACCCTTATATTCAAACCGACGGAGCGTACCCGCAAAATCCGATATATAAGCGCAGATCTTCTCGTGCGGAATGTCGCAAAGATCGCAGACGGCAAACGTCGCGAGCGCATTATATATATTATGGTAACCGGGGACGCGCAGCTTCGCCCTGCCGCAGGAGCCGGAGCCTGTATATATATCAAATGAATAAAAGCCTTTTTCGTCTGTAATTTTCTTTGCCGTATAATCACATTTTTCGTTTTCGATGCCGAAGGTAACGGCAAACGGCAGATCCGCAGCAATCTTCTCCGCATTCGGGTCGTCCCCGCAGGCAACAGCCGCCGGCATCTTCGCCTCCGAAGAAAACGGCAGATGCGCGAATTTATCAAACGATTCTTTTATCCGGTCGATTCCGGAAAAATAGTCCGTATGGTCAATATCTATATTAAGCACTACGGCGATCGTCGGGAACATACAAAGGAAGGAATCCTTGTATTCGCAAGCCTCGAAAATAAAGTCCTTGCCCTTTCCGAAGCGGTATGACCCGCCCATCTCTTTAGTCTCCGCTCCGCTCATAACCGTCGGGTCAAGCCCTTGCGAGATAAATGCGTGCGAAACCATAGACGTAACGGTCGATTTCCCGTGCATACCCGCAATGCCTATGCGCCTTTCGTAGCCTCGCATTATCCAGCCGAGCAGATCCGCGCGGTATATGAGGGGGAGCCCCTTTTCTCTCGCCGCGGAAAGCTCCGGGTTGTCATCGCCTATGGCACCGTTATATACAACGGCGTCATAACCCGTAATGTTTTCTGCGCGATGCTCGGAAATAACGGGCACTCCGTCCGATTGCAGCCTTTCCGTTATTGCGGACTGCGCCCTGTCCGACCCTGCGACGGCTATTCCTCTCCTCCTGCACGCCAGAGCGAGTGCGGACATATTTATACCGCCTATACCTATAAAAAACAGACTTTTAACGCTTTGCATTGTTTTGGAAATATCCCTTGCCATATCTCGCCTTTCGCTTTGTATAATTTAAAAATTTATAACTTTTTATTTGAATAATATTCATAATTGGGATGTAGAATATAGTCACAAGATGAAAATCTTAATAATTAACGGGGTGTTTATATATGATCATCACAGATGTAAAAATCAGAAAAACTTTTGACGAAGGTCCGATGAAAGCCGTTGCTTCCGTTACGTTTGATAACGAGCTCGCTCTTCACGACGTTAAAGTCATATACGCACGGGAAAAATATTTCGTAGTTATGCCGTCCAGAAAGAATCCCGACGGGACATACAGAGATATAGTACATCCCATCAATTCCGAGGCTCGCGAGAGACTCGAAAAAGCCGTTATCGACGCTTACTTCGCTTATCTCAAGGAGCTTGAGAACGCAGAAAGCACAGACGCTTCTATCTCGGAATAATGCTCAAGACCCTGCCTGCAACGGCAGGGTCTTTTTTGATCAGTAACCGAATTTTCCGGAAAGACTGTCGTCGTTTTCGATCCAGTCCGTAACATTATAAACGGTATATGTATCTGCCGTCTCGCGGACGACAACCTTCTCTATCCCCGCATTTATGACCTGTCTCTTGCACATCATACAGGAGCAGGTTCCCGGGACGAGCTTTCCCGTCTTTGCGTCGATACAGCTCATATAGAGCGTTGCGCCGAGCATCTGCTCTCTTGAAGCGGCGATTATTGCGTTTGCCTCCGCGTGAACGGAGCGGCAAAGCTCATATCTTTCCCCGCGCGGGATTTTCAGCTCGTCGCGCATACAGTAATTTATGTCCGAGCAGTTTTTTCTTCCTCTCGGCGTGCCGTTATATCCCGTCGATATTATTATATCGTTTTTGACGATAATTGCGCCGAAATGCTTGCGCAGGCAGGTGCTTCTTTCGGAAACCGTCTGCGCTATGTCAAGATAATAATTTTCCTTGCTCGTTCTTTCCATTTTCCCCTCTTTCCTTTGCCCGAAAACCGCAAAACATCGCTTATTTCCTATTTATTATATCTCCAAAGCGGTCGCTTGTCAATGTTCGGCCCGGCTCGGCAAAAAATTTAACAATTTGTTTTTCCGTTTTTTATTGCAGATGCGATTTAAAGTGATAAAATATATACGTAAAGATTTGCGAAAGGATGTGACGTTATGTCAGCGACAACACTTACAAAAGACAATTTCAAAAGCGAAACCGAAAAGGGGCTTTCCCTCGTTGATTTCTGGGCGAGCTGGTGTGGCCCTTGCAGAATGATGTCTCCCGTGGTTGACGGGCTTTCCGAAAAGCTGCCGGAGCTTAAAGTATGCAAGGTCAATGTCGATGAAGAGCCGGAGCTTGCGGATGAATTTGCAATCGATATGATCCCTGCGCTCATTTTCATAAAGGACGGCAAAGAAGCGGGCAGGATAATCGGCGTAAAGAGCGAGGACGATCTCATTGCAAAAGCGAAGGAGCTGCTCTGATGAAGGTCCGCCTGAATGAAGACGAAGAAATCGTCAGAATGGTAAAGGAAGGGCTCAAGCGCACAGGAGGCTACTGCCCCTGTCGCCGTCAGCGCACAGAAGATTACAAATGTATCTGCAAGGAGTTCAGAGACCAGATCAAAGACGAGAATTTCGAAGGCTACTGCCATTGCAGACTTTATTACAAGGAAAAATAAATATCCCCCGCAAACAAAGCGGGGGTATATTTATAATTTTCATTCCTCAACCGGCAATACAAGCCTCGAGCAATAACGCCGCGCTTCGATCTCGCGTCCCGTGTAAGGAGCAACTATACCGAGCACGCGGGGGTAGCCGACAGGCTTCAGCCCGCGGGACACCGCCTCCCTGCCAAGCGTCAGCCACGCCTCGTCAACACCGTCGTAGCCGCCGTAATAAAGAACGGACAACGCCCTGCATTCCGGCAGAACGACAGCCTCCTCCGGCGCTTTTTCGTGCTGCACGGGAACGCATACGTAAAAAGGATACGGCGTATCGCCTATGTAGCCTTCAAGATAATCTCTCCGCTCGGATATTGTAAACATCGGTTCCTCGGAAAGCGCATAGCCGCGATGAATACAGTCGCTGTAAAAATCATACATTGCCGCATATTTCTCCGCCACCGTATGTCCTTCGCAACGGTGCATACAGCAGGTCACGGAGGAAAGAGTCATAAGCTGAACGGAAATTCCGGGCGTGTCCGCTGCGCGCAGGCGCATCTCCTCAACGCTTCGCTGCAACGACCGCAGATGCTTTTCAAGGGTTTCAAGCAGTTCCGTTGCCTCTCCGCCGCTGACAAAATACGAAACGATCTCCTCCGAGTCAAGCCCCATTGCCCTGAACTTTTCGATCTGTAATATACGCGCTATGTTATGATTATCGTAGTACCGCCTTCCGCTGTCCGGCGCGATGTATGCAGGAGTCAGCAATCCTTTCTCCTCCATCCGCATAAGAGTACTTCTGGAAAGACCGCAGGCGCGTGCCGCCTCGCTTATCTGAAACAGCTTTTTTGTGTCGTTATTCATAATCGTTCCTCCGAAAACTTATACACAAATCAACTTTGAAAAATATGAGCAAAAACGCAATATACAGAGCGCCGATAAGGCGCTTTTTTATATTGTAGCACGAAAAAATCAAAAAAACAAGCGCAGAGCGCCGCATCGGAGAATGCAAACGAAAAATTTTCCAAACAAATCTTGTTTTTTTATTTTATTTTTTTAAAAACCTCTTGATTCGTTCATAGGTGAACGTGTTACAATTGAGTTGGAACAGATTTATCGGGTCTGAAAAGGAGTGATTGAAAATATGTCTTGCCGAAAACGTTTTTTGATTATGGCGCTTTGCCTGCTTACGCTTTTGCTTGCCGTGAGTCTCGAGGCAAGTGCGGCAGCCATCAGACCGGAAATTTCAAAAATCACCATTGAAGATTGCAGGGTATACACCTCCGCCCCGGGACAAGAGCTCGACGAAATCGCATACAGCGATATGAAAAAGCCGACTTCCCTGAAAGACGCAGGTGTGACGCAGGTCGACATAACCAACGGTTCTAAAATCACGATTACAACGGAAACCAGCACCGATTTCAAGCTGTACTTTGTCGTCTTTTCCGCAAAGCTCACGGTGCCTGCCAATACGATTTTCAATGTTGACAACCACAACTTCAACGTCACCGCAACGCGAACCGTAAGCAACAAAAGCGCAACCGCAGCCACCAGCTTTGAGCTTGTGTCTCTCGGAGCATCATACGATCTGAGCGATGTAACCTTCAAGCCCGCAACGAGCAAAACAAGCGTCGGCGAAATGGTCGGCGGCAGATCGCTTATCAGAGGCGAAAAAACAGGAAAGGGCTCAAGTCTGACAACCGCTATGACCTATGCGGACGGCGACAGCGCAACGATCAAGGCGTCGCGCACTTACAAAAATGCAACAGACGAAACTCAAGACATCTATTTCTATTACGGGCTATGGGTCGCCGCGCAGTATGGTAGCAAATACGAAAATTCCGCACAGGTAGTATGTACAATCGCTCCCGATTCACCGAAAACCTTGGGGAAAATTATCCTCCTCAATGACGGTATAGGGTGGACCAGCGGAATGGATATTGAAGTGTACACCGGAGACAAGGAAAAAAAGTTCCGTTTCAACAATAACAATTTAGGTCGTTACACGTCGGTTTCCGATAGCCTCGCATTGGACGGCTCGCGTTATTATATTTATATGCCCGATTATATGCCGGATAAATACGGCAGTAAACAATGGATCGGCTATATGGATTGTCCGGACGACGTAGGAGAGGGAGGATTCTCAAAAACAATTGATTTTTACAGTATGATCTATGTCCGCGGAGATGGCTTTGTCTCCGGCGACACCCCTGACACCGAGGTTATGCTGAGCGGCGATATTCATACCGTCAAGGGAACTACTCTCAAGAGGGGCGGATATACACAGCTCGGCTGGTCTACAACGAAAGACGGGGAGATAGTCACGACGGTAAAGGCAACCGAGACCACCCTGCTCTACCCCGTCTGGAAAGTCAATGACTATACCATCACCTTTGACCCCTGCGGCGGCTCCGTCGGTCAGAAAAGCAAAACCGTAACCTACACAGGCACCTACGGCACTCTGCCGTCGCCGACCCGCCCGGGATATAAATTCAGGGGATGGTATACAAGAGAGAGCGGCGGAGAAAGGGTAACGGAAACATCGACGGTATCGTATTACGGAGATCGGACGCTTTACGCGCAGTGGAATATCGATCACACCTCCCACGCGGTCTGCTATGGCACAAATTGCACCGACTCCTCGCACAGCGAAGTGGTCTCGGCCTGGACACCTTGGACGGGCACCGACGCAATTTCTTATACGGACAACACCGCATACGTATTTATGGCAAACGATATAACGTCAGACATCACCGTCGACGAGGGCAAAACGCTCTATCTCTGCCTGAGCGGAAAACATCTTTTGGGCAAGATTACGGTAAACGGCACTCTGCACCTCTGCAACTGCAAGGCTGCAGGCTCTGTGGAAAACGAATCCGGAAGCACGGTCTTTGTCGGAAGCACGGGTACGCTGAATTATTACAAAGTTATGTTGATCGGCGGTTCGGGCGACAACGTGCCAATCTACGCGGACGGAACGGTAAACCTATATAACATTCCGAAAATTACTGCATCCGACAGCTGCGCCTATGAAATCCGCGGCAACAGCCCGGGATTCCTTCACATTTGCGCAGAGCTTGACACTCCGTCAAAGAATGTTCCGCGCGTCAACTTCGGCACCGCCCCGAGCGTCAGTATGACGACCTACACGCAGGTCACCGTCACGACAGGCTGGTCTGACTATATGAGCGGCAAAACCCCGACTGATTATTTCGTTCCGCGAACGGGCAGGTACGCAAAGATAGAGAAGGACGGCGATGAGCTTGTCCTGCGGCGTCTCCGTATCACGTTTGACGGCGGCAGCACTTATTATGCAAAATACAACGGCGGAACGATTTCCTCCGTACCCGGCACGCCCGGTTCCCGCTCCGGATACACCTTCAGCGGTTGGTTCACAGCCGAGACCGGCGGCACAAGAATCACAACTTCTTATGTCTTCGATGACGATACAACGGTATATTCGCAATGGACGGCAAATAAATACACCGTAACGCTCCGGCCGGGCGGCGGCTCGGTAAGCCCGACAACCGTTACCGTCACCTATGACAGTACATACGGCACCCTGCCGACCCCGACCCGCTCGGGATACGCCTTCAAGGGCTGGTATACGTCGTCAAGCGGCGGAACGAAGGTTGACGGCGACACAAAGGTGACCACAGCCGGCAATCACATTCTTTATGCGCAATGGGGGCCGGAGGAAGTCATCAGCGTTGAAGTCACCTGGGGAGCGATGGAGTTTACATATTACGACGGCGAATGGAACCCCGAAACGCACGAATATAAAGACGGCGGCTGGGAGCCGAATACAACAAACGGCGACAGGATAACCGTTCAAAACAACGGCACGGTCTCCGTAAACGTCTCTTTCGTATATGAGGCAGACACTTCGGTCATTTCCGGCATATCCGGCAGCTTTACGGGAGACGACGGAAAGGCGGTAACGTCTCCGCTTAATCTGGCAGAGGACGAAACAAGATATGTGCGGCTTGTCCTTTCGGGAAGACCGGACAGAAATCTGAATAAAGCCGTTATCGGAAAGATAACCGTCACTTTGGGAGGTGATTAACGATGGAAAAAGAGAAAAAAGAGGAAAATAAGCGGAGGAAATGGCTTCTGCTTCTGTTGCTCCTTCTTCTGCTGATCTGCATCTGCGTAACCGTATGGGCGATATTTTTCCGCAAAAAGACACCTGTCCCGCCTCCCGATTACGCACAGATCGAAACCGAACGAAATGCCGAGCCGATCGGCGGCGGAAGCTCGGAAAAGCTTGAAGCTCCGGAGGGCGGCGGCGCAGTTGCGCTGACTTATTCAAAAGAAGTCAGCATATCTCTTTCGGATAAAAAGGCCTCGCTGATGGTTGCAAATCCGGGCAAATCGACGCAGGATATGGTCATACAGCTTGTGATAAACGATAAGGTTATTATTCAGTCCGGCAGAGTGCTTCCCGGCAACCGTGTAACTAAGCTCGATCTTTCAGACGGGACGGAAAAGTCGCTTTCGGCGGGCAAATATGAAGGCAGAATGATTATTTCGTTTTATGATTGCCAAAACGGGGAAAAAGCGATGCTGGACACCGAGATCCCCGTAAACGTTACCGTTGTCAGGTAACTTAAAAAGATATTGACCGCAAAGAGGCATCCGCCGACGGCGAATCCGCAATGCGGCTGATATATATTAAAAACTATTTTTACAGAAAGGAAAAATACTATGAAAAAATTCTTGACGTTTGCACTTGCGCTCACGCTTGTGTTCTCTCTCTGCGCAGTTTCCGCTTCTGCGGCAACAATTGCAGACAAGACCGAAAAATCATCGCACAATGTAACAGCAACTTATGTGGAAGGCACGGCAAGCGACACCGTTTACAGCGTTGAAATCGTATGGGGAGATATGGCGTTCACCTATACAGACGGCTCCGAAGGCTCCTGGAATCCCGGAACACATTCCTATGACGGCGCAACAGAGGGTTCCTGGAAAGTAAACAGCGAAGACGGCAATAAGGTCACAGTCAAAAACCATTCAAACACAGCCGTAAAGGTTGCTCTTACATACGCGGCAGAAACCGGCTTTGAGGCTGTTACAGGCACGTTTGACAACGCTCTTCTCGAGCTCGAAACGGCAGTCGGCAAGACTCTTGCGCAGACTCCGACAGCAACAGCTTCCCTTACCCTCTCGGGTCAGCTTCCCGCAGGAACATCCGGCGCGAAGATCGGAACAGTAACAGCAAAGATAGAAGGCTAACCCCCTCTTTCTCCTTTTCAGACCGCGCGGAAACGCGCGGTCTGAAAAATGATTGTCATCGTTTGCAGCCGTCTGTCCGGATGAGACGGGCAGCTATAAATGACGATAATATCCCCAGGAGAGAAAAAATGAAGAAAAAAACTGTATTTATTTTTTCCGCCGTATGCGCTTTGGCAGTCGTTGCAATGATCCTCTCCCTCGTGCTGACGGGAGGAACGGCGGAGCAGGAAGAATTTGTTCCGCCGGAGTTTGACTCGGCGGCGCAGAGCGGCGTACCGGAAGTAGCAGATAAAAGCTGGACGCAGATATATAGAGACGGTATGAACTTTTCGGCGCATATCTGCGGGAAAGTAGTTATAAAAGACGGCTCGGCGGATCTGTTTTTTTCAAGCGACAGCTCAAACAACGTCTGGCTCAGACTCCGTATTCTTGACGAAAGCGGCAACATCCTTGCCGAAACGGGGCTGCTGAAGCCGGGCGAATACCTGAAAACCGTTGAATTTGTCAGCCCTCCGCCCTCGGGAACAAAAATAAAGCTGAAAATTATGGCATATGAGCCGCAAACATATTACAGCGCGGGCGCGGTGACCCTGAATACCACGGCAGAATAACAAAAAGCGATATGACAAACGCCATATCGTTTTTTGCGTGTCTCCCGATCACTTCTTCTTTACAGGAATCCAGATTTCGGAATAATAATTTTCGTCTGCGGTGCCCTTCCCGTATTTGCGGGGATCATCATACATTTCGACGCAATACCCCGCCGCAAATTCGTAATCGCCTATCGACGGCAGCCATTCTGTAAATATTTTCGTGTTCTCATCCTGCAAAGCCTTCGGCAGAGCGCCTTTGCAGGGGAATACCGCCCAGTCAAACGACGGGATCGTCCGCAGCGTAAACTCTTCCGGCACATCCTGCCCTTTGTAAATATCCGCAATCAGATATTCGAACGTATCCATCGCCATATCTTTATCGATATTGATCCCGAACTCTCCGCATACGGTCTTTCCCTTGCCCGAAGCATAATGCTCCTGCCAGAACAGGGGAACGGCTGTCTTCGCCCCCTCGTAAGCAAACGTTTTTTCGTTTGCAATAACACGGAATTCTTCTTTTTTCTCGATTCTGTAATCCATAAGATATCCTCCCTCCAGAACAAATTTGATTTTCAACGGAGCAAAGGATCTCAGCATTGCGCAGTCCTTTCGGACAGCCGTCGGCGTTGCGCCGTGAAATCTTGTAAATGCTTTTGTGAAGCTGTCGGGCGAGTCATATCCGTACCTGAGCGCAATGTCAAGAATAGTGGCATCGGTTCCGACAAGATCCCGCCCCGCCAATGCGAGACGACGGTTGCGAATATATTCGGATACCGTAAAGCCGCAAAGCATAGAAAAACCCTTCTGATAATAAAAAGAGGACACGCCTATATGCTTTACAATATCGCTTACGGAAACCTCTTCCGAAAGATGCTCTTCTATATACTGAATCGAATCTCCGATCAGCTTCATCCATTCCATATGCCGTTTCTCCTTTGCCGTTGTATCTCAATTATAGCCGGAAAGAGTTTCCCCGTCCCGACTTTTTGTGCCGTTATTTGTCCGGAGGATGCGTTGGGAAAACGAATATGTCATAAAATGCGCACCACCGGCCGGTTATATTTCGTTTGCTTCCGGCAAATGATGTTGCTCCTGCAACTCAAATGAAAAATCCGAAAGTCGCAACTTCCGGATTTCTGTACCCGCAGGTCAATTCAGATTCGCCGCAAGTGACAGCGCTCAGAGCTATACCTGTAAACGAGCTTATTATCGTCACATCCGTTATAGCGCTTTGCTATGTATGGGGCTCGGTCGGACAAACAGAAAGTTATCAATTATAAAAACTTGTTTTGAAAATAATCCGATTTCAAAATTGAATAGCACACTGAATCAAAAACCTGTCCATCGTATCTCGTAGAGCCTTGTTCAATTGTAACTTCATACTTAAATCCACATTTTTCAAGGACTTTTTTGGACTTATCATTATTAGGATAATGGAAAGCGGACAGTAAATCTATTTTTAATTCTTCAAACAAATATTCAATAATCCGCTTTACCGCCTCTGTCATATAACCGTTTCCCCAATAATCTTCGGATAAAACATAGTTTATAGTTTTAGCAAAAAATTTACCACGATTATTGTCAGGATAAACTCTTATACTGCCAATAACTTTCCCCGTATCCTTCAACTCAATAGCCCATCGTTCGTTGCTTTCAATATACTCGTTCAAAATTCCGATAGAAGTATTTATGCTTGAAAGAGGTTTCCAGCCGCCGTTTATGACCGAAGGATTTTTCATAATATCAAACAAATCTCTAACATCAGTTTTCTGCCATTCTCGTAAAACCAATCGCTCTGTTTCTATTGCTTTCATTTACAGGTCTCCTCAAGTTATCGTAATAAGCCGCCCGTGCCTAATATGCGTTTTTCTCTTTGCCAGCTTTGTCTGTCCCGTTCAACATAGCTAAGACAATGCCTTGACAGTACAGGCTTGTGTATATGACTTCAATATATATTTATAAAAATTTTGCTTTGCGCAACCGACGCAGGCATTTCACACTTGAAAGCCCTGAGAAAACCGATAACCGTATCTTCAATTACGGCAAAAATAAAATATCCGCCGTCCCGAATGACATTTTTGATTTCCGGATATTCGTTTAATAACGTTTGCTTTTCGGCTTCTGTTCCGAACCGTATATTTCCGCAAGGATTGAAAATCGGGTGCTTATTTTCCTCATTTCAATATCAGCAGCATATTTACGTTTGTTTGAGATTAAACTGTTTGACAAATTCTTCCCTTAATCTGTTTACTGCGCACGATTCGGGTGGCGTGTCAATTCCGGTTAATTTGTTATCATAAAATTGAAAGCATTTGTGTTCTATTTTATCAAGTTTGGATGTCACAAACAGCTGATGTATTATAACAGGGCGATCAGCCTCTACCACAGTCAAAATAAAATCTCCAAAGTGCAAACAATTCCGCGGCAATTTTAAGAGGCGACACACATCGATAATGTCGAAGCAAGATGTCGAAAGGTTAAATACTGAAAGAAACAGCAACCATATTCTCAAAGATGAAATAAAAAGAGCTGCTATCGCAGGGACAAATGACAGTAGAATAATCGGAAATAAAGAGAACAGAACCGCTTGCGTTTTATTCCATACGCCGAAGGCAGGTTTTACATATGCCGTCACAGAAGAAAAAACTCGTTTGTAAGGAAAGAAATATATGCCCTCCACTTCCCTTCCCGAAAGCCAGCAAAACAATGCGTGACACAATTCGTGCACGGGGGTGCAAAGAATTGCGATAATAACGCAGAATAGCCAGTCGGAGCCAAACCTCAAGAAAGTCAAAAAAATCACCAAAGGAATTACAAACAAGAGCTGCGAATGCTTCATTAATCTTTTAAATTTAAAATCAACATCGACCTTTTCTGCGTTTGTCCATAGATACGATCTGCGGGGGTAAAAATGTGATTCGTTTTTGAAAAATGTGATTTTCATATTGCACCCTCACGATATTTTGACCGGATTGTTCTTCGTTCTCGCGAAAGATTGCCAGCCTGTCCTCTCTCACAGCATCACCGGTCTTCAATGTTTATATAGTATCATACTTTCGGTTGAAAATCAACGGTATTTATACGTACCGACAAGCACACAGATTTTCAAATAACGTCGAGCACAAGAGGCATTTTTAATAGCCATATAGCTTAGCGTAAATAAACTGTTTATACCTGGCGACGAATTATACTTACGGGCACGATGTCAAAATGAAAAGAGTCAGAGCAGCATCTTCGTTTCACAACGAGAATTCTTTCGTTTATATACTAATTATAACTTTATTTTTATATAAGACTCTTGCTTTTTTACTGCCATATGTTATACTATATCTAAACAATCAATCAATTATAAGCGAGGAGCTTACACATATCTATGAGGACAGAACGTCAGCATAATGACAGAAAAAAAGAAATTATGGAAAAATGCTTTGATTGCTATGCCGAAAACGGACTGACCGGCACGGGAATCAAAACTCTTGCCAAAGAATGCGGCTGTACGTCCGGAACGCTTTACGTCTATTTCAAAAATCTTGACGAGCTGATCATCGAATCGACTGCATACTGTATGGCAAAGGTAGAAGAAGACTTTATGTCAAGATCGCCGAACAACCCGACAGAGCTTATGCGCTTTATCGATGAAATTCCGTATTGGACGGCAGAAAAGCACGGAAAAAAGTACAGACTGATGTATCAGGTCTATACGCACCCGAAATACATAGAACACGGCAAAAAATTCTTTGACGGCGTAAACAACCGTTACACCGAATATGCAAAGAGCCTTGAAATAAAGCTCGGCATCCCGTGCGAGGTGCTTACGCCGCTTATATTCGTCCTTGTCCGCGCCAGCGTTCACTACGCTATGTTTGAGGATGAATATTATCTGAAGGGCCAGCTTGAAATCTTAAAACAAAGCTCGGCAATGTTTATACAAAAATACAGAACAACGCCGGAAAGCACCGATTCATAAATTTCTCTCGCGGCAGCGTATTAAACAGAATAAACTTATTCAATGAAAGGATATAAAATTATGACCATAAACAAAATTTCCGAAGGCGAAAAGCTCACACTTGCATTGGCCGGAAGACTCGACACAAATTCGTCTCCCGCACTTGAAGCGGAACTCAAACAGTCTGTCAGCGGGGTGAAAGAACTGATCTTCGATTTTTCCGAAGTAGAGTATATCTCCTCCGCAGGACTTCGTATCCTGCTTGCGGCACAGAAAGTGATGAACCGCCAGGGCAGTATGAAACTGATCGGCGTAAGCGCAGACGTTATGGAAGTGTTTGAAATAACAGGCTTTTCCGATATTTTGACAATAGAATAAACGAGAAAATATGAAAACTTTCTTTTTGCTCTCTATCGTGGCGCTTTTGCCGGTAATTTTATCAACGCTGATATATCTTGCGGAAAAGACAAAAGCAATAAGCAAGATTCCCTACGCCGCCAAACAGATAATTATAGGTATTCTGTTCGGAGGGCTTGCTGTTCTCGGAACGGAATTCGGCGTCAAGACCGACGGCGCAATAATAAACGCAAGAGACGCCTCGCCCATCTGCGCGGGACTTCTTTTCGGCGCGCCGGCAGGAATCATAGCCGGAGTTATAGGCGGCGTTGAACGGTGGTTTGCCGTTCTTTGGGGAGCGGGCGAATATACCCGTCTCGCCTGCAGCATTTCGACCATACTCGCCGGCGTTTTCGCAGCCGTACTGCGGAAGTATATGTTTGATGACAAAAAACCGAAATGGTATTACTGCCTTGCAACGGCGACCATAACGGAAGTCATACATATGCTGATGATATTCCTAACCAATATGACCGACGCAAGAACCGCTTTTTCGTTTGTGCGAACCTGCTCGCTCCCTATGATAGCGGTAAACAGTCTTGCCGTAATGCTTGCGGGAATTCTGCTTTCGATACTTTCCGGAGCAGACCGCAAAGGCGCAAAGCACGATCTTAAAAACATTTCGCAGTCATTTCAGCGTTTTCTTCTGATCTGTGTTACGGCAGGATTTCTTATGACGACGATTTTCACGTGGGCACTGCAAACAGAGCTTGCCAAAAACGAAGCAAACGACCTTGTAAAACTGAACATTGAAGACGTAAGAGAGGACATTCTTGACGCTTCAAACCAAAACCTTCTTGAAATCACATCAAAAATCGCCGGGCGCATAAATTCGGCTGATAAAGTTGATTATGATCTGCTTTGTGCGCTCGAAAAAGAATACGACGTGGCGGAAATAAACATCATCAATTCGCGCGGGGTCATTGTGGAATCCACATACGATAAATTCCTTTATTACGATATGCGCGGAGGAGATCAGTCGGCAGAGTTTCTCGTCCTGCTTGACGGAAACACCAAAGAATACGTCCAGAACTATCAGCCAACATCGTCAAATCCGTCAATTTCCCGTAAATATGCGGGCATTGTGCTTGACAGCGGCGGATTTGTACAGGTGGCTTACGACGCGGAACGCTTTCAAAGAGATATTGACGACGTTGTTGTCGGCGTCACGCGCAACAGACACATCGGAGAAAACGGCTCGATAATAATCGCCGGCGAAGATTGGAACATCGTCAGCGACAGACACGGAAACGAAGGTAAAAACCTCGATGTTTCCGGAATTTACATAGACCGCGCCGCAATGCCCGAAGACGAGTATTTTGACGCCGTCGTTTACGGCGAAGAATCGCTCTGCCGTTATATCGTTTCTGAAGGGTACTATATAGTTGCCGCAATGCCTTATACGGAAGCGGTATTCTCGCGCGACGTATCGGTATACGTTACGGTATTTATGGAATTTGTCGTTTTCGGGATGTTGTTCATAGTTGTTTATTTCCTTATCAAAAAGCTTGTCGTTGACAATATGGCAAAGATAAACAGATCCCTTGCAAAGATAACGAGCGGCAACCTTGACACCGTAGTTGACGTAAGAACAAATGAAGAATTCGCCTCCCTTTCCGACGATATAAACTCAACCGTTCTGACGTTGAAACGCTATATTGCCGAAGCGGCGGCACGGATAGACAAAGAGCTTGAATTTGCCAAAACCATTCAGCATTCCGCAATACCGACGGTATTCCCGCCGTATCCCGGTCACGGCGAATTTGACATATACGCAACAATGGATACCGCCAAAGAGGTAGGCGGAGACTTTTACGATTTCTACTTTGTGGGCGAGAACAAGTTCGGATTTCTTATAGCCGATGTTTCCGGAAAAGGAATTCCCGCCGCAATGTTTATGATGACGGCAAAAACCATAATAAAAGGCTACGCAGAATCCGGCAAGCCCGTTGATGAAGTCTTTACAATTGCCAATGCAAAGCTGTGCGAATCGAACGAAGCCGGAATGTTTGTAACCGCCTGGATGGGTGTGCTTGATATAACCACAGGAAAGATCGAGTTTGCAAACGCGGGACATAATCCCCCGCTCGTAAGACACGCAGACGGAACGTTTGAATACCTGAAATCAAGACCGGGATTTATCCTTGCCGGAATGGAGGGTATGAAATATCGCAAAAACGAGCTTGTCCTTTCTCCCGGCGACGAGATATATCTCTATACCGACGGAGTTACGGAGGCGACAAACTCCGCAAACGAGCTTTACGGCGAAGAGAGACTTCTAAAGCTGCTCAATACCCTGCACGGACTCGCCGGAGAAGACATCTGCCGCGCGGTAAAAGCGGACATAGATAATTTTGTGGGAGATGCCCCGCAATTCGATGATATTACAATGCTGTATCTGAAATATAACGGAGGTTCTGAAAAATGAAAGAAATGACGATTCCCGCAACAGTTGAAAATATAGAAAAAGTGACCGAATTCGTAAACGGTCAGCTTGAAGAGATAAACTGCCCGATCAAAGCGCAGATGCAGATCGATATAGCGATAGACGAGCTTTTCGGCAACATAGCGCATTATGCGTACAATCCCGAAACAGGCCCCGCTACGGTGCGCGTTGAGGTGACGGAGGCTCCGATCTCCGTCGTTATCACGTTTATCGATCACGGAATTCCTTACGATCCGCTGAAAAAGGACGATCCCGACATTACCCTGTCCGCAGAAGAGCGCGCGATAGGCGGGCTCGGAATTTTTATGGTCAAGAAAACAATGGATGAAATAGCGTACGAGTATAAAGACGGTCAGAATATTCTTCGTATCCGAAAGGATATATAAAAGATTCAGATCCGATTAAAAATTTATTAACGAGGTAAAAGTATGAGCAATCCGATATTCCGTCAAAAAAGCATTGAAAAAATCTCTTCACCAGAGCAGCTGAACAATTATATCCGGGTATCGAACCCAAGCGTATGGATGATTCTTGCAGCTGTTATCATACTGCTGGCAGGAATATTCGTATGGGGATTATTCGGACGTCTTGACACCGCATTTCAGACGGGAGGCGTCTGCAAGGACGGATATCTTACCGTTTATGTAAGCGAAAAAGACTTTGCAAAAATAAATGAAAAAGCTATAATTTCGCTTGACGAATCGGAGTTTGCGTTGTCGGAAATACCGGGTTCTCCCGTTCAGCTCGACGACAGTACCGATCCGTATCTTCTTCATCTTATAGGAGCTTCGGCGGGCGATTGGGTATATGTTCTGAGTGTCGATGCAAGCGGCATTAAAGACGGCACATTCTCGGTTTCGATCATTACGGAACGTGTCAGACCTCTTGACTTTGTGCTTAACTGAGGTGCGGAAATGAAGTCAACCGTAAAAATCAAATCTCCCATAACAAAGGGCGTAGCAAAAGTGCCCGTCGTAATGCAAATGGAAGCGCTTGAATGCGGCGCCGCAAGCCTTACGATGATTCTTGCCTATTATGAAAAATGGATCCCGCTCGAACAGGTACGTCTTGATTGCGGCGTTTCGCGCGACGGTTCAAACGCAAGGAATCTTCTTCGTGCCGCAAGAAGCTACGGTCTCTCGGCGAAGGGCTATCGCTATGAGCCGGAAACCCTGAAAAAAGAGGGCAAATTCCCGTGCATCATACATTGGAATTTCAATCACTTCGTAGTTCTTAACGGCTTCAAGGGCAACAAAGCGGTATTAAACGATCCCGCAAAAGGTACATATACTGTTCCGATGAGTGTTTTTGACGACTCGTTTACAGGCGTCTGCCTGTTTTTTGAGCCGGACGAAAACTTTGTGCCGGAGGGCAAGCCTCAATCAATGCTGAAATATGCGAAAAAAAGGCTTGTCGGAGCAAGCACCGCAATTGTATTTGTAATTCTGACCTCCGTCATCTCATCTCTTCTCGGCATAATCACTCCGGCATTTTCGCGGATTTTCCTTGACAGATTGCTGACAAAAGAAAATCCGGAATGGCTTACGCCATTTACAATTGCCCTCGCGGGGATAAGCATAATACAGCTTATCGTCGCCTGGATACAGGCGGTTTATTCTCTCCGTATAAACGGAAAGCTCGCTATGGTGGGAAACACAACTTTTATGTGGAAAATTCTGCGTATGCCTATGGAATTTTTCTCTCAGCGTATGGCGGGCGATATTCAGGGCAGACAGGCGTCCAACGCTATGATAGCGGAGCGGCTTGTCGATACTTTTGCGCCGCTCGCGCTCAATGCAGCTATGATGGTGTTTTATCTTGTGGTTATGCTCAGATACAGCGTGATTCTTACGCTGATAGGACTTTTTTCGGTGTTTGCAAATCTTGCCCTTTCGGGCATTATTTCAAAAAAACGCATAAATATCACCCGCGTGCAAATGCGTGACGCCGGTAAACTCGCAGGGACTACGGTTGCCGGCATAGAAATGATCGAAACAATAAAAGCAAGCGGAGCGGAAAACGGCTTTTTCGAAAAATGGGCAGGTTATCAGGCAAGCGTAAATACAAATCAGGTTCGTTTTCAACGCACAAATCAGCTTCTCGGACTGTTGCCGGCTCTTATAAGCTCGCTTTGCGGAACGGCAGTGCTTATGACGGGCGTTTTCCTCGCTATGGAAGGCACGTTTACCGTCGGTATGATTATGGCGTTTCAGGGATTTCTTTCATCGTTCGTTTCCCCTGCGATGTCGCTTATTTCGGCAGGTCAGTCGCTTCAGGAAATGCGTGCGGATATGGAGCGTATCGAGGACGTTATGAAATATCCCGCCGACGTGACTTTTGAAGAACACGATGACGAAAACGTTGAATACGACAAACTTTCCGGAAATATTGAAATTAAAAATATAACCTTCGGTTATTCGCGCCTTTCGGAACCGTTGATAAAAGATTTCAGCCTGACATTGACTCCCGGCAGCCGCGTTGCTTTCGTCGGTCCGTCCGGATGCGGAAAATCCACGATTTCAAAACTCATATCCGGACTTTATAAACCTTGGAGCGGCGAAATACTTTTTGACGGAAAACCTGTATCGAAGATAGACCGCAGCGTGTTTACGGGCTCTCTTGCCGTAGTTGATCAGGATATTATTCTGTTTGAAGATACTATTGCAAACAATATAAAAATGTGGGATAACTCCATTGAAGATTTTGAAATGATAATGGCTGCCCGCGACGCACAGCTCCACGAGGATATTATGCAGCGCGAAGGCGGCTATCAGTACAGACTGACCGAAGGCGGAAAGGATTTTTCCGGCGGACAGAGACAGCGTATGGAGATAGCGCGCGTGCTTGCGCAGGATCCCACGATCATAATTCTTGACGAGGCAACAAGTGCGCTTGACGCAAGAACCGAGTACGACGTAGTAAAATCCATAAAAGACAGGGGCATAACCTGCATTGTTGTAGCACACAGACTTTCAACAATACGCGACTGCGACGAGATCATCGTAATGGATCAGGGAAAAGTTATCGAGCGCGGAACGCACGACGAGCTGATGAAAAACGGCGGAGCATATACGCAGCTCGTATCAAACGAGTAAGGAGGGCGGATACATATGGGTTGGTTTGACGAACAAATAAGAGATCGCAAACAGAACGACGACGAGGCGTTTGCCGAAGCGTTTGCAAATATGGCATCTGCCATAACAGGCAGAAAGATCGAGGCGTCCTTAAACAATGACCGCGCCGTCACAAAGGACGCCATAGACGAAATTCTGCGATATTACCACGTAAAAAGCCGTGAAGTGCCCGACGGGATCAGCGACGTAAACGAACAGCTTGAATATCTTATGCGCCCATACGGCATTATGCGACGCACGATAAAGCTTGAGGACGGTTGGTATCGCGACGCTATCGGCGCAATGCTCGGCGTGCTGCGCGAAAGCGGAAGAGTTGTGGCGCTTATTCCGACAGGACTTTCCGGTTACAGCTATTTTGACTATGACACAGGCAAACGAAAAAAAATAAATCATAAAAATCAGCATTTGTTGGAAGCGGAAGCGATCGCATTCTATAAGCCTTTTCCTCTGAAAAAAATCAGTCTGCCATCGCTTGCCGCATATATCGTGCGGACGCTTTCCGCCTCCGATTTTGTGATGATTGCCCTGGCAACGCTTGCTTTATCGCTTATCGGTATGATCTCGCCGATGATAAGCAAGCTACTGTTTGATCGGGTACTTCCGTCGGGGAACACGCGTTTGCTTGTTGCAATTACATTCTTCTCCGTATGTGTTTCTGTAAGCACGCTTCTCATTTCGGCCGTAAAAAATATGATAACGGCTCGGATCGAAACGAAGCTCAACATATCGGTTGACGCGGCAACTATGATGCGCGTAATGTCGCTCCCTGCCGATTTCTTCAAGCAGTATAGTGCAGGCGAGCTTTCAAACCGTGCGTCCCAGGTCGGTGTACTTTGCAAAATGCTTGCGTCAACCGTCCTTTCTACGGGACTTACTTCAATTTTCTCGCTTATATACATATCGCAGATATTTGTTTACGCTCCGGCGCTTGTCGTTCCTGCGCTTATAATTATTCTTGTAACCGTTGTGTTCTCGGTTGTATCGTCTCTTGTTCAGATGAAATTAAGCATACGTCAGATGGAGCTTTCCGGCAAAGAAGACGGTATGACATATGCTCTCATCACGGGAATACAAAAAATAAAGCTTGCCGGCGCAGAAAAGCGCGCCTTTGCAAGATGGGGCAATCTTTATGCCGAAAACGCAAAGCTTACGTACGGTCCGCCGACGTTTATCGAGCTTAACTCAGTAATAAGCCTTGCCATAAGCCTTGTAGGAACAATAGTAATGTACAGTATGGCGGTAAAATCGGGAATTTCCGTAGCTGATTATTACGCCTTCAATACGGCGTACGGAATGGTGTCCGGCGCGTTTATGGCGCTTGCCGGAATCGCGCTCACGGCTTCGCAGATAAAGCCGATACTCAATATGGTGAAACCGTTTTTTGACGCCGTTCCCGAAGTTTCTGACGGAAAGCAGGTGATCACAAGGCTGTCCGGAGGAATTGAGCTTAACAACGTTTCTTTCAGATACAGCGAAAATATGCCCCTTGTCGTAGACGATATGTCGCTTAAAATACGTCCGGGACAATACGTTGCCATCGTAGGGAAAACGGGCTGCGGAAAGTCAACGCTTATGCGTTTGCTGCTCGGCTTTGAGCATCCTCAAAAAGGAGCAATATATTATGACGGAAGAGACCTTGAACGAATCGATCTGCGCTCTCTGCGACGTCGGATCGGCGTCGTTATGCAGAACGGAAAGCTGTTTCAGGGCGATATATATTCAAACATAGTCATTTCCGCGCCGTGGCTTTCCCAAGACGAAGCCTGGGAAGCGGCTGAGCTTGCGGGAATAGCCGATGATATAAGAAAAATGCCTATGGGGATGAACACAATCATCTCCGAAGGCTCGGGCGGTATATCCGGCGGGCAGCGCCAAAGACTGATGATAGCCCGTGCTATCGCGCCCAAGCCCAAAATACTTATGTTTGACGAGGCGACAAGCGCACTTGACAATATCACTCAGAAAAAGATATCCGAATCGCTCAGCTCGCTGAAATGTACAAGGATCGTAATCGCTCACAGACTTTCAACAATAAAACAGTGCGACAGGATCATCGTTCTCGATCGCGGAAAGATCATCGAGGACGGAAAATATGACGAGCTTATCGAAAAGAACGGTTTCTTTGCGGAGCTTGTCGCACGACAGAGACTTGACGGCACCCCAAAAGCAGATTAACGACACTAAAAATCGATATAAAAATTTTTTGATTTTTATTAGCCATTTTTTCTTTTTGATCGTATAAACCAAACAGAAGGAGGAAGCAAAGTGATAAACAACAAAGCAGGGCAACCAAATATGAAGCCTAAAATAAGCGAAAAAACGCTTTCGGCACTCTTTGATTATCAGCTGTTTGAAAATGATCCTTCGCTTCAAAAACTTATCGATGAGGTTGAAGACGAATATGGTGCCGAAATTTCAGACGATGACCTTTCGTTTGTAAGCGCGGCGGGCGAAACAGTATCTGCCGAAAAGCACAATGACAAAAGGGACGGTACAATATGAGCCTGACGACGGAGAAGGAAGCGCTGTATACGGAATACCGCGACAAGGTAAGCCGTTATGTTTTCTGTAAGCTTCGGAACAAAAACGATGCAGAAGATCTTGTAAGCGAAATTTTCCTAAAAGTGTACGAAAATCTCGATACGTTTGACGCAAGCTTAGCTTCCGTTTCAACGTGGATCTACACGATCACGCGGAACGCCGTAACAGATTATTTCAGGTCAAACCGTACATATTCGGAATTGCCGGAGGAAATGTCGGACGGGGGCGGAGCCGATTGCGTTGTTTTGCAAAAAGAATCTCTTGCGGCACTCGGAAAAGCCCTCGGCAAGCTCGACGGACGCTGCCGCGCACTTGTAATCTTAAAGTATTACAAGAAAATGTCGCTGAAAGATATAGCGTCAAGAATGGGCATATCGTATGCATATGTAAAAATTCTGCACAAAAGCGCTTTGAACAAACTTAAAAATTATTTGAGCGATTGAGCTCAAACAAAATTATATAGGAGGACAAACAATATGAACGAGCAGAAGAAAGAAATCAAAACCGACAAAGCGAAACTGAATGAAAACGATCTTGAAAAAGTTGACGGCGGCGTAAGAGTAGTAGTCGGCAACGGAAAGATGGGAACGTGCGGAAAATGCGGAACATATGCCTATATTATTGACGGATGTTGCGAAAAATGCAGAAAAAATAAGTAACCGAGACACAGCTATGGCAAAAAACAAAAAGCTTATTACAAAAACAAAAGAGGACGAAGCGTCCGATAAAGAGCTTGAAAATGTTTTGGGCGGCATCGAAATCATAGACAATAAAAGCATTAAGATAAACAATAATAATTTTGACACAAGTATAAATTTCGATAATGTTGACACAAGCATAAAAATAAACAACAATAACGTTGATATGAGCATAAAACATAGCAACGACTTTAATAAAAGTATATTGCCAAGCAACAATTCGGATATAAGAATACTGAAAAACAACTGAAAAACTCTTAATAAGGAGAAAACAATAATGGAACTGAACAATGAACTCATTGCAAAGGCAAAGGAAGCAAAAACCCCTGAAGAGCTGATGGCTCTTGCAAAAGAAAACGGCATTGAATTGACCGAAAAAGAAGCAAATACATATTTTAATCAGCTCCACCCCAAAACTGGCGAGCTTGCAGACGAAGAGCTTGATAATGTTGCAGGCGGCGGATGCTATTCAAGCGGCGGACGCCTCAAAACCACCTGTGGCTACAAATGCAAGCATTATCAGGACGGGCAGTCAACCTATGGTGTAAAAGGCACGTGCTGCAGATGCAGATACTGGGGCGTCGATCCTAACGCTATAAGCGGTTCTCTTTGGGCGACCGTTTTAGAGCTGATTATGAAAGCTGCTGAGGCGGCTGAACCCCGCGAGTGCTACCATCCCGCCAATAGTAAAAAGGGCTGATCGATACAAAAATCTGAGCATTTAATTAAAAAAATAAAAAACATCAAAGGAGAAACACAATGGAACTGAACAATGAACTTATCGCAAAAGCAAAACAGGCAAAAACCCCCGAAGAGCTGATGACCCTCGCAAAAGAAAACGGCATTGAATTGACCGAAGAGAGCGCAAATGCGTATTTTAATCAGTTCAACCCCAAAATGGGCGAGCTTGCGGACGACGAGCTTGACAACGTTGCCGGCGGTTCGTGCTACGCAGGCGACGGAAGAATGGTCACTTCATTAGGTCACGTGTGCCACGGATTCCGCTGCAAAAAAGACGGCAGCGGTGCGTACAATTTTATATGTATTGTGCCGCATTGCAGAGAATGTGATGCAGTCGCAAATTGCGGGTCGTGCAAATATTGCTCGTACGAAAATGGCTTGTGGCTTTGCAATAATCCCGAGAATACAAAATAAATTTACTTGAATAAGGAGTTTTTTATGGAAAACAAATTTACACCCGAACTTATTGAAAAGGCAAAATCGGCAAAAAGCACCGAGGAGCTTATGGCTCTCGCAAAAGAAAACGGCATTGAACTGACCGAAGAAGCAGCAAATACATATTTTAATCAGCTCAACCCAAAAACGGGAGAGCTTGCAGATGATGAACTTGATAACGTTGCCGGCGGCGGATGCCATTCTGATAACGGATACCTTAATACACATCAGATATTTTGAAAAAAGCTTGATTGCCCCTGCATAATACACATTTGAAAATTTATTATAATAGGAGTTTTTAATGGAAAAGGAACTTATCGTAAAGGCAAAACAAGCAAAAACCCCGAAAGAACTGATGGCTCTTGCAAAAGAAAGCGGCATTGAGCTGACCGATGAGAGTGCAGAGGCGTATTTTGAAATCATACATCCGAAAGCCGGCGAGCTTGCAGACGAAGAGCTTGACAACGTTGCCGGCGGTTCGTGCTACGCAGACGACGGCAGAGAAATTGTGACAGTCGGTCACGGCTGCACGGGTTTTGTATGTAAAAAATGCGGCAACGAAAATGTCATTACCGGCGTCGGTGTTGTGTTCTGCAAATGCGGCTGTATGGCGGTATGCAACAACTGCAAATACTGCACATACGAAAAAGGTCTCTGGCTTTGCAACAAAAAGAAGAAATAAACCGATTCTGAAAAATGCGTTATATTTTGAACCCATATATTGCCCTGCGTTCGTGGCGGATTGTCCCCTATGCCTATTACATAAAGGGAGAACGAAATGCGGCGGGACTGAAAAAAGAAGAATTTGAATTTCTGTCGATGTGTGACGGACAAACCGAGCTGCCGGACGAAAACGAAAGCGCTATCGCGCGCGAGCTCATTGAAAAAGGCTTTATCCATAAAGCAGAGAGCGGCGAAAAGCTCTCCGATTGGAGCCGTGCCCGCGTTTTTGAAAACCGTTATTTCCCCGCAATGAATCTGATGATAACAGGCAAATGCAATTATAATTGTATTCATTGTTTTAATGCGGCAGACAATGCCCCGCTTATGAGCGAATGGACAATGGAGGAAATGAACAGCCTTCTTGACCAGTCGCGTGATTGCGGGATAAATGCGTTCACAATCACCGGCGGCGAGCCTATGCTGCACAAAAATTTCTTTGAAATTATAGAAGGCATCTATTCGCGCGGAATGGTCGTCGAAGAACTGAATACAAACGGATATTTCATAAACAAACAGGCACTTAAGTGCCTGAAAAATATCGGATGTGTTCCTCTTGTGAAAATATCCTTCGATGGGATCGGCTATCACGATTGGATGCGAAATCATAAGGGTGCCGAACAAACGGCGCTGGATGCGATTTCTCTCTGTATTGAAAACGGATTTCCCGTCAAAGTGCAAACGAATATGAATCGTCGGAACTGCGACGCAATGCTTGAAACGGCAAGAAAGCTTGACGCAATGGGCGTAAATGAAATGCGGATCATCCGCACGACCGAAGCTCCGCGTTGGGTACAGAATGCCGGCGACGCCTGCCTTACGTTTGAAGAGTATTTTGATAAAGCGATCTGTCTCTGGCAGAAATACGCGGCGGAAACTCATAATATGAATCTGACCGTATGGCAAGTGGGAACGCTTTATCCGAAAACAAAATTTTATACTCTTGCCGCAGTGAACTCCTGCAAGGGCAAATATCGCGACAGCGCACCCGTATGCAAAGGCAATCGCGGAATGGTCGCCGTTGCAGCAAACGGAAATCTTTATCCGTGCCACCAGATGTCCGGCTATTACGAGCAGCGTGGATATTTTCTCGGCAACATAAAACAAACTCCGCTGAAAGCTTTGCTTTCGGACGGAAAATACCTTGAAGAAGTCTGTACAACGCTCGGAACGCTGCGGGAGAAAAACAAAAAATGCGATAATTGCGCCCATTTTGAACTCTGCAACGGCGGTTGTCGCGCCATAGCATTGGCTCTCACGGGAGACAAGCTCGGAATCGACCCTTCCAAATGCTTCTTCTGGGAAAACGGATACGCTGAAAAAATCGCGGCAGTTCTTCCCGATTACAGCACAAATATTTAATATACTTTCAGACCAAAGGAAAGGAAAATAAATATGAACAATCAAAATAACGAAAAAAATGCGTATACGCTCACGGACAAAGATCTTGAAAAGGTTTCGGGCGGCACATCGACGCAAGTCCCCGGCATTTCCTGTCCGCGCTGCGGAAAATTTATTCCGACAACAATTACGGAGCTGATGACTCAAGGACATCTCAGATGCCCGTACTGCCTGTCGATACTGAATATTGATCGGAAAAATTCCTGAATAAACTGCGGCATTTATCCGTACAGTCGAACCTGCCGGATCACGGCACAGTTATTAAAACCTAAAACAAGCGATATCGTCTTATCTTTAAAGATATCTGATATCGCTTGTTTTTTGTATAATATTAAAACTTTATCGGCACTTTCGCGTTCGACTATTGCAGGGTGTTCGGCTCGACAAGCAGAAAACTGCTCTGCCGAAAGCAACTGTATCATTCTAATGCTTCTTTGACATAATACGCCTGTATCCGGCTTTCGGTAACAAGAACGGATTCCTGACGGAAAAACGCGCACAGATCTTTGGCAATATCATTTACAATAGATTTTTCAATGTCAATAAGGGTAAGAACCAGACTTGTTTCTTTGGCATATTCTCCGCTTTCATAAATATATCCGCCTTCTTGCACGCCGAAAGAAAAAGGCACTTTATATGAATGGCACACATTGCGAAGCACCCTGATATATTTTTCGCTTTCAAAAAGCTGTGTTTTCGTAGTTGAATCGTGCAGTCCTATATATATTTTTGATTCGACCATATTTCCTTCTCCGTCTCCACGCTTGCCCGGCAGATTCGAATCTGCAGAGCCATTTGTATAAATAAATTTATAGTATAATTGATTTGGATGTTGCGCTTTTTATTTTCCCAAAAATCAGCACTATTTATATAGGTGTCATACAATTTCTCATAGGACAAATTATAGAAACGTGCGCCGCCATTCCTGTGTTTATTATATCATACATCGAAATCCGTTTCAAGTTAAATATCCGGTTGCGGAGTATCACTGCACAGGAAACTACTTTCCGCAAGCAAATATAACTGAAAAAAGCACTTGCAATGCAAGTGCTTTTTGGCTGGGATAGCTGGACTCGAACCAGCGAAATGCAAGAGTCAAAGTCTTGTGCCTTACCGACTTGGCTATATCCCAATATTTTTCTCGTAATATTTTATCACACAAAAAAAACAATGTCAATACAAAAATCCCGCAGAAGCGGGATTTTTGTTTTTGAAATTATTTCAGCTTTGATATTTCGGAAAGAACTTTATAGTCCGTTCTGTCAAGCGTGATCGGCGTTACGGATATGTAGCCGTTTAAGGTTGCGTCCGTGTCAAGGGCGAAATCTTTTTTGTCAATATGAACGCAGAGTCCCCTCTGGCGATATGAAAAGTCGCCCGTTTTTTCAAAAGTATCGTTATAATATCTGCCGCCCTGACGGGTGAAAAGAATTTCTTTTGCATCCTTCGGAATGTTGACGTTATAAAGCGAGGAATGCGAAAGAAGACCGTGTTTTACGAAAAAGTCGCAGACTCTGTCAAGATGAGCTCCGACACCGTCCAAATAATCCGGCTGGGTAGACACGGCAACAGCCGGCACGCCCTCCGCCGCCGCCTCGAATATCGCGCCGACAGTTCCGGAATAGACAATATCCGTTCCGATGTTCAGCCCGCAGTTGATTCCGGAGAGGACAAGATCAAACTTCTCTCCGAGCCCCAGTAAAGCAAACCTTACACAGTCCGCAGGGGTTGAATCGACGGCAAACGCCCGCTTCGCTCCCGGAAAGTCGACCTCTTTTATCTCCATTTCCGAATGAATATTTATTCCGTGACTTTTGCCGCTCTGTTCGCTCTTCGGCGCGATTACCGTCACCTCACCGAGCCTCTTTGCCCAATTTGCGAGCACGCTTATTCCCTTTGCGCCGATACCGTCATCATTTGTCAGAAGTATTTTCATAGCCAGCCCTCGTGTGTTGATTTGTAATCTTTAATTAGCATATCTGCGTCGGAAATGATTGAATTCATCTCCTTTTTGCTATATGCGGTGGCGCCGCTTGCGCAATCGTGCCCGCCGCCGTGATACTTTGAGGCGAGCTCGTTCACCGTCACAAAGCGTGAGCGCAGGCGAACGCGGATCGTTCCGTCGTCATTTTCAATAAACGCAAGCCAGATGATACTGCCGCGGATAGAGTCAAGAAATGAAATTACGTTGCTTGCGTCCTCTCTTGAAAGCGAGAATTTTTCCTGCGTTTTTTTATCAACGACAATATACGCAACGCCGTTTTCCGTCATCTTTATTCTCTTATAAATATACGCCTTGAAAGCGATATAATCAAAATCTTCAAGATACAGTCTTGCGTAAAGGGTGTCCGTATCAATACCCATATCCAGAAGCGCGCCGGCACGGCGGAGCGTTTCTCCCGTCACGGAGCGGAAACGGAAGCGACCGGAATCCGTAACCATACCGGTATAAATCGCAGTTGCGGCAGCAAGATTGATTTTCAGCTCGTCCTTGAAAGCAAGATAAAATCCCGCAATCATCTCGCAGGCGGAGGAGCGGTAATCCTCGATCCAGCAAATATCGCCGTACGGCTCTGCGACTATGTGGTGATCTATTTTTACAACCTCGCGGCAGAGAGTATAGTTCTTGTTTGAAACTCTGTCTGCCGAGCCGGTGTCGATGACTATGCAGAGCGCATCCGCATAAAGCGAAGGATCGATATCCTCATCCTCCCCGCCGAGAAACGACACATAATCCGAATAATCCTCGTTTATCAGGTATATTTCTTTTTCGGGGAAGGTCAGCGAGAGAATTGTTTTCAGCCCGACAGTCGAGCCGACAGCGTCCCCGTCCGGACGGATATGGCGACAGATTATTATCCTTTGATATTCCTTGATTTTGTCAAGCACGGCTTGCATTTCTTTCGTTTTTTCGACGGTCATACGCTTTCCTCCGTAAGTTTGTCAAGCTCGGTCAGCACCTGCATTGCCTCTGCTTTGTCGCGCAGGGTTGCGCCGCTTGCCTTTGCGTGTCCCCCGCCGCCGTGTGCAACGGCTACGGGGTTTATGTTGTATTTTGATGAGCGGAGCTCGCAGAGAACGCCGCTATCGGTCTCCGTAAAGTTCGCCCAGACGTCAACACCCTTCAGGTCTGCCATCGTGCCGACCATTCCGCGCGAGACGGTAAACGTGTCGGCGCCCGTGCTTGCCAGCTCGTCTTTTGTTGTATAAATATATGCCGTACCCTTTTCCGTCTGCTTTATTTTCAGCACGAACGAAGCGCGCAGCTTTGCCGCCGAAAGGTCATCGGAATAAAGATTTCTGAAAAGATACGCCGTATCTATATATCCCGTCTCCATAAGGAAAGAGGCAAGGGCGAAGGTTCTGGCGTTTGTGCTGTCATAGCGGAAGCGACCGGAATCCGTAACCATTCCCGAATACAGCGCATTTGCGGCAACGGACGTAAGTTCAAGACCACATTCCTTTGCAAAAGCGGTTATCACTCCGCAGCAGCTTTCAAAACTCGGCTCGTCTATATCAACATCCGCAATTTCCTCGCAGAAAATGTGATGATCCATACGGAGAATTCTCTCTGCCGTCGTATATCTTCCGTCGCTGATAAGCGACCTTGCGGAGGTGTCGAGCACGATCGCAAGAGCTCCGCTATAATATTCATCGGGAATTACATCGGGCGTCGAACCTTCTATAAAAGCATATCTGCCCGCAGGGTCGCCGACGGCATAAACCTCTTTTTCGGGAAAGTTTTTCTTCAGAAGCTCCTTCATCCCGACCTGACTTCCGATTGCGTCGCCGTCGGGGTTTGTGTGCCTGTGAATAATTATTCTGTTATACTTTTTTATCTCGTTTATCGCCGATTCAAACAATTTCGTTTTCCTCCTGTCCGTTATTTCAGTCCTATTGCGGAGAGCACCTCTCCTGTGCGGAAGCTCTGTCCCGAAAAGGTTGCGTTCTCCGGGTCTATCGGGATTCTGCAGTCTCCTGAAAGCCTTATCAGCCTCCGGTTTTTCAAAAGCCTGTCTTTCCCCTCGGATATGGTTTTCCGAAGCGATTCTTTTTCAATATTTTCGATGTTCTCCAAAAGTCCGTCAATGGTTTTGTATGTATTTATCAGCTTTGCCGCCGTTTTTGGCCCGACTCCGGAAATTCCTTTGATATTGTCCGAGCCGTCTCCTGTCAGACATTTGAAATCCGCATATCCGGCGGGCAGCACGCCCGTTTTTGACAAAACGTAATCAATGTCGCAGAGGACGCTGTTGTCCCCGCGATACCGCAAAACACGCACATTCTCCCCTATCAGCTGGAAAAAGTCGCTGTCGTGCGAGGAGATGACAATATCATATTCGCCCGCGCAGGTTTTTGTGTAAGAAGCTATGATGTCGTCTGTCTCGCAGTCCTCTGTCTCGTAGCGACGGATACCCATAAAGTCCAGCGCGGAATAAATATCCGGTAGCTGCGAAAACGGGTTTTCCTCCTCCGGCACGGACGAAAAATCGGGGCGGTTTGCCTTGTAATCTGCGTCCGTTTCGGTTCTGGCGTTCTCGTGCTCGCCGTCAAAAACGGCGATAATATGCGTCGGGGCGGTCATTTTTATCATCCTGATGACGGCGCCCGTAAAACCGAGGGTTCCCCAGATGCCTTTTCCGTCACCGCCCGTTATCCTTGCCGGCATACCGAAAAACATCTGAAAAAGGAGGTTGCTGCCGTCGATTATGAGTAGTCTTTTCATCATCCGCCTCCGATTGTTTTACAGGCTTATTATATCACACTCCGCCGCCTTTTGCAACGGTAAAAAACACTTGAAAAAGTCGCCTGCGGGTGATATACTTATGAAAAAACAAAAAGAGGACGCAAAAATGATAAATATCAGAGCCTTGCGTGCAGACGACCTTCCCGCTTGCCTTGAAATATATAATTACTACATAAAAAACACGACTTATTCTTTTGAGGAGGAGCCGCTTTCTCTCGCCGCATTTGCCGGGAGAGCGGAGATCATCTCGGCGGAATATCCGTTCATCATTGCGGAGGAGGACGGAAAAATCCTCGGCTACGCCTACCTTTCCGCCTTTTCCGAACGCACGGCATACCGCTTCACAACCGACCTTTCGATATACCTCTCCCCTTCGTCAACGGGAAAAGGCACGGGCGGACTTCTTCTCTCGCAGATTGAATCGCTCGGACGCGCGGCTGGAATAAAAAATGTCATATCTATCATCACGGAAGAAAATTCGCCCAGCCTTGCGTTTCACGAAAAGCACGGATATTCCGTCTGCGGCGATTTTCCGGCCGTCGGATATAAATTCGGGCGGTGGCTCGGAGTTAAATATCTTATCAAAGCAATATAAAAAGCCCCTTTCGGGGCACGGGCACAGAAGCGGAAAACCGCTTCTGTTTTTTGTCGCTAAAAAGCGCAGACAATAAGGAAATTTGCAAATGCGTAAGCGTTTGCAGGCTTCGCCGAGAAGAGGGTGAGCTGTCGCGAAGCGACTGAGGGAGTTTTTGAAATACTCCTTCCACCGCATTGCGGTCCCCCTCCCTCCGCGAGGGAGGCTAAAAAGGATCAAACAAACCAATAACTAAAGCTTATTTTGCCTACATATCGATAAAGACGGTTGGGCGGGACGGGAGACCCGTCCCCTACGTTGTAATACCCGTTTGCGCAGGTAATAAAATATTTGCACAAAACAATTACCGAAGTTTCTTTTGTCTTTTTGATAAGCCCCGTCTGCGCAGTTATCGAAAGGTCTGTATATCCTTCCCGATAACCGAAGTTTCTTTTGCCTACTTTTTTCAAGCATAACAGAGCAAAAACAGAGATGAAAAATCATCTCTGTTTTTTTATAAAGTTTGTTCAAATAAATCACCGAAGTTTCTTTTACCTACTTTTCTTTCCAAAGAAAAGTAGGTCAGTCAACGAAATCGAATTCGAGGTCGTAAAGATCGACGACGTCTCCGTCCGCAACGCCGAGCTCACGCATTTTGTCATAAATACCGTTCTGGCGGAGGGTGCGGTCAAAATAGTTCATAGACTCGCGGTCGTCAAGGTTGACGCCCTCCATAAGGCGACGCAGCCAAGCGCCCTCAATAAACCATACGCCGTCCTCCTTGCGGGCGGTGATGTCCGTCGGGATGAGCTCGCCTGCGACCTCCTCCTCATATTCCGGCTCATAGATCGTAACGGGAGGGAGAGTCTGCAACCGGTCATAAACCTTGTGCAGAAGTTCAGGGATACCTTCTCCCGTCGCCGCGCTGATATAAACGATTTCATAGCCCTGCTCAGAGCAGAACTTTTCGAACTTTGCGACGTCAACCAGCTCCCTGTCCAGAATGTCGCATTTGTTCGCCGCGATTATCTGCGGGCGGGAAGCAAGGTCGGAGCTGTACTTTTCAAGCTCCGTGTTGATTGTTATAAGGTCGTCCGTCGGGTCACGCCCTTCGGAAGCGGAAATATCGACGACGTGCACGAGCAGGCGGCATCTGTCAACGTGGCGGAGGAAGTCAAAGCCGAGGCCGAGACCCTCCGAAGCGCCCTCGATGAGCCCCGGAATGTCCGCCGCAACAAAGCCTTTTCCCTCGCCGACAGAAACAACGCCGAGCATAGGTGAAAGAGTCGTAAAATGATATGCCGCAATTTTCGGACGAGCCGCACTTATGACGGAAAGCAGAGTTGACTTTCCGACGCTCGGAAGCCCGACGAAACCGACGTCCGCAAGCATTTTCAGCTCAAGCAGAACTTCTCTTTCCTCGCCCTCTCTGCCCGTTTTGGCAAAACGGGGAGCCTGACGGGTCGGGGTTGCGAAATGACGGTTGCCCCAGCCGCCGCGCCCGCCCTTGCAAAGGACGAAAGGCTCGCAGCAGCTCATATCCTTGATGATTTTCCCTGTTTTTGCGTCCTTTACGACAGTCCCCTCCGGAACGGGAATTATGAGATCCGGAGCGTTTGCGCCGTGAAACTTGGATTTCATTCCGTCGCCGCCGTTTGCCGCAACGTATTTCTTCCTGTTGCGGAAGTCAAGCAATGTATTCTTTCCCTTTTCGATTACAAGAACAATGTTCCCTCCGTTGCCGCCGTCGCCGCCGTCGGGGCCGCCGTGCGAAATGTATTTTTCCCTGTGAAACGAGATACAGCCGTTGCCGCCGTTGCCGGCTTTGACATATATCTTCACGTGATCATAAAAATCTGCCATATGTTTATCCTTTCTGCCGTTCAGTCGCCCAGCATTGCGAGAAATTCTTCTTCGTTTATTATCTTAACGCCCAGCGACTGAGCCTTTGTCAGCTTTGAGCCTGCGTCCTCTCCGGCAAGAACATACGTCGTCTTTTTGGATACGGAGGACGACGCCTTTCCGCCGTTTTCTTCGATGAGCCGCTCGGCTTCGTCACGTTTCATAGTCGGCAGGGTGCCTGTCAGAACAAAGGTCATCCCAGCAAATCTGTCTCCCGTGACGGCCTTTTCCTCCGTCATAATGACGCCCGCATTTTTCAGCCCGTCCGTAATTTCTCTCGTCTGCGGATGAGAGAAGAAGTTGACGGTCGATTCAGCCATAATCCCGCCGAAATCGGGGAGGGCAGAAATTTCGTCTGCCGTTGCCGAGAAGAGCCTGTCAATATCGCCTGCAAAGGCGGCGAGAGTTTTTGCGGCTTTTTCGCCGATGTTGCGTATGCCGAGGGAATAAATTACCCTTGCCAGCCCTGCGGATTTTGATCTTTCAATCGCCTCCGAAAGGTTCTGCGCAGACTTTTCGCCCATACCGTCGAGAGAGGCTATCTGCTCCTTTTGCAGATAATATATATCCGAAACGCGATGTATAAAGCCTTTTTCTATCAGCGCGCCGACTATTGCGGGCCCCATACCGTCGATATTCATCGCGTGGCGTGACGCAAAATGCTCGACAGAGCGACGGAGCTGCGCGGGGCACGACGGATTTGTGCATCTGTATGCCGCCTCGCCCTCGTCCCTTGTGACCGGCTCGCCGCAGGAGGGACATTCGGAGGGCATAAAGAACATTTTCTCCTCGCCCGTGCGCTTTGTTTTATCGACAGACACAACCTCCGGGATTATATCGCCCGCCTTCTGAACGAATACCGTATCGCCTATCATTATCTCCCGCTCCCTGATGAAATCAAGGTTATGGAGAGTTGCCTTTGAAACCGTCGTTCCCGCAAGGCGCACGGGCTCAAAGCGGGCATTCGGGGTGAGAACGCCCGTCCTGCCGACCTGAACTGTTATATCAAGGAGCTTTGTCGGCTTTCTTTCGGGCGGGAACTTGAACGCAACCGCCCATTTCGGCGTGCTCGTGTTCTCGCCGATCGTCGCTCTTTCGGAAAGCGAATCCGCCTTTATGACGGCGCCGTCTATATCGTATGAAAGCGACGCGCGCCTCTCGCCTATTGCAGCGATCTTTTCGATTATCTTCTCCGGGTCGCTCTCCTTTGAGATCCCGTCTATTATATGAAAGCCCTGCGAGCGGAGGTATTCAAGGCCCTCCGTGTGCGAATCGAAATGCTTTCCATCTATCTGCTGAATATTGAAAACGAATATATCGAGGTTGCGGGATGCCGTTATTTTGGAATCGAGCTGACGGAGCGACCCCGCCGCCGCGTTTCTCGGATTTGCAAACGACGCCTTTCCCTCCTCTTCGCATTTTTCGTTCAGGCGCAAAAAGCTCTTTTTCGGCATATAGACCTCGCCCCTGACTTCAAGCAGGGGGAGCTTGTCCGGAAGGGAGAGCGGTATCGTTTTGATTGTTCTGATGTTCTCCGTGACGTCCTCCCCCGTTATGCCGTCGCCGCGCGTCGAGCCGACTGTCAGTCTGCCGTCGATATAGAGAAGCGAAACGGAAAGCCCGTCTATCTTCGGCTCAACGGAATACGTCACCCTGTGCCCGACGGAGTCCTCCGTTCTTTGCAGGTACGAGCGCACTTCGTCATAGGAGAAAACGTCCGCAAGGGAGCCCATACGAACGGTATGCGTTACCTTTTCAAACTTTGAGAGTGCCTCCCCGCCGACTCTCTTTGTCGGCGAATTTTCGGGGGCAAGCTCCGGATATTTTTCTTCAAGCTCTTTAAGCTCGCGGAACATCATATCGTATTCGTAATCGGAGAGCACGGGCGCATCGTCCACATAATACAGCTTTGAATTATATTCGATTTTGTCTGCGAGGTCTTTCATTCTCGCCTTTATCGTATCTCTTTCGTCCATAAAGCATTTCCTCCTTTTTCCGAAGGCATATTTTCACATTTTTAAGTATATCACAAAACTTTTTTATTTAACAGATTTATTTTGAAATTTATGTTGAATATTTTTCGGATATATAATATAATGATATTCGGCAAATTGCTTAAATACAGCGGCTTTGAAGGGGGCGTTTTTGTGAAAGTTAATGTTGACAGAGCCGAAGAAGGCTTTTTTGTGTGCATAACGGACGAGGGAGAGGTCATAAACATTCCGAAGGAGGATTTTCCCTTTGAGGTTCACGAATGCGACGTTCTCGATATAGCTCTTTCCGGCGGCAAGCTGACCGAAGCCCGCTATCTCGCAGAGGAGACGGAGGAGCAACGCCGTCGCGAAAAGACCGTTATGGACAGACTCAGAAGCAAATTCAAAAAGAAATAATAAATCCCCGCATATCCGGCGGTATGTGCGGAAGGAGAGCAACTAAAAAACCGTCGGGAAAGAGGACGAAATGAAAACAAAGGCTGTAAGGCTTTACGGAGTAAACGATCTCCGGCTTGAGGAATTCGAGCTTCCGGAAATAAAAGAAGACGAGATACTTGCGCATATCATATCGGACAGCGTCTGTATGTCAACTCATAAAGCGGCAGAGCAAGGCACGGCGCACAAGAGAGTTCCCGCAGACATTGCGGAAAGCCCCGTCATAGTCGGGCACGAGTTCTGCGGAGAGATCGTAAAGGTCGGGGCGAAATGGCAGGAGAAATATAAAGAGGGCGATAAATTCGTCATTCAGCCTGCGCTCAATTACAAGGGCAGCCTCGCCGCTCCCGGTTATTCATATAAATATATCGGCGGTGACGCAACGTATATCGTCATCCCGCACGAGGTTATGGAGCTGGATTGCCTTTTGCCATATTCCGGCGACGCCTTTTTCTATGGTTCCCTTTCCGAGCCTGTTTCGTGCATTGTCGGCGGATTTCACGCAAACTACCATACAAAAGCGGGCAGCTACGTTCACGAAATGGGTATAAAAGAGGGCGGCAAGGCGGCGATTCTCGCAGGCGTCGGACCTATGGGTCTCGGCGCGATAGATTATGCTGTCCATTGCGACAGAAAACCCTCGCTCCTCGTTGTAACAGACATAGACAGCGCGCGTCTTGAGCGTGCGGCAAAGCTGCTGACGGTTGAAGATGCGGCGAAAAACGGCGTCCGCCTCGTATATCTCAACACAGCGGAATGTGAGGACCCCGTAAAGGCGCTCCGCGAGCTTTCCGGCGGCGACGGCTACGACGATGTTTTCGTTTTCGCTCCCGTAAAGCCCGTTGTCGAGCAGGGAGACGCCATCCTCGGCAGAGACGGATGTCTGAACTTCTTTGCAGGCCCGACAAACGCCGCTTTCTCCGCGAGCTTCAATTTTTATAACGTACACTATGCGTCAACGCACATCGTCGGCACTTCGGGCGGCAACGTTGACGATATGAAGGAATCGATCGCTATGATGAGCGACGGAAGAATGAACCCCGCCGTTATGATAACGCACGTCGGCGGACTTGACAGCGTCATAGACACAACCCTCAATCTCCATAAAATCCCCGGAGGAAAGAAACTCGTTTATACGAACATAAAAATGCCGATGACGGCAATTGCGGACTTTGCCGTGCTCGGCAAAACAGATGAAAAATTCGCCGCGCTTGCGGAAATAGTCGCCCGTCATAACGGACTCTGGTGCGCCGAGGCGGAAAAATATCTGCTCTCGCATTCCGAAAAAATTTAAGGAGGAACACATATGAGCTTTGAAAAAGATATAAATGCGCTCGTCGCAATGTCAAATAAATACGGTGCGGACGCGGAATTCGTCCTTGTGGGCGGCGGAAACACCTCATATAAAACTGCGGACACGCTTTTTGTCAAAGGCTCCGGCACCTCTCTTGCGACAATAACCGAGGAGGGATTTGTAAAAATAGACCGCGCTGAGCTTGAAAAGATATGGGGCGCGAAATTCTCGGAGGTCGAAGCGGAGCGAGAGGCGCAGGTTCTCTCAATGATGATGAATTCCCGCAAGAAAGGCGAGGAGGGCAAGAGACCGAGCGTCGAAACCCTTCTGCACGACCTTCTCCCGCAGAAATTCGTTCTCCACGTTCACCCCGCTCTCGTAAACGGAATCACGTGCGCTGTGAACGGCGAAAAGATTGCGGCAGAGCTGTTTCCGGACGCTGTCTGGGTACCTTCGACAAAGCCCGGATATATCCTCGCTGCCCTTTGCCGCGAAAAGCTGGGCGAATATGAAAAGTCGCAGGGCAGAATACCGCAGGTGATTTTCCTTGAAAACCACGGTATCTTCATCTCCGCAGACACAACGGAGGAAATCGACTCGCTGGCAAAAGAAGTGTTTGAAAAAATAAAGAGAAAAGTTGTAATTTTCCCTTGCAGAGAAAAGGTCGCCTGCGACGAAGCCCTTGCCGAGACGCTCGCCCCCGAAATACGTATGCTTTATTCGGCAGAGGGAAAATCTGTTGTAAAATACACGGCATATCACGATATAATCGCTTTCGCGCGTGACCGAAAGGCGTTTTCTCCGCTTGCTGGCAGCTTCTCTCCGGATCACATTGTTTATTGCAAGGCGCACCCGCTTTATGTTGAAAACAAGGGCGATGAAACTCCCGCGGAGCTTGAAAAAGCCTTCCGCGATTATACTGAGAAAAACGGCTTTATGCCGAAGATAATCTTTGTTCAGGACGTCGGTATGTTTGCCTGCGGCGGCACGAAAAAGGAAGCGGAAACGGCAAGCGTCGTTTTTGAGGACGCTGTCAAAATCGCAACTTACGCGATGTCCTTCGGCGGGGCGAAGCATATGAGCGAGGAGCTGACCGCGTTTATCTCAAACTGGGAGGTCGAAAGCTATCGCGCAAAGGTTGCCCTTTCGGGAGCGACGGAAAAACGTCTTGCGGGAAAAATATCGATAGTGACAGGCTCGGCGCAGGGCTTCGGCGCGGGAATCGCAGAGGCGATGATCCGCGAGGGAGCATACGTCGCCATTGCCGATATGAACGTCGAGGGCGCGGAAAATATGGCAAAGTCCCTCTGCGAAAAATACAGCAGGGGTGTCGCCTTCCCCGTTTACGTCAACGTTACGGACGAAAATTCCGTGCGCGAGATGATAAAAAAGACCGTTTTTGAATACGGCGGGCTTGACGTATTCGTAAACAATGCAGGCATTGTCCGCGCGGGCTCGCTTGAAGAAATGACAAAGCAGAACTTCGAGCTTGTAACCTCCATTGACTATACGGCGTTCTTCGTCTGCACAAAATATGCCGTCGTGCCGATGAAGCTTCAGAGAAAATACTCACCGGACTATATGGCGGACGTAATCGGCATAAATTCAAAATCCGGACTTGAAGGCAGCAACAAAAACTTTGCCTATGCGGGCGCAAAATTCGGCGGCATAGGGCTGACACAGAGCTTTGCTCTTGAGCTTGCGCCTTACGGTATCAAATGCAACTCCATCTGCCCCGGAAACTATCTTGACGGGCCGCTCTGGTCAGACCCCGTTCGCGGGCTTTTCGTCCAGTATCTCAATGCGGGAAAGGTACCCGGCGCAACGACGGTCGCCGACGTCCGTCGTTATTATGAAAGCAAGGTTCCGCTCGGCAGGGGCTGTCTGCCGGAAGATATTGCAAAAGCGCTGTTTTATATTGTCGAACAGAAATACGAAACAGGTCAGGCTGTCCCCGTAACGGGCGGACAGACAATGCTGAACTGAGGGGAGGTGCGGCAAGTGAATACCGATAAACTGATATCCCTCCTTAACGCACCGAACAAATATACCCGTCTTGACGTGCTCGCGGAGCTGAAAATGCTGACAGACGGCGGTCTCCTCCCCGAGCCGAAAAAGACAACTCTTGTAAACAATCATATTCACACAACATATTCATTCTCCCCCTATTCGCCCACAAAGGCTGTCTATATGGCTTGGCAGAGCGGACTTGCGACGGCGGGAATAATGGATCACGATTCTCTCTCCGGCGCAGAGGAATTCCTCCGCGCGGCGGCGCTTGTCGGTATGCCGGCGACGGTCGGAATGGAATGTCGCGCATCGATGAAAAACACAGCCCTCTGCGGAAAGCGGATAAACAATCCGGATCAGAAATCTGTGGCATACGTCGCTTTGCACGGCATCCCGAACCAAAGCATAAATCTGCTCAACAACTTCTTTTCATATTACCGCTTCCGTCGCGGCGAACGCAACAGAAAAATGTGCGATAATATAAACGGGCTCCTCGGAGATTACGGGCTTTCGCTGGATTATGATAATGACGTGCTGCCCCTTTCAATGGCGCACGAGGGCGGCTCCGTCACGGAGCGCCACATTCTCTATGCCCTCGCGAAAAAGATAACAGCCCGCTTTGATGAGCCTGAGAAAGTAGTTGATTTTCTTGAAAAGGAAATGAAGCTTCCCCTCTCCAAAAAGGTTCGCGGACAGATACTTTCCGGCAGAGAGCACCCCGAATTTTATGAATATGACATCCTCGGCGCGCTGAAGAGCAATATGGTTGAAAAATTTTATATTGAAGCAGACGCAGAGTGTCCGGACATTTTCGAGCTTCAGAAGGTTTGTTCCGCCTGCGGCGCAGTCTTTGCATATGCCTATCTCGGCGACGTCGGCGATTCCGTCACGGGCGACAAAAAAGCCCAGAAATTCGAAGATGATTATCTTGAGCTCCTCTTTTATGAGCTTGACCATATCGGCTTTGACGCCGTTACCTATATGCCCAGCAGAAATTCGGAGGAGCAGCTCCGTCGCATAATGGAGCTTTGCGAAAAGCATCGCTTCTTCCAAATAAGCGGCGAGGATATAAATTCTCCCCGTCAGAGCTTCCTCTGCAACGCTATGGAAAACGAGATGTTCGCTCATCTTTCGGACGCCGCCTATGCGCTCATCGGTCACGAACGCCGCGCAACAAAGGGTATTGAAAGAGCAATGTTCTCCGAAAAGGCAAAGGATATGTTCCCCGATATGCGCACAAGAATCGAGCATTATAAAAACGTCGTAAAGAAAAACTGAAATTAAAAACGGGTCGCAATTGCGACCCGTTTTTTGTTTTTAAGGCTGTGTCCATAGTCCGTCGCGACGGAGCAAATCCCAGTTGGGCTTGAGTATCTGAACTTTTTTCCCCTTCTCGTCAAGCATTGTTGACTTATAAACGTATCCGTCTCTTATCATCTGGTCGAGCGCGCTCTTTATCGAGCGTCTGTCAACCCTGTTCTGCTTTGAAACACGCTCCGTTATCTTTTCCGGAGAGCCGTTTTTAATAAATTCTCTGTGTACTGTCAGATAGTTGAAATTGTCAACTATAAATTTATAATACGTTTTATAGATTTCCGAGTCAGACGGCAGCTCCCGACACCAGGACGCGCTCGCTTTGAGCTGACTGCTCGTCGCTCCCGTAACACCGTATATACCGACTTTCCTGCGGCATTGATTTATAATAAACCGCACGACGGACGTAAAATGTCCGTCCCCTGTAAAAATAATGAATGTGTCGATATTCTTTTTTGTCATTGCGCGCTGATATATATAATCAAGCATAATGAAATCGGTGAAATCTTTTTTATAATGCTCGCTCTGATTTTTTGTATCGATTACAATATTCGTAACGTTGCGTATTTTTTCAAGCTCGCCGCGCAATCCCGGATTTGAAAAATCTGCAAATATCGCAATCTCTTCAACATCATAGCTTTCACGCAGCTCCTCTGCCCAAGCCTTGACATCCGGCTTTACGGAATACATTCTTTCAAGCGATATATACCAATGCTCAAAATCCACAAAAGCGATTGCCTTCGGCAAAGTACGCTTTTTTCCAAACATCCTTCTTACACCTCCTTTCATATTCTGTATTTTACACCAAATCCCCTCCGAAGTCAACCGTACTTTTCTTTGAAAAG
>DLLG01000006.1:43451-65793 GCA_002479075.1 Clostridiales bacterium UBA7568
CAAAAGAAACTTTGGTTATTGGGGATGATATGCAGATTTTTCGGCAACTGCGCAGACGGGGCTTGCCAAAAAAGCAAAAGAAGCTTCGGTTATCGGGGATGATATGCAGATTTTTCGGCAACTGCGCAGACGAGGCTTGCCAAAAAGGCAAAAGAAGCTTCGGTTATTGTTTTGTACAAACGTTTCATTGCCTGCATAAACGGGTATTTCATCGTAGGGGAGGGGTCTCCCCTCCCGACCATCCGATTTTATCGATATATAAGTGAGATTTATTCTCTTTTAGCCTTCCTCAGAGAGGAAGGCTAATATTTCTCCCGTCGGCGACGCCTGCCCGCGCAAATCAAGCGCATCTCGCCGAGAAGAGTCAAGCTTTTTTCATTTCCGTCTCATCTTTTTTATGCCCTTGCGCAGCATATCAAGCACGGTATACATTGTGATAAGTCCGAGCGCTATCGCCCCTGCGACCATAAGAGTTAAATTGAGGGCGGAGGAAGCAAGCGGGTCACCGCTGATGAGATAATAAACTGCTCTGTAAATACCAGCTCCGGGCACGAGCGGAATTATCCCGCAGATAAGAAAGATCGTTTCGGGAGCTTTCAGGGCTCTTGCAAAGATATATGCAAGGAGCTCTGCGAGCAATGCACCGAGGAACGCTCCCCAGACGTCGCCCATACCGTTATAAAATCCGAAAAGGTTTGCCGTCCAGCCAATCGCCGCCGTGAAAGCTGAAGCGACTATGAACTTTTTCGGCACGTCAAGTATAAACGAAAAGCCAACGATTGAAAATGCCGCCGCGGCAAAGCCGACCGCATAGCCGACAAAACCCTTTCTCGTAATATTCGTTATAAAACCGATCGTTTCGGGCGCAAATCCAACCTTCTGCCCGAAAAATATTCCTGCGCCGACGCCGACAGCAACCGCCGCCGCTATCATAAACGCCTCAACCATTCTTGCGCAGGCGGAAATGAAGTCGCCCTGAAGCACATCGCGGACGGCATTTGTTATCGCAACGCCGGGCACAAGCGGCATTATCCCGCCGACGATTATGTACTGCGGGTGAAGCTCGATCCCCGTTTTCATTGCCCCGAAGACGCATAAAAGCGAAACAACCGTTATCGTTGCCGCGCAGAGCACGTCGCAGAGAAAGTCCATTCCGATGAACTTGCGCAGATAGTAGTTTTCAAAAGACATAACAAGGCCGGCAATGAGCGCAACCGTTGCATCAAGAAGCGAGCCGCCATAAAGCAGCGCGAACATACTCGTCGCAAGCATAACGCCGATCATCTTCATAACCGTGCCGTAAATATGCTCGTTTTTTATCTTTTCAAGGCGTGATTTTGCCTCTTCAAGCGTAATTTTGCCTCCGCAGAAGTCGCGTGAAACGTTATTTACAAGATATATCCTTGAAAGATTGTTTGATCCCGGCATTATCCTGCGGGTTACCGAAAGCGTTTCATTCTTATCGTCCGAAAGAGTAACGGTTATTCCCGTCGGCAGAACGAAAGCGTCCGCCTGCGAAAAGCCCGTTGTCTGAAGTATTCTCCATATGGTGTCCTCAACTCTGTGCGTCTCCGCGCCGGAGCTCATCATTATCTGCCCCGCAAGAATTGCCATATCGACAAGCTCTCTGTAATAAAACGAGTCCTCCATAATTCCTCCGTTTATCTTGCGTTTTTTCTTTCTTCAATCATTTTTGCAACGAACCCCTCGCGCACGCCCGCCCCGCTTATAACCAGCCTTTCGGCGCCGCAATAGCTTATTACCTCGAAAAGCGCACATACTCCGGGAGCAACCGTCGCCGTTCTGTCCGAAGAAAACTTCTTTATCGCCGCGCCGCCGTCGGAAAGGACGGTATCGCGGACGAAGAAAAGATCCTTCGTCGTCATTTCAAAGCCGTCAAGAGAGGAGGGGCCGAGGCAGACGCCCATAAATATCTTTGCCGCCGCTCTCGCCGTACCGCCGATGAGATATGCCGTGCCGCCGATGTTTTCAAATTCCGGATGCGACGAAAGCTCAGAAAGAACATAGCTTTTTATATCCGCAAGCTCGCTCTCCGTTACGGCGAGAGGGCTTTTGACAAACCTTTTTGAAATTGCAAGACAGCCTATCCTGAAGCTGTGTCCGCAGGTTTTCCGTCCGTCCTCAAAGCCGACTATCTCCGTGCTGCCGCCGCCCATATCGACGGTTATTCCCTTTTTCGCAATACCCTCTCCGAAGCGCTTTACCGTCGCGCAAAAGTCAAGCTCTGCCTCCTCGTCGCCGGAGATTACGTTGACTTCAACTCCGAGCCGCCGTTTTATCGCCGCAAGCACCCGCTGTGTGTTTGAAAGCCCGCGAAGGCTTGCCGTCGCAAAAGCATAAAAAGCATCCGTCGGAACGGAATTCGCCCTTGCGAGATATTCCCTGAGTACGGCAAAAAGCCTGCCCTCGCCGTCCGGCGACAGCCTCCCGCCGACAGAATACGCTGCAAGCCCGAGCATACTGCGCGCGGAATCACAAACGGAAAATTCCCCCGTCTCGGTGTTTATATCGTATATATTCATTCTGACGCTGTTTGCGCCGATATCGACGACCGCGATCTTCTCGGCGGTCTCAGAAAATCTGTCCTTCATATTACAAAAGAAATGAACTCCGTTCCTCTGACTGTTATCGTTCCTTCATCGCCCTCGGCAAAATAGAGATAAGCATCGCTCGGAACGCGATATTCCGCCCTGTCCCCCGTTTTGAATTCGAACGTTATGAAATAGGCTTTGCCTTCCTTTGACATTGAAAACGTTCTCCTCGAAACGACCTTTGCCGGAGCGGATATTCTCGGCAAGGTTATATTTTTTCTTCCGAACCCCGCCGCGCGGGATACCGTCGCCATCATAATAATTATGATTACGGCAAACGCAAAGAACACAAGTATTCCGCCGATACTGAAGATCATTTCAGCCCTCCGTCAAGTGATTACTATATGATTATATACCATTCTTTCAAAAATCGCAAGAGAATTGAGAAAAAGTACTTGCTATCCGGAATATAAATTTATAAACAACCGAAAACGGAGGCAATTTACATAAAATGATGGGCTTTTTTTCGGCGCTTATGTCAAATTTTCTCTATCTGTTTCTCAAAATATCGTATTCGCAGAGCTTCCCTCCGCCGCTTTCGCCCAAAGAGGAGGCGGAATGCTTTGAAAAAATGCGTGCGGGAGATAAAGCCGCAAGGGGAAAGCTGATAGAGCATAATCTGCGACTGGTTGCGCACATCGTCAAAAAATATTATTCGCTCTCCAAAAATCAGGATGATCTCATTTCGATCGGCACGATCGGGCTGATAAAAGCAATCGACTCCTTTGACAGTCGCAACGGAACCCGCTTTGCGACTTATGCAAGCAAATGTCTGCAAAACGAGATACTTATGTATTTCCGTTCGCAGAAGAAAACGGCGTGCGAAGTCAGCATAAGCGAGCCGATAGATATAGATAAGGACGGCAACCCCCTGACATATATCGACGTTATCAGCACCGAGGACACCATTGCAGACGATATTGACAGCAAGATAAAAACCGCAAAAGCGAGGAAAGCGCTGCTCGCCGTGCTGGACGAGCGGGAGAGGGAGATCGTTATTTTGCGGTACGGGCTGGACGGAAACCCGGCAATAACGCAGAGGGAGGTTGCGGAGAAGCTCGGCATTTCGCGCTCATATGTATCCAGAATTGAAAAATCCGCATTAAAAAAGATGGGCGTATATCTTTCTTCGGGCATATTTTGAGAGACGCCGACATATATCTTTTATCGGATAAATAAAGCTCTTGCCGTCGGCGGCGACGGGAGCCGAATATCATAGAAAATCCGTCGGGAAAGAGGTTATGTATTTATGTTCAGTTACACAGACGACGGCGCAAAAAACTGCGTCGTAATAAAAACCTTCGAGGACACTGCCGTAAAAGAGGTCGGCGCGGAATATAATCTTCCGGATTATCTGCCGGATGTCAGCCGGGTGCTCCGTGCAGACGCAAAAGTCTGCCGCGCGGGAAAATATATAAACGGCTCCTCCCTCGAATATGACGGTACAGTCAATTTCTCCGTCATTTATTCAACTTCGGACGGGATAATCAAAAGCGCGGATTTTTCCTCTGATTACGGCGGCAGTATGCCGATCGGCGATATATCTGGCGATTGCTCCGTCGATGCGGATACAGAGCTCGACTCGGTGACCGTGCGTCTGCAAAACCCCAGAAGGCTGACGGCAAAAGCAAAGATTGCCGTAACCGCAACGATAAACTGTCTCAGCTGCTCCGCCCCTTCCGTAACCGGCGTTTCCGGCGCGGAGGACGATATAATGTGCAAAACAGAAAACATTGACTGCTGCTTCGGGATCGAGGCGCAGGATGCGGATGTTTCCGTAAGCGAGGATATTTCCGTAGCCTCTCCGCTCCCCGTCATCGGAGAGATAGTCAGCGTTTATCTCGATCCGTACCTCTCCGAAATGAAGGCGGGCGACGGCGAAATAAATTACAAGGGCAACGCTACGGCAAACATTCTGTACAGCGCGGCGGAGGAAGACCCTCAGTCGCCTAAAACATATGTTTCGCTCATCCGCAGAATCCCCCTTTCGGGAGAAGCAATCGCCGAGGGCGTGACGGAAAACTGCCTTGTCACCGGAAATATCTGCATAACAAGCACGGAATTCCGCAAGGCGGCGGACGAAACGGGCGAGGATCGCACGGTTGAGATTGACTTTTCGTATTCCGCATTTTTTGACGCATATAAAAACGTCCGCAGCGAGATAACAACCGATATGTATTCAACGGAATATGAAGGCGAAACCGATATGAAAACTCTTTCATATCGCTCCTGCGCCTGCGCAAAGAGCTTCAATTTCTCCTCCTCCTCCTGCACGGAGCTCCCCGATTCGGATCTGACAAACGTCACGGCTATAAGAGGCGACGCAACCGTCACAGGGGCGGAAAAATCCGGCGGCAAGCTGATTTTTACAGGCAACATAGATATTTATGCAATACTCTCCGGCGGCGGGATATATATGGGCAAAACGTTTTCTGCGCCGTTCCGTGCCGAAACCGACGCAACTATGACCCCGGACGATTTTGATTACTCCGCAGATGCCTCCGTTATTGACATAAAGGGCAGAACAGCAGACGGCAAGCTCTGCGCCGATATGGAAATAATGATAAACTATATCACCTTCGCAAAGAAGGAATCCGAGGTCGTTTCCGTGCTTTCGCTGCGTCGCGACAAGCCGAGAAAAACGGATGACGGCGCAAAAATAACCCTTTATTATCCTTCAAAGGGAGAGACGCTCTGGGACATAGCCAAAAAATACGGCACAACGGAGAGCGAACTTGCGCAGATAAACGGTCTTGACGGAAATCCGGAGGGCGGCGTGCTTATGATTCCCTCCCGCAAAGCAAAAACCCCGATCTATACTAAGATAATATAAACAAATCCCCCCGCTTCCGCGGGGGGATTTGCCGGATTGCGAAGCAAGCCAAGCAGGCGTCGCCGATGGGAAAAATATTTGCCTTCCTCTCTGAGGAAGGTGGCATTTTCGCAAGAAAATGACGGAAGGAGTTTGCAAAGCGAGATACGCAGGTATTATCAAAAGGGGAATTCTCTGAAAGTTCCGTTCCTTTATGTACTTTCTTTTTTGAAAAGAAAGTACGAAAGAAAGCAATTTGAGGGACACATTCCCTCAAAAACTCCCTTGAAAAGTTCAAGGCGGAGCTTTTCTGTCCCGTCAGCGTTATCGCTGTGAGAGACGGAAGCTTCGGTTCGAATGTTAATGCGCTTTGACTGTGCAGAGCTTTTGTACCTGCGCTGACGGGAGAAAGTATGAGACTTTTTTCTTGCAGAGCTTTTCACGAGAGAAAATTAAGGCTTTCCCTAAAAGAGGGAGGCTAAAAATGAGCGCACAAAACCAAATAACTGAAGCTTCTTTTGCCTTCTTTTCTTCTCGAAGAAAAGAACGGTCAAAGAAAAGTAGGTTGGAGCTTTGCGGCTGTCACGGTGTTTTTCAGCAGCATTGTAACCGTCATTGGTCCGACGCCGCCGGGGACAGGGGTAATAAGCGAGGCAACCGGCTCGACGGAGGCAAAATCAACGTCACCCGTCAGCTTCCCTTCGGGCGTTCTGTTCATTCCGACATCTATCACAACCGCTCCCGGCTTGACCATATCAGCCGTCACAAAGCCTGCCTTTCCGACAGCGGAAACGAGAATATCCGCGCGACGGGTGATCTCCGGCAGATTTTTCGTTCTCGAATGACATATCGTCACGGTGCCGTTTTCGTGCAGGAGAAGCATTGCCATAGGCTTGCCGACAATGTTGCTCCGCCCGATGACAACACAGTCCTTGCCGCAAACGCTTACCCCGCTGCGGTGCAAAAGTTCGATTATTCCCGCAGGCGTACACGGCAGGAAACTGAAATTTCCAGTCATAATCCTGCCGACGTTTTCGTCGCAAAAGGCGTCAACGTCCTTTTTCGGATCAATATGAGCGATTATATTTCTCTCGTTTATATGCTTCGGAAGCGGCAACTGGACGAGTATTCCGTTTATTTCGGACCGGCTGTTCAGCCCGTCGAGCACGGAAATAATCTCCTCCTCCGTTGTCTCTGAAGGCATAGCAATAATCTCCGAGGCGATGCCGGTTTCATCACAGGCTCTTTTCTTGTTGCGGACGTAAACCTGCGATGCAGGGTCGTCTCCGACGATGACAACGGCAAGACAAACCTTTATGCCGTTTTCCGCAAGCAAGGAAACCTCTTTTTTTATCTCCGCACGGACCTCGGCGGAAATTGCCTTTCCGTCAATTATCTTTGCCATCTTCGCCCTCTTTTTCGTCTTCCGACGTTTTTTCCGGCTTTTCTTCCTTTTTGGGAACGAGCTTTATCTGCTGATCTTCTTCTCCTGCCTCTTCCTTTTCGAAGAGCTTCTTTTTTCTGCTCTCGCGGACGAGCTTTTCATCGTTTATCTCCTCCGCTTTTTCGAATTCGTCGGTATTGAAGTCAACGGATGAATCAATCTCCGAAGAAGCATATCTGTCTCTGCCTATCCCAAAGAAATACGGAATCGAAACCTCGCTGCCGGCTCTGATTTTTCCTGCCTTTTCGTCGCGCACGGCGATGATATGGCAAACGATTGTAAGCGGCAGGGAGATCACAAACAACACTATGCCGAGCAACGCCGAAACTCTTATTCCGGTGTTTCCGAGATAGAGAGAGTCTGTGCGCAGTTGTTCGATGAAAAATCTTCCGAATCCGTACCAGCCGAGGTACCAAAGGAAAACTTCCCCGCCGAATTTTTTCTTCTTATAGAAGATATTTATAAGAATAAAGCCGACAAGATTCCAGACGGATTCATAGAGGAATGTCGGATGGACATACACCATTTCCGCCGTGCCGAAATCTGCGATTGTGCTGCCGTTCTGAAGGCCCATACGGAGAAAATACAGCGGATGCGAGGGAGAAACAAGTCCTCCGTAGGCTTCGCCATTGAAGAAATTGCCCCATCTGCCGAGTATCTGTCCGATCATAACTGCGGGGATTATCATATCCGCATATTTGAAAAAGTCAATCTTTTTGTGTTTTGCAACGAATATAACGGCAACCATACCGCCGATAATGCCGCCGTAAATCGCAAGACCGCCGTCCCAGACGGCAATGACATCATAGAACGAATGAACGTTGCCGTAAAAGATGACATAATAAAGTCTTGCGCCGACGATTGCGGCAGGCACGCAGATGAGCGCCGTATCGATAACGTCGTCCAGCTTTATCTTTGCCCTGCCCGCACGATACGCAACATATGCGAATGCGAGGATTATTCCGATACAGATTATGACCCCATACCACATTACCGGTCTGCCGAAAAGAGTGAACGCCGTATTTCTGACGGAAAATTCACCAATCCCCAGTCCCGGAAATGAAATGTTTGATGTGTGTCCCATATTTCAGTTCCTTTTCCGATTATTTTTCAAGTGGCTCGACTACGCTCATCGCATAATATCTTTCGTCAAAGAGCTTACGGAGCAGCTCCTCCGTATATTCAAACGAGACCTCCGAAACAGCCTTGCTGTAATCCATAATATCGATACCGTCAAGAAGCATATAGGTTACGTTGTTTGCGATGTTCTGAGTCGAATCAAAGCTCTTGACAAGGCTTGCGTAATTTGCTTTCTTTATTCTCTCGAATTCGCCTCTGTCAAGCCCTGTTTTCTTCTTTTCTTCAACATATTTTACGAATTTATCGTAAACGGCTTCGGGATCGTCGCTCTCGCCGATAAGCTCTCCCATACCGAAGATATGGTCAAGCGAATAGCCTGCGGCAAAGCCGCGGACAAGTCCGCTTTCGTAAACGTCGATCGCAAAATCGGATGTGCCGCCGAAGAGCATATCATAAAGCACGGCGCCGGCGATTGCTTTTTTCAGAAGCTCCTTCGGCTCTGCCGGTATCTCAATATCCTTTATACCGATTTCAAACATCGGTTTCGACACCGCCATTTTAACCTTTACTCTCTTTTTGTTTACCTCTGCCTTTTCGGGGTTATAAGAGCGGACAATCTTCTTCTCCTCCTGCATAGGAAGGACCTTATCCGCAACAGCCAGCACCTGCTCCATAGTAATATCGCCGCTTGTTACAAGGACCATATTGGAGAGGTTATAGAAGGTACGATAGCAGCTGTAAAGCAGGTCCGAGGTTATCTCCGCGATGGACTCAACCGTTCCGGCTACATTTATCTTTATCTGGTTATCCGCATAGAGCGCTTCCATTGTGTTGTAATAGCGGGCTCTGCCGGGGTTGTCTTCACCCATTTTTATCTCCTGCCCGATTATCCCCTGCTCTTTTGCGACGGTCTGCGGGGTGAAATAAGGCTTTGTAACGTAGTCAAGCAGGATTTCGAGGTTTTCGTCATAATGGCTCGTGCAGGAGAAGAGGTAGCCCGTCATCTCGCTGGACGTAAACGCGTTTGCGTCTGCGCCGTATTTTGCAAAACGCTCGAACGTGTCGCTACCGTCTTCGTTTTCAAACATTTTGTGTTCAAGGAAATGCGCAATGCCATCCGGCACTTTCACAAAATCCTTATCGCCTTCAAGCTTGAAGCAGTTGTCTGCCGCGCCGTATTTTGTTGAGAATATAGCGTAGCTCTGGCGGAATTTTTTCGGGATGACATATATATCAAGCCCGCTCTTATGCTTTGTATAATAATATCTTTCGCCTATCGCCTTGTCTTCGCGCATTATTATCTCGCTCATTTGCTTTCCTCCTGTCCGCAGAGGAAGTAGTACGTGTCAAGACGTACCGCCTTCGCCCGCTCGGTTATCTGCTCTTTTGTCACAGCGTTTATCTTTGCAATTTTCTCCTCGTCCGTCAGCTTTCTGCCATACATAACCTCGCCGAAGGCTGTCGCCGCAAGCGCACGGGTGCTGTCGTCGGCGCTCATAATGTCGTCGCAGAGGGACTTTTTCGCCATTTCGATTTCATTTTCCGTTATCTCGCCGTTTTTCATCTTGTCAAGCTGAACCATTATTTCGTTAAATGCCTTCTGCTCGTTTTCAAACTGAATTCCGGAGGCAACTGTCATCGCGCCCTTTTCGGGGATGAGAGAGGAGGAACAATAGTAGCAAAGGCTGAGCTTCTCTCTGACGTTCATAAACAGCTTACTTGCCGCGCTTCCGCCGAAAACGGTGTTGAACACCTTTGTGACGGCGTAATCGTCATCGGAGCTTACGCTTCCTGTGAAAAATCCGAGAACGAGCACGCCCTGCGTGACGTTCTGACGGTCATATATTTTCTGAACTTCGGCTCTTGCCGTTCCCTTTGTATCGGACGCCGGCTCATAGATTTCGCCTCTTTCAACAGAGGAGAATATCTCCGAAAATTTCTTTTCAAGGGAGTCGCCGTCAAAATCGCCGACGGCGAAGATTTCGATTCTTGCCGTGCGGAGCATATTTTTATAAGCCCCGAAAAGGCACTTCGGGCAAACAGCTTCGATCTCCTCGACAGTACCTCCGTCGCTTATGCCGTATGCGTCGCCGGAGAACATCTCCTCAAGCGCACGCAGCCTTGCGTATCTTCCCTTCTGGTTGATAGTCGCGCGGACGGCATCCGCCGCTATCTTCTTCTCGCCCTCAACGCTCTCGGCTTTGAAAGCGCCGTTTTCGATAACAGGGTGAAGAATGACCTGGCCGATAAGGTCGAGCACGCCTGCCGTTATATCCGTATCGTCTATCGCATACGAATTGCGCAGGGAGCTTGCTTCAAGGGAGACTATGTGGTTTTCGCCGTGCTTCCAGTGCCCGGACCATACGCCGGAATCATAAAGCTCCTGCTTGCGGCGACGGATCTCGGCGAGGGTCGGATATTTTTCCGTTCCGCGCAGGATAACGGGGAAAACGAGCGAATTTTTTGCCGCCGTCTCTTTTTTGAGCGGCATAATGAATCTTATCTGGATATAATTTGATTTGAACTTGTCCGCGGGGATGACTGTCAGAAATGCCCCTTCGGCTATCTGTTTTCTTACGTTTGACATCTTTTATCCTTTCGCTTATATGGATTTACATATATTTTACTCCATTATACAGTAATTTTCAACAGTTAAATAAAAAATCGTCCGACAATATATTTACACAGGGCGGCGGATATGCTATAATAAATACAGAAAATGCTTTCATTTTCGCTAAACAAAAGGAGGATTGATATACAATGGAGGCTCTTCTTTCGGCAATGCCTTGGGTTTGGCTGGGAGTAACGATTGCCGCAATAGTCATCGAGGCTTCAACTCTTGCTCTCGTTGCGGTCTGGTTTATTCCTTCTGCGCTGATCTCGCTCGTGCTCTCTCTTCTTCGCCTGCCGCTATGGCTTCAGGTACCCGTATTTCTTGCGCTCTCCGTCGCTCAGATGATCTTCCTCAAGCCCTTTATGAAAAAGGTGCTGAAGATCAGATATTCGCCGACAAACGCAGACACCGTCATCGGCAAAACGGGAACCGTCATCGAAAAGATTGATAACATAGCCGGAACCGGCGCCGTCAAGGCGGATGGAAAGGTATGGACGGCACGCTCAAGCGATGACAGCATAACTATCGACGAGGGCTCTCTCGTCTGCGCCGTTGAAATCCGCGGCGTAAAGCTGATCTGCAAAAAAGAAAACTGAAAAAGGAAGGTATATTTTATGGCTTGGCTCATTATTCTCGGCATTATCGCAGTTATTTTCCTCATAATCGTCATATCCAATATTCATATCGTCCCGCAGGCGCACGCATACGTGGTCGAGCGTCTCGGAACCTATCACACAACCTGGCACACGGGACTTCACGTCAAAACTCCGTTTATTGACAGAATCGCAAAGCGCGTTTCCCTTATGGAGCGCGTTGCAGACTTCGACCCGCAGGCTGTTATCACAAAGGATAACGTTAAAATGCAGATAGACACAGTCGTTTTCTTCCAGATAACAGACTGCAAGCTCTATGCATACGGCGTTGAAAATCCTATGTCCGCAATTGAAAACCTGACGGCGACAACCCTCCGTAACATCATCGGCGAGCTTGAGCTGGACAGCACGCTGACCTCGCGTGACATAATCAATACGAAAATGCGCGCCATCCTCGACGAGGCAACAGACCCCTGGGGTATCAAGGTCAACCGCGTTGAGCTGAAAAACATTATGCCCCCGAAGGAAATTCAGGACGCGATGGAAAAGCAGATGAAAGCTGAACGCGAACGTCGCGAACAGATTCTCCGCGCAGAGGGCGAAAAGAATTCAACGATCCTCGTTGCAGAGGGTAAAAAGCAGGCAATGATCCTTGACGCGGAAGCGCAGAAGCAGCGTCAGATACTGCTCGCAGAAGCTGAAAAGGAAGCAAAGATCCGCCAGGCAGAAGGTGAAGCAGAAGCGATCAAGCAGGTTCAGGAAGCTACGGCAGAGGGTATCAGAATGATAAACGAAGCTGCTCCCTCCGAAGCTGTCATCGCTATAAAGGGGCTGGAAGCCTTTGAAAAAGCGGCAGACGGAAAGGCAACAAAGATCATCATACCGAGCGAAATTCAGTCTCTTGCCGGTCTTGCGGCATCCGTTTCCGAGCTGATGAAAAAGGATAAAGAATAAGAAAATCCGGCAGGGCTTCGGCTCTGCCCGATTTTTTTGCGGAAAAAACCAACGACTTTCGCAAACGATTGACAGAGGCGGCGTTCGGTGATATAATCTGTCATACAGAATATAAACGAAAGCGGTAAACAAAATGATATTCAGCGAAAAGTATCATAGCAGAATAGAGGATTTCGGGACGGACGGGCTAATGACGCCGGAAGCCGTTCTCCGGATATTTGAAAACACGGGCAGTCATCATTCGGATTCCGTCGGCGACAGTCTCATTGCGGGCGCGGCTGCCGGAATTGCCTGGATAGTTGCCGAATGGAACGTCAAAATTTACCGCGCACCGGCGTACGGAGAAAAGCTAATTCAGCAGACATATGCGGTCGGGCTGAAACCGGCAATTCAGAATATGAGAAAAATGATGATAAAGACCGAAGCCGGCGAGCTCTGCGCAGAGGGAAACGCCGTTCTTGTCAGAGTTGATACGGCAACGGGACATCTCGTCAAGTCAACGGAAGATCTGATTGCCCGCTACGCTCCCGAGCCCGAAAGCGAAAATGCGGAAAAGCCTCAGCGAATCGTCCCGCCCAAGGAATTTGATCTTGAGGTTCCCGTTCTTATCCGTCGCAGCGACATAGATTACAACGGTCACGTTCACAACGCAAATTATTTCACTCTTGCAACAGAGGCGCTGCCGGAGGATATTTATAAAAGCAGGAAAATCAAAGCTTTTCGCATTTCATATCGCTCGCCGATAAAAAAGGGAGACGAGATAAAAGCAAAGCTCGCCCGGGGCGAAAGCTCTCTTGCAGAATGCTTTTTCTCCTCGGACGGAACGCTGAAAACGGTTGTCATCTTTGAATTCAGATAAAAAAACAGGAGCCGGGCGCTCCTGTTTTTATTTTGCTTTTATTCGTATTTTGCAAGCATTTCGCTGACAACCTCGCGGAGCTTGCCTGCCGCCTCGTCTATCGCAACGTCATATTTTGCGCTCTTGTCTCTGTATGAAATCTCGATAACGCCGCGCTCGCAGGTCTTGGGGCTGACAACCGCTCTGACGGGAACACCGTAAAGATCTGCGTCCGCAAACATAACGCCGGGGCGGATGTTTCTGTCGTCATAAAGAACCTCAACGCCGAGCTTTTCAAGATCTGCGCAGAGCTTTTCAGCCGTCTTTGTAACGGTTTCGTCGTCCGAACGGAGGTTGCATACCTCAACCTGCCAGGGAGCGATGCTCATCGGCCAGATGGGACCGTAATCGTCGTGGCTCTCCTCGCATATGGACGCCGCAAGTCTGCCGACGCCGATACCGTAGCAGCCCATTACCGGGTTCTGCGCTTCGCCGTTCTTATCTATATATTCCATTCCCATCGACTTCGTATATTTCGTTCCGAGCTGGAATATGTTGCCGATTTCGATGCCCTTTTTGATTGTTATCGAATGTTTGCCGCAAACGGGGCAGATACCGCCCTCCGTTGCCTTCGCAACGCTGACATATTCAACCTCGCCGATGTCTCTTGCGATGTTCATTCCCTTGAAATGCGTATCTTCCTTGTTTGCGCCCGCAACAAGAGAGTTTATTCCCTTGAGAGATTCGTCATAAACAACGGTTATGCCCTCCGGAAGTCCGACAGGGCCGATAAACCCGGGATGAACGCCCATCGCCTCCGTAACGGCTGCGGGGTGAACGTCCGCACGCAGATAGTTGCGGAGCTTCGTTTCGTTTATTTCAAGGTCGCCGCGGACGAAAACAATAACAAGAGAATCGTCTGCGTTGCGCTGATAAAGCACAGCCTTGCAGGAACGCTCCTTCGGAGCATTGAGATAATTGCAGACATCTTCGATAGTTTTCTGATGAGGCGTGTATACCTCTTCAAGCGGCTCGATTTCACATTCGTGATTATGAACGATGCAGTCCGCCGCCTCCATATTTGATTTATAATCACATTCAGAGCAGATGACAAGCGTATCCTCGCCGATGTCGGAGAGGAGCATAAACTCGTGCGATACGCTGCCGCCCATCATACCGGAATCGCTCTTTACCGCAACGAAATTCTTTACGCCGCAGCGACGGAAAATGCGGTTATATGCTTCGTAGCACTCTTCATAATAGCTGAGGAGATCTTCCCAGGAGGTATGGAAGGAATATGCGTCCTTCATTGTAAACTCTCTGACGCGGATAAGTCCGCCGCGGGCACGGGGCTCGTCACGGAACTTTGTCTGTATCTGATAGATCATATAAGGGAATTTTGTATATGTCTGCGCCGCAACACGGGCAAGATGAACAGCGGCTTCCTCGTGCGTCATACCGAGAACCATATCCGAGCCGTTTCTGTCCTTGAAGCGGAGCATTTCGCTGCCGATCGAATCATATCTGCCGGACTCTTTCCATATCGAAGCAGGCATTGCGACGGGGAAAAGAACCTCCTGCCCGCCGATTCTGTCCATCTCCTCGCGCAGAATGTTTTCAATCTTTCTCGTTATACGCTTTGTGGAGGGATAGAGCGAGAAAATGCCCGTTCCGACCTGCTTTATATATCCTCCTCTGACCATCAGCGCGTGGCTCGCAATCTGACAATCCGCAGGAGCTTCCTTGAAATGTTCGCCCAAGAGCTTTGAAACCTTCATCATAAAAATAAACGTCCTTTTTCAAAATATTACAAATCATTTTATCACTATATTCAGCCCGTGTCAACGAAATAGAAAAAATTTTTCTCCCGGCGGCGGAAAGACAGCAATTTCATTGACTTTTTACGCCGTTTCTGATATAATGCAAACCGTAAAAAAGCAAATCCGAGGAGGATTTTTTTATGCCCAAAATGCAGCCCGACGTTTTTTCAAGCCCCGTTATAAAGAGATATAACGGCGGAAAGCCCGTGCTTTCAAAAGAGGATATTCCGTATCCCGCCGACCTTGTTTTCAACGCCGGAGTAGCAAAATTCGGCGGAAAATATGTAATGGTCTTCCGCGACGGTTACGAGCGCACGGAATGGGGCGGCACGGTTCATACCGTTATCGGCATTGCCGAAAGCGACGACGGGAAAAAATGGACAGTCCGCAAAACGCCCTTTATGACCTGCGAAATGATGAATGACCCGGATGTCACAATGGTTTATGACCCGAGACTGACCGTCATCGAAGGTAGACTTTATATCTGCTTTGCCGTTGACACAAGACACGGCGTCCGCGGCGGAGTTGCCGTAACGGACGATCTTGAAAACATTGAAATCCTTTCGCTCTCCGTTCCGGATAACAGAAATATGGTACTTTTTCCGGAGAAAATCGGCGGAAATTATGTCCGACTTGAAAGGCCTATGCCCGTTTATTCCAGAGGCGGAAAGGACCGCTTTGATATATGGCTTTCCGAATCGCCCGATATGCGGTTTTGGGGAAAATCCCGTCTTCTGATGGGCGTTGAGGATGTTCCGTTCGCAAACGACAAAATCGGTCCCGGCGCACCTCCGATAAAAACGGAAAAAGGCTGGCTGACCCTTTTTCACGCCGTTCAGAGAGACCCCTCGCGCGGAAAAAACGGCTGGGAAAAGCAATGGACAAAATGTTATCACGCGGGCATAATGCTCCTCGATCTCAATGATCCGTCAAAGATAATCGGCAAGAGCGACGTCCCTCTCATCGCTCCCGAAACCTATTGGGAAACGGACGAGGGCTGCCGGACAAACGTTATCTTCCCCGGCGGAATGATCCTCGAAGATGACGGCGAGGTCAAAATATATTACGGCGCCTCGGATACCGTCGAATGTCTTGCAACGGCAAATCTCGATGATCTCCTCGGGCTTGTGATATGAAGAGAAACCGGACCAAATGCAACAATTTTCAAGAAAACGTTTAATATGAACCGAAAAGACCTGCTTGAACAGGTCTTTTATTTTGCGAAATCGGTTGACATATTTGCCCTGTGGTGATAGAATATTTCCGGAATATGGTGAATAAAGGCGGTTAGCACTTCCTGTAAGGGAGGTGATGCTGTGTGATTACATATATGGAGCTGTTTACGTTCTGTCTTGTTATCATCGCTATTGTCGAGCTTGTAAAAGATCTGACAAAAAAGAAATAACCGCCCCCGAGCCAAGGTTGCGGTTATTTCAAAATATTAACCAACTAGGCTAGCCGCTTTTAACGGCTCACCATATTCTACCTATATTTTACACCCAAAAAACCGATTTGTCAATACCTGCATCCAAACGCAGGTATTTTTTTATTCATCCTCATACAGCTTTTTCGGGGTATTTGTGAGTCCTGCGAGGTAATCAAGGGAGACATTATAAAATCTTGCGAGGGTAACGAAATGGTGCATCGGCAGTTCCCTTTTGCCGGTTTCATACATTGAATAATGTTGTTGCGACACCTGAAGAAGCTCCGCTATTTTACCTTGGCTGAGGTCGTGATCCTCTCTTAAATCGCGAAGTCGCTGATAAAAATACACAAGAGCCCCTCCTTTCGTCCTCTTTCGGTCTTTTCGAAAAAAATTATACCAGTCATACGTTTGTATGTACTTGATTTACACACTAATGTGTGTTACACTATATACAAACATATGTAAAAGGAGATCTTTCAAAATGAAGGAAATAGACGAAAGGACGGCGCTGATCAGGAAACTATCGGCAGCGAATGAAAAAATATCGGAAGCGATCGACGGCCTTTCTGTTGATCTTTTGATTCTGGACTATGCCCGCTCGGCATTTAAAGGCGACCCGAAATTCGAGGCGGACGAAAATATGCGCAAGACATCGCTTGAAGATGCCTTTACCTTTTTCAAATCAGACATTGAAGCACTCGCCAAAAATCGTAATAAGTGCCGCGATGCGCTGAAAAAGTTGTCCTCGCTCTGATATTTTCCCCTCGCGGAGCTTTTTTAAACAAAAATAAAAGTCCCGCAAAAACTGCGGGAAAGCGCAAAAAAACCTCGCCTTTCGGGCGAGGTTTTTTGGTGCTCCATCGGAGAGTCGAACTCCGGACACCATGATTAAAAGCTACGAACGGACTGTCGGTTTTGTAGATTAAAAGCCCGCAGGAAGCCAAATCCGAGCCTACAAGGCTCAATCTGCTGCCGAGACACATCTTCTTTCAAACCAACAAACGAACTTCGCTGACGGCTTAAAATACGGCTCTGTCACGCAGTGCACTTCGATTTAGGAAGCAGCTCCCAGACTCGGAGGGAGAGGGATGGCTAGGGAGAACCGCCGATAAGGTTCGCCCTGCCCAAGGCAGAGACAAGACCAGTTGAACAAAGTAAATCGGCTTCGCTTTGAACTATCCCTGCCCGCAGGCAGTACAGTAAGTCCTCCGCAGAGGACGCTATCCCTTAAGGCACAAGTCAGCTCTCGCTACCGTCAGCGTTATTTATCCCGATACAGCTTCCTCGGTTCGGAGATCAGCCCCGCAAGGTAGTCAAGCGATACGTTGTAGTATCTTGCAAGAGTTTTAAGGTGTTCTATTGGCATCTGATAATTTCCGCTTTCCCACCTGTAATATTGTTGTTGACTCGTTCCGATTATTTCAGCAATTTCGTCTTGAGTTTTGTCAAAATCCTCTCTCATATCTTTCAGCCTTTGGTAAAACTTCACAAATTATTTTCCTTTCGCGTCTGCTATCTGTCTTGTTTTTTGTGTATTTTATTGATTTTATCATACAACATTTATGTTGTTATTGACTTTACAACATTTATGTTGTATACTTACAACACGAGTGATGTAAAAACTCGCTACCCCGGCTCTCTACGGGAAAAGACAGAGAGCAACTTTGCAAGGATCAGAAATCCGTCCTTGTATCGGAACTGTGACCGACGCGGTATAGCGTACGCATGCGAATTATACCTGGCAGCCGGGAAAGACCGGCATACAAAAAACAAGACCCGGAAGATAAAAGCCCGGGCAGAAAGGAAAAGGCAATGATAAAAGTAATGGGATTTCAGCGCAAGAAAGGAGACTTCATATCCGACGACAATCGCAGAGTTGAGTATGACAATATAGAGCTCTACGTCTTTACCGACGAAGCTCAGGATGTCACCGGATATTTCTGCGATACTCTGAAGCTTCCCTTCAAGGAAGAGTCATTTTTAGGAGTAAACAACGTTTCCGAGCTCATAAACCGAGAAATCGCGCTCGAATATAAAGTGTTCGGGCTCAAAGTTCCCAAGCTCATCGCCGTCAGAGCGCTTGAGCAGAAAGCGAAGGCTTGAGATGTTTTCACGTGAAAATTTAACATACAAACAAACGAAGAAAGGAGGTTTAGGTATGAAGAAAATACTTGCAATAAGCCTTTGCGTCGTCATAATGGCGGCGTTCGCAATCCTCGGCATAAGTGCGGCAACCGCACTCACCGCCCCGGTGGTCACCCTTTCGGAGAAAACGCTCTCCTGGACAGCGGTAACAAATGCCGCAACCTATGACGTGTATTCCGGTGAAAGCCTGATCGCAACGGTCAGCGGAACTTCGATAGATCTCTCCGGATATCTGACGAAGACCGGCACTTATTTCATAACAGTCGTTGCGCAGCCTTCACAGACTGCGACCGATTACACGAAGTCCGCACCGTCCACAACGGTTTCCCTTCAGGTAACCGGCGACGGCTTTATCAAAGAGATCCTCGGCGAAGTCGGCGACGGTATCAACGACTTTGTCCCGTCTGTCGCAAAAACGGCAGTTTCGACGTTTGATATCATCTTCATCAACCCCGATACGGGTGAGATGTCGATCCTCGGCGTACTCATTATCTGCGCCATCGTCCTCGGCGTCGGCTTCGGTATCTGGAAATGGGTTAAGTCCCGCGCCAGAGTCGGCTGATCCCGATACAAATACAGCCCCGGAAACGGGGCTTTCCTTTTAGGAGGTCAATGTGAAATACAAAATTTTTATGATAGTTTCGATAGCGCTGCTCCTCGCTCTGACCTGCGTCACAGTCTTTGCCGGCGAGACAGAAACCGCTACCGTCGAAGCTGAAGCCGAGCCAAAGAGCGACGTATACAGCATCATCTATGACTGCTGGCAGTACATTCTGCCCGAAAACGTGATCCGGGACAACGCAAACCTCATAACCCTGCTCACGATCCTGGCAACCTCGCTCGTTATCTATGTTCCCATCTTCCTCGGCGTCTGGCTCCTCATCCGCAGAAGATGAACGTCCTGCGTCAAATCTTTATCAAGCTGCCCGTGCATATGGCAAAGAGTGCCGTGGCAGTTTTCGAAAAGGTCAACCCCGTGGAGATCCTCACCTACGTCGGCTGCCTTGGAATAGTTATCATACTACTGAAAATCATAGGAGATCTGCTTTATGTCAAAGAAAAATAGAATTTTCGCCGCGGCGATCGCCGTGCTGCTCCTCGTTCTGACTTCGATGAGCACGTTTGCCGGCTTCCGGCTGTATTTTTACGAGCTTGATTTCAAATATGACGAGAAACGTCAGACCTTCAGCTTTACGTCTGTTGCAGACGCTACGTATTACGAGATCCGCGGCTTTGCGCCGGGAGAAACAATCTCAAACACTACCGGTGTACTGCTCGGCACTTACACCCCGTCCACAGTCTCTACAGGTTACGAGACTTATGACGTGTCTCTTCGTGATGTGCCGCGGGTTATAGACGAAGATTTGCTTGCTAAGTTGAAGCTCAAGCCTTATTATACCTTGGTTGTCTTTTCGTACCGCACAACCCCCGTAATGCATAACGTTACGGTTACTGCAAACTATTGCGATGTGTCGGTTTACTCCGACGGCGTGCTTCTTGGTTCTTCAGGTGGCACGTACCAGGTTCAGGATGGTTCAAGTATTTCGGTTACATTTCACGACCGCGGTAATTTCAAGACATATTACGGCGATTATACAATCACTCACGGCGGTATCGATATTACCGGTCCTGAATACGGTCTAAGCGGTTCCAATAAGCTGCAAGGCGTTTACGGTGATGACTTTTATTCTTTCACCGTTAATAACATTTACGCCGATGTTGTTATCTCAATGACAGCCAAAGAGCCGCCGGCTCCCGATCATCTTGATACCCCTAATGGTTTTGCATATGATGACGCCTTTACTTGGACTGAGGTCGAAGGTGCAACGGAATATAATGTTGAGATTCGCAAAGGATCTACCGACGGTCAGGTTCTTTTAAATAACTATTTTACAGATACGGGAGTTGATGTTGCCGCTTATTACACCGGTGACGCCTATTATTACGCTCGTGTAAGAGCTTGCTATGGTACTGATTTAGTTGTTTCTGATTGGTCGGCTTGGTATACGTTTGATTTTACGAACGTATCTAAAGAAGCTCCAAGCAATGCTCCTGCAGATCTGCCTGTGGTCAATAGCTCTGCCGTAGCAACCGAAGATCTTTCTGCGGTTGATTATTCATCTTCAGACACCGATCCTGTTTGCAACGGCGAAAGCAATCCGCTTACTTTTATCGGAAAAGGATCCGTTACTGAAGCGTGCAAAAAGCCGCACATCGTTGACAAAAACGGCGACGGCTATGACGACGCAAGCTTCGACGCAGGTGTCACATATCAGACAAATTCAAGCGGAGACTCCGGCGTATCTGATTTCATTACCAAGATCCTTGGTGCAGTGACCGGCAGCGCAATTTACATCGGAAGCAATGTCAAAATTGCAGGTATCTCACTACTTACAATCGCCGGGATCCTCGCGGTCGGCGTTGCGATCGCAATCCTGTTCAGCTTCAAGAAAGGTAGTTAGCTATGAAGAAAATCACAGCCTATATCCTTATCGGCTGTTTGGTGCTTGCGCTGCTCTTCAATTTCGCGGCCGTATATGACTATACTTTCGACGCGTCAACCCCGGTGTTGGATCTGACTGAAGCCCGCGACATCAACGCCGGGCTTTTGTCATCCGGTTTTTCAAAGATTGTCGGCTTTTTCGAAAAATTCAGGCGTAATCTTGAAAAAATTGTATCAGACGTGTCAGAAGTTTTTAGTCTTTTCAGTCCACTCAGCCCTATGGAAAAACAAACGGAGACAGACATTGAATACTTTGAAGCACTTTACGCGCGTTCTCTGGCTTATGTTGAGCAAAATTTCAGCGGGCTGAAAGCGTTCTTTTACAAGTGGGATCTTAAAGCCATCAGAGAAGCCACCCTTACTCCTAACCATCTGATTTACGTTTACTTTCATTTCCAACACGACAATACAGATATTGACTATTGGAGAAACAAATTTAATTGGACGGACGATGACTGCGAGTGGCTGCACGAGTATTACAATAAAATGCTGATAAAGCACACTTATAAAGAGGAGGTGTTTGACTTTTGAAGACCGTTCTCATAATCACCGGAATAGTGTTCCTCGTGTGGTTCTTCTGGTCATTGTTCACCTCAAAACCCATTCCGCAGGAATACCTCGTCTGCTTCATCGGCGGACTCGGAAGCGGCAAGACCTTTCTTGCCGTGAGAAACGTAGTCCGCTGGTTCAAGCGCGCCTGGCGCAAATATAAATGGAGCTGCTTCTTTCATCCTATCCGCAAGGATAAGAGAAAGACGCAGCCGCACGTCTATTCCAACATCCCGATCCGGCTCGGGAATCGTTTCAACCGCCGGATGAGTGAGGTTCTTACCACGGAGCACCTCTTCAACGAACGCCTGAAGGATCGGAATTCGATCACCTTCATCGACGAAGTCGGGCAGGTGGCAGATCAGTACAAGTTCGACCTGAAGCCGGTCAAAGAGAACGTTCAGATCGGCATCCGCTTTGACAGACAGTGGATGGCGACTGACGTTCCCGGGCATATGTACTTCACCGAGCAGGCTTCGGACTTCATCGCGAAGCCAATCCGCGGAAGGTTCAACAGTCTGATTGAAGTCCGCGGATTGCACCGCTGCCTCTTCTTCCCTCTCGGCAAGGTCAAATGGCGGGAGATCTCCGTCACCAACGACGTCGTCAACATCAAAGACGTCGGCGCCGAAGGCTTCAACACGTACTTTTTCCTGATGCCGTACGCGAAGCGCTACGACAGCAAGGTATATTCCGAGACATACGACCAGGGCTTCTCGCACGAAGTGCCGGAGCGCTGGGAGTGGGACAAGCTCAAGACGAGGTACATCCTCGACGTCCGGAAAAAGTGCACCCGGCATATGTTCAAGCCGGTTCAGGCTCCTGCCCCGGGGGAGAGTCCGGAGAGGGGCAGCGGAGCCCCCTCTCCGGATCTCCCGGCGGAGCTGCAAGAACCGAAATAAAAAGCCCTCGCGTGCGTGTGCGCGTATGCGCACGCGAAATTAGATCTAAT
>DLLG01000017.1 GCA_002479075.1 Clostridiales bacterium UBA7568
ACAGCTTTGTTATTCTATCACATCACTCTACGATTGTCAAGTGGTTTTTTAATCTTTTTTCAAGTTTTTTCTTTTTATTTTTTTGAGAAAACACGCGTTCTTGCAAAAGAGGCGGCGCAGGCTCCGCATTTTTGCGGTTTACGGGCTTTGCTTTAGTAGTTTTTTCGGACGGATAAATTTCAATCGAGTTCCGGCGGAGAATCAACCCAGCCGACGGTATACGCTGTAAACTCGCTCACTTCAAGACGTCCGAGATTGCGCGTATCGAGGAGCATAATATCGTTTGGGTATTTATATAAGGTATATCTTTCCGTCGCTTTTTCGATATACAGATCCGGCGCTCCGAAAAGATGCAGTATCTCGTGCGCAACTGTTGACGCTCTTGGGCTGTTTTTGCCTATCGCTGCATCCGAATGCAGATTATTTGCAAAAATAATGGTGTGTTCAACGTAGTCGTCACCATAATCGGAGAGCTGGTTGCGCGCCGTCGAGGTGCCGTCTCTGTTTACGATAGCGGCAAAAATAACTTCGCCTCCGCTCAAAGCCTTAAAGCTGTTATAAAATTCCTTTGTACTGTAATATCCGAAATTGCCCGCTATCTGCTCAATCATATCGTGCGTGTGGGTTCCGTCCGAGCCGTCCAGCACAGCGCCTTTATATCTCAACTTGTCCTTTTCGCCCGATACGGTCGTTGCGTGATACTGCGTTTTGAATTTCAGCTCAACTCCGTATCTGCCCGCTTGTTTTTCAAGAAACTGCAAGCCTTCCTTTATCGGTCCGTCAAGAAAAAGCGAAATGCTCTCTGAATCCCATTCGCTTTCATCGTCATCAACGAAAAACACCTGAACGCTTACCTCGCCCCGTAGCTCCTTATTTACTCCGAGAGAGTAATACGGTCTCGTCGAAAACAGCTCTCTCAGCTCCTCCGTCAGTACTGGAGGCGTTTTCTTGTCAAAAGCTGACGGATGCTTGCCAATGTAGTCAGCGCAGAAACAAAAGAGAGTTACGGCAATAATACACGCAACAGCTATATTAAACAGCTTTTTCTCCGTTATCCGCATAGCTTATCCGCCCTTCTCCGTTTGTTTTTCATTCGCCACGGCTCATCTCCGGCGACGGTTGTCTCTCTCCGCAAGCCCCGCGCCCGACCTTGTTTCTGACCGCAAAAAAGAATATAGGTCTCAAAAGCCCGAGCGTCAGGCACGTCAAAACCGTCATTATGTCGCCGTTGTTTCCGAGTGCCTTCCTATATATCTTGTGCGCAATAACGGAATCGATCACAAATTTTGCCGCAAGCAATGCAAGCTCCGCGGGAAACGCAAATTTTTCAACTATCGGGTAGCCCTCCGCCATTATGTAATAGCAAATGCTTATTCCGAAGGTTATGACGGAGAGGACAAACGATATTATTCCGAGAGCCCTTGCTCCGGCAATTTTCCCGATCAGGCAGTTGTTATAAAACGGTATCCAGGCAACGCCGCCGTGCTTATATCGCAGGCTTTCAGCCATACGCATCACGGATATACCCTCAAGAACATAGCGCACAACCGAATATATCAGACAGGCGATAAACATCCATATAAATATTATAAGGAAGGCAGACACCATCCCCATCATAAAAAGCACACTGATTCCGCCCATAAACAATCCCCCTGAAATTACGTTTTTTACATTGATATTATATCAGTCGCAATAAAAAAAGTCAACCGATCCGAGCACATCTTTTCGGGCAACATCGGCAAAGCCCCGCCGGACGGCAGGGCTTTCGCTTTCATATTATTTTTTCCGGATTCTCTTTTCAGCCTTTACCTTCTTATAAAGCTCCTCTGTTGCAATACGCGCTTTGGCAGCGGAAACCTCTCCTCCTTTAGGAAAGCAATAATAGAGTCGCTCCCTGTTTCCTATGCAGATGACATCGCCTATCTCATACCAGAAGTAATCGGCATAGAGGCTGTAAGACGCCAGCGGAGACTGAACGTAATCGAGCTTGCCGTCACAGCCGGTTAAGTGAAACCCGTCGCAGGTATGAACAAGCCTTCCCTCGCCAACTCTGTACATACTCTTGTAATCAATCATCATCAGAATGTCAACGTCACATTCGGTCAGGTAAGTCCCGTTTTCTATCTCCTTCCGCACACAGTCGCGCTCCCAGGCGTACCAATCCGGAATATGCTCAAACGTGTCGCCTCCGGAAAGATCGCGGAGAAATCCGCGTTCATCAAGCTCCCATTTGCTTCCGCAGTTGCGGCAGGTCAGAGTCGTACCCTTGCCCTCCGTTTTTCCCTCGCAGCCGCAAACGGGGCATTTGTAAAGCGCTCTTTCCAGATGGTCTGCGCGGAAATCCTCCGAAACGGAAACTCCGCTCTCCTGTTGCCATTTGAAATAGTCAAGGTCAAATTCGCGGCGCAATATTTCATCAAGCTCCTCCGGCGACTTTTCATCTATCTCCTTCGGAGAGAGCAGATATTTCATCTCCGCGGAAACCTTGACCTTTCTCTGTTGCAACCCGTTATAAAGCGGGTCGTGCGAGAACGCGCCGTACGTTTTTATCATAACAACCGGCACCCCGAGAATTTTCAGGCACTTTCCCATATCCTCCGGCAGGGGCGTTGTTGTTCCGTCGAAGCTGTAACTCGCTTCGGGATACATAAGCACGGAGGTTTTGAGCGTCCGCAGCGCATAAATCATATCGCTTATGAGCGAATATTCGGGGACGAATTTCTTTTTCGGTATACATCCGAGCTTTCTCATCAGCCATAGCTGACCGACAAATCCGTCCTGCGTGCAAACCGTCTGAAACGGCTTCGGATATATGATATGCGCCGCTATTTTGAGATCGATAAAGCACGAATGGTTCATAAGATAAAGGCACGGCTCGCTCTTGCCCAGCCGCTCCATTCCGGTCTTTTCATACGAAAACTGCGTCGCTTTCAGCTCGGACGAGCCGGCAAGATACATAAGCGTCCGGAACAGAAGGCTCGGCTTATGCGGCAAAAAGTGCGGAGCGACAGGCTTTGCCATCGCCTCTTCATATGTGCAATTTCTGACCTTGATCTTCATACAGACCTCCCGTCCGGATGATTTGACGCTCGCCCGCCGGAGCGGCATCTCCCGAAATCCGCTTTCCCGCCCCGCAAGTGTTTTATAAAACCATTGTAACACACAGAAGGAAAAAGTCAAGAAAAAATAATTTGCGTCCGATTGCTTTAAAGGGGTTTTTGTGTTATAATACAAAAAACAAAATGCGATGAGGAGAGGCAATATGCGCAATCGTGCACCGAAAAAAGATAAAACGACAAAAAAGAAGATCGTTTCCGCCGCCTGGAAGCTCTTTTATGAGCAGAGCTACGAAAGCACGACGGTTGAAGAAATCGTCGAGGAATCGGGAACGTCAAAGGGCTCGTTTTATCATTATTTTGAAGGAAAGGACGCTCTGCTCGGCTCGCTTTCCGTCCTCTTCGACGAAAAGTATGAGGAGCTTATGCCGCAGATCGACGAAAGCCAGAACGCCGTCGATACGCTGCTGTATCTGAACCGCGAGCTTTTCTCAATGATTGAAGAAACGGTCTCTCTTGAGCTTCTCGCAAGACTTTTCTCCTCCCAGCTCATCACGCACGGCGAAAAACATCTTATGGACCATTCCCGCTCGTATTATAAAGTTTTGCGCAGCGTAATTATGAAGGGACAGGAAAAGGGAGAAATCAGAGACGATATGTCCGTAAACGAGCTTTCGAAAATATATACCCTCTGCGAATGGGGAATGATGTACGATTGGTGCATCTGCGACGGCTCCTATTCGATAAGACAGTACGCCGCGGGCGTTATGCCGATGTTTTTGGAGTCGTTCCGAAAAAAATAATTTTTTAGCCTGTTTTTCTTATTGATAATATTATCAAAACAAGTATATATAAAAATCTGTTGTAATATCTGTATTTTTAATATTTTACCAGAACGCAGTATAGACCAAAGTCTATACTGCGTTCTGTATTGCATTCTATTTTTGTTTGTGATATAATTGGCGCATCTTTTTTAAAAACAGAAAGTGATCTTGAAATTATGAACGGAGAAATTATTGCATTTATTCTGTATTTCTGCCTGATGCTCGTCATCGGCATAATATTCTTCTTCCGCGAAAAGAGCGCGGGAGAAAAAGAGTTTTTCCTCGGAGGACGTTCGATGGGTCCTTGGGTAACGGCCATGTCGGCTCAGGCTTCCGATATGTCCGCTTGGTTTCTGATGGGACTTCCCGGCTCGATACTTGCGTTCGGATTCGGGCAGATGTGGATCGGGATCGGTCTTTGCCTCGGTACAATCGCAAACTGGATACTCGTTGCCCGCAGGCTCCGTTGCTTCTCCGAAGCGGCAAACGACTCGATCACAATGCCACAGTACCTTTCAAACCGTTTCGCAACCAAAAGCCGTGCGCTTCAGATAATATGCGCCGTTATCTTTCTCGGCAGCTTTACGATATACGTTGCTTCCGCTTTCGTTGCAGGAGCGACGGTATTTACAACCATATTCCCCTCTCTTTCAAACGGTTTGGCAATGCTTATCTTCGCTTCAATCATCATTATATACACATTTCTGGGCGGGTATAAAGCCGTTTGCTGGACGGACTTTTTCCAGGGGCTCCTGATGCTCGTCGCCGTCCTTGCAATACCGATTGTCATTTGCGTAACAAAGGATCTCGACACCTCAAAGCTGGCAGAGGTCATCATCGGCAACGACGGCACAAGATACGCCTTCGGCGAAAGCCTGTTCTCTTCCTCCTGGCAGGATATTGCCTCGGGACTTGCCTGGGGTCTCGGATACTTCGGTATGCCTCATATAATCGTCCGCTTTATGTCAATAAAAGACCCCAAAATGGTCAAAAAAAGCGCAACCGTTGCGATAATATGGGTAATTCTTTCTCTTGTCGCCGTTTGCCTCATCGCTTATTTCGGAAGAATGCTCGTTGCGGATGAGCTTCTGCCGGACGGTATGCAGAAGACGGTTTTCATCAAGCTGGCAAGAGACCTCTTCCCCTCCGCAATAGCCGGCACGCTACTCGCAGCCATTATGGCGGCTTCAATGTCAACTGCGGACAGCCAGCTTCTCGTCGCTTCCTCTGCGTTCACTTCGGACATCTACCGCCCCATCTTCCGTAAGAAAGCCTCCGATAAAGAGCTTCTTTGGGTCGGAAGAGGAGTTGTCCTCGTTGTTTCCGTCGTCGCTTATTTTATCGCCTCTTCGAAAGGAAGCGGCGCGCAGGCGATAATGAACCTCGTTGAAAATGCCTGGGGCGTGTTCGGCGCCGCGTTCGGGCCGGTCATAATCCTCTCGCTCTTCTGGCGCAGATTTACATATAAAGGCGCAGTTGCGGGCGTGCTCGGCGGCGCGATAACGGATATTTTATGGCTGATATTCCTCTCAAAATCAACGGGAATTTACGAACTTCTTCCCGGCTTTATAATCGGTGCGATATGCGCGATAGTCGTAACGCTTATAGACAAAAAGCCGACGAAAGAAGTTACGGATATTTATGATAAAGCCGTTTCTATGAAATAAGCAATAGCAAAAACCGCCTCGCGGATAGCCGTGAGGCGGTTTTTATTTTGGCAGGAGCGGTATTTGATTTTATTTTTCCGCCTTCCTGACGGTGCAGTCAAGCTCGCCGTCCTTTGCGTCAACGATGAGCGTATCGCCCATATCGAGGTCGCTTGAAAGGATTGTGCGTGCGACAAGCGTTTCAACTCTGCCCTGAAGGTATCTCTTGAGCGGTCTTGCACCGTAAACGGGGTCATAACCGCAATCGATGCAGAGCGTCTTTGCGGCGTCCGTGATCTCAAGGTGCAAGCCCTTGTCTTCAAGACGCTTTGAGAGCTTTTCGGTGAGCAGGTCGATAATCTTTGTAAGCTGGCTCTTTGCAAGCGGTTTATAGAAGATTATCTCATCGAGACGGTTGAGAAATTCGGGGCGGAAGGAGCTGCGGAGCAAGCCCATAACCTCCTCGCGCGCCTTTTCCGTAATCTCGCCGTCGGCATCGATACCGTCCAGCAGATATTGCGAGCCAAGGTTGCTTGTCAGAATGATTATAGTGTTTTTGAAATCGACGGTTCTGCCCTGCGAATCGGTTATTCTGCCGTCGTCAAGTATCTGGAGAAGAATATTGAAAACGTCCGGATGAGCCTTTTCGACTTCATCAAAGAGGACAACCGAATACGGATGACGGCGCACAGCCTCTGTCAGCTGACCGCCCTCGTCATAGCCGACATAGCCGGGAGGCGCTCCGATGAGACGCGATACGGAGAATTTCTCCATATATTCGGACATATCGATTCTGACCATCGAGCGTTCGTCGTCAAAAAGACATTCGGCAAGGGCTTTTGCAAGCTCCGTTTTACCGACGCCCGTAGGTCCGAGGAACATAAACGAGCCTATCGGTCTTGAAGGGTCGGCGATGCCGGCACGCGAGCGGAGGATTGCTTCGCTCACCTTGCGGACAGCCTCGTCCTGACCGATGACGCGTTTATGAAGCGTGTCTTCAAGGGAGAGTATCTTTTCTCTCTCGCTTGCCTTCAGCTTTGAAACGGGGATTCCCGTCCAGCGGGCAACGATTCCCGTAATCTCTTCTTCGGTTACGGTGTCACGCAGGATTTTATCTGTTCCGTCTGTGTTTTTGCTGTCCTTATTTGCCTGCTCCAGCTTTTTCTGAAGCTCGGGCAGGACTGAATATTTGAGTCTCGCCGCCTCTTCATAACGGAAGGTACGCTGAGCCTCCTCCATATCGGCTGTGGCTCTTTCAATCTCTTCCTTTATGTTCTTGACGGAGTTGATTGCCGCTTTCTCGCTCTCCCATTTTGCCTTCATAGCATTGAATTTATCCTTCATTTCGGATATTTCCTCCGTCACCTTGGCAAGCCTTTCGACGGAGAGCGTGTCTGTCTCCTTTTTGAGCGCGGTCTCTTCAATTTCAAGCTGCATAATCTTTCTGCGGACGTCATCCAGCTCTGCGGGCATTGAGTCAATTTCCGTTCTGACAAGCGCACACGCCTCATCGACAAGGTCAATCGCCTTATCGGGGAGGAAACGGTCTGTTATATATCTGTCCGAAAGAACGGCAGCGGAAACGAGAGCCGCATCGTGGATACGCACGCCGTGATAAATTTCGTAACGCTCGCGCAGACCACGAAGAATGGTTATCGTATCCTCAACCGTCGGCTCGTTTACCATAACGGGCTGGAAACGTCTTTCAAGGGCAGCGTCCTTTTCGATATACTTTCTGTATTCGTCAAGCGTTGTTGCGCCGATACAGTGCAGTTCACCCCTTGCAAGCATAGGCTTTAAGATGTTGCCGGCGTCAAGTGCGCCGTCTGTCTTGCCCGCGCCGACTATCGTATGAAGCTCGTCGATAAAGAGGATTATTCTGCCCTCGCTCTTTGTGACCTCGGCAAGAACCGCTTTCAGTCTCTCTTCAAACTCGCCGCGGAACTTTGCGCCCGCAATAAGCGAGCCCATATCAAGGGCAAAAATCGTCTTATCCTTCAGCCCTTCGGGAACGTCCCCGCGGACGATTCTCTGCGCAAGTCCCTCTGCAATCGCCGTTTTACCGACGCCCGGCTCGCCGATGAGCACAGGGTTGTTCTTCGTCTTTCTCGAAAGAATTCTGATGACGTTACGTATCTCGGTATCCCTGCCGATGACAGGATCCAGCTTCTGCTCTCTTGCCCGCTCGACAAGGTCAAAACCGTATTTTTTCAGAGCATCATACGTCTGCTCCGGCTCGTCATCCGTGACGCGCGCCGTCTTTACCTTCGCAAGCTCTGCCTTGAAGGCGTTTTTCGTTATGCCTCTTATGCGGAAGATATCTCTTATCGCCTGCGTCGGCAGGTCGAATATCGCTTCCGTTATATGCTCGACGGAGACATATTCGTCCCCTTCGGATTTTGCCAGCTTTTCGGCATTTTCAAGCACACGCTGGCAGTCCTGAGAAACATAGATTTTGTCAAGCTCGGCTCCGCCTCCGCCGACTTTTGTTATTTTTGATATAGCCTCATCCAGCGAAGAAAGAACAGCCTCCGTATCGACGCCCATCTTTGAAAAGATACTGCCGATAAGTCCGCCCTCCTGCGAGAGAAGCGCATAAAGCAGGTGCTCCTGCGTTATCGCCTGATTGGAATTTTCAAGCGCCTTGCTCTGTGCGGCGTTTATCGCCTCTATTGATTTTTTAGTGAATTTCTGAAGGTTCATAAAATCACTTCCTTTGCGATGAATTAAATAATGCTTTTTGTGTTTTTAAGGTATGAAAGGTATATTTTCTCCGCCGTTTCCGCGTCAAGCTCGCCGGAAACGCAACCTTTGAGAAGTCTGTCAAGAACCGCCACATACGATGAGATTGCAAGGCTGAGCTCCTCCCCGCTCTTTATTCTGCCCATCGGGTCTATGCTTCTTACATAGCGTCCCGGAAGAAACTCATATTCCGGCGGTGCGGGAAGATATTTATCCTCCGTGCGCTTCATCCAGACGAAGAACCCGTCCATAACGTCGGAAAGCGCCGGCGACTGTGTCCTTACCGCAACACTAAGCTTGCCGCCGGTTCCCTCGCCCGTGCTCCAAAGCTCAACCTCGTATCTGACCGTCGGTCTGTATTTAAAGCGGAGGCTGCTTTTGAGAAGCATTGTGTCCTGATTCGGGACGGCAAGCGGAACGATGTCGCTCTCGCCGCCGAAGAAATTGCAGATTGAAGAGAAAATATCGTTTATCCGCTTCTCCGGCGTTGTGACGGAAGCGTATTCCGCAAGTATCCTGTTTATCAGCGCCGAGCGGTTCGTGCCAAGCCTGTGAGCGGCGTTGTCTATCTCCCGAACGACTTCATCCGAGAGCATAAGGCTGTATAAGCTCTTTTTCATTTTCCGCCTCCTTCCTTTCTTTACATTGTATATTATACTCGCTTTTTGAAGTTTTGTCAAGAGTTTTATATAAATTTCTTATCAAATTAAATAAATTTTTTCGCGCATTTTGGATTTGTATCGGTATTTTCGGATTTTCCTGCGAAAAATAAAAAAAGCGCACCCTCTTGAAAGGATGCGCTTTTCTCTTGTATTTTTTGAGGGCTCAGACTCAAAAAACGAAGGAAAAATCAAAATAAGGGAACGGAGAATTCAACCTTATTTTTTTCTGAATAAACCGAAAAGTCCTGACTTTTCTGGCGCCTGCTCCGATCTTATGCCTTTCAGATCGTAGCCTGTCTGCGCAATGACTTTTTTCAGCATTTCTTCATCGGGAACGGTCTCCGAGAGGATGACCGTCTCGCCCTTTGTATGGGACGAAGAAACCTTTTTAACATTAAAATTCTGACGCAAGCAATCGTTTATGTGGCTTTCGCACATTCCGCACATCATTCCATCAATCTTAAGAGTTGTTTTAATCATTTTGTTTCTTCCTTTCCCGACGTACCGCGACCGAAGCCGACACGCCTCATATAATCCTTGATAGCGCAGACAGCTGCCGCAAACGCTGCAGCTCCCGCCGCCGAAATCAGTTCGCCACACATAAGAAAGCCTCCTTTATCTTTTTATTCGGCGCCCTTGAGCGCCTCAACCATATCGATTTTCTTGTTCTTTTTCGCAACGGCAAAGCTAACCGCAAGCGACATACCGATCGTCAGAAGAATGGTTATCGCTATACTTGCAAAGCTGAGCGCCAGTTTCATTTCATATTCGCCTGCAAGCGCACGAAGCAGATAATCGAGCAGTCCGATTCCGCAAGGAATTCCGAGAGCGACCCCTATGACGCTCAGCCACAGGTTCTGGCTTATAAGAAGCCTGCCGATTTTCTTATCCTTAAAGCCAACAACCTTCAATGTCGCCATTTCTCTGTAACGCTCCGTATAGCTCATAACTCCGAGGTTATAAAGCACGACGATACCGAGCGTAAGCGCTCCGGCAACAAGGATGAATATCATCATATCCATCATTTCCGTAAAGCTGTCAAACGAGTCCATTATGTCCTGCTTTGATTCCTTGCTCGCAATTGAAGCATCGGCTTTTATGTCTGCGCTTTCAGCGTTTGTATATACATATGATACGGAATAATCAACGCCCAGTTTCTCTGCATATTCGGGGGAAATTGCGATGTTCTTTGACGTGCTTCTCATAATCCCCGCAACGCGGATTTTATATTCTTTGTCCGTGCCGTAAGGGCTGACGGTTATCTCATCTCCCTCCCGAAGCCCGAACTCATCCGCTATTCTCACGCAGACAAAGGCTCCGTCGGACGGCAAATCCATAAAATCGTTGTTTTTATCGGGAAAACGGATCATTCCGTTCTTTGTATTGTAAATATCGAGCGAGAACGCCTCATCGCCTATCTGAACTCCGACAGACGAGCTGTAATCTCCTTTATAGCGATCAATGACAGCCTGCGCCTGCTCCTTTGTCGCATCCTCGGAAATGTCAATTCTCGTTGCGTAATTTATTGCACCGTTATAATAAATATCTATAAACGAATCCATCGTGTCCCGCATACCGAGCGAGCCGATTATAAGCACCGTGCATCCGATAATTCCTATAAGGCTCATCGCCGTGCGCGATTTATGACGTATAACATCTCTCATATTCCAGCGTGTCCCGAAGGAACGGCGATGAAACCATTTTGTCTTTTCTATTGCCAACGGCTTCATCTTTTTCGGCGAATACGGGCGCAGCGCGTCGGCTGCCGTGCCGCGAAGCATCTTCTTTACGGAGAGATAGCCGATGAGCGTCAGCAAAAGGATTATGCCGGCAACCGTCACATAGCAGAACCAGGGGAAATACAGCTTCCATTCCGGAAGATCCATATAAGTTCCCATCATTCCGTTTGGATTCATAATCGCCCAAGCGATTCCGTAACCGATCGCAACGCCTATCGCAGAACCGATAATTCCGATGATGAGCGCATATGAGGTGTAATGGAAGAGGATTCTTCTGTCCTTGAAGCCGAGAGCTTTCAGCGTACCGATCTGCGTTTTTTCCTTTGCGGCGATGCGGTGCATAGTCGTGACCATCGTGAGCACTGCTATTGCGAGGAATACAACGGGGAGTATCGATCCCATCGTCTGCCCTTCCTCCGTCTCGCCGGAGGCGCCGGCATATGACGCTGACTCATCCTTTGTGAGTATCATACTGAGATTTTCGAAAACGCCGTCAATCTTCTCCGTAAATTCCTTCTTATCCATATCGGATATGACGTTTATCTGCGGATAAAAAGCGTTTCCGAGCGCCTTTTTATACATTGCGGGGGAGATATATGCAAAGCCGTACGTTGAAAAATCGGGCATAAGCTGTTTCTCTCCGCGGACGCATATCATATGCTCGCCGGATTTTATCAGTCCGCGGACGGTCCCCTTTATTTCAAGTCCCTTATAGACAAACGTAAGCGCGTCGCCTTCGGAAATTCCGTTTTCGGCGGCAAATCTGTCCGAAAGCCAGATACCGTCCTCGCTCGCTTTGTCATATTTTTCGCCGCTTACAAGATACATTCCCGAAACGGCTTCGTTTTCCGTGACAGTCAGGGCAAGGCTCGTCTTTTCGTATTCCTTGATACCGACCGCAACCGAAATATATCTCGACGCCGCCTCTATTCCGTCAACATTTTCAACCTTTTCGACGTCCTCTGCGGAAAATCCCCTTTCGGATACAATCCGATAGTCGGCATAGCCCGTAGCGTCGAAGAAGCTGTCCGTGTTTCCCTTTATGCTGACCCACTCCATATTGAAGCCGACAAAAATACCGACTCCGAGGGCGATCATTATTATCATTGAGATAAACTGGGCGCGATAAAGACCCATCGTTCTCCAGAGTTTTCTGAAAAGCACGGCAAAGCCCTCCTCACCAGTCGATATCGTCTGCCGAGGCGGGATTTTTCTGCTCCTCCTGAGAGACGATCTTTCCGTTTTTGACCCTGATGACGGTGTCCGCCATTCTGGCAATGTTCTGGTTGTGAGTTACTATGACTATCGTCTTTCCGTAGCTTCTTGCCATTTTCAGGAGCAACTTGAGCACCATAACTCCCGTTTCGGAGTCAAGAGCGCCCGTCGGCTCGTCACAAAGGAGAATCTTCGGATTCTTCGCCAGCGCTCTGGCAATCGAAACTCGCTGCTGTTCGCCGCCGGAAAGCTCCGCCGGAAAATTGCGGAGATGATCCGAAAGCCCGACCTCTTCGAGCATTTTTGTTGCGGAAAGAGCGTCCTTCGAGATTTCCTTCACAAGCGAGACATTCTCGTGGACGGTGAGCGTCGGGACGAGGTTGTAAAACTGGAACACAAAACCGACTTTCTCCGCTCTGTACTCCGCAAGCTCGTCTCCGGAAAGAGTTGAAATATCCCTTCCCTGCACATAAATCTTTCCGCTCGTCGGGCTGTCGAGCCCGCCGAGGAGGTTCAGGAGTGTGCTCTTTCCCGCCCCGCTGGGTCCGAGAATAACAACAAACTTTCCCTCTTCAAGCGACATATTTACGCCGTCGAGGGCTTTCAGCTCGTGATCGCCGCTTTTGTAAACACGGCTGACATTTTTGAATTCAACTATCGCCATTAAAAATACCTCTGTAGTTCTTTCTTCCGGCACTGCGATAACCGTGTCGGGCTCCGTCGGGCAAGTTAGCAGAAGCTAACTTGCCGGGAAATTTCAAGGGAGACGGGCGTTTGCCTGCCTCCCGCAGAAATCATTTGTCTTTTTTGACGTTGTTGTGGCAGGAGCCTGCCATAGCGCAATGGGCACAGTTACATCCACAGGACGATTTGCCCTTTTTCTTATCCTTGACAAGTCCGATTATTATCGCCGCAACTATAAGCAAAAGTACGGCACATATAATTATCGTTCCGATATTAGCAGATATCCACGCAAACATAAAACACAGCTCCTTTCACATAATTGTTTTTATTTTGCAGAAACCTTAACCTTTTCTGTGAGCTTTGTAGCTTCCTTGTAAGGACGGACAAGCATATAAACAATGAGTCCGAGCAATGCAAATGCTGCAACAAGGCCTACGATGTTGACAACTGTCGTGCCGACTTCGCCGGAAACAACGAGGTTGCCTGTGATAAGGTTACCGAACTGGTTGATCATAAGTGCGATAGCATAAGCAAATCCGCACTGGTATCCGATTGCAAACCAAGTCCATTTTGCGCTGTTCATTTCACGCTTGATTGCGCCGATAGCTGCAAAGCAGGGAGCGCAAAGAAGGTTGAATACGAGGAAGGAATAGCCTGTGATACCGGAGAATGTCTTCGCGAGCGTAGTCCAAACGGGGCCTTCGGCACCGTAAAGAATACCCATTGTACCAACGATGTTTTCCTTAGCAACAAGACCTGTGATGGATGCAACGGTTGCTTGCCAGGTTCCCCAGCCGAGAGGCTTGAAGATCCAACAGATAGCTCCGCCAACAGCAGCAAGGATTGATTTGTCAAGTTCATCCTCAGCGAGCATACGGAATGTTCCCTCAACAACACCGAAGTAAGATGTGAACCATACAAAGATCGTTGAAAGAAGGATGACCGTTCCCGCCTTCTTTATGAACGACCAGCCGCGTTCCCACATTGAACGGAGAACGTTGCCGACTGTCGGAAGGTGGTATGCGGGAAGCTCCATAACGAACGGAGCGGGGTCGCCTGCAAACATCTTTGTCTTCTTGAGCATAATACCGGAAACGATTATTGCAGCCATACCGATGAAGTATGCGCTTGTTGCAACGAGAGCAGAACCGCCGAAGAGCGCGCCTGCAATCATTCCGATGAACGGAACCTTTGCTCCGCAGGGGATGAAGGTTGTCGTCATTATTGTCATACGGCGGTCACGTTCGTTTTCGATTGTACGCGATGCCATAATTCCGGGGATACCGCAACCCGTACCGATGAGCATCGGGATGAAGGATTTACCGGAAAGTCCGAATTTACGGAAGATACGGTCAAGCACGAATGCGATACGTGCCATATAACCGCACGCTTCAAGGAATGCAAGAAGCAGGAAGAGGACGAGCATCTGAGGAACAAATCCGAGAACCGCGCCGACGCCGGCAACGATACCGTCGAGAATAAGTCCGGAGAGCCATTCGGGAGCGTTTGCAGCCTCAAGTCCGTCTCCTATGAGAACGGGAACACCGGGAACCCATACGCCGAAGTCAGCGGGATCGGGTTCTGCGAATTCCGTATTTTCACCCGAGAAATACTCAACGGCTTCAAGGTAAGTCATACCGATTGTGCCGGCTTCTTCAGCCTTCGTGAGATTTTCGGGGATCTTGTCGTAGTAAACTGTCATTTCCGTCTGTTCGAGAGTTTCCTCATCTTCAACGATAACAGTTCCTTTGTTTTCGCCCTCTGCGGGTTTGAAGTTCTTGAGAGCTTCAAGAACAGCCGCAGCGTCAAAGTCTTCAGCTTCGGTATCAACTTCGACAAACGCGTTTATCGCGTTCATAGCATCCGAGTATGTGTCTGACGCTTCGCCGTAAGCCTTCGAGCCTATGCCGAGAAGGTGCCAGCCGTCGCCGAACACACCGTCGTTCATCCAGTCGGTTGCAAAAGCACCGACGGTAACCATCGAAAGATAGTAAACGATGAACATAATTGCCGCGAAGATCGGAAGTCCGAGCCAACGGTTTGTGACAACCTTGTCTATCTTGTCGGAGGTTGTGAGCTGACCGGCTTTCTTTTTCTTATAGCACGATTTGATTATCGAGCCTATGTAAATATATCTTTCGTTTGTGATGATCGATTCAGCGTCATCATCCATCTCCTTTTCCGCAGCGGCTATATCGCTTTCGATATGAGCCATTGTCTCGGGAGCGATATTGAGAGTCGAAAGAACCTTGTCATCTCTCTCAAATATCTTTATCGCATACCATCTCTGCTGTTCTTCCGGAAGGTTATGAACAGCAGCCTCTTCGATATGAGCGATGGCGTGCTCAACACAGCCGGAGAAGGTGTGCATAGGAACGGTCTTTCCGTTGTTTGCCGCATCGATTGCCGCTTCAGCCGCTTCCATAATGCCCGTGCCCTTCAGAGCGGAGATCTCAACGATCTTGCATCCGAGCTGACGTGAAAGCTCTGCGGTGTTGATCTTGTCGCCGTTCTTTTTGACAACGTCCATCATATTTATGGCAATGACGACGGGTATTCCAAGCTCTGTGAGCTGTGTTGTAAGGTAAAGGTTTCTTTCAAGGTTTGTACCGTCGACGATGTTGAGAATCGCGTCGGGACGCTCGCCTATCAGATAGTTTCTCGCAACAACCTCTTCAAGGGTGTAAGGAGAAAGCGAATAAATACCGGGAAGGTCCGTGACGATAACGCCGTCGTGCTTTTTCAGCTTACCTTCCTTTTTCTCGACCGTAACACCAGGCCAGTTACCGACGAACTGGTTGGAACCGGTGAGAGCGTTGAAAAGCGTTGTTTTACCGCTGTTCGGGTTGCCCGCAAGGGCAATTCTTAAACTCATAATCCCAAAAATCCTCTCTTTCTTTCGTTAGCTTGAGCTAACATAAAGTCTTGAAAAACGGGGATTCACTCCCCTCAAAAAGGTTTATTCAACCTCGATCATTTCCGCGTCGGCTTTTCTCAGGGAAAGCTCATAATCACGCACTTTGACCTCAACCGGATCGCCGAGAGGTGCAACCTTGCGAACATAAATCTCGACACCCTTCGTAATTCCCATATCCATTATGCGGCGTTTGATGGCGCCTTCACCGTGGAGCTTGACAACCTTGACGGTATCTCCGATCTTTGCATCTCGCAGAGTTTTCATAAGCCCGTATCCTCCTTCGTTTCAGATTTACTGATTTTGTTTCCTTAAATATGTATAGACGCTGTCTGCGCCGTTATACCATAATCTTTCTCGCCATCTCTTCGCTTATGGCAACACGCGCCTCTTTTACGTTGACGATGACGTTCCCTCCGAGAGAAGTAACAACGGTCACATTCCCTCCGACAACAAATCCGAGGTTTTCCAGATGTTTTTTTACCTCCGGGCTTCCTCCGATTCTCTTAACCGTATTCTCTTCGCCTATATCGGCAAGTGATAATGGCATCATAATAACCTCCTTTGGTTACCCTTTGCTAACTACGTTCTCATTATAGTTAGCAGAGGGCAACTTGTCAAGAGGTTTTTGAAAAATTTTTTTGATAATATTAAGGAAGATAATCCGGCGGCTCGCCATTATCGATATTCGCAAAATACCTCCCGATATGACATATTTCCTTCAACCGGAAATTTCACAATGCTTTTTCGTTCCTTTCTATCCAGTCGTCCAGAAAACGCATTTGCTCCTCTGTATGAAACCAATGCTCGCCTCCGGGCATAACCGTCAGCGCCGCGCCGAAGCGCTTGGCGAAAGCCGATACGGTTTCAAAAGAAGTCAGCTCATCCTTCTCCCCGAACAAAATACAGCCCGGTATACGCAGGATAAGCGGATGCTCGCGAACGTAGCAAAGATATTTCAGCGAGAGCGTCTCTCCGAAGTCCGTCTTTATTTCCTTTCTCTCCCGTAGCTCCTCCTCTGTCACGCCCGACCAAGCCATCATATTCAGTATCAGCTTTTCCATATCAACGACGGGCGATATAAAATATGCCTTGTCTGCAAGTGAGCCGTCAAGCGATGAAATCGCAAAAAATGCGCCGATGCTGTTTGCAATCAGGGTCAGGCTGTCGCATCGCCTGCGCACATCCGCAAAGAATGTCCGAAATTCTCCTTCGGCGTCCCACGGCGTCTGCGACCGATAGTCAAAACCGATAACCTCGCTCTCCGGAAAGAGCTTTTTATAATGCCCGGCTTCTTCTGCGGAGCCGCCCTTCCCGTGAACATATACAACAATATTCTTCATATTAAAAAGTCCTCTTTTCTGCCGCCGGCGATCATATTCCTCTCCGTTTTCGGATCTGTTTATTTATCTCTTTGATATTCTCCTGCAACAGTCGCAAAAACAGTCCGGCGTGTGCGCCATCCATCTGGGTATGATGAAACTGAAATGAAAGCTTGAGCGTCGTCTTAAAAAATCCTTTATGATATTTGCCCCAGATGATAAACGGGTTATTGAAAATGCCGCTGTTCATACCGACGGCGCCGTCAATCTCGGTATCGATTATTGCCGATGTGCCGATGACCATACTGTCGGCAATATCGTGATTTTCACAGTTCTCCGCCACCTGCCGGGTAAGGCGGAGATAGTCTGCGTCAAACTGCTCAAGACTGCCCGAAAACGGTATGTCGCAGGAGGAAACCTCCCCTTTTTTGTTCTTTACAATGGTGTTTACGGCGATGCCGTCATATTCCCAAAGCTCCCGCCCGACGGGGAGCATATAAAATTCCTTTATTCCGCTCGCCGCTTTCCCAATGCAATAATCCATCAGCATATTGAATTTCAACCCGCGCTTCCGGCTTAACCTGACGAGAGGCGTAACGTCAAACGTTTTAAAAAAGGTCACCATAGGATTCGGCGCGTTCATCCAAAGCTCATAAGCCTCGGCGCGAGCGGTTGTTTTGGGGTCGATGACGGTCGGTTTCATTCCGCACGCTCCAGCACACATATATCTCCGGACTGAATCGCTGAAATATTGCGCTTTATTTTTTCCTCATCCCAGTTCCAAAAGCGAATCTCCTCCAGCTTTTCAATCATTGCGTCGTCAAAACGCTTACGGATCTGCTTTGCGGGAATACCGCCGACGATTGTATAAGGCGGGACATCCTTTGTCACAACCGCTCTTGTTCCGATAATCGCTCCGTCTCCGATCCTGACTCCGGACATTATGACGGCTTCATATCCGATCCAGACGTCGCTGCCGATGACAATATCGCCCTTGTTGTCCCAAGCCTGCCTGATATTTTTTGCGTCAAGCCCCCATTCGTCAAAGAAAATTGGAAAGGTATAGGTCGATAGCGACTCAAGCGAATGATTTCCGCTTGTAAAAAGAAACTTTGCCCCGCAGGCAACAGAACAGAATTTCCCGATCTTCAGCTTGTCGCCGTTGATCGGATAATGATAGAGAACGTTGTTCTTCTCAAAATCGCGCGGATCGTTTACAAAATCATTATAGATCGTATATTCGCCGATTTCGATATTCGGATTTGTTATGACATCCTTCAGGTAAACCGTCTGCCTGTCGTGCGGACGGGGATAAATTTTGTTTCTCATTTTTGTAAGCTCCTGTCTTTATTTTCTCCGCCTGCACAAAACAGATGAATTCCGAGCGCCGCATTGAAACCGGTCGCGGCAAACACGCTGAACCTTTCAACAACGCCGAAATATTCTGCCGGCACAATCTTCATTCCGAGCGCACCGACAAGCATCATCGCAAGCGCAACCGTTGCGCAAACGCCGTATGAGCGGCAATCTCTGCTCTTCGCCCCCGCAATAATCGTCAGCACAAGCGACACGATCGAAAGCAACACGACAACCGCCGTAACAACCATATGCATAACGTCCTGAAACGCTCCCGCATAGCCGCTGTCCGAAAGAGGAAACATCCTATATCCGACAGCCGAAACCCATTCCATAACCGCAAAAAGATAAATTCCCGTCCGCAGAAGCCTTGTTTTCTGCCCCTGTATGCCTATGCAGACAACCGTGACGCAGGTGACCTCGCAGACGTTGTAAAAGGCGGTAAGCTGATTCCATAGCGCAAGCGACGGTGCATTTGCCGCGCTCAGATCGCTGACCGCCTGCGAAAGCGAGTCATATCCGGGATATGCAAGCGGCGAAAAAACAACAGCCGCCGTATAAGAAAGAAAGCTGATAACGCCGAGCAGTCCCAGCTTTTGTGCCAATGTTTTTTTCATTTGTTTTCACCTCTGCTAAAATCGTCTTTATGAACTGTGCGGAAAAACAGTCGTACGTGGCGGCGGAGCCTTTCAAGGCACTCGCTCTCCCTTTCCGGCTGACGGTCGCACACGCCGATGAGCGTCATAACCGGCGAGACATACATCATCGCCAGAGCTTCCGGGTCTTCGTTTCTGATCTCTCCTGCTGCAATCAGAGCGCGGAAAATGCCCAAATGATATGAAATCAGCCGCTCAACATAGCGCTCGGAATAAAGCACCGCCAGCTCCGGAGAGCGGAATTGCTCAATCGTCATCATACGACGGAAACGACTGATCGTTTCATTGTGCAAAGAATATTCGAAGATCTGCCGTAGTTTCTCAAAGAGAGCGTCCTCCGTAATATTCTCAAAAACGGAAATATCCTGCGACGCGTTCTGAACGTGAATATCGATCTTCCCTGTATCCGCCTCATATTTTGCCGCAGTTGACCTGACGATCGCATCGAATATCGCTTGTTTTCCCGAAAAATGATTATAAAGCGACGGCGCCTTAATTCCGACAGCGTCTGCAATATCGCCGACGCTGACCGAATCGTAGCCCCGCTCGGAAAAGAGCTCAAGCGCCTTATCGATAATTTTTTGTTTCGTATCTTCCTGCTTCATACCCGCCTCATACTAACTAATGTTCGTTAGTATATTATAGTCGGTTTTTTCAAAATGTCAAGAGCGACTTCGTAATATTTTCGTTTTCGGCAGCCGTGTCGCCGCCATAAATCAGATGCCAAGCCTTAAACGTTACATTTATCCCGCCCCGCGCCTTCCGGCAAACAAAAATACTTAACGGTTATTTTTGAGAAAAACAAAAAAGTCCGAGAAAATCTCGGGCTTTTTGACCGACATATTTTGATACCGGAGCACTTTGCTTATTCAGTCTTGAAGGCTGCCAATCTGTTATCAAACAGAGATCTTATGAGCTTTATAGGTCGATTGCCGGACGATCGTCTGAAAATGTGATGCGATAAGACATAAAGAATTGCGGCACAATTGTCAACACAACTCCGCTTTTCAGCCTTGTTTCCAAATATGATTTCAAAAACATCGAATCCTTTTCTTCGTCGTTGACAAACAGCCTTGCAAGACCCAGCCCGTTATATACGATAATGTCCTCTCCGTCGATCTCGGTATAATAAATTTTGGCTGCCAGCAAATCGGCAATAAGAAAGGAAAGCGAAACGGCAAAAAACAAGCCGGAAACCAAAATCGCTGCTGCGTAATCTTCTTTATACTCAACATAATCATAAGATAGAAATGGCTCGGCGTCAACGCTTGTAACCACTTTGCTGTTTTCTTTCAAAATGCAAAATATAATTAAAAACGCAAAAGCCACAACGACAATTGCAATTTCTATAATCCGACGCGTCGTTCGCCGTTTTTTCAGCTTAATGAATATATCCATTTTGCGTCCCCTCTTATATCAAATCATTATTTCCTTACTGAGTATTATATCATCCTTTCTTCAAAAAGTCAATCGTTGCCAGTTTTTGAAAAGGCGAAGTGAAAACAAAAAAGCCCGAGAAAATCTCGGGCTTTTTGACCGGCATTCTTCAAGACCGAAGCACTTGTCTGTTACAATCTTAAAAAATGCCTGTTTGTTGTTAGAGAAAGGCATTCCGATATGAAACACATTTGAATTTTTCCTTCAAAGCTTCAAAAGCTTGAATATATTTTTCGATTTTTGCTTCGTTTCCTTTAACTTTCAAAGCGGGTTTGCGCTTCCCGACAATTATCGTTCCGGGTACATCCACCGGATTTTCATTCGATTCAAATAACTTGCAGTCATACTTGGGCTTCAAAGAAAAACCTTCAACCTGCGGAAAGTTTGCAACGATCCACGCCACCTGTTCCGTTGTGAAAAGATTTGTCGGAAAATCAAACACTTTCAAATGCGGAAGTTGCTCTATAAAAGACAGGTCGTTATCCTCAATCGCGCGCCCGGTAAAAGCAAGTCTTTCTATACCTGTATTTGCAAGCGGCATCATACTGTCGACAATCATTTTGCTCCAAACTGCGTTTCCGATTCTGAATTCCTTGAGAGCAGGAGCGGTTTCAATTCCTTTAATAGACGACAGACGCGAAAAATCTTCTATGCACAGTCCCGTCAGAGACTTATTTTCAGTCATATTCCAGAGAGAGGCAACCCTTTGATTTGCAAAAAGAACAACATACTCAAGTTGCGGCAGCGTACTGAGTAAAGACAGATTCTCAATAAACTTATTTTTAAAGAAGCGAATCGCTTTCAGCTGCTTGCCGTATGTTTTTATAAAATACTCGAAGGTATCTTGTTGCAGCCCGGAAATCGTCACCGCATAAGCGTCCGGACAATCTCTCAGTTTATCAATATCGGAAATCGAAATTCTTCCGCCGCCGATGTCCATTTTTTCTTCACGCAACCATACACAACTATGCGTTTTTGTCTCAGGATCATAGTCAAAACTTCCGTCAATAAACGAGTCAAACGAAAATCTCATTTTCATCTCCTGTATCTGTTTTTCGTTATTATAACATATATTTGAAAATCATTCAAGCAATGAATAAACAGATAAAAATAAGGCTCAGGTCTGCTTCGTCGGTCAGATTCCGCGCGGAAAAGTCGAAAACGGCGCTTGGCATCTTTTTTGCACTTTTCCGGCTTCTGAAAAAGCGAAGCGAAAACAAAAAAGCCCGAGAAAATCTCGGGCTTTTTGACCGGCATATTTTGATACCGGTGCACTTGAGCATAAATTTATTACTCAATATGCGACCTTGTTGCTCTTCGCTCTGTTGCATTTCCAGCACAATGTCTGAAGATTGTCTTCTGTTGTGCAACCTCCTTTGGACACTGGAATAATGTGATCTATTTCAAGCAGGAGGTTTGGCTCCGCATAAACAGAGTTTCCGCAATTGCAGCAGGTAAAATTGTCTCGTTTTTTGATATACTCGCGCAATTTATTTGTCATCAATGCCCTTTGTTCCTTTGTAAAAGCTCCCGCCGAAAGTTTTCCCTCAAGTGCTTTGATCAATTCTACAATGGTTTCCTCTGTCATCGGGACAGTAAAAGTTCTTTTTGCCATACCTCCGCCGGATGTATATGAGAACTTATATTCCACAGCAAGCACGCTCTCATCAATATTGGCAAATCCCAGTCTGGAATAAAAGCCTGCTTCATCGTCCGTCATAACATAACCGGGCACATCTCCGAGATACTGTTGATACTCCGCCTTATAATTATCAATAATCTGTTTGGCTTCCTTAAGAGTTTCAAGCTCCTCAATAAGCAAACGAAGTTTCTGAATCTGCTCGGGATATAATTCCTTGTTGGGATAAAAATTTTTTATCACATAATCGAGCGGACTGTTTTCAGCACTTGAGAATACAGCCGCAGACACCTCTGCCGTAAACGGTGTAATTGTCTTTTGATAAGGACGAACATATTGATATTCGTCGTCATTGATCGTATCGTTGCGCACGACTCTTGTCCCCAAAAGACGGGAAATCGCATTAACTTTTTCCGTAATATACTCATTGAATTCTCTTTGGTTACTCATTAAAGTCTCACAGGTTTCTTTAATTTTCAAAAAACTGTCTGAATTATAATACTCAAGAATCCTTTCGTTTTTATCAACAACTTCATTTATTTCTTTATCTATCTTATCTATAAAGCTCTCAACAATATCCCATTCTTCGCTATCAACGGCTTTTATTTTTTTGATGCTGTTTACAGTTCTGTCAAACAGCTGAGCAACCAAGCTGTCCAACCGTTCTTTGCTTTCTTTGATAAACAGCGTCGGTTTCTTCTCGTTAGCAAAATCAATAACTTTATTTACTCTTTCGTAATATGTATGTTGTTTTTGATTCAACGCCTCTTTTTGCTGCTCTTTTAAATATTTGTTATACTCGACCTTGCCCATAAGCAACGAAGGATCCTCTTCAAACCTGCTTATATCACGTTTTCGCAAAATTATTTCTCTTGTGCCCAAATGGTTACCTGCAGACGATATATATTTTACGGCAACTCTGTAAGCACGTGCATTATCTATAATCTTATCAATGTGCGGAACGATCTTTGAATATTGCGGATGGTCCTTATACTCGTTGTCTTTTAAAAATTCGCGTGCAATCTTTGAAATTTCATTTTTCCTTTCAATTGTTTCCCGCGCGCTCGCAAGATTTTTGTCATCTTCCTTGAAAAACCTTATTTCATCATACTTTTCCAGAGTTTGACGACTTTTTACCACAACGAACTCATCATAATGAGGAACTATATCCCAATTCGAGAAACCAAGTTTTTTCAGAATTTCAGATTCCAACTCCTTATACCTTTTTTCATTTGTGATTTTAATTGCTAAAATCGAAGCAATTATTACAACAATTGATATGAATGCGACTGCTCCCATTGTCCATCTTACCTTCCACAATTTTTCGTTTTTAGCGCTTGAACAAAAAAGTCCGGAAAACGTATAGTTTCCGGACTTTTGCCTGGTACCTTTCAAGACCAGAACACCTGGAGGCACCACCCGGAATCGGACCGGGGAATAAAGGTTTTGCAGACCTCTGCCTTACCGCTTGGCTATGGTGCCTTATTTAATTTTGTAATGCTCTGAAAAAATCAGCACACCAATATTCACTTGGTGTGCTGATTCTTTGGAGCGGATTACGGGGCTCGAACCCGCCACCTCGACCTTGGCAAGGTCGCGCTCTACCAAATGAGCTAAATCCGCAGATGGTGCCTCCGATCGGAATCGAACCAACGACACGGGGATTTTCAGTCCCCTGCTCTACCAACTGAGCTACAGAGGCAAACCGCAAGGGAGTTATTTCCGCTATTGAATTCGCCGCGGAAATTGGCGACCCGAAGGGGACTCGAACCCCTGACCTCTAGCGTGACAGGCTAGCGTTCTAACCAACTGAACTACCGGGCCGTATGGTGGGAACAATAGGACTCGAACCTATGACCCTCTGCTTGTAAGGCAGATGCTCTCCCAGCTGAGCTATGCTCCCCTATACTCTTTCGATTTGACCACAAGGGCTTCACTCGCTCGCGGCGAGACTTATTATAGCATAAGGCACTCCTCTTGTCAACACTTTTTTTGAAAAAAATTGAATATTTTTTAGAAAAATTTTCGGAAAATAATTTTCAAAAACTGTTGACAAAAATAATACCATATGATATAATGTACGAGCGTTGTCAAGCAGCGCGTTCAATTTGTATATGCGTGGCGGAATAGCTCAGTTGGCTAGAGCATTCGGTTCATACCCGGAGGGTCGTGGGTTCAAGTCCAACTTCCGCTACCAGCCTAAGCCCAATAGGGTTTAGGGTAAGGCCCGGTGGTCAAGCGGTTAAGACACCGCCCTTTCACGGCGGTAACACGAGTTCGATTCTCGTCCGGGTCACCAAAATCCCGAATGCAAAAGCGTTCGGGATTTTCTTATTATCAGCATACATTTTTTATTATATGCAGGTATGGCGGAATTGGCAGACGCGCCGGTCTTAGGAACCGGTGGGCAACCGTGCAGGTTCGACCCCTGTTACCTGCACCAAGGCGGAATAATCCGAACCCGATCATTATGGATTTTGGGTTCGGGTTTTCTTTTTGTCTCGGTCGTCAGCTATATGCCCTGACGTCGCCGATAACTTATACGTCCACTGCAAAATAAAATCCAACCTATTTTATAATAAAAACAACCGCTTTCCACATATTGCCGAAAACGGTTGTTTTTTATTTTAATTTCAGTTTTTAAAAAAATGTCATATTTACAAGGGCTTACAGCGATTTCAGAAATTCAACCAGCAATTTTTTCTGATTTGCCGAAAGGTGCGACATTGCCGAGCTCAAGTCCGACTCTTCCTTCGGATCCGAGAAAAACTCGCCGAGCGAAACGCCGAGCGTATCACATATGAGCGCCAAATGACCGACTGTTATGTCGGCTTCGCCAAGCTCAACACGACGCAAATGCGTCTGGGACACCCCTGCCCATTCTGCCAGTCTGTTTTGAGTGAACCCGCGCTTCTCCCTTAATTCCTTTATACGGCTACCGACAGTCATTTAATGCCTCCGTTTTATTCTTATATGTATATTGTATCATCTTATTGCGCGCCTTATTATTTCTATAAAGGCTTGTGTTAAGTTTTATAAAACTGAAAACGCGCTTTCTCGCGCGAATTTTCCCCGCCTTGCGGCATTCATTCGTTACGGCAATTATGCTATATTCACCATTTTTCCCTCAATATTTTGTGAATATCGACAAAATACAGATTTTTTATTCTTTTAAGATTGACTTTTTATTATTATAAGAATATAATGTTTACAAATACCGACAAAATCTGTTGCGTATTGAGCATCACCCCCCCTGCGGACAGAAGGACACGAAGCCGCAAAGGAAAATCATTATTATTTAAAGGAGAACAACAAAGATGGGAAAATTCGTAGAAAACAATTTAACAAAGAACGAGAAAGTGGTAAGAGAGTGTAAAACAAACGGGCTATTCCTCATTCCGACTTGGATCAAGGGTATACTGTTCTGCTGGCTGCTCCTTATCCCGCTCATAAAAGCGATTATTGCAACAATCGCCTTCACAAAGCGCGAGCTCGTGCTCACGAACAAAAAGGTTGCGGGCAGAGTCGGACTTGTAAACACTCAATCTATGGACATTCCGCTCAACAAGATCCAGAATGTTGCCGTAACACAGAATCTCGGCGGAAAAATATTCAACTATGCAACGATTGAGATAACAGCTGCCGCAGGAAAATTCATTTATGCGGGAATGAAAAACGCAGAGGATTTCAAGCGCGCCGTAATGGCTCAGCAGGATCAGTTCGAAGAAGACAGAATCAAAGAGCAGGCTTCTCAGATGGCAAATGCCGTTGCAGGCGCTATAAAATCATAAAATGAGCATAGCAACAGGCGACTTTAACCCAAAGCCTGAGGAAAAAATCATAAAAAGAGCGGACAGCAGCCTTGCCGCAAAAATAGTCTTTTGGGTGTCCGTTCCCGCTTATGTCCTTATAGCCTATATACCGACGATTGATCTCGGGCTCATCAGGCTTATCGCGGCAATATCCGAAGACGCAGGAAAAGTGCTTCGTGTTGTGTCCGCCGTAATCATTGCGATTCTTGCGACTGTCTGGATATGCTTTTGTCTCGTTGCAACAAAAAGGCAAACAAACGGGTTTCTCCTGCTCACCGATTCTCGTGTCCTCGGAAAGCAGGATGATCGTGTGCTGAACGAAAGCATCGGTAACATAACCGATGTTTATATCGAACAGTCGCTTTACGGAAAAATTTTTGGCTATGCAACCCTTACAGTTACGACAACCGGTTACAATCTGACGGTCAAAAATCTTGCAGGAGGCGCCGAAATGAGAAAAGCCATTCTCGATGCCGCAAAAATAAAATATTATTGAATTGCATTTTTGATATTCAATATTAAAAACATCCCCATAACCCCCAAAGCAAAAACAGCTTTCCGCCAGTCGGAAAGCTGTTTTTGCTATTGAAAATCATCTTCCGCTATGATATAATCCTATAAAAAGAATGCCCTTTAAAAAGAGGTCAAAATGAAATATTCGATAACAACAGAAAGAAAAATATCAAAGCTCATAAAGAAAATGACGGTTGAAGAAAAGGTTCTTCAGCTTCAGCAGGTCGCTGCAAACGGAGACAGCGAGGTTTTTGAGAGCTTTATCCGTCGCGGCGCGGGCTCATTTCTTCACGTTCTCGGCAAGGACGCCGACGCGATAAGAGAAAAAGCGGCTCAGACAAGAATGAAAATTCCGCCGATATTCGGTATAGACGCAATTCACGGTCACGCGCTGATAAACGGCGCGGTCGTGTTCCCTTCGCAGCTTGCGGCGGCTTGCTCCTGGAACAGGGAGCTTATAAAAGGAATGGGAAAAGCGACGGCAGAAGAGGTCAATGCGGACGGGCTTGATTTCGTATTCTCTCCCGTGCTCTGTCTTGCGAGAGATACCCGCTGGGGTCGCGTTGACGAAACGTTCGGAGAGGATCCGTATCTTGCCGGCGAACTCGGCGCGGCGATTGTTCACGGCTATGAGGACGACGGTCTTGTTGCCGCGTGTCTCAAGCATTATATAGGCTATGGAGAGGCAACCGGCGCACGCGACGCATACGACACGGAAGTAACCGAGCGCAAGATACGAGAGGTGTTTCTCCCGCCGTTCGTAAAGGGCATAAAAGCCGGTGCAAGCACAGTTATGACGGCATACGGCTCAATCGACGGCGTGCCGATGACGGTTCACAAGCGCCTTCTTTCGGACGTACTGAAAAAAGAACTCGGCTTCAAGGGCTTTGTCATAACAGACTGGGACAACGTCAAAAGCTATATAAGAAAACAGCGCGGAGCGGAAAATTTCTCCGAAGCATCTAAAGCAACGCTTGAAGCGGGCAACGATATGGCGATGGTATCGACAGACTTCTGCGACGCCGTTATCGCCGGCATCCGCAGCGGCAGCATAAGCGAGAAAACGGTTGACAACGCCCTGCGCCGTATACTGCGCGTCAAATTCTCGCTCGGGCTGTTTGACAAAAATAAAAAGCGACTGCCGAGGAGCGTCATCGGTTCAAAGGATCATATAGAAATAAATCACAAGCTGGCAAGAGAAAGCCTTGTCCTGCTTGAAAACGACGGCACTCTGCCGCTGAAGTCCGCACCGAAAACGATTGCCGTTATCGGGCCGAACGCGGACAATATAAAGGCGCAATACGGCGACTGGACTTTCTTCAGTCACCCCGACCCGCATCCGGACGCTATTCCTGCCGGCGACGCTTACACCGTTCTTCGCGGGATGAAAACCGTTTTCGGCAGCTCGAAGATCAGATATTGCAAGGGCTGCGACATTCATTCTTCAGAAGAAGACGATATTTCCTCCGCGGTTGAGACGGCAAAGGCCTGCGACGTTACGGTCTTCGTCTGCGGCGATGACCTTTCCCTCAACGGAGAAACGCGTGACAGAGCAAATCTTGAGCTTTCCGGCAGACAGAACGAGCTCTTTGACGCTTTAAAGCAGACAGGCAAGCCAATAGTTACAGTTCTTATAAACGGCAAGCCTCTCTGCATCGAAAATGTTGCAAAGAGATCTAACGCCGTAATTGAAATGTTCAACGGAGGAGACCTCGGCGGGCTTGCGGCGGCGGAGCTCATCGCCGGAAAATTCTGTCCGAGCGGAAAGCTGCCGATCTCATTCCCCCGCGCTTCGGGTCAGGTTCCCTGCTATTACAATCACCTTTCCGGCTGGCACGGCGGGAAATACGTCGATGCCGAGGCAGGGCCCCTCTATTCTTTCGGCTACGGACTTTCGTATACGTCGTTTGAGTATTCAGCTATGACTCTCTCCAAAGGCACGGCGACGGCAAAGGACACAATCGACGTTTCAGTAACCGTCACAAACACGGGAAGCTGCGACGGAGCAGAGACCGTTCAGCTTTATTACAGAGACGAGATTTCAAGCGTTATGCAGCCTGTCATCCAGCTTTGCGGCTTTGAAAAAGTTGAAATCAAGGCGGGCAAGAGCAAGAAAGTGACAATTCCCCTCAAAATCTCCGATCTTGCGATAGTCCATCCGGATCTGAAAACATACGTCGAACCCGGAAAATTCACGATATATATAGGTAAAAGCGCAGAAGAAAACCTCTCCGCACCGCTTACCGTAATATAAATAAGGAGAAAAATATGGATATTGAGAAAAAACGCGCCGAAATCGACGAGATCGATTCATACCTGACAAAGCTCTTTTTGCGCAGGATGCAGATCTGCGGGGAGATCGGTCATTATAAAAAGGAAAACGACATCCGCGTTTATGACGAAGAGCGCGAAAAAGAGATCTTCGCAAAGGTAAAGGCGATGACGCCCGAAAAAATGCAGGAATACACAGAGCTTCTCTATGAAACGGTCATCGGGCTTGCAAACGCATATCAGCTCGAAATAAGAAACGACGGATGACATCTTCCCGCCGCACACCGATTTTCGTTTTTCTCCGAATTTTTTTGCCGAAATTCGCTTGCAAAAAATAATTTTTATTGTTTTTCATTTATTTCTTGACAAATTATGCGAAAGAGAGTATCATTGTTATATTATATGTTTCACCACTGTGTAAACAGAATTTTAACGCATTTTTAAGGAAAGAAAAACAAATGGAAAACAAACTGACCAAAAAATACGGTCTGCTGACAGCCATATGTATGGTTGTCGGTACGGTCGTCGGCTCCGGAATATTCTTCAAAGCCGGAAAAGTCCTGCAAAACACAAACGGTAATATGTTGAAGTGTCTTGTAACAGTCGGCGGGGTCGGGCTGATAATGCTCATCTGCTCTTACGTTTTCTCGGTTCTTGCTCAAAAGCACGAGAAAGTAAACGGCATTGTTGACTATTCGGAAGTCACCTGCGGGAGAAAGTTTGCATACATAGTCGGCTGGTTTATGACAACCATCTATTACCCGACAATCACCTCAACCCTCGCTTGGGTGTCCGGACAGTACACCTGCGTGCTCTTCGGCTGGGACCCTTTCAGCGACCTTCATCTTGTCGTTGCGGCATTCTATCTCATTATGGGATATTTCGTAAATGCCATTTCGCCGAAAATTGCAGGCAAATTTCAGGTCAGTGCAACTTTCATAAAATTCGTCCCGCTCCTTGTAATGGGCATTGTCGGAACGATTGTCGGGCTTACAAACGGCAACATCGGCGATGCTTTCAAAGCCAATATCGAGGTTGAAGGCGGCTCCGGCAGCATAATCGCGGCAATGTGCGCTTTCGCCTTCGCATATGAGGGCTGGATAATAACAACGTCGATAAACTCCGAGCTCAAAAATTCGAAGAAAAACCTGCCGATAGCCCTCGTGCTCGGCGCGGTAATTGTTGTCGGTATATATCTTCTCTATTTTCTCGGCCTTTCCGGCGTACTCAAGACAGAAGATCTTATGGCAGCCGGAGACAGTCTGCCGAGAGAAGCCTTCACGGCACTCTTCAAAAATGAAGTTTTCGGCACGATAGTCTATGTGTTTATAGTCATCTCCTGTCTCGGAACAATGAACGGGCTTATGCTCGGTTGTTGCCGCGGTATGTATTCGATAGCAATCCGCGGAGAGGGTCCCGCATACAAAATGTTTGCCCAGATAGACGATGAGACAAATATGCCTCACAACTCGTCCATCATCGGCGTTGCGCTCTGTATGCTCTGGATGCTTCAATGGGAAATGGGACTTATTCAGAAAAAGCTCCCCGCAATTATCGGCTGGGAGAACGATGAACTCCCGATCATCTCCCTTTACGGACTCTACATCCCGATATTCATCGTAATGATTATAAAGGGCAAGGGGCTGAATGTGTTCCAAAGGTTTGTTATGCCTGCCGTTGCGTGCGTTTGTTGCGGATTTATGGTTTATTCCGCAATTGCGGCGTACAAAATACAGTCGCTTTACTATCTGATTGTGTTTGCGGTTATCGCAATCGTCGGTATGCTCTTCTATAAGGGCAAGCTGAGCCTCGCATTCTTCAAGAAAGAAAAGAAGATCGACGAGCAGACAGAGGATATGATCCTGACATACAAAAATATGCTTGATAGCGGCGAGATCTCCGAAGCCGAGTTTGAGGAAAAGAAGAAAGAGCTTCTCGGCATCTGATCCGAATAAATGAAATAAAAACCACCCGCAAAGCGAGTGGTTTTTATTTTGCAATAACAAAGGGACTGCAAACGCAGTCCCTTCGCATTTTCAGACGTCCTTTTTCCCCACCGGGCCGTGTACGGCGTAATTAACACCCTGCTTTTGGCAAGGACGGCATCCTATTGCCCCGCTTTACTGCTCCCAGCGTCCGCGCCGAATCGTGTCATAAGCAGGAGACGGGCGGGAGGTCTGCAAACCGCGGGACGGTCGGACTCCAATTACGTGTTGTAGGTTTAATTGAAACCGTATCACGAGAAGGGCAGGAAAATCTTATTTGTCTGAATTATCGTCGTAATCTATATCGGAGAAAAACTCGTCCTCAAATATATCGGAAACTCTGTCGAATTCGTCGTCATCGTCAACCGACACGAGAATATCTTCGCCGTCCTCATCCTTTTCGAGCTTGAGAAGGACATATTCTCCGTTTTCGTTATCTTCAAGCGGAAGAAGAGCGTAATAGGTTATTCCCTCTATCTCTTTTTCAGCCATTACTTCGAAATTGCACTCTTTGCCGTCTTCATCGGTCAGAGTGATTATATTTTCATCTTTGTATTCGTCTGTCATTTTGTGTCTCCGTGATTTTATTTTTTCTCGTCTGATTATATTTTATACTATTTCAGCGAATATGTCAATAGCTTTTGCTTTATTTGGACGGGTCAAGATACTTCCAATAGCCGACAATGTACGACATCCCCGACCAGACCGTCATAACGGCGGCAGCCGCCATAAAGATATACGTCGCTATATGGCCTTCCCATATAAGCGGTTCGATCATCGCCGTCAGTATGAAGAACATCTGCGTGCAGGTTTTTATCTTGCCGAGCCAGCTCGCCGCAACAACCTTTTTATCAGGGCTTGACGCAACGACAAGACGCATACTTGTCACAGCAAGTTCGCGCAGAAGCACAACCATAAACGTGCAGAAGAAGAGCACGGAAAAGATCATCGAATTTGCTGCGTTGGTTGCAGCTTCGAAGGAGAGCGACGCAAGCGCGGCAAGAACGAGAAACTTGTCTGCAAGGGGGTCAAGAAATTTTCCGAAATCCGTTATCAGATGATATTTTCTTGCAATTCTGCCGTCAAGAAAATCCGTAAAGGACGCAATCGCAAAAACGCATATCGAAACTACTCTGCCCCATACTTCTCCGCCGAAGCCGAGGATGAAAACAAGATATACGGGCACAAGGAGCAATCTCAAAACGGTCAGTCTGTTCGGAACATTCATTTTCATTTCATTATTCCCCTTTCCTTATCACCTTGCCGACAAGGTCGTAATCGAGAACCTCTTCGATCTTAACGCAAGCGAATTCCCCTTCTCTTATGCGCTTTTTGCCGAGTTCGTTTGTAAAGAACACCTTTGTGTCTATGTCAGGAGCGTCCGACGCGCTTCTGCCGTAATATGATTCGGAAACGGGGTCAAAGCCCTCGCAAAGCACAGTGACTGTTTTTCCTATCATCTTTTCATTCAGTTCCGACGAGACGGCAAGCTGCTCGCGCATAATGATGTCATAGCGATCCTGCTTTGTCTGCTCATCGATCTGATCGGGCATATCGGCTGCCGGAGTTCCCTCCTCCGGAGAGAAAGTGAACGCGCCGAGACGGTCAAACCTTGTTTCCTTTACGAATTCGCAAAGCTCCTCAAAATCCTTCTCCGTCTCTCCCGGGAAGCCGACCATAACCGTCGTCCTTATACATATTCCGGGTATGTTCTCGCGCAGCTTTTTGATAACGCTTTTTATGAGCGCCGATCTGCCGTGGCGATTCATTCTTTCAAGAACGCTCTCCGAAATATGCTGAATCGGCAGGTCTATGTATTTGACAACTCTGTCATTCGTTTTGATTTCTTCAATCAGCTCGTCCGTTATCTTGTCCGGGTAGCAATAAAGAAGGCGTATCCAAGGGATATTCGTTTCTTTCGTTATCGCGCGGAGAAGCTCGGCGAGCTTGTATTCGCCGTAAATGTCAAGTCCGTAACGCGAGGTGTCCTGAGCGATAAGGTTCAGTTCCTTTACGCCGATCTCCTCAAGCTCCTTTGCCTCTTTTACAATATCCTCGATCGTTCTCGAACGCATTCTGCCGCGTATGGAGGGAATTGCGCAGTATGTGCAGCGGTTGTCGCAGCCTTCGGCAATCTTCAGATATGCCGTGTATTCGGGCGTCGTGACAATTCTTTCTCCGCCGAGCGGAAGAGCTTCTTTGTCTCCGTAGCTTTCGTAATGTTCGCCGCGGAGAACCGCTTCAACGGCTTCACAGATTTTCGCCTCCGAGCCGAGCCCGAGCACAGCGTCAACCTCCGGCAGCTCCGCAGAGATCTGCTCACGGTATCTCTCCGCAAGACATCCCGTTACGATTATCGCCTTGAGATTCTTGTGCTTTTTCAGCCACGCGACATCAAGAATACTGTCAATCGACTCCTTCTTTGCGCTCTCGATAAATCCGCAGGTGTTGACGACTATAACGTCCGCTTCAATATCCTCCGGCGTTATCTCATAGCCCGCCTTTGCAAGCCTTGCAAGCATAACCTCGGTATCTGCCAGGTTTTTTGAGCAACCGAGCGAGATAAATCCGACTTTAACAACTTTCTTTGCCATCTTTTCTTGTCCTTTTGGTTATTTTTCAGTTACTGTTTTTTATATGTCGTGCCTGTCGGCGTGTCAACAAGAACTATTCCCTGCGCCAAAAGCTCCGCTCTGATAGCGTCCGCCTTTGCATAATCCTTCGCCTTTTTCGCCGCCGCTCTCTCCGCTATTTTCTCAAGGATTGCGGGGTCGCCCTCTTCTGCCGAAGGCTCTTCCTTTTTGACCGCCGCGTCTTTAAGTCCGAGAGAGAGGACGGAATCGATTGCGTCGATAGCGGCGCGCTTTTCCGCACCCGTTGCGTCGGATTTGAGAACGTCATAAAGAGACGTTACGGCAAGGGACGTGTTCAGGTCACTTGACATTGCGTCATTAAAGCCGGCAAGCAAAGCCTTCACTTTTTCGGGGTTGACTTCGCCCGTGCGCTCCGTCGCCGCAACTCTTGCATAGAGCTTTGAATATGCCGCCGCCGCATTGTCAAGCGAGGCAAAGGAGAAGGTCAGCGGTTTTCTGTAATGGCTTTGGAGGCAGAAATATCTGTATGCAAGCGGGTCATAGCCCTTTGATTTCAGAAGAGAGACTGTCAGAAATTCGCCCTTTGACTTGCTCATTTTGCCAGTTTCGTCATTGAGGTGCTGAACGTGGAACCAGTAGCCGCACCATTTGTGACCAAGGTATGCTTCGCTCTGCGCAATCTCGTTTGTGTGGTGCGGGAAGATGTTGTCAACTCCGCCGCAATGAATATCAAGATATTCGCCGAGATATTTCATACTTATGCAGCTGCATTCGATATGCCAGCCGGGGTAACCGACGCCCCAGGGGCTGTCCCATTTCAGCTCCTGCTCATCAAATTTCGATTTTGTAAACCAGAGAGCAAAGTCGCTTTTGTTTTTCTTGTTTTCGTCCTCGGAAACATCGTCGCGGACGCCGACCATAAGGTTTTCCGTGTTGTCTGCGTGACCGGCAAGCTCTCCATAGCCCGCGGATTTAGACGTATCAAAATACACGTTTCCGCCGGCAACATAAGCATAGCCCTTGTCTATAAGCACGGAGATAACGCGGATAAAATCGTCAATACAGCCCGTCGCAGGCTGAACAATTTCCGGCTTTTTGATGTTCAGCGCGTCGCAATCGGCAAAGAAAGCGTCCGTATAAAACTGCGCCACCTGCATAACCGTCTTGTGTTCGCGCTTTGCGCCCTTGAGCATTTTGTCCTCGCCCGTGTCGGCGTCGCTCGTCAGGTGACCGACGTCCGTTATGTTCATCGCACGCGTGACATCGTATCCCGCAAAGCGCAGATATTTTTCAAGCACGTCCTCCATCATATACGAGCGAAGATTTCCTATATGTGCATAATGATAAACGGTCGGGCCGCAGGTATACATTTTGACCTTGCCGCTTTCGTGCGGAACGAATTCCTCAACCGTTTTTGTAAGCGTATTATAAAGCTTCATACTGCCTCCGAAAATATATAACTTTTCTATTGTATTATAATACAATTTCTCTTGTTTGTAAAGATGTGTTTTACTAAAAATAAAGCCGCACAGAGTGTTTTTCTCCGCGCGGCTCCGCTTTTCAGTTTTTGCTTTCAATCTGAGCTTTGATCATCATATCCTTGACCTTCATCAGTCTTGTCAGATTGCCTCGCTCGTTTTCCTCCAGCTTCATAGTTATCGATTTGATTGTCTCCTCGATCTGCGGAATCATAACGTGCTCAAGCGCGTTTACTCTTCTGCGCGTCTTTTCGATCTCCTCCGCCATAAGCTGCGAGCTCTTTTCAAGCTCTGCGAGCTTTATCATATCCGGAAGTATCTCGGAAAGCTCCAAAACAGCCGTATCGATCTCGCCGGACGTAAACGCCAGACCGAAGTTATATCCGTCCGACTGTTGTGCGCCTTTGAGGTCATAACTGAATACCGGGACGACAACGCTCATAACGTTCTTTTCCGAAATGTCAAGCGAGACCTCCTTTTTCGGGAGCATCAGAGCTTCCGTCATAACCTTCGGCGATGTAACTGCGGAGGCAAGCGCAAAGCTCTTGTTTGACTTTTCAAGCGCCGCCTCAACCTTTTCCCTGACGGTTTTCGTCTCGCGGACAACATCGAGAAACTGCTTCATCAGCTCGTCTCTCTTGTCCTTGAGCAGTTTATGACCTCTTCTTGCAACGGCAAGACGGTTTTTCAGCTTTTTAAGCTCCATACGCGTAGGATTTACGCGAATCTGCGCCACTTTCGGTCACCTCCCGTCGGTTTAGTTTTCTTTCGGCCAGTATTTATCAAGAATTTCGGGCTTGATACGCTTCATCTCCGAGCGCGGCAGGAGCTTTAAGAGCTGCCAACCGATATCAAGCGTCTGTTCTATCGTTCTGTTTTCATAAAAGCCCTGGTTTACATATAGCTTTTCAAATTCATCCGCGAATTTTGCATAGAGACGGTCGATAGGCGTAAGCGCCGCCTCGCCGAGGACGACCATAAGCTCCTTTGCTTCCTTTCCTCTCGCATAGCTTGAGAAAAGCTGGTTCATCGTTCCGGCGTGATCCCCTCTTGTCTTTCCCGCGCCGATACCCTTGTCCTTCAGACGCGAAAGCGAGGGAAGAACGTCAACAGGGGGAAGAATTCCCTTTCTGTAAAGGTCACGGGAGAGGATTATCTGACCCTCGGTAATGTAACCCGTAAGGTCGGGGATGGGATGAGTTTTATCGTCCTCCGGCATTGTCAGAATCGGGATCATTGTGATTGACCCTTCTCTGTCCAGCTTTCTGCCGGCGCGTTCATACATTGTCGCAAGGTCGGTATAGAGGTAACCGGGGTAGCCTCTTCTGCCCGGGACTTCCTTTCTCGCCGCAGACACCTCGCGGAGCGCCTCCGCATAGTTTGTGATGTCCGTTATGATGACGAGAACGTGCATATTCTTTTCAAACGCAAGGTATTCGGCAGCCGTCAGCGCCATACGGGGCGTTGAAATACGTTCGATTGCCGCGTCGGAAGCAAGGTTTATAAAGAGCACCGTGCGGTCGATCGCGCCCGTGCGTTTGAAATCCGAAATGAAGAAATCCGCCTCTTCAAAAGTGATACCGACAGCCGCGAACACAACGGCAAAATTTGTGTCCGTTCCGCGAACCTTTGCCTGACGTGCTATCTGAGCCGCAAGGTTTGCGTGCGGCATACCGGAGCCGGAGAAAATCGGCAGCTTCTGCCCGCGGACGAGGGTGTTCAGTCCGTCGATTGTTGAAATACCTGTCTGAATGAATTCGGAAGGATAGTTTCTTGCGGCAGGATTTATAGGCGTGCCGTTTATATCAAGCGTTTTTTCGGGGATTATTTCAGGGCCTCCGTCGATAACCTCGCCCATACCGGAGAAAACGCGTCCGAGCATATCGGGCGAAACGCCGAGTTCAACTCCGTGACCGAGAAAACGCACCTTGCTCTGCGCAAGGTTAAGTCCTGCCGAGCTCTCAAAAAGCTGAACGAGAACGTTGTCGCCGTTGACTTCAAGCACGCGGCAACGGCGGACGGAACCGTCCGGAAGCTCGATTTCGCCGAGCTCGTCATATTTGACGCCCTCAACCCTCCGGACAAGCATAAGAGGGCCGGCGACTTCTTCTATCGTCTTGTATTCTCTTATCATTATCTCTCCTCCTTGTCCGTCAGAGCGGAAAGCTCCGCTGTAATCTCTCTGTCTATATCTTCAAATTCCGCAACATATTTTTCCGGGTCTGCACTCTTTGCTCTGCCTATTCTCTCTCTTACGGGCAGCTCCGCGATTTTTTCGATATCTGCGCCTCGGGTGAGCGCCTCGCCGGACTTTTTATAGAATGAAAGTATCAGTTTTATCAGCCTGTACTGCTTGTCAAGCGACGTGTACGAGTCGCCGTCCTCGAATGCGTTCTGCTGGAGGAAGTCCTCGCGGACTGAGCGTGCCGCTTCAAGCGTCAGACGTTCGCTCGGAGAAAGCGCGTCAACGCCGACAAGCTTTACAATTTCTTCAAGCTCGCTTTCAACGGAGAGTATTCTCATCGCCTCTCCCGTCACAGCGTTCCAGTCACGCGCGACGTTTGCGTTGAACCATTCTTCAAGCTTATCCTTATAAAGCGAATATGACGTCAGCCAGTTTATCGCCGGGAAATGACGGCGGTACGCAAGCGACGAATCAAGCCCCCAGAAGACCTTTACGATACGAAGCGTTGCCTGCGAAACGGGCTCTGAAATGTCGCCGCCCTGCGGGGAAACCGCTCCGATTGCGGAAAGGGTGCCGTGTCTGCCGTCGGAGCCGAGACAGATAACGTTGCCCGCTCTTTCGTAGAACTGCGCCAGACGCGACGTAAGATATGCGGGATAACCTTCCTCGCCGGGCATTTCTTCAAGTCTGCCGGACATTTCGCGCAGAGCCTCCGCCCAGCGGGAGGAGGAATCCGCAATAACTGCGACCGAATATCCCATATCCCTGAAATATTCGGCAATCGTTATACCCGTGTAAATCGAGGCTTCTCGCGCCGCAACGGGCATATCCGATGTGTTTGCGATAAGAACCGTGCGCTTCATCAGCGAATAGCCGCTTCTCGGGTCTTTGAGTTCGGGGAATTCGCGGAGAACATCCGTCATTTCGTTTCCGCGCTCGCCGCAACCGATATAAACAACTATGTCAACATTGCTCCATTTTGCAAGCTGGTGCTGAACAACCGTCTTTCCCGAGCCGAACGGCCCCGGAACGCACGCCGTACCGCCCTTTGCAATCGGGAACATTGCGTCGATAACTCTCTGCCCCGTTACCATAGGCTCGGAGGGAGCGAGCTTTGAGGCATAAGGTCTTGCTTTTCTGACGGGCCATTTCTGCATAAGAGTTATATCAAAGCTCTTGCCCGCGTCATTTTTTATCGAACCGATCTTCTCCGTAACGGTAAAATCGCCGGAGCTTATTTCCTCAATCGTACCGTCCTTGCCGAACGGAACGAGGATTTTATGGAGAACGAGTTCCGTCTCGTTGACAGTTCCGAGGATGTCCCCCGCTTTTACTCTGTCTCCCGCCTTGACGGTCGCCGTAAAGCTCCATTTTTTATCTCTTGAAAGGGGCTTTTCGTCAATGCCCTTTATGATATTTGAGCCGTACTTTTCATACATTACTTCAAGCGGGCGCTGAATACCGTCATAAATATTTGTCATAAGCCCGGGTCCGAGTTCAACGGAAAGCGGCTCGCCCGTCGATACAACGGCATCCCCGCAACCGAGCCCCGCTGTCTCCTCATATACCTGTATTGACGCGCGGTCGCCTCGCATTTCGATTATCTCTCCGATGAGCCTGTCCTTCCCGACACGCACAACGTCAAACATATTGGCTTCTCTCATTCCCTCCGCAACGACAAGCGGTCCCGAAACCTTGATAATTCTTCCTTCGGTCATTTTCTAAACCTTTCCGCGCAAAGCGCCGATAAAATCAGTTGTTTTTGAAAAGTATATCCGCACCGACAGCGCGTTCGACGCTTTTCTTTATGTTCATCATTCCGATGCCCTTTGAACCGCTCTTGGACGGTATCATAACCACGGACGGCAGCGTCTTGTCCTTATATGACTGTATCTGCTCCATAATAAGCTCCGCAAGCTCTTCCGTTATGAATATAACGGCGCAGTTGTCTTCCGAAAGACCTTTGAGCGCCTGCGCGGCATCCTCTGCGCTCTCCGCAATGCGGACGGCAAACCCGACCGCCATAAATCCGAGCGCGCTTTCCCTGTCGCCGATAACGCCGATTTTATACATAGCTTTCGCGTATCCTTTCGATTATCTTTTCCGCCGACTGCCCTGAGGCGCGTCCTGCGATTATTATGCGTATATTTTTGACCTCGTTTTCTATGGCGCACAGATACCAGACAAGCGAAGCCGAACCGAAAACACTGTGCTTGTATTTTTCGCAGATTTCCGCAAACGCACCGTCAAAAATGTGCTCCGTTTCTGAAAACGAGAGGAAACCGTCCTGCGGCAGTCCCTTCCCGAACGCGCTTTTTTTCGCAACGGTAAACAGCTCCTCCTCGCCCTGCGAAACGGCGTCCGAGAGAGCTTTCTTTTTTATATAACCGCCGTCAGACGATGCGGAATCGAAAAATTTGCAGTCCTTGCCCATCCTTATGACTCGCAGAGCCGTCAGAAGGTTCGTTATGTCTATGCGGTTTTTAACATAGTCCGAGACAACCTCGTCCTTATATTCCCGTGCAACAGAAAGCATATCCGCAAGGCACGCGCAGTCAAGAATAAGATCGATGAGCTGCGGGTCGGAGGTCTCGGAGTATTCGTTTATCGCCTCCGTCGCCGCATTTGCCATATTTATGGGGAATACGGAAAAATCGCGGTTGTGCACAGCGTCCGCAACCTTCTTTTCGCCGACTGTTCCGCAAGGCGAATAGAGAGCGGAGAAATCGAACCCGCGCACGAATTCGCATTTTATCGCCGCTTTCAGGTTGTTGCAGTCATAGGGGTAACGCAGAGCGTAAAACAGCTTTTTTTCCGGCGCAATTTCGGAAATGAAAGCATAAGCCCCCTCCGTTTTTTTGTCAAGCGACGGAAAAACGCCTTCGGAAACGTCATATCCGAATTCGCCGAGCATCCTCGAAAAAGCTTCGTCACCCGGTGCCGCCGCAAGACGGATGTATTTGTCCCGCCCCATAAGCGCGCCGTCAACGGAGTGGACTCTCGCCGCCGCATAGACATATTCGGTTTCACGGATTTTCTTCATACTGTGCCGTGCCTCCACCTTGTTATTTTAGCCATTGTTTCAGCCGAAAAGCGCCGCCGTTACAGCGGGAAGGAGCGCTTCCCTCCTCTGGGCAATCAGCTTTTCGGGCGTACAATTGATCTCAATGAGCCCCGTTTTGATGATAAATCCCGCCTTGAGCTCGTCGCTCCCCGAAACCTCATAAGGCGTAACGCCTGCTTTTTCGGCAATTTCTTTTCCGCTCGCGGGGGCATTCTTCGCCGCAACAAGCACAAATTTTTCGCCCCTGACCGCCTCATCCGAAGCGGCACCGGAAAGAAGTCCTGCCATTATGTCAAGATACTTTCCCTTTTCCATTGAGGAAAAGCTTTCCGCCGCACGGGCAAAAACAGAGTCGATAAGCTCGCGTTTTTTCGTCAGGAGCTCGTCGCGACAGGCTGTTCCCGCGCGATTTTCCGCGCGCAGACGCATAGCCTTTCTTTCCGCTTCGGATTTTTCCTCCGCGCGCTTTGCGATCTCCGCACAAGCCGCGGCGGACGTATCCTTTACGTCGTTTATTTTTGCCTCATACTCGGCGCGGAGCCGATTCTCCGAAGAAAGCGCCTCTGCGTTTATGCGGGCGATGATTTCGTCTATACCGTTCATAAATTATCCAACCTGATAAAGGAGAATGGGAAGTGCGGAGATAAGAAGCGCAAGAATTGCGTACATTTCAACGAGAACCGCACTTGTGATGCACTTACCGGACTCTTCGGGACGCTTTGCAACAACGGAAATTCCCGAAACGGCAACTCTCGCCTGTTTTATAGCGGAGAAATAACCGACGATTGCAATCGGAAGAGCCATAAGACCTATGAGCGCACCGTCAAAACGGGAAAGCTCAACGGGAGTTGAAAGAATGCCTGTTTTGAGAACGATAAGGAACGCAACGGCAAATCCGTAGATACCCTGCGTACCGGGAAGCACCTGCAAAAGGAGCGTTCTGCCGAATTTGGACGGATCCTCCGCGAGGACTCCCGCACTCGCCTCGGCAACCATACCGACACCCTTGGCAGAGCCGATGCCGCTGAAGATTACAGCAAGTGCCGCTCCGAGAAGCGCGAGGTTCCTTCCGCTGAAAAGTGCCGCAAGAAAGCTTGCAAAAGTTGTGATTTCCATAATTATAAACCTTTCCGGCAAAATGCCTTAAATTTTTTCAGTTGTTTGTTCGACGTAAACGTCGGTGTATTTGAGGTCCGGAGAATCGGGCTCGAAATGCCGTCCGCCGTCCTCATAGAACTTCCCGAAGAACTCAACGTATTGCAGTCGGCAGGTGTGAACGAACGCTCCGAGAGCAGAAAGCGCAAGGTTCATCAGATGACCAAACGCCCCGACGACTATAACGAGGATGATTGTAACAACGGGATTGTTTATAAGCGTTGCAAACGTGTTTACAACGCTTGCAATAACCGCCCCCGCAAGAGCAAGAGCGAATATTCTCGAATAGGAAAGCAGGTCTGAAGCGTAGTTTATTATGTCGTAAAGCCCCGCAAGCCCCGAAAACAGTCTCGCAAATATGTTTTTCTTTGCCCTGCCGCGCATTGTTATCATCATCAGAAGTCCGATGCCGAGGATTATCAGCCCGACCTTGGATTTCAGTCCGAAATAGACTCCCGCTCCGGCGAACATTATAAGCCAGCTGCCGACGTCAAACACCGCACTCTGCCAGTCGCCTCTCTTAAAGCACATAACCATATTGATTATCATTCCGCAGATGAGATGTGCCGCGCCTATGCCAAGCGATATCAGAAGGAATGTTATCGGCTCGTCAAGCGGGTTGCAGACTATTGCAAGATCATCGAATTTATGAGAGCCCGCAAGACTCTGCGCCAGCTTTGCGGGAAGATCTCCGAAATATCCGCCGAAGAGCACGCCGCATATCATACACGAGACCCCGCATATGACAAACAGCTTCATCATCTTTGCCGTTCCGCCCTTCGGCTTCATCAGCTTCGTGCCGAGAATTCCGATGAGAACAAGCAAAAGTCCGTAGCCGAGATCCGCGAACATCATTCCGAATATCAGCGCAAAGAACAGCGCAACCCAGAATGTCGGATCAAAGGAGCCGTATTTCGGATATGAATACATTCCGATGACAAACTCAAACGGGCTCGCAAAGCCGTTGTTTTTGAGCTCGACCGGCGGTTCATCCCCTTCTTCGGGATCGGCAATATCGCAGAAGCACTCATATTTTGAGAGCGTCTTTGTCAGCTTTTCGATTCTGTCCTCCGGTATCCAACCCGTCATTATGACGGTATGCCCTGTGCCGAGCAGCTTCCGCTTCACGTTCTCTTCCGCAAGCTCGGTTTTGAGTCTGTCGTAAGCGTATTCCATATCGGGGCAAAGCAGCGCAAGCTCCGAAAGCTCCCGCTTTATTTCGTCCCCTCTCTTTTCAAGCGACTGTATTCCCGCCTGCGTCTTTTTCATCTCGTCCGCAGCAGTTCCCGCGTCCGGGCGGAAATTCGTTTTGATGAACCCTGCCTCGGAGAGCAGCGCCGTCAGTTGCTTTTCGACGCTCTTATGGCACACAGCCGATATATACCGGACGCTCTTTCCCTCCGCAACCGTTTCGATCTGCACAGCAGAGAGTTCCTCGGAGGCTATACCCGAAAGTCGCCCGACATCCGCAGAAGCAGGCAAGGTTCCCGTCATCACAGCCGCGCTTCTCGTTTCTTCAAAGCCGAGCGGAAGGTCATAATTCTGCCAGACGGAAACAGACGAAAGATATGATAGCAGTTTGTTTTTCTCTGCCGAAAGCCTGTCCGTTTCCGCTTTGAGGAAAACGGCTCTCCTTGCCGCGTCGACCGAAGTCGCCGTGCTTCTTCCGTCAAATTCTTTTTTTGACATTTCCCTTCGGGTCTTGAAAAATCCCTTTTTGTCCTTACGCATAGGCGAGAGGATATTCAGCGCCTCCGAGATCGCTCCGAGATCGGAATTGAGTTCGGAGATTCTTTCCTCCCTGTCCATACTGCGTATTATTGCGTCGCCCTCCGGCGCTTCGCACTTTTCAACCTCGACGCAGGAGAGCCATATAAGATCCTTTGCGAGCCTGTCAAGGTCGGAGCGCATCGCCACAAGCGACACCTTCTTCATATTTTTTATCATTTTTCGGTTATCCCCGCAATTATGATCTGTATAGCCTTGTCCGCATTTCTGCCGGCTTCGGAGCAGTATTTTTCAGCCTCGGTCTTAGCTTTCGAAACGGCATCCGAAAGATACTTCTCCGCTTCTTTTTCACTCTTTATGCGCTCTTCGGAAACAAATCTCTCCGCTTTCTCCTGCGCCGCTTCAACCTCTCTTTCGGCTTCGGATCTTGCATCCGAAAGGGCTCTTTCAAGCTCCTCCGAAAGAATTTTTCTTCTTTCAACCGCCAAGACCTCCGACTCGCGCACGCGCTCTATTGATGATTTTGACATTTTTTCACCAACTTTTTTCTTTATTTTGCAGTTTTCCAAAGGCGGCGGGCATCCCCGCCGCAGGCTTGTCCGTTTTAATCCCGAAGCGGGAAAAGAAACGGCGTTCCTTGTTGATTATAACATATGTTTTCGCTTTTGGCAATTCTTTTTTTGTTTAATTTTTTAATCAATTTCCCGTGGTTGCCTAAAAACACGGCGTTTAACGTCCTTTTCGGGAACTTCTTCTATATATTCGCTCATTCTGCGCTTCCTCTCTTTTCCGAAAAGATTTCTTATGAGGATAAAGTCGCGACCGTCAAAAAACGTCTGCTCCCCTTTTCTCTTCGGCTTGAAAAGCGTCTCGTCCGCAATGTTCCAGCATTGCGCTATTCTTTTATAAACCTTCAGCTCGCCGTTTTCCGAGGAGATTATGTCAAGAGTTATATCAATTCTGTCCCCGTCCTCATAGCGCACTTTCGGTATTATCCGAAGCGACGTCCTCTTCCCGCTCTCCGCCGAAGAAAAAGCGGCACGTTCCGCATTCTCCGCAAGCGCAGCATAAAAAGAACTGATACCGCTTAAATCTTCCGCCTGCGGATAACAAGCGGAAAATATGCAGAGTCCTCCGCCTTCCGTCCGCTTTTCATTTTCCCGTTTTACAAAAGTAATTCTGCTCATAACAGCGCCTCCCGATATATTCTATTCGGTTCTGTGCGCTTTGATAACACAAAAGGCGACACATATTGCAAAATGCGTCGCCTTTGACTGTCAGTCTTTATAATAATTTATCTTTGTGTTGACGGAGACATCGCCCATTATACTGAAAATATAGGGGCGGAACATTTTGGGAAGATATACCTCCTGAAGAGACGTGCAGGACGAATCAAATATGGAAGAATCTATCTCGGTTGTTTCCTTCGGTACAACAAGGGAGGAAAGCGAAGAACAGGACGCAAACGCACCCGAGCCTATATATTCCAGAGTTGAAGGCAGGCTTATCGATGAAAGTGACGTGCACGCGCTGAACGCTCCGGGCGAAATTTCCTTTACGCCCTCTTCAAGCGTCACCCTTTCAAGTCCGCCGCAGAAATAGAACGCGTTCTCGCCGATCGTTTCGACGTTGCCGGGGATTATCAGCTCTTTCACGCTCTTGACATTGTAAAATGCGTTATCGCATATGCGCTCAACGCTCGCGGGTATATCAATCTTCGTTACAACGTTTGAAATGTTGTATTTTGAACGCCATTCGGGAGTGAGTCCCTCGGAGCTTGTCGGCACGATGGCGCTGTTCCAGCCCGTGCAGGCTCCGCCGGCTATAATCTTGATTCCGTCCGGAATGTCAAGTATCGTTTCCCCGTCCGGAACATATGTCCAGAGCAGAATGTCGTTTACCGTTTTAAATTCCGGCTTCTTTGAATCTTTGACTTCTTCATAGAAGTTGCTGTATGCTTTTGTATACAAATATGCGTTTCCGCCAATGTATTCGACAGTTGAAGGAAGATCAACGGTATCAATGCCCGTGCAGCCTCTGAATGCGCTCGCACCGATCGTTTTCAGATTTTTGCATTTCGAAAGATCGATTTTTGTCGTGAGCTCAAGGTCTGCGCCCTCAACATAGAGGTCGAAAGCGCTCGATTCAATCGTTTCAAGCGTTGACGGAAGATCAACCGTCTCAAGAGATATACAATAATAGAATGCCGCCGTCTGAATTCTTGTAACCCCCTCGGGGATGACGATCGACGTAAGCTGTCCGGCGTATTTATAGCCGTTTGCGGAATTTTCGTTTCCGCTGGCGAGTTTATCGTTTATAAACGCCGTTCCGCCGATGACCTTTATTCCCTTTCCGGAAAGATCAATATACTTCGGAATAACGTTGCATTTGATAAGCACTCCGTCTCCGACTATAAGATAATCGGAGTTGTTTTCCATAAACCAGGGCGTGTTTGAAAATGCGTTCGAATATACGCGCTCAACCTTACTGCCGATCTTTACATCGACAAGGCTCTTGCAGCCGTAAAACGCTTCCTGACCGATTTCTCTGAGACTCTCCGGAAGCTCTACCCTGCGCAGCGATATGCAGTTGCCGAATGCCGCAAGTCCTATCGTTTCCAACTTCGAAGCGTCCGAAAAGTCAACCTCTTCAAGGCTTGAGCAAGCGAGAAACGCCGTTCCGCTCAGGATCTTTGTCTCGGCAGGTATATGCACCTTTTCGAGCGCCGTGCAATATGCAAAGGCGTTATAGCCGATTTTTGTCACGCCGCTACCGAAGGTGACCTCTTCGAGGAACGAGCAATATGAAAAGGCATAATCGGATACTTCCTTTATGCTTTCGGGCAATGCGATTCTTTCAATGGCGTTGCAGCCCCAGAAAGCGTGAGACCCCAGCGTTTCGACGCCGTCCTCAATGACTACCTCTTTAAGAGAAGTACAACCCGCAAAGGCTCCCGATCCGATCACCTTGACGCTTGCCGGAATTATAACCTTTTTGAGAGTAACGTCGTATGCGAAGCATCCTTCGCCGATAAATGAAATGCCTTCGGGAATCGTATATACGCCGTCTGCGTCTGCCTGTCCGATACAGGACAGCAGAACCCCATCCTCCATTTTGATATCTTTGTTTACGGGGGACGTCGTTTCCGTCGCTTTCGGTGTCGTTGTTGTTTCGCCGCCGTTTCCGCAGGAGCAGAAAGCAAAGGCAACGAATATCATCGCCATTATGAGCGCAAATAATTTTTTCACCGCAGAGCCTCCTTTTGTTTTTTACACTTTTTCAATTATACCACAAATGAATTTTTTGTCAACCGAAGGTGCGGCAAATTCACAATATTGTCACATAAAAAGCAAAACGCCGCCCGCAAAAGCGGACAGCGTAATTACGTTTTTTCAGGGTTCGAGTTGTTTTCCGAGGAAGCCCGCCGCTGTCTGTATCAGCTTGATTTCGGTTTCCGTGCCGACGTTTTCTCCCTTGCCATCCGACGGAGCAAGCGCCGCCACACAGCCGATGACATCGCCCTCTGCAAATATGGGCATAGCACAGGTTATGTGCGGGCCCTTTGCGTCGTCCGTCAGGTACATTTTGTCCTTCTGCTGATTATAAACATAAAGGGCTCTGCCCTCGATTATACTCTCCGTTTCCGCAGAGAGCTTTTTCTCAACAAATTCCTTCTTTGATATTCCCGCGCAGGCGATAACGCAGTCCCTGTCGCATACTGCCGCAGGGACGCCGCAGGTCTTATAAAGCGTTTCCGCATATTCGGCGGCAAAATCCATAAGCTCGCCTATGGGCGAATACTTTTTGAAGATGACCTCGCCCTCTCTGTCCGTATATATCTCAAGCGGGTCGCCCTCGCGTATACGCATTGTTCTGCGTATCTCTTTAGGTATAACAACTCGCCCGAGGTCGTCAATTCTTCTGACAATTCCGGTTGCTTTCATTATATATAAATCCTCCGATATTTACCTTTACGCAAAACGGTAAATTTTCCGTTTGCCCAATGATATTCTGTGCACGCAAAGAAGATTTATGCAGCGCCGAAAGATTTTTATCAAAAAAATCGGCTCTGCGATTTGACAGAGCCGATCAGGATTTATCTTTTTCCCGTTCCGAATGTCGTTATGCCCGAAGTGTCCTTGCTTTTTTCAATACCGTAATATTCGATCATTTTCATTGAAAGATCGAGCGCTTCCGTGCTGTTGACGAAAACGTCCGGCATAAGGCCTATGCCTTCGGGGTTCATACCGTTATAATGGTTGTTATAAAAATCCATATACGAAGGGAAAATTTTAATCACAATGGTTGAATTCGGCAATTTCAGGCTATACCCGTTTGCCGAAAGCAAACATCCCATTGTATTTGTACCGACGAAAAGAGTGTTTGAAAATGTTTCAAAATCTCCATACGCCCATTCAGCCGCGGATGCCGAAAATTTATCAATAAGCACTAACTTTTTATTCTTATCATTTTGATGTTGATACTGCGAAGCATTCAGATTGAGAACTGTTTTGTCGTCATATACTGCTGCATATCCAAAAATTTGAGCGGATGACGACTTCTTTCCCGAATAATTTTGTACAAAAGTTTCATTGTATATCGTGTTTCCTCCGCCATTACCTCTCAAATCGATCACAAACAGCTCTTGTTTTTTCATCTGCCTGCCCGACGCCGAGTATTTTTCCAATTCGGACGACTTATCACGACCAAAACTTCTTGCGTGAATTATCGGCACGCCGTTTTCAATGCGCACTCCCGCCGTTGTTTCACCCGTGCTTTGCCTTGTGTCATACTTGCTCCATAATATGTTGTGAATATATGCAACATTTCCTCTCTGAATTGTAAATGTATCGCCCTCAAGACTTTCCGCGTCCGGATTTGCTATTCTGACAAGCGCATAAACAAGCTCGCCGCTTTCGTCGATTGTAACTTTAAGATATTCCGAAAAATCTCCGCCGTTTACATCTTTGAGATACCACTTGTTACCGCTTACAAGAGTATAATAGCCTACATCATCTTTTCTGAAGACTATATCCTTGACGTAGTATGAATAATACTCCTTTTTGTTCAGTATCGTTAATAGCCCGCCTCTTGAACTGCAAGTCAGTCTTGCGTGAGAATCAATTATGAAATCAAGCGAAGAAAGAATGATGTCATACAATTCCGTATCAAAAATCAGCCCTTCTTCACTATCAGAAAGCTCATTTACAGCATTTATTGCTTTTTTCTCTGCGTTTTCGAACTTGTCTGCACCAAAGTATTCATACGGTCCGTAATATGTATAAAATCCCTTGAAGCAAATCTTTACGTCCTCAATAGCCTGTTCTCTTGTTACGATAGTAGCATTTGGTTTGACATTGGAACCCGGCGGCGTGACATATTTATTTTTTTCTTCAGGAGTCAGCAATTTGCTCTTGTCAGAGCGGACATAAGATTCAACCTGACCCTTATACGGCACGGAAAGCCTGCCGTCCCTTTCCTTTGTAACTTTGCTTAGATACTCGTCAAAATCTATCGGCTTTTCGTTTGTGCTGTCAACAATGGACGCATCCGTTTCGGGCAGAAGCGTCTGCTTGCATCCCGCGCAGACCTTATCAAGCCCCTTGCCCTCCAGCTTTTCGTGATTGCTCGGGTCGAGCGAGTCTCCCAGCTCCTTTTTGCAGTCGCGGCATTTTTCTTTTGAGACGCACGTCGCCGCAATTGTCTTTTTGTGATTATCGGGGTCGACCTCGCCGTAAGGATAAGAGCAGACCTCGCATCTTGCACGCTGCTTGCAGGTTGCCTCGCCGCCCGTGTGCGGACCGTAATCGCCATAGGTCACCCCGCAACGTTCGCATTTTGCTCGCAATTTGCAGGTCGCCTCGCCGCCGGTATGACCGAGAGCGGGGATTTCTTCCGTCTCCGTCTCGCCGCAATCGCAGGTTCTCTCCCGCTCTCCGGCGTTTACGCAGTCCGCCTCTCTGACCGTCTGCCATTCGCCATAGGCGTGGATGTGTCCTGCGTCTGTCGTTGTCTCCACGCTCTCTGTCCCGCAGGCGCAAAGGCAGAAAAGCGAAATAATGATCGCCGCTAAAAACGTAATGATTTTCTTCATTTTTTGTCCTCCGTATGAATGAATTCCGCAGGTAATGCGGTGAAGTCTGCGCTTTGACAGAGCCGATCAGGATTTATCTTTTTCCCGTTCCGAATGTCGTTATGCCCGAAGTATCCTTGCTTTTTTCAATGCCGTAATATTCAATCATCTTCATTGAAAGATCGAGCGCTTCCGTGCTGTTGACGAAAACGTCCGGCATAAGGCCGATGCCTTCGGGGTTCATACCCTTATAATATTCTTTGCAGCTGTCTTCATAGCGTGTTCCGATAACAAAGATCATATGTGAGTTCGGAAGCTGAACATATACGTAGTCTCCGGCAAGCATACAGCCGCTTGTGTTCGTCCCGACAAAAAGCGTATTATTGAATGTAGAATGATACTGATACGCCATCTCTCCGGAAGAAGCAACACCCTTGTCGATAAGCACGATCGTGTTGTTCGGGTTTTCTTTCGGAACATACGAGTACATCGCACCATTGATCGATGAGCCTGACAAGCTTGCGTTCAGTCTTGCCAACACAGACGGATATCTAGCAGTCGAGCCCGAATAGTTCCGTACCCACGACTCCGCATAGCTCGAGCTTCCTCCGCCATTACCTCTCAAATCGATCACAAACAGCTTTTGTTTTTTCATCTGCCTGCCCGACGCCGAGTATTTTTCCAATTCGGACTTATCACGACCAAAACTTCTTGCGTGAATTATCGGCACGCCGTTTTCAATGCGCACTCCCGCCGTTGTTTCACCCGTGCTTTGCCTTGTGTCATACTTGCTCCATAATATGTTGTGAATATATGCAACATTTCCTCTCTGAATTGTAAATGTGTCTCCCTCAAGGCTTTCAGCGTCCGGATTTGCTATTCTGACAAGCGCATAAACAAGCTCGCCGCTTTCGTCGATTGTAACTTTAAGATATTCAGAAAAATCGCCGCCGTTTACTTTTTCAAGATACCATTTCTTTCCCTGAACGAGGGTATAGTAGCCTATGTCATCCTCTCTGAAAACTATGTCTTTTACATAATACGCATAGTATTTTTTCTTGTTCAGGTTCGCAAATGAGCCGCCGCATCGACTGATGTACATCCCGCAGTGGCTGTCAACGATAAAATCAAACAAGGAAAGCATTATGTCATAAAAATCGCCGTCCGTCATCGGCATATCGCCTTCTTCTTCGTAATATTCATTTATCGCGGCAATGGCTTTCCTTTCGGCTTCTTCAAACTTGTCTGCGCCGAAATATTCATAGAGCGAATAATACGTATAGAACGCCTTGAAACAGATTTCCGCGTCCGCAAGAGCCTGCTCCTTCGTCATCATAGCCCCGTTTCTCTTGGGCATACCGCCAGTACCGGCAGAGACGTATTTTTCCCTTTCCGCCGCTGTGAGGAGCTTGTTTTTGTCCGAGCGGGTATAGTTCGGCACGTTTCCGTCATAAGGTGTCGATAGTCTGCCGTTTCTCTCATCGTTCACCTTTTTCAGATATTCATTATAGTCTATCGGCTTTTCGTTTGTGCTGTCAACAATGGATGCGTCCGTTTCGGGCAAAACAGATTTATGGCATTTTTCGCATATCTTATCAATCCCCTTGCCTTTTGCCACTCCGTGATTGTTCGGGTCAAACGAGTCTCCCAGTTCCTTTTTGCAGTCGCGGCATTTTTCTTTTGAAACACACGTCGCCGCAACGACTCTGTGATTTTTCGGATCGACCTCGCCGTAAGGATGCATACAGAGCTCGCATCTTGCACGCTGCTTGCAGGTTGCCTCGCCGCCCGTGTGCGGACCGTAATCACCATAGGTCACCCCGCAACGTTCGCATTTTGCTCGCGATTTGCAGTTTTCAGCAGTACCGCCGATATGACCGAGCGCGGGGATTTCTTCCGTCTCCGTTTCGCCGCAGGAGCAGGTTCTCTCCCGCTCTCCGGCGTTTACGCAGCCCGCCTCTTTGACAGTCTGCCATTCGCCATAGGCGTGGATGTGTCCTGCGTCTGTCGTTGTCTCCACGCTCTCTGTCCCGCAGGCGCAAAGGCAGAAAAGCGAAATAATGATCGCCGCTAAAAACGTAATGATTTTCTTCATTTTTTGTCTCCTTATACAGATGCTTTGACAGCATTTTATCATATTCAGATCAGTTTTTCAATAATTTCTCCGAAAGCCTTCGCCATTGCCAGATAACCGACGTCGTTCGGATGACAACCGTCCTGCGTGGACTCACAGCGCAAATCGTCATCGAAAATGCGCCTGCCGTCGACAAAATACAGATTTTTATCCCCCTCGGCAATGCCTCTTTTATAGCTTCCCTCAATTATCAGCCTGCGCTTTTCGTTTTCGGCTTCGTCACGATAATAATCGACCTTCGAAGCCATTATTATCGGCAGTTCCGGCTGCCTTTCGCGGATAGCCCGATAGCCCCTGTAATGCGTTTTTTCAAGATACTCCGCCGACGGAGCGTTGTGATCATAGTCATATACGAAAACACTCATATGCAGAGAGGAAATATAGCTCATCATAGCGTCCTCCGCTCTTGCCGCTCCCGCAAAGCCGAGGTTTACAAAGTCGCTGTCAAGCCGTCTGCCGATTATCGCAGGATAATTTGACGAGGGCTTTCCCGCCCCGACCCCGTGTACGATTGACGAGCCGTAAAAGATTATCGGCGTTTTATGCAGATATTCCCCGCCTTTTTCGACAGTCGCCCCCTCGCGCAGGGCGATATAAACGTTTTTGACCTTCGCAAACAACGGCAGGCTGATTATAAGCTCGCGCATTTCACGTTCCGGAAAGCGGATTCTGCTTTCTGAATAGTCCTTTCCTTCCCCCTGCGACGGAACAAATATCGCCGAGAACCGAGGTTTTCCCTCCTTTATCTCAAACATATCCGCGCCGAGCCTTGAAACGTATGTATCGTTTGTGTCGTCCGAAAGCACGCCCGAAACATCGATATGAATTACAACGTAATCCGAGTCTGTTTTAAAGCGTATTCTCCCTCCCGCCGGCATAAGAGAAAGCTCCGAGACTTCCTTGCTCGTCGCCCCCGCAACTTCTTCCGGCAGGCGGCGAAATCCCTCGCACAAGCCGTATATAGCAAACGGCGGTTTTGTTACGTCAAGAAAAACAGGCTCGCCGGACGTTATTGTCGTATCGCGCAGAGTCACGCCCATTTCTTTCGTTACTTTCATATCGCACATTCCCCCATAAACGATTTTTATTTTCACAGAAATAATATCACAAACGGCAGGCTTTGTAAACCTTTTCGCCGCGTATGACAAAATTCTTTTGCAAAGCGCGGAAAAGTGTGTTATAATTGCAAAAGACTCAATACAAACGACAGGAGCAAAAGCAAATGGATATAAGCAAAATACTGTGCAAAGAGCTCGGGCTTGAGGAATGGCAGGTAAACGCCGTCATTTCCCTTTCGGACGAAGGCTGTACAATCCCCTTCATCGCCCGTTACCGCAAGGAGGCACACGGCTCTCTTGACGACCAGAAAATACACACGCTGATTGAAAGGCTCGAATATCTCCGCTCGCTCGACGCAAGACGCGAGGAGATTGACAAAGCGATAACCGAACAGGGCAAGATGACGGACGAGATCAAAGCTGCGCTTGCCGCGGCTGAAACGCTTGCCGCCCTCGAAGATATATACCGCCCGTTCAGACCCAAGCGCCGCACCCGCGCGACAATCGCAAAGGAAAAGGGGCTCGAACCCCTCGCAGAAAAAATTATGGCGCAGGGCAAGGATGACCCGCTCTCCCTCGCCGCAGAATTCATAAATCCCGATCTCGGAGTTGAAACGGCGGACGACGCTCTCTCCGGCGCAAAGGACATAATCGCAGAGATCGCAAGCGACGATCCCGAGATAAGAAAACGCCTGCGCAACCTCTATAACCTCGGCGGAACGGTGACAGTCAAGGCGGTCGACCCCGAAAAGGACAGCGTTTACACGATGTATTACGACCATTCGGAGCCCGTCAGCAAAATCGCGAGCCACAGAGTTCTCGCAATCGACCGCGGCGAGAAAGAGGAATTTCTCAAGGTCTCCGTAACGATTGAAACGGACAAGGCATACAAGGCTCTCGAAACCGTTATGATAAAGAACGCATTTTCGCCCTGCGCCGATGTCGTCCGCGAGGCATATATAGACGCTTATTCCCGTCTCATAGCTCCCTCTGTCGAAAGAGAGATCCGCGCGGCGCTGACAGAAGTCGCCTGCACCGGCGCAATAAAAAATTTTTCAAACAACCTTCACCAGCTTCTTATGCAGCCGCCTGTCAAAAACAAGGTCACAATGGGGCTTGACCCCGGTTACCGCACGGGTTGCAAGGTTGCCGTCGTCGACGGTATCGGCAGAGTTATGGACACGGGCGTCATTTATATAACCCACGGCGAAAATCAGCTTGAGTCGGCAAAGAAAAAGGTGTCCTCGCTGATAGCTAAATACGGAGTCGAATGTATCGCCATCGGCAACGGTACCGCAAGCAAGGAAACGGAGATGTTCGTCTCCGATCTGCTCCGCAAGACAGGCTCGAAGGCGCTCTATATGGTCGTTTCCGAGGCGGGAGCCTCCGTTTATTCGGCAAGCAAGCTGGCGGCTGAAGAATTTCCGGATTACGACCTCACCCTCCGCAGTGCGATAAGCATTGCCCGCAGGCTTCAGGACCCGCTGGCGGAGCTCGTCAAAATCGACCCGAAATCAATCGGCGTCGGTCAGTATCAGCACGATATGCCACCGAAGCAGCTTGCGGAAGCTCTGGATTTCGTCGTCGAAAACTGCGTAAACAGCGTCGGAGTTGACCTCAACACCGCCTCCGTTTCCCTGCTTTCGAGAGTGTCCGGCATAAGCTCGGCAATAGCGAAAAATATCGTTGCATACAGAGAAGAAAACGGCGCGATGAAAAGTCGCGCGGAGCTGAAAAAGGTTCCGAAACTCGGCCCGAAGGCATTTGAGCAGGCGGCGGGCTTCCTCCGCATTACAGGCGGAAAAGAGCCGCTCGACGGCACAGCCGTACACCCGGAAAGCTATCCCGCAGCAAAAGCACTTCTGAAAACCCTCGGCTATACGGAAAGCGACATTTCCGCAGGAAAGCTCTCGTCCCTCCGCGATGAAGCGGAGAAAATCGGTCTCCCCGCTCTTGCCGAAAAGCTCGGTATCGGCGTGCCGACCCTATCCGACGTTATCGACGAGCTGATGAAGCCCGGCAGAGACCCACGCGACGAACTTCCTCCCCCGCTTCTCCGTTCCGACGTGCTCGAGATGAAGGACTTAAAGCCCGGTATGGAAATAACGGGCACAGTTCGCAACGTTATCGACTTCGGAGCGTTTGTCGATATAGGCGTTCATCAGGACGGACTTGTTCATATCTCGCAGATAAGCAAATCGTTTATAAAGCACCCGAGCGACGTTCTCAAAACGGGAGACATCGTAAAGGTCTGGGTAATCTCCGTGGACGAGGCAAAAAAGCGCATCGCGCTGACAATGATAGAACCGAAAAAGAAAGACGAATAAAACAAAAAGCGGCAGGGGAAATCCCCTGCCGCTTTGTATTATTTTATTCTGCCGGCATAGTAAACTTTGTATTTTTAATATTGCCGTTTTCATCATACTCATATGCCGAACGGGTTAGAAGCACGCCCTCAGAATCAAACCGTTCTTTTTTTATTTCATTTCCGGCATCATCGTATTCAAGCAACGTATAGGTTAAAAGAACTCCCTCCGGGTTGAAATTTTTCAATTTGGCGAGCTTTGCGTTCTCACCGTACTCATATGTTGTATACCCGGTGACCTGTCCGATGCTGTCATACCATACAGATCTGATACGTCTTCCGTTTTCATCATACTCGGTTTTCGCAACGCTCTTCTTTCCGCACGAAGCAAGAAAAAGAATTCCGAATACCATAACCATCGCAAGCAAAAATGATGTAAGTCTTTTCATAATATACCTCCGATTTCGGCAGTTTTCACGCTCGTACCGGGACGAGCCCTGTTTATACTTAATTGTAATATGATTTTGACAGCTTGTCAACCCCTGTACGTTTTCACTATCGCACAGTGACAGTAATCTCCGCCGTCAGCCCCTTATAGGAGATTCGGACCGTCCCGTTCTTTGCAAAGTCATATTCGACGACAACATCATCCTCCGTCAGAGTCGTAACATCAAATCCGGAAGCGATATAAGTCATTGCGTAGCCAGAAAAATCAAACTTCTCTCCCGCAGAATAAACATTTTTTGCGCCGCGGCGCGGCAAAAAATAGAGTGCGTCGGTTTCAAGCCCCGCATATACGAGCGACTTCTCGAGAGCCAGCCGCTGCATAGGCGAGTCGCCTGTGTCGCAGAGGATGACGGTGTCATCCGGTATTCCTTCAAGATTGCCGTCACCGATCGTCAACCCCGCCCCGCTCCTTGCGCCGCAATAAACGAGCGAAAGCTGCGGGCAGTCTTTTATCGCGCCGTCCTCTATCAGCCTTATATCGCTATGAATAAACAACTTTTCAAGCAGAGGATGAGTTATCGCCCCGTCGGCAATCGCCGTAACGGGATATGAACGCTCTCCGTCCGAAATGCTTGTCGGAACGACGAACCTGCCAAATGAGAGGTTTTCCGGCAGCTTTATAAGAGTCGCCGTGCCGCTTGCGCGGTCGACCGAATATTCCGCCCCCTCCGAATCCATCGTTCCGGAAATCATAACTTCGTACTCGACATAGACCTCGGCATCCGCCGCATAATCTCCGCAAAGAACTCTGACTCTCCTCTCTCCGGGAACGGTCAGATCGCAGTCTATGCCGAAATCATCTTCGAGCCCGAAATATACATCTGTATAAAGTAAAACATCTATGTCACTGCTTGATATTCCGCCGCCGAGCGGAAATCTGTCCTTACATTTCAGGATTGTTGCGGCGTCCTCTTCAACTGCCCTCCCCTTGCCGCCGGACGCAATATAGCTTTGCATTATGCGCGACGAATTTCCCGAGCAAACGGTGCAATCCGGAGAGCCGGAGAGAATGCCCTCGCCGCCGACACAGGACGAGGGAACCGCAAGAAGACGAAGACTCGGACACAGCGAAAATGCGCCGTCGTCGATCTCGCCGAGGGAAATCCCGCCAAAAGCACGGGTCAGTTTTTCGCAATATGCAAACGCACGCCTGCCGATATATTCCGTTTTCTGCGACAAAATTATCTCCTCAAGCGAGACGCAGCTCTCAAACGCCTGATGACCAATCAGCTTTACGCCGTCGGGAAGCTCAATTTCGGACAGGCTCCCGCAGCCGGAAAAAAGTCCGTCCGGGACTTCCGTTATTCCGCTTGGAAGTACAGCCTTTTCGAGCAACGGGCAGTCTTTGAACACATATCCGGAAAGCACGGCATTTTCTCCTAAAAGCGCGGTTTTAAGCTCATTGCAACCGCAGAACGCCGCCTCGCCGACGGTAACATCCCCCGCACTCACGCCTGTGAGCGAATTATTTCCGTAAAAAGCATAATCCTTTATCTCCGAAACGGAATACTTATTGCCGCCGAAAATGACCTTTTCCGGAACTGTGAAATATCCGCCGACGGATGTTCCGTTTGCGAGGATTGCTTTGTCGCCGTTTATCTCGTATACGGCACCCGAGGTGTCACGGCGGTTTTCGTCAAGCGTCGGCGTGTGCCACCCCTCGACCTTTACCGGAAAGTTGCAGACATATCCTCCGCAGGTGATCCGGACGGTCTTTTCACCCTCGGAATCGAAGGCAAATTCTGCGTCATAATCATTTATTTCCGCCGTTCCGCCCGCAAAAAGCTCAGCCGTAACCTTTATGCTGTCCCTGTCAAAGGTGTCTCCGATACCGTAGACCCTTTCGTATTTTTCTTCTACCGCAAGCCCGACTATCATCGTGTTTTTTATCACAACGTCATAAAGTCGGCTCTCGCCGCCGTAGCCGATGAACAGACAAAAAACGTTTTCGCCGTCCTCAAGGTCAAGCTCGTCGCCCTCAAAATATTCGTCAAGCTCACGGCTCGAATAAAGGCGGACGATGCCGGAGGAGGCTTTTATATCGCTGTAAATATCGACATAGTCCATATTGTAAAAGCTCGCGCGGATTGTCTCGCCTTCAAGGGTGTAACCGTCCGCCAGAATGAGCTCCGGGGAAAACGGCGCTGTTTTCCCGCACGAACAGCAAAGCAAAGCGAGCAAAGCCGTCGCAAGCAAAAAGGAGATTGCCCTTTTCATTTCGTTTTCCTCCCGTCTGTTTTTTTTATATATTATACCCCTGCGCGCGAATTTAGTCAAGAGCTGTCGAAGCATAACGTTCCTCCGAAAATTATACAATTGTATAATATAGCAAAAACTCCCGCGGCACGGGAGTTTTTGAATTTATATGGTTATATCCGAAAGTTCAAACGGTATGACCTTTTCAAGCTCTGAAAGCGAAGTCTCCATCTGATAGCCGATCTTCCCTCCGCTGAAACATATCGTCTCCTGCCCCTCCGCGCTACGGTCTATAACCGTCCGAAACAGCTTCTTCATTCCGACGGGAGAGCAACCCCCGTGAATATATCCCGTAAGCGGGAGAAGTTCCTTGGCCTTTATCATTTCAACCCATTTTTCGCCGACGGTCTTTGCCGCCTTTTTCAGATCAAGCTCTTTGCAGACGGGAACGACAAAAACATAGTTTTTCCCGCTCATACCGACAGTCACAAGCGTTTTGAAAACCTTGCCCGGGTCCTGCCCCATCGCCGCCGCAACATCCTCCCCCGAGACTGCGCCGGAGGCGGTATAATCATAAAAAACATATTTGGCTTTCTTCTGCTCCATTATGCGCATTGCGTTTGTTTTTTCAGCCCCGTGCGACATTTTTATCACCCCGTTTCTTTTTTCACCGATATTATACATATCCGCCCGCCAAAAGTCAAGCGAAAAAACAAAAACGGCGAGCCGGAGCCCGCCGCATTGCGTTGCGTATTTTCGAATTACTTAACAACCTTTACGCCTGTGATATGGGGGTTTACGCCCTTGTACCAGTAAAGGAAGCCCTCAACATCGATCTTGTCGCCGACTTTAAGCTCTTTTACAGCCTTGTAAACGTCTGTATCAGCGCCGCAGAGATCGGACTCAACGAGGAACTGATATTTCTTGCCGTCAAGCTCTACGTAGAAATAGAGGTCGTCGCCTTCGGAGCCTGTGCCGTTCCATTTGTAAAGGTATGCAACGTCGTTGCCGTCAACGTCCTTTGAAGCAGCAACCGTGAGTCCCTTGAAGGAAACGAGCTGGTTTTGGAGCTTGATAAGCTCTTCTTCATTTGCGAGAAGTTTTGTTGCGTCTTTTGCTTCTGCAATATACTTGCCTTCAAGAAGCTCAACCTTTGCGGTTCCTTCCGCAAATTCAACTTCGCCTTCCCATTCGGTCTTTGTTCCGGAAACTCTTACCTTCTTGCCTATCTCGAACTTGGCATATTCGTCTGCCGTGCAGGCAACTCTGTATGCAAAGTAGCCGCCTTCTGCGTCCTGAAGATAGAGGGATGTGTTTTTGTAATTCTCGGAATAAACCTGTTTAGCCTGGATGTATGCTTCGATTACAACATCCGAGTCAACGGGAGCTGCGAGATACTCTGCGTATGTCATAACTCCCTCTGATTTTTCTGTGTCAGCGCGATTTACCGTCTTTCCACAGCTTGCGAGCGAGAAAACAATCGCAAATGTGAAAGCAATTAACAAGCCGATTGCAAGGGTTCTTTTCATAGTATTTCTCCTTTTGAATATTATGTCTTGCCGATGGCATAGACTTATTCAAGTTTAACATATGATTTCAAAAAAATCAATAGCAAATATGAAGAAATTTCATTTTTTTGCGATTTTCGGAGAGCACGGCTTCCGTCACAAGTCATCTCTCTTTTTTCTTCTTGCTTATAACTCCGAATATATAGAATATCGCAAGGCAGAACCATATTGCGGCGATAACGCATATAAGCACGACGGACGCCGCAGGCATTTTTCCGAGCGGCTTTTCCCCGCCAGTCGCCATTCCCGTCTGATCGAGACGATACAGCGCGCCGACCTCCTTATAGAGATTCTGCATATATTCCTCATCAACCGTTTCGCCTCTGCGGATTGACTTTGTAACGTTTTCAATCAGTTGCCCTGCGGCGTTGCGGAGCGAGGTTGAGCCGTTGTAAGCGGGGGCGACGAATGTGCTTTCGATATTATCAAGCAGCAGCTGCGATGCTTTTATTTTAACGTCGTAATATTCGTCGTTATCCTGACCCGCGCGGGAAAGATAATCCTTATATTCCGCAGAGCTCTGCGCCGTCAGCGTTACGGGAACGTAGCCCTCTGTCTTCGCGTATGCGGTCTGGATGTCGTCCGTCAGCAGATACTGAACGAAAAGCCACGAAGCCAGCACCTCCTGCGGGTCGCTTTTGTTGAAGATACAGACGGACGGCCCCTGCGATATCATCTGCGGGTGCTCCGTGTCAAACTGGGGCACGGGCATAACAACCGTCTCAAAATCGACAACCTTATCGTCGCTTATGTCCATAAGCGGAGCGTCGCTGCCCATCCAGGTCGCACCCGCCGTTGAGTCGATCGCAAAAATACACTGTCCGGCGTTGAGATAGTTGCCCGGATAGCCTGATATAGAGAATGTCGAGAATGCGCCGTTTTCAACGTGTCCCGCAATCGTATAAAGCAGGTCCTTTGTCGTGTCGTTGAAGATGAGGGTCTCTCCCTCCTCCGTCGCATAGCCTGCGCCCTTCTGGCGGAGCATCTGAATCATCATATTGTCCGTCGATTTATATACAAAGGGTATCATCACGTTCTGACCGTTTACCTTGTACGTTCCGTCCTCGTTTTTCTCGGTTGCGGCGTCCGAAACCTCCCAGATAAAATCCCAGGTCAGCTTTTCGGGAATTGTATATCCGAGCTTTTCGACATAGGTCTTGTTTATATAGCACGCCTCCGTCGAACGCATAAAGGGCAAAGCATAACAGCTTTCGCCGAGATAACATTCGGAAAGATACTTTTGCACAACCTCGTCCTTTGACGGAGAAGAAAATCTCACCTCGCTCCCGCCGAGCCCGTATCTTGCGTCTGTGAGCAGTTCGTCCAGCGGAACAACCGTGTTCGCTCCGGAAATATAGGTTGCTATATGGTCCGGATAGGTTATGCAGATGTTCGGCGTTGTGCCTGTTGAGATGTTTGTTATAACGTCGTTGTATATTTTCCCGTAATCCGTGTAAAGGCGGATATTGACCTTTATGTTCGGATAAAGCGCCTCAAAATCAGAGACGGCTTTTCTGTAAATTCTGACCTGCGTCTTGTTTGTATCGTTCTTTGCCCAAAACGTTATTTCATAGTTTTTTGATGTGTCAAATTCCTCAGGAATTTCAAAATCCGATGCAAGGCGCAAGCCGTGGCATCCCGTAAACAGCATAAGCACAGAGCAGATAAACGCAAGGGCAAGAGCGGAGGATAATATTTTTTTCATCCTTTTGTACCTCCCCTCGAAACACCCGCCATTATCTTTTTTCTGAACACGAGGAAAAGTATTATCAGCGGAAGCGACACTGCGCAGACCGCCGCCATCATAGCGGGAATGTTCTCTCTGCCGAAGCCGTTTTCCCTTATCTCCTGAATACCGTTCGAGACGAGGAAAAAGTTCGGGTCATCGGTTATGAGTCGCGGCCAGACGTATGAATTCCAGCATTCAATAACCTTGAGTATTATAACCGTCACAAAGGTCGGCTTGCATATCGGGATCATAACGCGCAGAAGGTATTTGAAATCCGTCGTTCCGTCAACCTTTGCGGCGTAATAAAGCTCATCCGGCACCTGCGAGAAATTCTCTTTGAGAAGATAAATATAGAAAACGGACGTAACCGACGGAAGAATAAGCCCCGTGAAGGTATTGCGCAGACCCGCATTTGTTATCGTCACGAAGTTCGTTATGATAACGAGCTCTGTCGGAAGCATCATAAGCGAGAGAAACAGCGTGAACGCTACGTTCTTTCCCTTGAAATTCAGCCTTGCGAAAGCAAACGCCGCAAGCGTTATGACTATGAGCATAAGCGCGGTTGTGACAAGTGTGAAAAACAACGTATTGAGAAAGTATCTTGAAAGCGGGACCTCGGTAAAAGCGTCTATATAGTTTTTGAAGGTCGGCGTCGCCGTAAAGAATTTCGGGATGCGCTCCGAGCTGTACGAGCTGTAACTTTTAAGCGAAGTAAGTACCATCCAGTAAAACGGGAAAAGGACGACTATCGCCCATACGGAGAGCAAAATATAAACGAATGTGTTGCGAACGCCGCGCGCCGCAGAGGCACGCTTTTCGACCTTTGAATAATCTGTCGTTCTGTTCATAATGCCCCCTTAATAATGAACGTGTCTTCTGCTGACCATAAGGTTTATGCAGGTGACCGTCAGCACTATGGAAAAGAGGATTATCGCCGCCGCGGACGCAAACGAAGGATACCCTCCCCCATCGCCGTAAAGCATATCGTATATATATCCGACGATCGTGTTCATTCCGGCAGCGTTGAGATTCGTGCCGAATATTGCAACAACGTCGCTGTACGCCTTGAAGGCGCCGATAAATCCAGTTATGACAAGATAGAAAAGAGAGGGGGAGATCATCGGCAGGGTTATTTTAAAAAACATTCTCCGGCGGGACGCCCCGTCAATCTTTGCGGCGTTATAATACGTATCGCTGACAGAGGCGATTGAGCTCGTCAGGATAAGTATTTTGAACGGCATAACTATCCATATCGTATAAACGCAGAGAACGAGCATTTTTGCCCAGTACGGACCGTCTATAAAATCAACGGACTGCCCGCCGAAAGCGTTTATTATAACGTTTACAAGCCCGTCCGAATAAGCCGTTTTCTTGAAAAGTATCATAAAAACAAGCCCGACGGCGAGAGTGTTTGTAACGTACGGGAGAAAGTATACCGTCTGGAAAAAGCTCCGCAGCTTTTTTATCGAGCCGAGCGCAACCGAGATAAGAAGCGCTATTCCCGTCGAAAGCGGAACGGTTATGATAACGAGGATAAATGTGTTCTTCAGCGCTGCGAGAAAATACGGGTCGCGCAGGACATAGGCATAATTGTACGTTCCCGTTCCGAAAAACGACTGCGACGCAAAATTGAATCCCTCTTCAAAGGAATAAACAAGCACGTCTACAAGCGGATAAACCATAAACACGCCCAGAAACAGCACCGCGGGCAAAAGATACAGCCAGCCCTTGAGATTGTTCTTCTCCATTTTTTCATTCGCCCCCGATACCGGAAGCGCCCTCTCCTTCGGCAAGCATAAAAATGCAAAGCCTTCGCCTTATATGATTATTATATCATAAGTCCGACAAAAGTAAATAGAAAAACTGCACATTCGGCACATAAAACAAAAACAAACCGCCGAAGCGGTTTGTTTTTGTTTTATACGTCATTTTTTGTTTACGGCAAGGTCTCCGCTTGTCGTATCTGCGGAGATTTTTATGCTGCCGTCGCCGCAGGTATATGTCTTTCCGTTTCTTACGCAGGCAAAGTCCGTATCGAAATCGCCGCTGACGGATGAGAGCTTTGCCTCAAAGCCGACGCCCTCCGGTAGAAGAATTTCAATATCCCCGCTGACGGAGTCAATATCGATGCTCTTCATCGTCTTTGCGGAAACTGCGGAATAATATACTTCTCCGCTGACAGTCTCAATGTCGAGCGAGACTATATCCGAATCGTTTATTCTGACGTCTCCGCTGACGCTTTCGACATCTGCCCTGCCGACCGCAGCTCCGTCTATTTTTATGTCTCCGCTCGTTGTGTTTACATCGAGCTGGGAGCCGGAGAACTTTTTGACGGCAACCCTGCCGCTTACGCTTTCAACCGAAAGCACCTCCGCCCCGAGACCGGCACCGACGTTCACATCTGCCGATACCGCATCGACCGTAGCGACGGAAAACTCGGCTTTCGCCGGAATTCTGACAGTAAGCTGTTTTCCGATCATATTCGTTTTGATATTTCCGGAAGCTGCGAATTTTATCATAAGCGAGCCGTTTATGATCGCCGTATGAACCTTCTTTTCTTCGCTGCCGTCCGTATTGCCCGTTTCAGAAACGGATATTTCATCGCCGTCCCAGAGCTCTATGTTTACTGTACCAGAAACCCAGTTGACATCTATTCTGTTTATTCCGTCCGTCTTATATGCAATGTCCCCTGCGACATACTTATCCGCGTTTTCATATTTGTAATTACTGAATACAGGCAAGCCTATATCGATCTTTCCGAAGGGAAACTCCGGCATCAAAAAGAGCATAAGCGTTATCGCAAGCACAGTCAGCGTCACGATCGACCAGATTATTATTTTAGCTGTTCTTCCCATATTATTTCACCTCGTCATCATCGTCATCGTCGTCATCGTCATCATATTCTTTCTTGTTTACTATCGCGCGGACAAGATTTGCAAGCGGAACGCCGAGAACAAACAGTATCCAAGAAACATCCCAGCGCATAGTCGCAAAGCTGATTATAAAGTATGCGGTTGTTATTCCCGTCCATACGGCGCCGCCGATCGCCGAGTTTTTCTTTCTGTCATTGCTTTTGATAACTATCGCCGCATAGAGACAGTCGACCGCGGCAGCGGCTATGAAAATTATCCAGGAATACGCCCACGCTCCGCTTACAAAAAAGCTGTAAAGAAGATAAATGCATACAACAAGCGGCCAAAGAACCGAAGAAAATACTTTGCATTTCTTTTTCTCGCGCTTATATTGCTTTTCGTACATTCTTTCAAACTGCTTTTCGTAAGCATAAGAATATTTGACCTTTTCTCCCTTGAGATCCGAAACTATGCCGGAAAGGTCGCCTCCGCTCGATATTGCAACGGCATACGCCTCCTCATCAGACTTGCCTTCGCTTTTGAGATCCGCATATTTATCGAGAAGGTTTGACAGAATCTCGCCCTTTATGTTCTCCGCCCTTTCGCTCTTCGGCACGTCGCGGAACACGCTTTCAATGTAATCTCTGATTTTGTTCTCCATTTAACTGTTTCCTTTCGTGAGTTTGTCTATGATTGCTTTTGAGTCTTCCCAGTCGCGACGAAGCTGAGCGAGCACGGCTCTCCCCTGCTCCGTTATTTTATAATACCTTCGCCTTGCGCCTGTCGTTTCTTCTCCCCAATACGACGTTATACATCCGGATTCCTCAAGCCTCTTGAAAGCCGTGTAAAGAGTCGCCTCTTTCATTTCATAGCTACCGCCCGCAACAGCGCTGACGGTCTTGTTTATCTTATAGCCGTAGCTATCTCCGTTTTCAAGGCAAGAGAGGATTATCGTATCGGTGTTACCTCTTATGAGATCCGACGTTATTGACATCCGATCACCTCCTGTGATTGCATTATACAGCAAGATACCTCGCCTGTCAAGGTATTTCCGCAAAAAAGTTATAATTTTTTTCAAAGTATCTTTCACACTTATTTTTCATCTGCCTCAAATCTTCGGAAAAGCCTTGCCGCACCTATGTTTTTTGAAAAAATCGGCAAACGGGAAGCATTGTAGCTCTGCGAGCGTCGGACCTGAGCCGTTGCGACAAATAATAAAAAACGCCCTGAAGACGCATAGTCTCCAAGGCGTTTCTTTTATAAGATTATATCGTCATTCCGTCGCAAAGGTCGCCTTCGGCGATCCGAGATATACAACGAGCGCCGAAAGTCTGCAAGGCATCGTAACAGAAGTTTTGACCTCCCCTCCGACCTTTACGGAAAGCGTCTGTCCTTCGCTCAGGCTCATAGTTGTCTTTGTGCCGACCGATGCAAAGCCGGAGCAGTTCATCGCTTCGCTGCCCATTCCGTTTGCGGGGCAAAGCGCAAGCACGGTACCACCCGAGAAGGTATATCCGTTTTCGGTGTCTATCGAAGAATCGCCGCCCGATGTGCTTACAACGGTTATCTCGCCGCCCGCAAACAGGATTCCCTGATATGAAGTGCGGCTGTTGGAATCGATGCCGTCTCCGCCGGCGTAAATATAAACCTTGCCGTCATTGAAGGTTATTCCCGTGCCGGATGTCGTCGTTGCGTTGATGCCGTCATCCGAGGAGACGATTGAAATATCGCCGCCGTCAATTCTGACGAACGTACCCTCCAAGCCCTCGTAGCAGCCCGTTATGTCAATTTTACCTCCTGATACGGTGAGCGTGCCGTCTGCGTGAACGGCATCATCCTTTGAAAAGAGGGTGAGTGTGCCGCCGGAAATCAGGATGTTGCCTGTTGAAGTCTCTCCGTTTTCAAGCGACGTCCCGCTGTTTGCGTGAATCGAGTCGTCATACGAGGTCAGAGCAAGCGTGCCGCCGGAGATATGAATTTCGTTTCCGGCTTTTATGGCTTTTGTTGATATCTCGCTCTTATCGCGGTTTCCGTCCGTCATTCCGCCGGGACCGCCACCGAAATCCCCGCCGCCAGGTCTTCCGCCTCCGCCAAAGCCCCCGAAGCCGCCTTGGTTACCTCCGCCAAAGCCGCCCCGATCGCCGCCAAAGCCCCCGCCCTGACCGCCGAATGAAGCCCCTGCATTGCTTACGCTTGCAGAGGTGAACTCCGCGCTGCTCTGCTCCGCCGTCTCCTCGGAATAAGGCGAATAGCGTTCCGTAAAGATATTCAGGACAGCCTCGTCGCCGATGTCAACGTCGTACGCCGCGTCTATTCCGTCACAGGCGGCATAGATATTGACGGTTCCACCCGTTATCGAAACGATACCTCTCTGGTTGCCCTTTGAGGAAACGTCCGTGTTCTTCGTTTTTATCCCGTCTCCCGATCTTGCAACGAGCGTAATTACTCCGCCGGATATGGTTACGCTGTCGTTGCCCTTGAGCGCATTGTCCTCGCAGGTTACGGAGAGAGTGAGATTTTTGATTTTGAGATCATCCTTTGTGTGTATACCGTTGTTGTTTGACGAGATGACCGTCAGCTCGCCCTTGCCGCCGATATCGAGGTCGCATTTTGCATAAACTGCGGCAGATACCGATGTTTCGTCATCGGAGGCGAGCGCCGCTCTTGTGTCATATATATAATTTTTCGTCTCTTTCTTTGCGGTCAGAGTCACCTTGTCTCCGGAAAGGATCATAATCGGGTTTTGCTCGCCGCTGAACAGTTTGACGCCGCAAAGCTCAAGTTCGAATTTATAATCGTCGCCGGCGTCGATTACGATCTGTCCGTCAAATTCGCCGGATACGGCGCAGACGGTATTCTCCGTTATTCCGGAGAAGGTCAGCGTCTTTCCGTCAAAGCTCCAGCAATTGTCCGTCCCCTCGGAGCAGGTAATTTTCAGGGTGTTTACGTTTTCGTCAAGGTCGTCGGGAACGTCGGTTTTGTCGGGATCGACGGTTTCCGCAGCGGTTGCGGAGGTTGTCGTCTGAGCCGGATTTTGGCTCTCCGTGTTCTCTGTGCCGCCGCCCGTCGAGCAGGACGCAAGAACGGTCACAAGCAGACACGCCAAAAGTAATATTGACAATAGTTTTTTCATAATGAAGCCTCCTTTAAAGTTCATTTTCGCCAAGATCCGCGCGCGAGCAACAGATCTCAAGGTTTCCGTTGCGGGTGCGTATTGCGTCAAGCATCGGCTTTTCGCATACCGCATTCTTCAGCTGCACACGATACGTCAGGCGGAACATACTGCCCATATTCGTCGATTTGACAGTCTCCAGCTCCGCTCCCTCCGTATATTCCGAGAAAATATCGTCAAAGACCGAAGTATAATCAAGAGATTCGGGGATTGTGATCTTGACGAGCTTTTCTCTCCCCTTCGATCGTCCCGCCTTTGTGGCAAATTTGCCGAAAACAAAGAGCAGAATGCCGCTTGCGATAAGAAATATCGCGCCATATGCGATGTATCCCATACCGAAGGCAAGCCCCGCAGCCATCGCAATGAAGATTATTGCAATTTCCCTTGCCGTGCCGGGGGCGGAACGGAATCGCACCAAGCCGAAGGCTCCCGCAATGGCAACGCCGACACCGAGATTTCCGTTTACGAGGGCAATCACCGCCGCAACCGTCATCGGGATGAGCGTTGTCGCTATTGCAAAATTCAATGACGACTTTGATCTGTAACACGCCAGCACCGAAAAGACGGCGCCGCAGGCAAGCGATGCGATCAATACGATAAAGAAGCTGACTGCGGCAACGGTTCCGCCGCTGAAAATGGATTCAAACATAATATATTACTCCTTGAAACTGTATTTTTACGGTATTCGCGCTCATAAGCGGCACCGTATTTTGAAAAGGATTGCTTTTTTATTTCCTCCTTGCAGAGCATATCGCAAAGCCATAAAGGAAACGCCGTTCCGCTTTTTATCTCCATTAGAACCGTGCCATCCGGAAGCAGCTTTTCGCCGTCAAGCGATGTATGCAGGTTCAGATTGTCCTTGCGATAGCGGACGTTTTGGTCAAATGTGACGCGGAGGTCGCTTCCGGAATCAAAGAACGCCTCCCTGTCGTAAAGAATCAGTATTTTCGGGGAGAGGACGCCATAAAACTTAAAGAAATAATCAAGCTCCCTGCCGATCTGCGATTCCGAGCCTCCGCTCATCATCCTCTCCGCCTCGCGCTCCGTGCAGGCAAGCCTGCGCTTATAGACGATGTCGTCATACTTGCGCTTCATTTCAACATATATATTTTTGTCATCGTCGCTTAGTCCGTAAGCGCGCAGCCGCAGCTTTTCCTTGAATACGGGCTTTTCAATCGACGAACGGACGAGCCTGTCATCCGGCGTATCGTAATAAAGGCTCTGTATCGTCGTTTTTCCGAAGGCATCCGGAGAGAGCCGACTTTCGATTGCACTCCTTGCCGCCCGATATTGCTCCGCCGTCAGCAGATATTTCAGTTCATATCTTTTAAAAACATAGCTTATCAAAACGCATCCTCCTCTCTTGTGACTCAAGTTTATCATCCGATACTTAAACCAACTTAAAAGGACGAAAAAAATCGGCAGAATTTTTTTCTGCCGATTGAAATTTTGTTTTCATAGCGGGAGCGTTGCCGTAATGCGGAAGTCTTTCCCGCTCTCCGTGCTCGCCGCAATGCTTCCGCCGTGTGCCTCGACGATCGCCTTTGCTATCGAAAGCCCGATGCCGTGCCCTCCCGTCTCCGAGTTTCTCGAAGCGTCCGTGCGATAAAAACGATCGAAAACGCGGGAAAGCGAGGCCTTGTCAATGTCGGTTTCGGTTTCGTTCCGGACGGTAAATGTCGCCGTCTTTCTGTTTTGCGCGAGGCCGACGGTTATCCTGCCGCCCGCAGGCGAATATTTGACTGCGTTTTCAAGCAACGCAGAAACAAGCCGCCTGATCGCGTCCGGCGAGCCGCATAAGGTAATATCCGGAGCTATATCCGAGGAAAGATCAATATTTTTTGAAGCAATAAGCGAATGAAAAGAAGCAACCGTCTCGCAGACAATATCCGAAAGCGGCATTTCGACCTTTGCCGGTCTGTGCTCCGCCTCTTCCATCTTGGAGAGATATACGAGGTTGTTTGTAAGCTCTGTCATACGCTTTGTCTGTGAGCGGATCTCGTCGCACTCCTCTTTTCCGGCTTCGCCGTCAAGCAGGTCAAGGTTTGCATTTATTATCGTTAGCGGAGTTTTCATCTCGTGCCCCGCATCGGAAACAAATCGCTTTTGCTTTTCGTAGCTCTCGGCAATAGGCTTTACAATCTTTCCGGACACGAGCAAAAATGCAACAAAAACGACAACGCACCCTCCGAGCCCGACCGCAAGGCTTGTCAGAAGGAATGAGCGGAATGCGTCAAGCTTGCGCCCGCAGTCAAGAAAAACGATTTGCGTGCCGTCCGAAGCGTCAGTCTTCAGATAACGGAACTGACCGACAAACCCCCGCTCTCCGCCGCTCTGCGCTTTTTCGACATACTCGCTGACAGAACCGCTGTCAACGGATAAAATCCTCGAAAAATCTGATTCTTCGACAGTCCCGTCCCCTGAAACCGTCACAGAGAAAAAGCGGGATTCATAAGGCACCTCCGGCGACATTCCGTGCGGAATAAATTTATCATCCTTTTCCGGCGGCTTTTCTGGAGGGTCGGTTTTATCGAAAAATGTCGGCGGCGTTTTCGAAAGGACCGCAAGGGTTGCATCGCTCTCCTTTACGACAACCGAATAATTTATAAGGTTCATTATTCCGACGAGCACCGCCATCAGCGCAAGCATCGATGCGGTTGCGAGAATAATGAATTTGCGTTTGAGCTTATTTATCATCACAAGCCTCCAGAGAGTATCCCGCATTTCTTGACGCTTTGATCTGAATATCTGCGCCGAGCGCAGTCAGCTTTTTGCGGAGATAAGAAATATAAACCCAGACAACGTTTATCTCCGCTTCGCTGTCAAATCCCCAGATCTTCTCCATAAACTGCTCTGCGGAGATTATGTGTCTCGGATTTGAAAGGAAATATTCCATCATCTGAAATTCCTTGTTTGCAAGGCGGAAGCTCCCCGTCGGCGACGAAAGTTCAAAGGTCGCTCTGTCAAGAGTTATGTTTCCGAATGTCAGTTTTGTGTCCGCTTCGGATTTGGAGCGTGTAATCGCACGAATACGGGCGAGCAGCTCCCTTGTGTCAAACGGTTTCGGGAGATAGTCGTTTGCGCCGCTGTCAAGCCCGAGAACTCTGTCCTCTATGTCAGATTTTGCCGTCAGCATAAGAACCGGAATCCGGTTTCCGGAAGCACGGAGCTTTTTGAGAACGGTTATCCCGTCCGCCTTAGGCATCATAACATCGAGCACGGCAACGTCATAACCGCCCGATTCGATGTATGCAAGCGCCTCCTCGCCGTCATAAACGGCATCGGCTGAATAATTGTTTTTTTCAAATATCTTGACGATTGCCTTTGCAAGAGCTTTTTCGTCTTCGGCAAGTAAAATTCGCATATCGCCGCCTCCCTTCGATTTTATATAATAGCGCAGATTTCTTAAATCAAGTTAAAAAGCCCGAATATGTTTTCGCAATATTTGCTCCGGAATTCCGTCGTTTTTATAAAAAGACCGCTCTTCCGCCTTCTCCCCGAAAGGGCTGCTGCCGGGCGGCCTACGATCTTTCTTCAATAATTTCTTCAATTATCTCCGCCGCGCGTCTTATCAGTCCGAGACAAGGGCGGCTATTATAAAATTCTTCCGTCCGCTCGGAGGGCTCGCCGCCGATTTCCGCTTCCCCGCCGAGAAGCTCACGACAGATATACGTGCCGTCCTTCTCGGAAAAGCGGCGCATAAATTCGCGGACGAGCGCATAATGCTCCGATTTTGCGGCTGTGTCGCCGATGTCATCGTAGCCGTAAAGCCTACCGAGCACAATACAGCCCCCGCTGACCGCCCCGCATACTTCCCTGTTTCTTCCGAAACCCGCTCCGAAAGGCGATGCGATCTTCATCAGCTCGCTTTCGCTCCTTCCCGTAACATCCGAAAATGCGGCGGCAACCGCCTGCGAGCAGTTGCAGCCGCGTCTGAACAGCATCTCCGCTTTTGCTCCGTGACCTTTCTCCATTTTGTTACCTCTTTATATGACCTGAAACAGATAAAATTTCAGATAATCCGTTTCGGGAACGGAGAGAAGCGTCGGGTGATCGGGCGACTGACGTCTCGCCTCTATGAGCTTGAGCGAAACGTCCGCGTCCGCCGCCGCGCTTTCAAGCATACGGACAAAGAGCCTGTTGTCCATAAAATGCGAGCAGGAGCAGGTTGCAAGATAGCCTCCGCGGGGGAGAAGCTTCATCGCGCGGTAGTTAATTTCCTTATATCCCCGCTCTGCGCCGGAGATTGTTTTTCTGCTCTTTGTGAACGCCGGCGGGTCAAGGATTATCATATCGTAATCCGCACGACTTTCGCAGAGCGACGGCAAAAGATCGAAAACGTCCGTGCAGAGAAAATCCATTCTGCCGTCAAGACCATTCCTTGCAGCGTTCGCCTTCGCCATTTCGATCGCCTGCGACGAAACATCGACAGCCGTCACGTGTGCCGCCCCGCCCATAGCTGCGTTGAGCGCAAACGAGCCGGTATGAGTAAAGCAGTCAAGAACTTTTTTCCCTTTTGCAATCTTTGAGACCGCAAGCCGGTTGTATTTCTGATCGAGGAAAAAGCCCGTTTTCTGCCCGTTCTCAACGTCAACCTTGTATATTATTCCGTTTTCTTTTATCTCTGTGACAGGCGATGAGACGTGCGGCGCAAAATCTCTTTCGTACCAGCCCTTATATTCTTCAAGCCCTTCGAGCTCCCTTATCGCAACGTCGTTGCGCTCGAATATTCCCGAAAACTTCATATTTCTGCGCAGAAGCTCGCCGATGAGCGCGCGGAAAATCATATCTTTTCTCATCTCGATTCCGTACGAAAGGACCTGAACGGATACGATACCGTCGTAATAATCGACGGTCAGCCCCGGAATTCCGTCCGCCTCGCCGAAGATGAGCCTGCTTGCGGAAATGTCCTCTCCCATAACGGTCGCCCTGTAATCCAGCGCATACGAAATGCGACGGGTAAAAAACGCCTCGTCGAGACGGTCGTTTGCGTTTCTTGTCAGAAGTCTTATTCTTATCTTGCTCTTCTCGCTGTATATTCCCGTACCGAGGTATGAGCCCTTCTGCGATATAACATCGACGGCGGAGCCGTTTTCAACATTCTCTCCCGCCGTAATTTCCTCTCCGTAGACCCAAGGATGTCCCGCCTTTATCGATATTTCCGCCTTTTTGGTGACTGTAAAGCGCGGATAAATTCTTTCCTGTTTCATCTGATTTTTATTCCTTAAACAAAATGATACAAATATTTTACTATTGTTCGATGATTTTTGCAATAGTTATTTGGTATATTGTTTTTTAGTCATTATTACTATTGTAAAAAAGAAATTTTTATGAGATAATGATAATGGTTTTTTATGCGGACGACTTTCCGTATGAAAAACCCGAAGAAAAATTTGTTTTTCGGAGATAGAAATGAACAAAAAGAACCTGAACAATTTTGTATATAACGTGCCCGAAATATCGAGCATCCGCGACCTTTGCGACGGAAGCTGCGAGAGCTTTTCGGAGAACACGGCTTTTGTTTTCAGAGAAGGCGAAGGCGTGCGCGAGGTAACCTACGGCGAGGTCTATGACAACATAAAGTCGTTTTCCTCGTATCTCGGCAGTCTCGGCCTCGAAGGCAAAAAAATCGCCGTTCTGGGAAAGAACTGCTATGAATGGGCACTGACGTATCTGACCGTCTGCGCAGGAGTCGGAATAATCGTTCCGATTGATAAGGACCTGAGCGCAGGGGACGTAAAATATCTGATGGAGGATTCGGAGACGGCGGCTGTCGTCTTTATGGCGGGTAGCGAAGGAAAGCTCGCCGAGATAAATGACGGGGTTATAAAGCTGCCGGCGTCCGAAATGGAAAAATACATTGCGGAGGGCGAAAAGCTCCGCTCGGAGGGCGATCTGACATACGAAAATCACAAAGTCGACCCCTATTCCCTCGGAATTCTGCTCTACACCTCCGGCACGACGGGTGTTTCAAAGGGCGTTATGCTCTCGCAGAACAACATCTGCTCGAACATTGTTCACGTTGCGAGAAGAACCGCCGTCCACCCCTATGACAGAGCGCTTTCCGTCCTTCCTCTGCATCATACATACGAATGTATGGCAGGTTTTCTCTCGTTCTTCTATGCAGGAGCAAGCATAGCATATAACAATTCTCTCCGCCAGCTTCAGGCTGACTTTGTGCTCTTTAGGCCGACGGTGTTCGTTGCGGTGCCGGTGCTGCTTGAAAAGCTGTATTCGATGATCGTCAAAAAGTATGCAAAGATGAAAGGCGGCAAAACGGTTCTCGCCGTTCAGAGATCGCTTTCAAAGCTTGTCTCGAAGGGCGAGGCGCAGAGAAAAATATTCGCAACAGTCAACGCCTCTCTCGGCGGCAGGCTGAACAGAATTCTCTGCGGCGCGGCGGCGCTTTCACCCGAGGCTTATCACGGCTATGAAAGCTTCGGATACCGCGTTTACGTCGGCTACGGGCTGACCGAAACCTCCCCCGTCTGCATAATGCATCACGACGGCTACACAAGTCCGGATGACATCGGTTATCCGCTTGTCGGAGTAAACGTAAAGATTGTCGAGCCGAACGCCGAAGGCATAGGCGAGCTTGCGGTAAAGGGACCGAACGTTATGCTCGGTTATTACAAAAACCCGCAGTCGACGGCGGAGGTGCTCCGCGGCGGCTGGTTTTATACGGGCGACCTTGCAAAACGCCTTGAAAACGGCGCGTATAAAATAATGGGAAGAATAAAGAGTATGATAGTGCTCGAAAACGGCAAAAAGGTCTTTCCAGAGGAAATCGAGCATTACCTGAATGAAAGCAAATTCGTTTCGGAGAGCTTTGTTTTCGGAAAAGAAACTGACGGGACGACAGTCGTCACGGCTTCGATAATTCCCGATAAGGAAGCGATCGATGAAGAGTTGAAAAAATCCGGAGAGCTGACGGACGAAGAACGAGAGAACAGAATAAAAGCGATTGTCACCTCCGTCGTTTCCGAAGTAAACGGAAAATTCGCCGCATACAAAGCGGTAAAGAGGGTAATCATCCGCAAGAGCGACTTTATAAAAACAACGACGCAGAAAATCAAGCGTCTTGAAGAAAAAAACAAGGAAGAGGAGTAATCGGAGAATGAAAAAACAGCTGACATCAAAGAAAAAATGTACCCTTTGGATAACCGCCCTGCTGGGACTTGCGGCGGTTATATGCGGAATCGTCACGATCGTCAACTATTTCACAAAAACCCTGTTTGACCTCATCTCAAACGGAGACCTTGAAATCGACGACGAGGACTGACACATAAAAAACAAAAATATCATCTTTTAAGGAGCAAAAATCCAGATGGAAAAATTCGATGTTTGTATAATCGGCGCCGGCATAGGCGGACTTATGGCGGCTTATAAGCTCAAGGCTCACAACCCCGGAACAAGCGTTGTCATAGTTGAAAAGGGGCAGACTCTCGAAAGAAGAAAATGTCCCGCTTCGGCAGAGCGCGGCTGCGTTCATTGCGGTATCTGCGCAATAACAAACGGCTACGGCGGCGCAGGCGCAAGAAGCGACGGCAAGCTCAACGTCGGCACGGCATACGGCGGTATTCTCGGAGACGAACTGGGCGAAACGACGGCAATGAAATATATCCGAGAAGTTGACAGCACCCTTGAGAGCTTTGCGGACGTCATCGACGGCGTTCGCGACTATCCCGAAATGTTTCTCTCAAACGAGGACTTGAAGCTCAAATGCCTTCAGAACAACCTCCGCCTGCTCGATATGGACGTACGTCACCTCGGCACGGACAGGAACTTCAACATCCTCAAAAACATAATAAAGCACCTCGATAAAGTCGGCGTTGATATGCGCTCGGGCACAGAAATCGAAAATGTTGAGCACGAGGATGGCAAATGGCACGTCACAGGCAAAAATACAGATATCGAAGCCGAAAAAATCATAATCGCCGTCGGACGTGTCGGCGCGGGATTTGTATCGAAATTCTGCAATAAATTTGATATAAAAATGAAGACGAACGCCGTTGATATAGGTGTGCGCGTCGAAATGAAGGACGCTATCTGGCGCGAATTTTCAAGCCGCATTTACGAGCCGAAAATTCTCTGCCGCACAAAGACCTTTGAGGACAAGACGAGAATGTTCTGCTTCAATCAGGGCGGTATCGTCAGCGCGGAAAACAACAATGGCATAATCACCGCAAACGGTCACAGCTTCTCCGATAAGAGCAAAAAAACGGACAACTGCAACTTCGCAATCCTTTCAAGCATCAATTTTACCGAGCCCTTCAACAAGCCGACGGAATTCGTTGAGTCGATTTCCCGCCTTGCAAACAGCATCGGCAACGGAAACGTTCTCGTTCAGCGTTTCGGAGATCTTGTCCGCGGAAGAAGAACAAACGACCATCGCCTCGGTCACAGCACCGTCACCCCGACCCTGAAAGCGACCCCCGGCGACATTTCCCTCGTAATGCCCCACAGAATTCTCACAAACATAATCGATACGATCTATGCCCTTGACAAGGTTGCGCCCGGTACGGCAAACGACGATACCCTTCTCTACGGTTGCGAAGCGAAGTATTATTCGATCCGCCCCGTTCACCAGCCGAATTTTGAGGTTATGGACGGCGCATATATCATCGGCGATTGCAGCGGTATCACCCGCGGGCTCTCCCAGGCGGGTGCGATGGGTCTCTTCGTTGCGGACGACATAGCAGGTAAAAACGTATGATAAAAAACGTTCTCTTCGATCTTGACGATACTATCCTTGATTTCGGAAAAGCCGAAAGAGATGCTCTGTCGCGAGCGTTTATCGAAAAAGACATTGAGCCGACAGACGAGCTTCTTTCGCGTTACAGCGTTATAAACGAGGAACACTGGAAGCGTCTCGAAAGAGAGGAAATCTCCCGGGACGAGGTCAAATACGGCAGGTTCCGCCAGCTCTTTGACGAATACGGAATAACCACCTCGCCCATAGAGACAGCCGACCTGTACGAGGATTTTTTAAGCCACGGACATTACTTTATCGACGGTGCGGAAGCGCTTCTCTCCTCCCTCTCCGAAAAATATCGGCTGTATCTCGTTTCAAACGGGACATACAGCGTTCAGGAGGGCAGGCTCGCAAGCTCCGGAATCGAAAAATATTTCAAAGGGATTTTCATTTCCGAGAAAGTCGGATGTGAAAAACCCAAAAAAGAATTTTTCGACGTTTGTTTCTCCCATATACCGAATTTTTCAAAGGAAGAGACCGTCATCATAGGCGACAGCCTGACCTCCGATATGCGCGGCGGCAAAAATGCCGGAATAAAGACAGTATGGTTCAATCGCAAGGGCAAAACGAACACTACCGATATGACCTTTGATTCAACCGCAACTTCGCTTTTTGAAATCGAAGATATAATAAAAAATCTGTAAAAAGCAAAAACCCCCGCGTCCGAAACAGACGCGGGGGATTTTTGCGCAGAAACAAAAAATCGGCTTCACACAAGGAAAAACCGATTTTATACATTTATATAATTTGCTTTCTCTCCCCAAAAATTCCGGTGCCTATGCGGATAATATCGGCTCCCTCGGCGAGCGCCTCAGGATAGCTTCCGCTCATACCCATAGAAAGAATTGCATCTCCGGAAAAGTATCTTTCATTTTCGGTTTTAAGCCGCGCAAGCAAAGCAAAATAGCCGCGCTTTTCATCAGAGCTGTCCGTCACCGGCGTGACCGCCATAAGCCCGCACAGGCGAAGATTTTTCATTTTTGAAATTTCTTCAAGCGCTGCGGAAAGCTCCTCCGGCAAAAATCCGCCCTTCTGCGGTTCTCTTCCGGTGTTCACCTCGCAGAGAATGTCCGTAACAACGCCGACATTTTCGCTCCTGCGGCTGATCTCCTGCGCAAGCGAAACGGAATCGACGCTTTCGATCATCGAAACCTTGCCGACAAGATATTTGACTTTGTTCTTCTGCAACGTCCCGATGAAATGAACCTCCGCCCCCGAAAGGTACGGCTCGTGCGAAAGAAATTCCTGCACGCGGTTCTCGCCGACAAGCGTCACACCGCAACTGTCAATCACGTACCGTATTTCCTCCGGTGTGCGATTTTTTATAACGGCGCAAAGGCGTGCCTTCGGATAATCCTTCATATCCCCGCGCACTCTTTCGATATTCGTTTTTATTCTTTCAAAATCGCTCATTCAGCCCACAATCTTTCCTTCATAAAGATTTGTATCGTCCAGAATCAGAAGATCATTCAGCGCAATCGGGGCAAACTTGCAGTCGTCTCCGACGTTACCGTCAACAAGATAGCTGCCGTCCCTCTCTCCGAGAATATTCACGGCGCGCACCCTCGCAATTCCCTTTTTGAATATATACACGCAGGTCTGCCCGTCGATGACGCGAACGGTTGACGACGGAACCCTGAGCCCCGTGCATTTTCCGCGCAGGATCTTCATCTGCTGGAACCTTGTCATATCAAAACCAATCGGTATATAAGACGAGGAAAAACAAAGCACTGCCTCGTTTTTTTCATAATTTATACTCTTGTATAAAAGATTTAACGACATTTCCTCCGGACACGAATTTCCGATAAAGCTGCATTTATAGTTTTCGCCGGAATAAAGCCCTTCAGCCTTTTCAAGCGTCGTTTTGCAGACAAACTGCCATTTGAAATTCGTGACGATCGCTCCGACGGCATTTGAATATTCGGTCTTTCTCACAGAGGTTATCTCGTCAAAGTTTTCCGTTGTAACGGTCATTGCAAGAGCAGTTGTCAGCTTGCCCTCGTAGCCGTCACAATACGAAAAGAAATATCCGGAGACATCCGTCGTAACGCTCTCGCCGACCCCGCCGAGCGACGAAATCAATGCTGCGCGCTCTGTCCGAAGAGCCGCCGCCTCTGAAGAAAAATCGGTCTTTCCCTTTGCCGCAAGCTCGCGACAGTTCATAAGAACGGAGAGCTCTTCTTTGTGTGCGTTTACCCAGATAAGCTCCCCCTGAGCCGTTTTCGAAGCTATTTCAAGTCTCAGGGCTTCGATTTTTACGTCCAGACTTTCGACGGTCACGCTCTCGCCGACCTTGCTCTTTTCAAGCACAGAGATCAGAGAGTTTATTGTTTTAAGTCGTTCCTCCGCTTCCGGAGAAGAAACTTCATAAACATCGGCGACCGTCGCTCCCGCTTTCATCTTTTCTCCGTCCGAAAAATGACGTTCAACCGTACCGGCAGAGAATGAAAGAATCGGCGCATCATCGCGGAAGATGTATCCCGAGAAAATTTCGGTATCGTCATAGCTTGCGTAAGTGACGACATAAAGCTGCGTTTCAGGCGCAAAAGCCTTGACGATATGATATATTATGTAAACAACGGCGATCAGCGACAGCACCGCGGAAATAATTATTTTCTTTTTCAGCGCCGGATTCCGCTTTTCCACATTATCCATCGCAATCGCCCCCTTTTATTTGTTTATTATCTTCTCCGCCTCGCAGACAAGCGAGCGGAAGTCGCCAAGCCTGTCCGGATAAAGCCAGTTTATGCTCGGATTTCTCCTCAGCCAAGTCAGCTGACGCTTTGCATAACGCCTTGTTCCGAGCTTGATTTTTTCAACGGCGTCCCCGAGCGAGCAGTCGCCCGCAATATATCCGAGCATTTCCTTATAACCTATCGCCTGCCCCGCCGTGCTCTCCGCAGACAAAAGCCCACGGGACACAAGCGAGCGGACTTCTCCTTCAAGCCCCGCTTCGATCATAGCGTCAACGCGCCTGTTTATACGGTTGTATAACACTTCTCTGTCATCGTAATCAAGCCCGATTATCAAGCTCTCATAAGGAGAATCGGATATTGCCTCTCTGTCGTGCTCGGTTTTTGTCTTGCCCGTAAGCTCATAAATTTCAATCGCGCGGGCAACTCTGCGAACATTGTTTGGATGTATTTTTTCAGCCGCCTGCGGGTCGATCTCACGCAATCTTTCGTGAAGCGCATCTGCGCCGTTTTTCTCGGCAAAGGCGATGAGCTCGCCCCGGAGCTTTTCATCGCTTTCAATCTCACCAAAATCCAGTCTGCCGAGAACCGTGTCAAGATACAGCCCAGTTCCGCCGCAAAGAACAGCTTTTTTCCCCCGCGACTGTACATCGGCTATGACCTTGTGTGCGCGCTCTGCAAATTCAGCGGCGGAGAAGTTTTCCGTCGGCTCGCAGATGTCAATCATATGATGACAAACCTCCGCCTGCTCTGCCTTTGTCGGCTTCGCCGTTCCGATGTCAAGCCCTCTGTATATCTGCATCGAGTCAAGGGAGATGAGCTCTCCGTCCAGCCTTTTGCAAAGCTCCAGCGCAAGCGCGCTTTTTCCGGAAGCCGTCGGTCCTGCAACGGCAATAATCTTATCGTTCATTTCAAAATCCTGTTTATATAGCTGTCGTCTGCGTTTTGGGTTTTATACTTCTGTATATAATTCATTATCACTTGATAAAGCAAGCGTCGCCGAACGAGAAAAATCTGTATTTCTCTTTCACAGCCTCGGCGTAAGCTCTCATTGTAAATTCCTTTCCCGCAAGAGCGGAAACAAGCATAACAAGCGTGCTCTCGGGCAGATGAAAATTAGTTATAAGGGCGTCTGTTGCCTTGAATTTATAGCCCGGATAAATGAAGATTCCGGTGTCATCACACATAGGATGAACAATTCCGTCATCTGTCGATGCGCTTTCAAGCGTTCTGCAAGAGGTCGTTCCGCAGGCGATTATTCTTCCGCCCGCCGCCCTGGCCGCATTTATAATATCCGCGCTCTCTTCGGTGACCGTGAAAAATTCGCTGTGCATTATGTGATCCTTGATGCTCTCCGCCTTGACGGGGCGGAACGTTCCGAGACCAACGTGAAGCATTACGGGCGCAATCTTTACGCCCATATCGCGAATCTTTGCAAGAAGCTCCTCCGTAAAATGCAGTCCTGCCGTCGGAGCAGCCGCCGAGCCGGACTCCTTTGCATAAACGGTCTGATAATCGTTGTTGTTTTTAAGCTCTTCGGTTATATACGGAGGGAGCGGCATTTTGCCGATCCTGTCCAGTATCGAAAACAGCGATTCCCCGCCGGTACGGTCATAATCGAAGGCAACGATTCTGTTTCCGTCCTCGATTATCTTGTCAATTGTTGCGGTCAGAATTCCGTCGCCGAAGGAAACCCTTGCCCCCTCGCGCAGTCTCCTGCCGGGGCGCACAAGCACCTCCCAACGGTCAAGCGATCTCTGGCGGAGGAGCAGAAATTCGCAGGCTGCGCCGCCCTCGCCGAGTTTTTTACCGTATATTCTCGCAGGAATGACCTTCGAATCGTTTATAACAAGGACGTCGCCCGGGCGGAGATACTCCGTTATGTCGCAGAATATCCTGTGCTCAAGGGTCTGGGTTTCCCTGTCCATAACGAGAAGCCTTGCGGCGTCTCTCGGCTCGCAGGGGTGCTGCGCTATCAGCTCCGGCGGGAGGTCAAAATTGAAATCCGATGTTTTCAGTTCCGTTTTTGAAAGGTCGTTTTTTATCATTTTATTTATTCCTTATACGATTGTATAATATTCAAAAATCAAATCGACGCCTCGATTTTTTCAATTGCGTCCGCTATCGCCCCGTCCTTTGCGTGGCAGAGACGGACGCCGCATATCTGTTTTACATTGTCCGTTGCGTTTTCAGGACACATCGCAACATCCGCCGCCCGGAGCATATCGATGTCGTTATCAAAATCGCCCATACAATATAACTTTACATCCGGGTTCGATTTTCTGATTTCATCCGTTATATATCTGAGCTGATACGCCTTGCTTATGCCCTTTGGCATAACCTCATAAAGCCAAGAGTTTGACTTTGTGTAGTCATACATAGGAAATTCGTCCCGCAGAATTTCAAATGTGCTTTTCAGCAGGTCTGGGTCTGAGATGAACACCGCCTTGAAATATTTACCCTCGCAGAGCTCGTCAAAGCTGACCGCCGTCGCAAAGCGATCGAGCTTCGTTCTTTCAAGGCTTTCCTTCATCGCAATGTCGTTTTTGTCATAAATGAAACCACGCTCGCAGGACGTCCGAAAGCCTATTTTGTCTCCCGCTATCTGCCTTACGCGATTGAAAAGCGGGCGAAGATGCTCTGTTTCGAGATAATGCACATTTTTCATCTCGCGCGTTCTGACGTCAAAGCAAAATGCTCCGTTGCAGAGAACGCATGGAATGTTCACATAGTTTTCAATCGACGGAATAACGCTGTAAATATCAATGTGGTTGCGACCGGAGGAAAATGTGAATTTTCCGCCGTTACCTATAAAATATCTGATTTTTTCAAGGTTGACCGTCGGCAGCGGCTCGCCGTGAAAAATGAACGTTCCGTCTATATCGGACGCCAGAATTATATTCTCAAATTTTTTCATAGCACCTCTCCGTTCTTCCGCAGCGCCGCAAGTACAGACGAAAAATCGTTCGGAAGCGGGCACTCAAAGCGCATTTTTTCCTTTGTTGACGGGTGAACAAGCTCCAACTCCTTTGCGTGCAGGCATTGTCCCGAAATCAGCTTCCCGTATTTTCTCTCCGCGGGATTTTTCTCCTGACCGTAAAGCGGATCGCCCAGAAGCGGATGCCCTATGCTCTGCATATGCACCCTTATCTGGTGCGTGCGCCCCGTTTCGAGCTCGCATTTCACATAGCAAAGGCCCGCAGCAAAGTTTTCAATCGGCGTTATATGCGTTATCGCTTCCCTGCCGCCCGTCACTATCGCCATTTTCTTTCTGTCAGAAGGGTTGCGCCCGATAGGCTTGTCCACGGTGCGCGCCTCCTCGATTCTTCCGAGAGCGACGGCGTGATACACCCTCGATATGCTGTGCGTTTTCAGCTCCTCCGAAAGAAACAGATGCGCCGCATCGTTTTTCGCAACAACGAGCAGCCCGCTCGTGTCCTTGTCTATCCTATGGACAATTCCGGGTCTTAAAACTCCGCCGATTCCGGAAAGCGAGCCGCCGCAATGATAGAGCAAAGCGGAGACGAGCGTCCCGCTGTAATTTCCTGCCGCAGGATGAACAACCATCCCCCTCGGCTTGTTTACAACGATTATGTCGCCGTCCTCATATATTATGTCAAGCGGGATGTTCTCCGCCTGCGCCTCGCAGGCTTTCATCGGAGGATATTCAATCTCAACCGTATCCCCGCTCCGCATTTTGTAGTTTTTTTCTTCTTTTCTGCCGCAAACGGTCACACACCCGTCCGAGATGAGCTTCTGCGCATAGGAGCGTGTGATCTCGTCCGATTCGGACAAGAAAACGTCGAGCCGCACACCCTCCGTATCCGGTCCGACGTTAAGTCTCGTCATTTTTTGTCTCCTCCGACGGTTGTTTCTTTTTCTTATCGTCAGCAAAAAACGTCTTATCTATAAAGACAAGGTAAATAAACATAAGTATCACGCCGACAACAGCGCAGCTGTCCGCAATGTTGAACCTCGGAAATCCGCTCGGTCCGAAAATGACGTTCAGAAACGGCAGATAAATGAAATCTATAACGTATCCGAGGAAGATACGGTCTATCATATTGCCGATCGCCCCGCCGATTATAAGCGAAAGCGAAAATCCGAAAAGGAAATGCAGGTTTCTGTATTTGTAAAGAATTATCGGCAGAACGACGATAGCGATCGCCGTAATCGCCATAAACACCCAGCGGTGATCGCTGAGTATTCCCCAGGCGGCGCCCTCGTTTCTTATATATTCAAGCTCGAATACCCCTTTTATGACGGGTATTCTCTCATAAAGCTCCATTCCGCCCGCAACGAGTTTCTTTGTCAGAAAGTCGAGCGCAACGGAAAGAACAATGATAATCGTCCATAAAAGCATTTAAAAGCCCCTCAAAATCAATCGTTATCCGAAAGAGAATCGCTTTCGGAATCAAAATCAAAACTCATCTGAACGCCGCTCTCGCGCCTTGCTGCTACAGCACCCGGCATTTCGTATTCGTCAAGCAGGTCCATAACGGCGGCTTTTCTGCCGTATGAACCGCTTTTTCTTCGTCCGCTACGGACGTGCGGTTTTTCCTCTGCGGTGTTTTGTGGCACACTCTCTTCTTGTTTTGCGGCTTCGGCGGTCGCTTCTTCCGCATTGTTTTTATCATCTGTATCCGGCGTGTCGTCAAGCCGACCTATGTCAAAGCCGTCAAGGTTGATCCCGAACTCCTCCGAAACGTCGCGGTTCATCGTCGAAATAACCCTTTCGACATACTGCTCCGGCGTCAGATCCTCCTCGTATTCAAACACGGGAGAAATGCGCTCGATAAGCTCGATATGCAGGCGGTAACGCTCAAAAAGCTCGTTTTTGAAAACGAGAATGTTCTCCTGCATAGATGAAAGCGCCGCCTTCTGAGCCTCGGTCTTATCACGGAAGCTGCGCAGAATCTTATCGCAACTGCGCTTTATCGAGGCAAGAATCGCATCGGATCTTTCATATGCGTCCGCAACTATTTTATCTGCCGCCGCTCTCGCCGTTTCAAGCGTCTGCTTTGCCTTTTCATCCTCGCCGGAAACATCCGCAAGCCGCATTTTTGTTTCCGCGAGCTCGTGCTCAAGTTTCGCGCGGTCACGGTAAAGCGCGTTATAATTTTCCGTAAGCGCGTTTATATAATTGTCCACCTCGCCGACATCGTAGCCTCTGAACGTCTTTCTGAAGTTACGCCCTGTGCCGCCCTTTTGTGATTGCAATGCCATAAACTCAAGCCCTTTCGTTTGTTTTGATCAAAAGCATCTCCGCGCCTCAATATAAAACTTGACGGGGCGGCAACGCCCCGTCCGTTTATAAAGCCTATGTAAGATCAATAAAGAGTGTCGCCGGAGAACTGGGCGGGCTGAGGAGCGGTTTCCGTTTCCGATGCAACTGCGCCAGTGCGTGCTTCGGGAGAAACTCTCATCTGATCGCCGGAAACGGCAACGTTATCGGGAGTGATAACGAATGTGTTGTTTGCAACTCTCTTGAGCTGACCGCCGATGGAATAAGCAACGCCGGAGAGGAAGTCAAGAATTCTTCTTGCCGTCTCTTTGTTTGTCGCTTCAAGATTGAGAACGACCGTGCGGTTGTTGAGAAGGTGATCTGCGATCTGTCTTGAATTTACGAATGTGTCGGGTCTTACAACCTTGAGTTCTATCGAAGAAGCGTTGAGGCTCACGCCGCGATTGACGTTACGAGCGGGAACGTCGCTATCGTCATATCCTGCGCCCATATCGTCATCTTCGTATACGTCTTCTGCTTCGCCGCCGTTTACCATTGTTTTGATCTTATCGAATAATCCCATTTTATACCTCCGAAATATTTGAATTCTTTTTATTTTTCAGTTCAAAGCGGGGGTATTTCCCCTATACTTCCGCCGATAATATATTATAACATATACATATAGCAATTTGCAATCGGTTTTTGATAAAATTTTTATATTTTTTATAACAATTTACGGAAATCTCCGCCTTGTCCCCCGCAAAAGAATATTCGGCTCGGAAAATCAAAAAACGCCGGTAAAAAACCGGCGTTTTTCTTTTATGGGATTTTATAAAATCGTGTTCAGAATCGTCATTGCGGTGCTGCCGCCGTCCGGGATGAACTTACTGAAAACAAGCCCCAGAATTCCGGCGGATGCCAGAATAATGATGAATATGATAAAAAGTATAGCGCTGCAGAAAAACGAACGCGCATAGTTTCTGCGGTTTATGTTTGATCCGTCAAGCGAATAGATCACGAGGAACACAAAGCCCACGACGGGTACCGCAAAGAGTATCGAGTATGCAAAATATTCCCACATTCCGAGCGGGCGATATTTGCTTGGCAGTCTGTCGGCTGTGATTTTTCCGTTATCCATACTTCCCTCCGAAAAATTTTTATTTTGTTCCGAAAAGTCTGTCGCCGGCGTCTCCGAGGCCGGGGATGATATAAGCGTGGTCATTGAGTCTTTCGTCAACAGCCGCTGTGTAAATATCGACGTCCGGATGTGTCTCCTGAACCTTCTTTATGCCCTCGGGTGCGGAAACGAGACATTCAAAGCGGATGTTTGTGCAGCCGTGCTGTTTGAGCATTGTGATGGCGTCAGCCGCGCTGCCGCCTGTTGCGAGCATAGGGTCAACAACGATAACTATTCTCTCGCCGATGTCCGTCGGCAATTTGCAATAGTATTCGTGAGGCTCGTGCGTATCGGGATCTCTGTAAAGTCCGATGTGTCCGACCTTTGCAACGGGAACAAGGTCGAGCAGTCCGTCAACCATTCCGAGACCCGCTCTGAGTATCGGCACAATGGCAACCTTCTTTCCCGAAATGACCTTTGCCGTCATTTTCTGAATGGGCGTATCGATTTCGATGTCTTCGAGGGGCAGGTCGCGCGTGACCTCATAGCCCATAAGCATAGAGATCTCCTTGAGAAGCTGGCGGAAGTCCTTCGGACCTGTCTCCGTCATTCTCATATGCGTCAACTTGTGCTGGATAAGCGGGTGGTTGATTACGTGAAGTTCGCTCATTTTTTCATCTCCTGACCTTTCCGATTTTTCGGAAATTTATTTTCACTTTTTATTATAAAACAAAGGCGCGTTTTAATCAATAGCAAAAACGCACCTTTTTTCATCGAATATTCAGATATTTTTTAGGAAAGGTATCTCATCTTTGCCGAGCTCGATTGTTTTTCCGCGCAGATTCTCAAGCGGAGCGGAAACGTCGTCCCCGAAAATCGCCTTATAGGCGCAAAGCGACTGGCGGTATATCCCCTTTTTTCTGTCCCCGCTGTTTTCTGCATATTTCCCGTCTCCGATGAGCGGATGACCGATACTTGCCATATGCGCGCGTATCTGATGAGTTCTTCCCGTTACCAGCTCAACCTCAAGCAAGGCATTTTCGCCTTCAACGCTTATGACGCGGTATTTTGTGACAATTCCCTTTGCGTCTCCGGAGCGGGGCTTTTTCTCAAAAACACGGACCGTGTTCTTCTCGCCGTCCTTTATCAGGTACCCGCGGAGCGCGTCCTCCCTCTTTGCGGGAACGCCGTGCACAAGGCAGAGATAAAACTTGCCTATCTTCCTCTCCTTGACAGCCTCGTTCATCGCTCGCAGAGCGGCGGCGTTCTTCGCCGCAAAAACGATACCGCAGGTGTTGCGGTCGATACGGTTGCAAAGAGCGGGAGCAAAGGAATTTTCTTTTTCCTCGTCATATTCGCCCTTTTGCCAGAGGTATGCCTTTATCTGCTCGATGAGCGTGTTCTGCTCGCCCTCCTCGTCGCTATGGCAGAGGAGTCCGACGGGCTTGTTTGCGACGATTATGTTCTCATCCTCATAAACGATGCCGAAAACCGGCTTGATTTTCTTATAAAAAGCGTCGCTTTCGCGCGGAAAGAATTCGTCGCTTATAAAGAGCAGAATTTCGTCCCCCTCGCAGAGCATCTGCCCGATCTCCGCCCGCTTTCTGTTCACCTTTATCTTCTTCGTCCTGATGAACTTATACATAAGTGATTTCGGAAGCAGGGGGTACGCCTTTGAAAGGAACTTGTCCAGTCTCTGCCCTGCGTCGTTACGGTTTATATAAACTTTTCTCATTTGCCTTCGTCCTCGCACAGTGCGCCGTAGGCGCACCCGTTTTTATAGTCCATAGCTACACATTTCACGATTTTCCCCAGCAGACATTCGTCCGATTTTATCTTCACATCCAGCATATTCTGCGCGTGGCCGAAATAATATTCGTCCTGCTTTTCCTCGATAAGAACGTAAAGCGGGGTCCGCTTTTCAATGTAGCTTTTATATACTTTTTCGGAAATCACCTCTCCGGCAGCGGCAAGCTCCGAGCATCTTCTGATCTTTGTTTCGGGCGGAATTTTGTCCGTCATCTTCTCCGCTTCCGTGCCCGCCCGGTCCGAATAAGGGAAGATATGAATGTGATAAAGCCCGATGTCCTCGCAAAGGCGGCACGTCTCTCTGAAATCCTCCTCCGTCTCTCCCGGGAAGCCGACTATCACATCTGCCGAAAATTCCGCGTCCGGGAATACCGTTCTTATCATCGCAACCGACCTTCTGACCATATCGGGGTTATATTTCCGTCGCATTTTTTTCAGCACCTCCGCGCTCCCGCTCTGGAGCGAAAGATGAAACGAAGGTAAAAATCCGCGGCAGTTTTTAAGCGAATTTATGAGCTTTTCATTCAGCACGGAAGGCTCAAGCGACGCAAGCCTGACGCGCTCCGCCCCGCTTTCGCAAGCCGCCCGGACAGCGTCCGCAAGCGTATAGTCCTTGCCGTCTCTGCCGTATGACGCAACCTCGATTCCCGTCAGCACTATTTCCCTGCACCCGCTCCGGACGATCGCCTTCGCCTCTGCTCCGATCTCCTCGGGATCACGCGAAACGACACTTCCCCTCGCCCTGCGGATTATGCAATAGGCACAATGATTATCGCACCCGTCCTCAATTTTCAGATACGCTCTGTCGCCCTTGAAATGCCCCATAAACATCTTTTCCATAGGCACTCCGGCAAGCTCTCCGACCTCGGTCTTTCTCTCGAAGCCGCCCATAACAGCACGAACGGCAAAGTCGACGGCGGCAAGCTTGTTTCTTGTCCCGCAGACGAAATCCGCCCCGAGCTCAAACGCCTTCTGCGGGTTTATCTGGCAATAGCAACCCATAGCGATGACAACGGCTTGCGGATTTAAATGCTTCCCGCGCCTTATGAACTGCCGCGACTTTCTGTCCGCCTCTGCCGTAACGGAGCAGGTATTGACTATATAAACATCGGCTTTTTCGCCCGGATCGCATATTTCAAAGCCGTTTTCCGCAAGTCTCTCGCAGACCACGTCCGACTCATATTGATTTGTCCTGCAACCCAGCGTATATATCGCCGCTCTCGGTTTTCTTTCCATAGCTTTCTCCAAAATAAAATGAGATGACCTTTATCATCTCATTTTACACCATATTTATTATAAAGTCAATTCAATTCGGAGGAGAACATAAAAACCAACTGCCGAGTTTTTTCAGCATAGACCAGAAATTTATCTTTTCAACAGTCTCCGCCGCCAGAATATCTGCCGTGCCGACGCTTTTTCCGTCCAGCATATAGGTCACCGTGCCGATTTTCTCCCCCTTTGCAATCGGTGCCGTCAGCTTTTCGGGAACATCTGTCATCTTTTCAATCTTCGATGCATCTCCCTTTGAAACGACTGTCGAAAAACCTTGGCTTACACCATTTACCGTATTTTCCTTTCCTCCCGTGACCTTTATCCCCTCAAACTCCTCCGGCTCATCCGTATAAACGGAATAATTTGCAAAACCGAAATCAAAAAGCGACTTTGCCGCTTCGTTGCGGATGTCCCTCGTCGGTGCCGCCATAATAACGGCGATCAGGTTAAGCCCGCCGCGCTCCGCCGTTGCGCTGATACAGAATTTTGCCTTTGCCGTCGAGCCTGTTTTCAGCCCCGTTGCACCTTTATAAAAGCGGATCAGACGGTTTGTATTTGTCAGTCCGAAAGCTCCGTCACGTATGGTGTCCATCCAGAGCGTCGAATAATTATAAACCAGCTCGTGACTGATGACCTCGCGGGATATTATCGCTATATCGCGCGCAGACATCGTGTGGCTTGTCGCCGTGTCGTCAAGACCCGTAGGGTTTTCGAAATGCGTGTTTTTGCAGCCAAGTTCCTTTGCCCGCTCGTTCATCCGCGCAACAAATGCCTCCTCGCTCCCGCAAACATACTCTGCAAGAGCAACAGCCGCATCATTGGCGGAAGCGACTATCATACTTTTGAGCAGATCGCTTACGCTCATCGTCTCGCCGGGCGCAAGAAAAACCTGCGAACCGCCCATCGACGCCGCATTCTCGCTGACGGAAACCATTTCGTCGAGAGAGATTTTGCCCGAGTCGATCGCTTCAAGAACGAGGAGCATCGTCATCGTTTTTGTGACGGATGCCGGCGGAAGGGGCTCGTCTGCATTCTGCTCATAAAGCACAGTGCCGCTTCCCGCTTCCATTAAAATCGCGCTGACAGCATCGACCTTTTTTCCGTATTCAACAGCCGCAGGCGCATCAGCAGAGACCTCCGTATCCCCTCCGCCTCCAGCAAAAGCGCAGAGCGAAAACGCAAATGCCAGAATCGCCGCCGTTATAACCGATATGTATTTTTTCATATTCTTCTTCCTTTCGCTTTGTCTTGGTAAAGAATATGAAGGTCGCGCCGCATTTATTCCGAATAAAGCAAAAAACGGACGGCAACCGCCGTCCGCTTTGATACTTTTTGCTTATTTCTGAGCCGCTGTGATTATCGTTGTGAAATCCAGAACCTTGAGCGAAGCTCCGCCGATAAGTCCGCCGTCGATGTCCTTCATAGAGAGGAGCTCGTCTGCGTTCTTTGCGTTCATAGAGCCGCCGTACTGGATTGTCATTCCGAGAGCAGTCTTTTCGTCATAAATGCCTGCAACAACTTCGCGGATAGCCGCGCAGACCTCTTCAGCCTGCTCTGCCGTCGCCGTTTTGCCGGTGCCGATAGCCCAAACGGGCTCATATGCGATTATAACGTTCTTTGCCTGCTCCGCCGCTACACTCATAAGAGCGATCTTTGTCTGGCGGGAAACGGTCTCCGTTGTGATGTTCTGCTCGCGCTCCGTGAGCGTTTCGCCGACGCAAAGGATGACCTTGAGTCCTGCATTGAGAGCGGCAAGCGTTCTCTGGTTGACGGTTACATCCGTCTCGCCGAAGTACTGTCTTCTTTCGCTATGACCGATGATAACGTATTCCGTGCCGACAGCGCAGAGCATTTCAGCGGAGATTTCGCCCGTGTATGCTCCCTTTTCGGCAAAGTGAACGTTTTCCGCGCCGATTTTTATGTTTGTACCTTCCGCAGCCTTGACAGCCGTTGCAATGTCAACAAACGGCACGCAGAGAACGATTTCGCAGCCGTTCATAGAAGCGACAGCGGGAGCAAGCTCCTTTATGAAAGCCTCCGTAGCCGCGGGGGTCATATTCATCTTCCAGTTGCCGGCGATAACGGCTTTTCTGTTTGTCTTATCCATTATAAATCGCCTCCGCAATTATTTATCAAGCAGGCAAGCTATTCCGGGGAGCTCCTTGCCTTCAAGGAATTCAAGGGACGCGCCGCCGCCTGTCGAGATGTGCGTCATCTTGTCGGCATAGCCGAGTTTTTCAACTGCTGCAGCAGAGTCGCCGCCGCCGATGATCGATACAGCACCGCTGTTTGCGATAGCTTCCGCAACTGCGCAAGTGCCGCCTTCGAAGTTCTTCCATTCGGAAACGCCCATAGGTCCGTTCCAGACTACCGTTCCTGCTCCTGCGATTGTCTTTGAGAAGAGCTCTCTTGTCTTATCGCCGATGTCAAGACCCATCCAACCGTCCGGGATAGCGTTTGAATACATTCTCATATGAACGGTGTTCTCGTCATACTCTCTGCCGATGATGTTATCAACGGGGAGAATGAAGCTGACGCCCTTTGCTCTTGCCTTTTCAACAGTTGCCTTTGCAACGTCGAGCTTGTCGTATTCGCAGATGGAGGTACCGACGTTCTGACCGAAAGCCTTGAAGAACGTGTAAGCCATACCGCCGCCGATGATAAGCGTATCAACCTTGTCTATAAGGTTCTCGATAACGCCGATCTTATCGGATACCTTTGCGCCGCCGAGAACAGCGACAAACGGTCTCTTCGGGTCTTCGAGCGCCTTGCCCATAATTGTGATTTCTTTCTGAATGAGGTAACCGCAGACAGCGGGAAGTCCGCCGTACATAGCAACGCCTGCCGTTGAAGCGTGAGCTCTGTGAGCCGTGCCGAAAGCGTCGTTTACGAATACGTCGCCGAAGGCTGCGAGCTTCTTTGAGAATTCCTCATCATTCTTCTCTTCCTTCTTTGTGAAACGTGTGTTCTCAAGAAGAACGATCTTTCCGCCTTCGAGAGCGGCAACCTTTGCCTGAGCGTCCTCGCCGACTGTGTCCTCTGCGAATGTTACGATGCCGCCGAGATACTCATTAAGTCTGTCAGCAACGATCTTGAGAGAGAACTTCTGCTTGTCGCCCTGAGCTTTTTCGATGTATTTTGCCGTAGCTGCTTCTCTTTCCTCTTCGGGAAGAGCCGCAACAGCCGCAGCTTCCTTCTTTGAGAGCTTGATCTCTTTGTCAAAAATGTTGTGGGGCTTGCCCATATGGGAGCAAAGAACAACCTTGCAGTTCTTCTCAACAAGATATTTGATCGTCGGAAGAGCTTCTGTTATTCTCTTGTCACTTGTGATCGCTCCGTCCTTTACGGGTACGTTGAAGTCGCATCTTACAAGGACTCTTTTGCCGGCAACGTCGATATCTTCTATCGACTTTTTGTTGTAAGTCATTTTTATATACCTCGCTAATTTTAAGATTTTCTTATGTAGTATATCATCTTTATTTTGCTTTTTCAATATATAAAATGATAATTTTCGTCGAAATTATCATTTTCCGCCGCGCAGAATGTCCCCTTCGGACACCTCAAACGGCACGGAAACATAAAATTTCATATCCGGATGCGGCGCGCTCTCAATCTCTTCCCCGTTTTCATTATATATTTTGTCGACGGTAAACCCCCGTCCGAACTTTCCAGGAGAAACAATCTCCGCATATTCGCCCCTTGAGAGCTTGTTCTTCTGACGAAATCCGGTCAGTCCGTTCATCTTCTCTCCCGTCGCGACGGCAAGATACGCCTTGTCCCTGATGTAACCGAGGGAGGAGGTTGTCTGGGCGTTATCGCAGGGGGCTCCGTAAAAATAGCCCGTTGCGTATTCCCTGTGGCTTACCGATTCGAGCTCGTCCATCCAGCGGCTGTCAAAAACATAGCCCTCGCCGAGCTTTTCATAGCCGTCAATCGCCGCCCTGTACGCATTTGTGACAACGGCTGTATAATATGCGCTTTTCATACGTCCCTCTATTTTGAATGACGATATTCCCGCCCTTATAAGTTCGGGAATATGGTCTACCATACAGAGATCCTTTGAGCTCATTATGAACGTTCCGTCCGGCGTCTCTTCAATCGGCATAGGCGAATCCTTGCGCTTTTCCTCACTTATTGTATAGCTCCAACGGCAAGGCTGAGCGCACGCTCCGCGATTGCCGTCCCTGCCTGTCAGCGCATTTGAAAGCAGACATCTGCCGGAAAACGAAACGCACATCGACCCGTGCACAAAGGTTTCGATCTCAAAATCGTCCGGGACGTTTTTGCGGATTTCAATTATCTCGTCAAGCGAAAGTTCTCTTGCAAGCACGGCCCTTTTGGCTCCGAGCGACCGCCAGAAAAGGCAGTCCGCCGCGCTGACGATACCCGCCTGAGTTGAAACGTGTATCTCCGTTTCGGGCAGGACCTCCCTTGCAAGGGCAAACACCCCCGCGTCCGCGATTATGAGTGCGTCCGGCTTTATCTTTCCGAGAAACTCAAAATATTCGCGCAGGGCGGGATATTCGTTTGTCCTCGGCAATGTGTTTACGGTTATATGCACCTTTTTCCCGAAGGAATGCGCATAGGCAATCGCCTCCGCCAGCTCCTCGTCCGTAAAGTTTTCGGCAGCACTTCGCATTCCGAAGCGTTTCCCCGCCAGATATACGGCGTCCGCCCCATAGCGGATCGCCGCCTTCATTTTTTCAAAATTCCCCGCAGGAGAAAGAAGTTCGGGCATTTATGAAAATCCTTTCAGTTATTTTTGTCTGCGGCGATCGCCTTCATATGCTCGGCATATGTTCTTGAAAACACCGCATTTTTATTTTTTGTGCAGATGAAATAATAGTAATCCGATTTTGCGGGCGAAATCGCCGCTTCGATTGCGTCAAGCCCCGGAGAGCATATCGCGCCGGGCGGAAGCCCCTGCACTCTGTATGTGTTATAGGGGGAATCGATGTTCAGCTCCTCCTTTATCGGTGCGCCTGCCTTTTTTCCGCCACCTATGGCGTAAACGACAGTTGCGTCGCTTTCAAGCCTCGGCATAGAACGGGATGAGAGTCTGTTGTGAAAAACAGATGAAATATAAGGCATATCCGCTTTGTAATACGCCTCTTTTTCTATCATCGACGCAAGCGTCAGAATCTCGCCTATGGAAAACCCGCTTTCCTCAGCCCTTTTTCTCATATCCGCGGTGAATCTGACATTGAAATTCTCAAGCATTTTATAGATCGCCTCGGTCTCCGTCGAATCGGAATAAAAATAATAAGTGTCCGGGAAAAGATAGCCTTCAAGGCGGTATATCCTGCCCTCCGACCGGATATTTTCGAGAAAGTCAAAACCGAAGTCAAAATCGTTTATAACGGAGATGAATTTCTCCCTCTCGCCGATTCCGGCAGAAACGAAAATATCGATTATGCTTTCGACCGTGCTTCCCTCCGGAAACGTCAGCTTTATCTGCGTTCTTGCACCCTTTTTGCTTTTTATCGCGCGGCGCAGCTCGTCATAGCAGAGCGAAGAAGAAAGCGAAAATTCGCCGGAAAGATATTTTCCGTCGTCGCCGCGAAGCTTTGAATAAAGCTCGTATACAAGCGGGTATTTTATCAGCCCCGCTTTTTTATATATCTTTGCGACATCCGAAAGCCCTGCCCCCTCAGGAACGGTAACCGTAACAGACGCCGCCCCCTCCTCTCCGAAGGCGAAAACCTCCTTCGTTGCAGACCAGATAAAAGCGGACAGAATGACCGAAATGAGCACCGCCCAGAACAGCACCCCGCCGCCGTTTGATTTTCTTTTCAAAATACGCTCCTCCGCAGAATTTTTTAATTATTCTGCGGAAAAATGCGGTTTTTATGCGGAAAAATTCTTTTTCAGAGAGCGTCTATAAGCGCAACGACGGCAAAAAGTCCGATCTCGATCAGCATAGGCTTTGCCGTAAAAACGGAAAGATAAGCGGAAAGCCTGTCCCCCTTTGAAACGGTTGCCGGCGGCTCGTCGCCATCCTCCGCACGCGTCCTTGCAATCTTTTCCGCAACTCCGAGAAAGACAAACGCAAAGATCAGATAAAGCGCGATGAGTATCAGCCAGAAAAGCAATTCGCTATCCGGGTTTGAAGAAAACAACCAGACGTATTTCTCCCCGAAAAGGACGAATATGTTGTATGCGATATGTGCTATGACAGCCGTCATCGCAGAGCCCGTCAGAAAAACGGCAAAGCAAAGGAGCGCGCCGTCAAAAAAATAGATCGGAAACTGCGCAAAATCAAAATGGATGAATGCAAAAAGCAGCGACGACGCTATCGCCGAGCAAAAAAAGCCCGTTTTTGAATATTCCGAAAAAACTATGCCTCTGAAAACGAATTCCTCCGCTATCGCAGGCACTATCGCAAGCGCAATTACAGGCAGAAGAATATCGAGCAGGCTCTCCGTTTTGACGGAAAAACTGCTTCCGTACAGCCTGTATGCCGAATAGTCGTAACCGAAATAGAAAACGCCGAATTTCAGGATACAGCTCTGAAGCATAAGCAAAACAGCGCAGAGCGTTGTAACGGCGAGACTCCTCTTCTTCGGAAACGACAGCCGTATTTTCCCGATAAGCCCCTTGCCGCGGATAAAGCAATAAAGCGCCGCAGGCACGCCGAATATCAGCAGATTCAAAACGATTATCGCAACATAGCCCGCCACGGGACTTCCGATGCTCCCGAAATTCAGAAACGTCGGTACGATCATCAGCACGGATATTGTAAGTACAAGCAGAGGCGGCCCCGAAAGTCCGCCCTTGCTCTTATTTTTTTGCATATATTCCTCTTTCGGTTATAAGCACGTCTACCGCAAGATCAAAACGACCGTGCGGAACGGAATTCGCTATAAAATCGGTGTACGCAACGCCGACCTTCGTTCCCTTGAAGGAGGAGAGGTATCTGTCGTAATAGCCGCCGCCGTAACCGATACGGTAGCCCTTTTTGTCATAAACTATGCCGGGGATTATGCAGATGACGTTCTTCTTTTCACATTCGTCCTTGTCAAACGCGGGAGCGTCGGCTTTCGGCTCAAGAAGACCGTATGTCGATTCCTCAAGCTCGTCAAGCGAGGTCACATAATGGAAAACCATACTTCTGTCCTCGGGATTGCAGCGCGGGAAAGCAACCTTCTTCCCCGCTTCGAGCGCGGCGATTGCGATCGGCTTTATATCGATCTCGTCCGCCTTCGGCATATAAAGAAGGAGCACATCCGCATAGCGGTATGTTGCGCTCGCAACAACGTTCGAGCTGACTTTTGCGTCCTTTTCTGCCTTGACGCCGTCCTCGAGGGCACGGCGTTTTTCAATATAATATTCTCTTATTTCTGTTTTGTGTTTACGAATTTCATACATAATTTTCAGTCCGCCACTATACTTTTTCTTATTTTTCCGGCTGTTTCGAAGCCGAATAGAGCCTCTGTCAGGGCGAGCGCAAATTCAACAGCCGCTCCGACTCCCGCTCCCGTGATTATTTTTCCGTCGCGGCAAACGTCGCCGCCCGTGTATATTGCGCCGCCGAGCCCGCTCTCCATTCCCGGATAGCACGTTGCGCTTCTGTTTTCGAGAAGTCCCAGCCCGCCGAGAATCGTCGGGGCTGCACATATCGCCGCAATGAATTTATCCTCATTTACCGCGCGACGTATAAAATGCAGAACCTTCTCCGATTTTCCGAGGTATTTCGTCCCCGGCATTCCTCCGGGAAGAACGACCATATCAAAGTCCGCTGCGTCCGCAAGCTCCGTCTCCGCTATATCCGCTTTGACGGTTATCCCGTGCGCGCCGGTGCGCATTACGCCGCCGACGCCGCAGATTGTGACCTCCGCGCCCGCTCTGCGAAGAATATCGGCAGGGGTCAACGCTTCGACCTCCTCCGTCCCCTCCGCGAAGAATAAAATTACTTTTTTCATAAGTATCACTTCCCGTTTATATCAAGGAGCATCGTTGCTTCTTCAAGAATTTTCCCCGCAATCTCGTCCTCTGAGAGAGGATCCTTGCCGTCATAGCAGACAATCCTCTTCCAGCCCAGCTTGTCGCAGGCGTAAAGCGCAGCTTTATAGCTTCTGTGCATATAGTCCGGATCGAGCTCGTGAATATCCTGCTTCTGACCCGTTTCCTCGCTGCGTCTTCTGACAAGCTCAAGCGAGATCTCCGGCTTCATTTCAAGAAACATAACTATGTCCGGCGCGGGAATTCCGAGCTTGTTGTATTCAAAATCGAAAAGCCACGAAAGATACTCGTCCCAGTCCTCTCTGTCCGTTTTTTCAAGCTGATGAACGGCGTTTGAGGTTGTGTATCTGTTTGTGATTATAACGGAATCGGGATCGTCATAAAACTCTTTCCATTTGCATTTGTACGAAGCGTACCTGTCAACGGCGAAGAATGTCGAAGCCGCATAAGCGTTGACAGCCTCCGGATCTGTCCCGAATTCCCCTCCGAGATACATTTTGACAAGCGCAGAGGATTGACTGTCATAATCCGGGAAGGATATCATCCTCACATTCTTCCCCTGCGATACAAGCTCGTCATAAAGCCTTTGGCTTTGCGTTGTTTTTCCCGAGCCATCAAGCCCGTCAATAACTATCAGTTTCCCCACGGAGCATCATCCTCCTCGTTTTCATTTGTTTCCCCGCCGCTTCTCATCTGCATTTCGTAATATTGCTCGCGCGTTATCAGCACCGACCTCGGCTTCTGCCCGTCCGGCGGGCTGACTATCCCGCGGCGCTCCATCACGTCGATCAGCTTTGCCGCTCTGCCGTAGCCAAGAGAGAGGCGACGCTGGATGAGAGACGTTGATATTTTCTTTTCGTCTATCGCAAGCTCGATTGCCGCGCCGAGCATATTATCCTCGGGCGAGTCTCCGTCGTCATCGTCTCCGGAACCTGCGGACTGAGCCTTGCTCTTCTTGCCGCAAAGCTCGGCTTCTTTGTTTATTGAGTCAACTATCTTGCTGTCATACTCGCCGGTTTCGCTGTGTTCCTTGATGAAGGCGATGATCTCGTCTATCTCGTTTTCATCGACATACGCGCCCTGAACACGCACAGGCGACATCGATCCGACCGGCGAAAACAGCATATCGCCCCTGCCTATCAGCTTTTCCGCGCCGGCAGAGTCAAGTATCGTTCTTGAGTCTATCTGCGAGGAGACCTTGCAGGCAATACGGGACGGAATATTTGATTTGATAGTACCCGTGATAACGTCAACGGAGGGACGCTGCGTACCGATAATAAGGTGCATTCCCGCCGCTCTTGCCTTCGCCGCTATACGGTTTATCGAGGTTTCAACGTCATCTGGAGCCGCAAGCATAAGATCCGCAAGCTCGTCTATTACTATGACGATCTGCGGCAGCTTTTCGGCTGTCGGGTCGTTCTTTGTCGCCTCGTTGTACTGGGCGAGGTTTTTCTTTCCCGTCGATTCGAGAATATCATAGCGACGTTCCATCTCCGTAACAGCCCAGTGCAAGGCGCCGGCTGCCTTTTTCGGATCGAACACAACGGGAACAAGAAGATGCGGAATACCGTTGTACATACTGAACTCGACCTTCTTCGGGTCAATGAAGATAAACTTGACCTCGTCCGGACGAGCCTTATAAAGAATGCTGACGACTATCGAATTCATACACACGGACTTACCCATACCGGTTGCGCCCGCGATAAGCAGATGCGGCATTTTTGCAACGTCGAGATAAACCTTTGCTCCCGCAAGGTCGATTCCGAGCCCCGCCGTCACCTTGCTCTTTGCGTTTCTGAATTCCTCGCAGTCTATAAGCGAGCGGAGGTAGACCGTTGAAACGTTCTTGTTCGGCACCTCTATTCCGATCGCGCTCTTTCCGGGGATGACACCCGAAATACGAACAGTAGACGCAAGGCTCAGGGAAATATCGTCCGAGCGGTTCATTATTGCAGAGACCTTTGTTCCCTGCTTCGGCGCGATTTCATACCTCGTTACCGCAGGCCCTCTCGAAATATCGACAAGCTCCGTATGAATATTGAACTCGTCGAGCGTTTCGATAATCTTTTTTGCATTCAGCTCCATCTCCCGCTTCGAATCGCCGCCGGTCTGCTCCTTGTATTGAAGAAGCTCGACAGGGGGGAAAACATAATCCGGAACTTCGGGCTCCGGCGGCGGAAGGATTATCGGCTCCGGGGCAGGCTTCTGCTCCTTTGCGGGTCTTGTCCTTCTCGGAGAAACGGTCTCCTTCTTGACCTTTATTTCAGCCTGCGCCTCGGAGGCGTCGGCGTCGTAATAATCGTCAGACTTTGACGAGAACTTTTCCATAGCCTCTTTGCTCTCGGGCTGGTCGAAAATGTCGTCAAGTTCCAGATCGTCCTCGTTTACAGTCACAGGAAGAATCGTCTCCGTGCGGACGTTTTTCTCCTTTTCGGATTCCTCTTCAAAATAGTCCTTCAAGCCGTCGTCATATTTTTCTTCGCCTGCGGCGGGCTTTTGGCCACGGTCGCCTGAGCCGCTCTCGTCATAAAAGAGATCCTCTTCTATATCGCCCCTGTGCCGCTGCGGCTTCTCCGCCCTGCGGACAGGAACCTCGGGAGCCTTCTCGCGACTTTTCTCCTGCGCCTGCTCTCTCTTCTTTTTCTTGTTCTCTTCTCTGCGCTCCATTCTGTGAACGGCATAAAACTTTGCCCTTTCCCAGAACATAGCGGGCGTCAGCCCGAAGAGGAATATCGATATGATTATAAAGAACACGAGCGAGAAAATAAGTACGCCGACATCGCCGATTCCTTTTGCGAAAAACAGCTCACAGCTTCCACCGACGGCCCCACCGCCGACAAGCCTTTGCCCGTTCTCGAAAAGCACGGAAGCAGTCTCGTCCTCTTTAACCATATCAAACAATCTGAGTATGGAATGAACGGTCATTGAAAGGAAGAACACCGTAAGGACGGAAAAGCTCCATTTATAATGCACGGCTCCCGTCCCGACGTCGCGCTTGTGAAAGATTGCGTGGTTCAGTATAAGGAAAGGAATGATTATCGCCGAGCCTCCGAACGCTCCGAAAAGCCCCTCGAAGAGAAACTTTCCGATAACGCCGCCGGCGCTGGGTAGTATAAAGCATATCCCAACGAACAGCGCAAGCGCGAAAAGCACAATCGTCATCACCTGATTTCCGATCGATGAAGGATTCGCCGGCGCTTTCTCCTTTTTTTCCTTCTTCCCGTTTACCTCTTCCTCGATGATATCATCTTTTTTGTTTTTGTCATTCCTTGTTTTTTTATTTCCGGACAATTTGTCATTCCTCCGTTTCATATGTTTTTATCCGAGTATCGCCGCCGCAAGACCGACGGCAAAGCAGTATATCGAAAAGTATGAAAATCTGTCTTTTTTCGCAATGAAGTCTATCAGCTTCAAGGCAAAAAATCCGGTCACCGCGGCACATATCATTCCCGCGGCATATATCCCGAGCTGCGACGTCTCAACCGGCGTTTTAAGGGTATCGACGGCGCTGATGATGTTTGCGCCGATTATCGCCGGCAGCGACATTATAAAGGAAAACCTCACCGCCTGCGTTCTTTCAAGCCCGCAGAGAAGCCCTCCGGTTATCGTCATTCCGGAACGCGAAAGCCCCGGCACGACAGCCGCAAGCTGAAACGCTCCGACGGCAAACGCCCTTCCTGCGCCGAGCTCCTCCGCTCTCCTTTTTCCCCTTCCGAGTCTGTCGCCGAGAAGAAGAATGAGCCCGTTTATAATAAGAAGAATACCGATCGCCCTCGGATTTGCCGCAACGCCCAATGCGCCGTCCTTTATGAAAAACGCAAACGCAAGGGGAACCGTCGCAAAGATTATATAAAGCGCAAATCTCTCCGTTCCGGAAAGCTCCTTTGCCCTGCCGGAAAACAGCTTTCCGAGCATTGTGAAAAAAGCCCCGATTAGCGAAAACACATCTCTTGAATAAACGCAGACGACCGCTGCAAGCGTCGCAAGATGCAGCATTATATCAAATGTCAGACAGGCTTCCGGGTCGGCAATGCCGAAAAGCGAATGCAAAAGCGAGAGATGACCCGAGCTTGAGATCGGCAAAAACTCCGCCGCCCCCTGAACAATTCCGCAAATGACAGCTTCAATCAAAGTCATAAAGACCGCCTTTCAGCTATAATCTCTCTGCCAAAGAGGAATATTCTTCCGCCAGTATAACAAAGTAATTATAGCACAGAATAAAATAAAATACAACCGAAAAATAAGGAAATAAAAATAAAATGAATGAAAATATTCTTTCCCGCTCCGAAACAAGAAAGAGAACGGCGCTTTTCGCTCTTGCGGGCGTTCTTTCGGGCGTAGTCAACGGTCTGCTCGGCACGGGCGGAGGAATACTGACCGTTCTCTTCCTTTCAAAAATATATGCAAAAGAAAAGATATACAGTACAAAAGATATTTTTGCCATAACCCTCTGCGCTTCGCTGATAATGTCGGTAGCTTCCCTCTTCTTTTATCTTTCCGAGGGCTTTTCAGAGCTTTCGGCCTCCGCCCCGTATATGCTCGCCGCCGTTCCGGGGGGCGTCATCGGCGCAATACTGCTCGACAAACTGAATTCAAAGACGATGAAAATCATCTTCGCGCTACTTGTCATCTGGGCGGGCATAGGGATGATCGTCAAGCTATGAAGATACTCGATGTTGTCGTTTCGCTTGTTGCCTCCGCCCTTGCCGGAACGGGAGTCGGCGGAGGGGGACTGCTCGTCATCTATCTGACGCTCGCCCGCGGCGCAGAACAACTGGCAGCCCAGAGCATAAACCTTTCTTTTTTCGTTTCGGGAGCCGCGGCGGCTGTGCCGATTCATATAAAGAAAAGGAACATTGATTCGCTCGCGGTTATTTTCATCGGTGCGTTCGGAATCGTCGGTGCTTTTTTGGGGCTGACGATTGCAAAGAGCATAAGCCCTTCTCTCCTCCGCAAATTTTTCGGGGTCTTTCTTGTAATCTGCGGAATGAAAAGCCTGAAAAACGCCTGAATTCAAAATTACTTTACAAAACAAATCCCGATTACTGTTGCAAATGTAATTATATTATGATATAATATTACAGATTTTAGACTTTCTCATTTCAAACGGCAATAAAAAAGAAAGGCACAGAAAATGAAGCGAAAAATAATTCTGTCAATTGCGCTGGCATTATGCTTTATAGCGTGCATCGCAACGCTTTGCATATCTGCGGCGAACAGCACAACGATTACAAGCAAAAACGGTCTTTATAAGTACACCGTCGGCGAGGACAAAAAAGCAACGATCGTTGCTTATTCCGGCACGGACGAGACAGTACTGACGATAAGCCGCATAGACGGTAAATATCCCGTCGGGGCTATCGGAGACTCCGTTTTTGCGGGAAATACAAAGCTCAAGGAGGTTACGATATACTCCTCCGTAACCAAGATCGGTTCCGGCGCATTTATGGGTTGTACCTCCCTTGAAAAGGTCTCGTTTCACGGCGACTGCAACATAACCGAAATCGGAGGCGACGCTTTCTATTCCTGCGTCTCTCTCAAAGAATTCAAATTCTCAAAAAAGCTGGAAACCATCGGTAGCAGCGCATTTCAGGATTGCTCCTCGCTTTCCCTTGATTTCTCGGAGGCGTCCGCGCTTTCCTCTGTCGGAAGCTATGCCTTTGCAAGCTGTGCAACGGCAAGCGGAAAAACGTTTACCGTTGAAATTCCCTCCTCGCTTACAGACATCGGCTACGGCGCATTTTACGGTTGCTCCGGCATAACGGGATTCTGGGTTGATAAAGGCAACACCGCCTTTTCTTCCGAGGACGGCGTTCTCTATTCGGACGGCGGCAAGCAGCTTGAGATGTTCCCCGCCGCAAAGGAGGCTCTCAGCGACGGTTGCTTTACGGTTCCCTCCGGCGTTGAAAAGATCGTCGGCGGAGCGTTTGCCGGCGCAACCACGCTCGAAAAGGTAGTCATCGGCGAGGGCGTAAAGGAAATCGGCGGAAACGCATTTTATTCCTGCAAAAATCTGAAAGAGGTTTCTCTGCCCGAATCGCTTGAAACAATCGGCTCTTACGCATTCCTTGATTGCACCTCTCTCAAAAATATAATCATTCCCGAAAACGCATTGAATATCGGCTCGTTTGTTTTCAGAGGCTGTCTCGGGCTCGAAACCGCATCTCTTCCGTCAAAGATGACGGAGATTCCGATCGGTATGTTCGACTCCTGCACGACGATGAAAAAGATTACCCTGCCCGCGGGAATTACAAAAATATCTCAATACGCCTTCAACTATTGCACAAAGCTCACAGATATAAACATTCCCAAAGGTCTGACAACCGTCGAGTCCTATGCGTTCAGATCCTGCATATCGCTCGAAAACATAAGTCTTGAAAACGTAACGTCTCTCGGCTCGTTCGTATTTCAGAACTGCTCGTCGCTTGAAAGCGTTTCGCTTCCGAAAATATCGGATATTCCGGCGTTTACCTTCTCCGGCTGCACCTTACTTACAAACGTAACCTTTGCAAGCGAAATAAAATCAATCGGCGCTTACGCTTTCTTCTCCTGCGATGTTTTCGAAGGGCTTGAAATCACGCCTTCCGTCGTCTCAATCGGCGATTTCGCATTCGGAAAATGCGGAAACATAAAGAACGTCAGAATACCGAAAACCTTAAAGAATATCGGTATCGCCGTGTTCTATTCGTCCGGCGTTGAATCCGCTGTTATCGAAGACGGCTTCACCGCGGTTCCCCGCCGTATGTTCGAAGGCTGCAAGAAGCTCTCCTCCGTTACATTGCCGGACAGCATAGAGACAATATCCGCATCTGCATTTTCGGACTGCGTTTCTTTAAAGGACGTCGGCGAGTTGCCGAACCTGAAAAGAGTTGAAACCTGCGCATTCTCCGGCTGCCGCGAGCTGACAAGAGTTTATATCGGCTCTGAGGACACGACAATTACCTCCGGCACCTATTACGGTTGCGACGCGCTCACATCGGTCGTAATTCCAGCAAGAATCAAAAACGTTGAAGCTATGGCTTTTGCATATTGCACAAGCCTCACAACGGTAACATTTGAAGAAGGCACGGAGCATATTTCTTCAAATGCGTTTTCCGGTTGCACGAAGCTCGTAAAAATCTCTCTGCCGGAATCTCTGAATATAATCTCCTCCGGAGCGTTCTCCGGCTGCACAAAGCTCTCCGATCTCTCTGTTCCCAAGGGTGTTATATATATAGGAGACAACGCATTTGCTTCGACGAAATGGCTGATCGGCAAAAAGGATGATTTCGTTGTTGCCGGCGACGGCGTTCTTATCAAATATCAGGGCAAGGAAACTCTGACGCTTGTCATTCCTTCGACGGTCAAACGTCTCCCGGCTTACTGCATTGCAGACGCAAGCGCCTCGATTTCAACGATAATTATCCCGTCCAGCGTTGAATATATCGCAAAGGACGCTCTTGCAAGAAAGGTCCAGACGCAAAGCACAACAGGCGAAACCGTCACAAGCTACCGCATACGCTATGTGACGATATGCGCAAAGAAAGGCACATATGCGGAAGCCTTCTCTGACCACGATTATTATACCTTTGAAGAACTCAAATAACCTAAAAGCCCTCCCCTTCGGAGGGCTTTTTCTTATGCGTTCCGAAAATCGGCGCGGCAACAGATCGTCCCCGCCGTTTTTTGTTTTTCAAAGAATTTTTTATTTTTTAGAAAAAAGTATTGACAAATCCAAACTACTGAATATAATACAATAGTGGATGATGACGAAATCATCAAAAGCGAAAGGAGCTGATAATTTGAATACACAATATAAAAAAGGCGTGCTTGAGCTTTGCGTTATGGCTCTGCTGAAAAAGCGGGACTGCTATGGCTACGAAATTTCCGAAACGCTTTCAAAGCAGATAGACATAGCGGACGGAACGGTTTACCCGATTCTGAGAAAGCTCAAGTCAGACGGACTTCTGACAACCTATCTTCAGGAGGAGAGCGGAGGACCGCCGAGAAAATATTATTCGCTGACAAAACTCGGAAAAGAAACATTTGAAAACGATCTGCGTGATTATCTTCAGTTTGCGCAGGCAATAAAGAATATATTGGAGGACTGAAAAATGAGAAGAAACGAATTCATTGAAACTCTCAAAGAAAATCTCGAAAGAAACGGCGTCCGTGACACGGGCGACATAATCGAAGAATACGAAGAACATTTTACATTCAAGCTTGCGGACGGATATTCGGAGGAGGAGATCGCCGCAAAGCTCGGTAACCCGAAAGCCATAGCCGCGCAGTATGCTCCCTCCCCCGCGGAAAGCAAAAAGAAAAATAAAGCGCTCGCGACGATCGGCGTCGGCGTTCTGGACTTCTTCTTCGGAATTTTCTGCATCCTGCTCTTTGCCTGGGAAATCATCGTCGCTGCTTTGACGCTCGCCTTCGGCGCGACTTCCGTATGTATGTTTATGGGCGGCAACATTGCAGGGGTGTCCCTTCCCGAAATGCCATATTATTGCGCCTGCATTTTCGGCGTAATGTTTATCGCTCTCGCCGTGCTCTCCGCGGTCGGAACGGTGTTTTTCTTCGGATTTATGCGTCAGCTTGTACGTTCATACAGCAGATTCGTAAAAAATACACTCGGCAAAACGGCGCTCCCTCCCGTAACGGTTTATCCGCAGTTCTCCGCAAAGGTCAAGCGCACAATGCGCAGCATAGCGCTCATCTCCGTAACGGCTTTTGCACTTCTTCTCATAGTCGGCTTTGCGGTTTCTGCGCTCTCCGCAGGATCATTTGAATTCTGGCACGTCTGGGACTGGTTCGATTATAACGCATAAAAGAAAGGTTTTGTTATGGACTGGCTTAATATAACTGCTCTGCTTCTGTTTATAATTGTAAACATCGCCGCATATACCGTCGGCAAAATGTCCGAGGCAATGAGCGAAAAGCTCGTCCGCGCCCTGTCGCTCATCCTCCTGTGCGGAAATCTTTTGAGATATGTCGTCATTTATCCTCTGTTTTACCACGTTATAAAGATTCCCGCGGAGTTTTCAACGCTCGCATATTTCATCGCCCCGCTGATACTTCTCTCCCGCTGGGAGAAAATAAATTGCTGGGCTGCATATTCTTCGCTTATGGCGGGCTTTTTCTACTATATGACGATGATAGTTGCGGGGGAAACCATATACGGTGCCTCCTCGCGTACGGACACGGCAATCTCCCTTCTCTGTCACGGAACGCTTTATTTCTGCGGTTTTGTAACCATTACAAAAAAGCAATATGACCCCCGCGACGTATGGAAGCTGCTCGTCGGCATAGGCTATGTTATAATAAGGGCGAAAATGCTCCGCCCGATTGTCGCTGACGGAAACGGTATGCTTATATATCTGCTACTCGACGCCGTGCCGATAAAGCGTTTTCTCCCCGAGGAGACCTGGAAGGCTGTCGTTCCGATATATTATTCCGCAGTCATTCTCTTTCTTCTGGTAACGGCACTTTGCTTCTTCCATATAAGCGAAAGACAGTATAAAAAATTTTCACATCTCAGAAATTCGGAGAAAAAAGCATAGACATTAAAAAAACGCCCCAAAAGGGCGTTTTTGCTTTATATCTCCCAAATATTTTTCTTTATATCAACGTTACCTCCCGGAAGAAATGTTACCCCTTCCGCAAGCAAAAGCTCTCTCTGCTCTCTCCATCCCGGAACAAGTCTTCCGCAGGAGCTAACAACCCTGTGGCAAGGATAGCTGCCGTAAAAATCCGCCATACTCATCACCTTTCCGACAAGCCTTGAATTCCTGTCCCTGCCGATGAGCCTTGCGATCTGCCCGTAAGTTGCAACCTTGCCCTCCGGAATCTCTTCAACAACTGATAATATCTCATATATCAGCCGTTCGTTCAGTATTTTCCCCATACTCTCCTCCGTTATATCCGCTTCCCGCCGCTTTTGTCTTTTATTTTATCATAAACCAAAGCAAAAATCCATATGAACACAAAAAACGAACGGCAAGCCGTTCGTTTTTGATTTGAATCTCCCGAAATGAGCCTTTCAGGACAGTTTTTTAATACCTCGCTATTTCTCTGCGAGCTGTCAGCTATCCAACTTGTTTCTTATGTCTTTAATCGTATCTCGGGTTTCCTCCGCAGCCTTGCGACGGCGTTCCGCTTCTTCGATGAGCCTGCGGCTTGTCTCTCGTCGCTCCTCGAGCCGTCTTTCCTCCTCGAATCGGCGTATGTTCTCTCTTGAACGTTCTCTGCTCTCAACGACATACAAATTTATCGCTTCTTTTATGCTGTCCGCACGCATATCGCGTATGTATTCCGTAATTCTGTCAACCGCGTCGAAATATTTGTATTTTTCGGGCAGAATATCATATTCGGCTATAACCAGGTTCACTTCGGCAAGCTCGCGTTCCTGCTTTTCTATCACAGGAAGGGCTGCCGCCTGCTTTAGCGACATTTCGTTTGCGTAATTCACCTGTTTTTCGTATTGGTTTTCAAGGTCTTTATTATATTCCCGGAGGCGTGCCGCCTTATGCTTTTTTAAGTATCGCTTACCTCTGCTTTTGTCTATAGAAGCTGTAATATTATCTAATATAGCACCGATAAGAGAAACCGCAAAAAACGAAACAAAGCCTGCAATGACAAACGCAAGAATCAGGTCAATAACAAACATAATGATAAATGCCGTTGATGCCCCCCAATGCATCATCATCAGTACCGTAGATACAATTGCCGAAACAATCATTAAGACGTAATATAACGCTGAACCCATAAATTTTTTTATATTCTTCGGCTTATGCTTTTCATCATATTTCGCCAGATTAGTATCCTTATCCCCTGCTTCCTCCGGCGCAACGTCACATTCTTTTCTTATCGGCTTTTTGCTCCCTTTCCGATATTCCTCTTCCCGCTTTCTCAAATCGTCAAGCGACGCTTCCAGCTTCCTCTGCCTTGAAAGGCTTTGCCTGAAATTCTGCAATGACGCAACCAAACTTCCTCTGTCCATATCTTTCCCTCCGCTTGATAAAATTTTGATAAAATAAAAAAGTGCGTGACTTGAAGCCACGCACAAAAAACGCACGCTCCAAGTTACCACACAACATTTTATAGCCGGTTGCCGAGCAAAAAGCATACAAAAAGGGAGCATACATTTTTATCAAATTAAAAATGTATACTTTTCGCACTGTCATATCGGCATAAAAACGCTATTCTGTTGTGTGGTAATTTTATTTTATCATACGCCGGAAAGGTTGTCAATCCCGAACGCAAAAAACGAACGGCAAGCCGTTCGTTTTTGATTTGCTTATTTTTCAAAATATCTTGAAAGGAATTCCTTCGTGCGTTCCTTTTTCGGATTGCCGAAAATCTCTGCGGGAGTACCCTCCTCCTCGATATACCCGCCGTCCATAAAAATAACGCGGCTTGAAACATCGCGGGCAAACGCCATTTCGTGTGTCACGACTATCATCGTAAGTCCGTCGGCGGCAAGCGACTTCATAACCGAAAGCACCTCTCCGACCATCTCCGGATCAAGAGCGGACGTCGGTTCGTCAAAGAGAATGACCTCCGGCTCCATACAGAGCGCGCGAGCTATTGCGACCCGCTGCTTCTGTCCGCCGGAAAGCTGGCGGGGCTTCGCATTCTTATACGCCGCCATACCGACCTTAGAAAGATACTCCTCCGCTCTCTTCTCAGCCTCTGCTTTTGAAAGCCCGAGCACCTTCTCGGCACCGATTGTACAGTTGCGGAAAGCCGTCATATTATTGAAAAGATTAAAGCTCTGGAAAACCATCGTTACCTTCGAGCGATAGTCCGTAAGGGAGACATCCTTGCCGCGGACATCCTTGCCGTGAAAAAGAATTTCGCCGCCCGTCGGCGTTTCGAGCAGATTTATGCAACGGAGCATCGTGCTCTTTCCCGAGCCGGAAGGGCCGATAACGCTTATAACGTCGCCCTGACCGACAGAAAACGAAATGTCGTGCAGAACGTCGTTTGCTCCGAAGGACTTTTTCAGATGAGAAACTTCAATCAAAGACATATCATTTTCCCTCCCCGCGAGCATTTATCTGCGATTTGAAATCCGTCTGCGAGCCGCAGACGACATATGAGTCGTCCCCGTCCATCTTCTTTTCGAGAAGGCGGAGAATTCTTGTGACGGTGAACGTGAGAATGAAATAAATCACGGCACACATCACATATGAAGGAACAAACTGCGCATAAGCGCCGCCTGCCTGATTTGCGGCAAACATCAGCTCCGTTATGGAAATGACGCTGAGAACGGAGCTGTCCTTTATGTTGACGACGAATTCATTGCCGATCGAAGGCATTATGTTTCTTATCGCCTGCGGCAAAATGACGTAAAACATCGTCTTGAAATGCGACATACCGATTGCGTGCGCGCCTTCGAACTGCCCCTTATCAACGGAAATGATACCGCCGCGAACAATCTCCGCCATATATGCGCCGGTGTTGACGGAAATGATTATTATCGCAGAGACCATCGGTGCAACGTTCAGCGGAACGAAGAGGCTGTAATAAATAATAAGCGCCTGAACCATCATCGGCGTACCGCGGACAACTTCAACGTAAACGGAGAAAATTGCGTTCACGACCTTCAGCGCTGCCTTCTTTGCACCGCTGTCGCCGTCCTTTATCGGCACCGTTCTGATGATCGCAATAATGAGACCGATGAGAAAACCCGCAACCGTGCCGATTATCGCCATCAGCAGTGTGTTTCCCGTGCCGCGGAGAAAGCTGCGCCAGTATTCGGAAAATATCTTTACTACCCAATCAAAAAACGACATTGTATTCCGCTCTTTCTATCAGTTGTTTACAGGCTGACGGAGGATCGCCGCCGTCATCATTTCTTCCTTTTCCTCTTTTGAAACGGAAGCGAGAATCTTGTTTATCTCCGCCGTAAGAGAGCTGTTCTTTCTGACGCCAACAGCGATAGACGCTTCCGTCGGGTCATAGGTAAAGCCGTTTTCCTTTGTGAATTCAATGTATGTAAATTCGGGGTTTGCGGCAACTGCGGAGATCGCTCCCGGCTTTTCGCAGACGTATCCGTCTATCTTGCCCGAACGGAGCGACTGGATAAGCCCTGCGAACTCTTCAAGAGCCGTCTGCTTGTTTACACCCTCTATCTGGTCGATAACGTCATAATGGAAGGTATTGAGCTGACCCGTTATCTTTGCGCCGGAAAAATCGGAGATCTTTGTTGCGGAGACGTATGCCGAATCCTTTCTGATAACCATAACAAGGTCGCTGTCATAATATGTGTCCGTAAAATCTATGGAGAGTTTTCTGTCCTCTGTCGGGCTCATACCTGCGATAATAAGGTCGATCTGCTTGCTGTTGAGCGCACTTGTAAGTCCGTTCCATTTGATCGGCTTTATAACAAGCTCGACTCCGAGCGCATCGGCTATCTTCTTTGCCATCTGAACGTCATAACCGTCTGCATATGTTCCGCTTTCGAGACGGACGGATGCATATTCGTTTGACGTTGCCTGCGCCCAGTTGTAGGGAGCGTATGCACATTCCATACCGACAATTATCGTTCCTCTTGCCTTGACCTCTTCAAGGTCATTTTCTCCCGTTTTGCTCCCGCAGGAAGCGACGGCAAGCAGAACTCCGAAAACCATAACGGTTGCAAGTAAGATGCTCAAAAATCTTTTCATTTTGTTTTCTCCTTTGAGAAATTTAATTTAATTCTGAAACGAAAAAATCGCGGTGACAACCATCACTGCGACAAATAATAAAATCAAGTCCCGCGATAGCTCTCCACCTAAGTGACAGTACGGCAGATATTATCTGCAATACCGGTTTACACGGCAAAATCCGTACCGTATACCCTCGGCAGTGTTCCCTTTCGCACGGAAGCGGATACTTCTCGTTCGTGTTAATCATAAACACCGCGCCTCTACCTAAAAAACGATATTCTGTTTTGAAATCATACGGGAAGTATATCACGGAGGATAACTCTTGTCAATAGCTTTTCCGAAATTCCCTTGATTTTTTTGAAAAAACGACGTTTTCCGCAGACCCTCCGTTCTGCCTTATCGATAAAAATGCTATTACCTGGATAAAAAGTTCATAATTATATTGACAAATGAACAAATATGATGTATAATTTGTACGAAATGTTAATTTTTTCGCCGTGGCGGGATAAAGCCGGCGGCATTTGCCCCTGCCCGCCCTCGCCGGACGCTTTGAGCTTCTCGGCTCCGGCAATATAAAACAGCTTCTTCGCCCAAAAACAGGGCTAAGATACATTCATCCTTTCCAATGTAACAAACTGCGCCACGATCCGTCGTGGCGCAGTTTGTTTTATAAGCCGATTGCAAGGATTTTATAAACGCTTTTGAGTTAATAAAAGGACATATTAAACACAAAAACCGTATTCCCGAACCTGAATACGGTTTTTTGAGTTTTTTAAAGTTTCCAATCAACGGTTTCTTTCTTTCCGCCGATAAAGTCCGCATAAATTCCGGGCACGGATACCAGCTCCTCGTGCCTGCCCTTCTGAACAATGCGACCGTGATCTATGACGATGATCTGATCGGCGCGGCGAACCGTTTTCAGGCGGTGTGCGATCATAATGATTGTTTTGTTTCGGGTCAGTGCTTCGATTGCCTTTTGCAGCCGATCCTCATTTTCAGGGTCAACGTTTGCCGTTGCCTCGTCCAGAATGACTATCGGCGCGTTCTTAAGCATCGCACGTGCAATTGAAATGCGCTGTTTTTCTCCGCCGGAAAGGCTCGCCCCTCCCTCGCCGATGACAGTAGCATAGCCGTCCGGCAGGCTTTCGATAAAGTCGTCACAGCAGGCTGCCTTCGCCGCCGCAACTACCTCCTCGTGCGTTGCCTCAGGTCTGCCGAATTTGATATTGTTTTCAATAGTATCCGCAAACAGATAAACATTCTGGAATACAATACTGATCTGATCCATAAGAGATTCAAGAGTATACTCCTTTACATTGTATCCGCCGATTTTTATGCTGCCGCTGTCCGCATCCCAAAAGCGGGCAATCAGGTTACAGAAGGTCGTTTTGCCGCTTCCGGAGGGACCGATGATTGCCGTTGTGGTTTTATCGGGCAACGTGACGGAAATCTTGCGCAGAATCGGCTTCTGTTCATATGAGAAGCTTACTCCGTCAAAAACGATGTCGTGCTTTTCTGGGCTCAGAGGTTTTCCGTTCTCGTCCATACAGGGCATATTCTCCGTCTCGACGGTACGATCGATTGCGGCAGCCGCCATACGGAGCATAGAAACGCCCATTCCGAACGCTTTTATCTGATTGAACACGAGAAACGACATAACCAACGCCATAAGAGCATTTGCAAGGCTCATACCGCCGTTTATCCAAAGCAGTATTGCCGCAAGCATCATCCCGACGCCGGAGGTCTGAAGAATTGCTTCCTGAATTGCGGTATATGGCGTCAGAATTTTCGTCACGTCAACATTTACCCGACGATTGTATTCCAGCGCATCACGCAGCTTTTTGTCGCCCTTGCCCGTAAGATTGAAGGACTTTATGACGCTCATTCCCTGAACCGTCTCAAGCACGGCTTCAATCAGCTCCGTCTGCGATTCTTGCGTATCGTTTGCAATCTTCGCAGACTTTTTCTCCATTGCCGATACCGCACATAGATACAGCAAGATACCTCCGAGAACGATCAGCCCGATGCGCAGGTCAAAAACAAGAATCAGCGCCGCAAATACAACCGTTGTAATAAGCCCGCCGAGAATGTTTACAAGCACCATCGGAACCATACTCTCAATACTGCCGACAACCGTTGTGCATACGCCGGCAATCTGCCCGAGACTGTTTGCGTTGAAAAATCCCATAGGCACGCTTTTCAATTTATTCGCGATTGAGATTCTGCGCTCCGCCGCCATAAAATATCCTGCGTGAGTTTGCAACATTTTTGAAAAGCTTGCACTGATCGCGCCGCCGAAAACGGCGATCAGCTCGCATACAAGCGCAATCCAAGCGGTTTTCCCGTCCTTTTCTCCGCTCGTCAGTGCGAGGACGACAAAATAAATTGCCGCGACCTGAAACATTTGCAGTACTGCGTTCAAAAATCCGACTGCAACCGATTTATTGATGTTCTTTCTTTCGTTTCCGGCAAAACGCCAGATTTTACGGAATGCTTCGATCATTCTGCGTCACCGTCCTTTGCTCCGATATGTGCCTGCCACATTTCGCGGTAGAGAGCACAGCTTTCAAGCAGCTCCCCGTGCTTGCCCTGCGCTTCGATACGTCCGTCCTTCAAGACGGCGATATTGTCCGCGCCTGTGATTGTTGAGAGTCTGTGTGCAATCACGATAACCGTTTTATTCCTCAAAAGTTTTGCAACCGCCCGTTGAATGACGGCTTCGTTTTCGGGGTCGATATACGCAGTCGCCTCATCAAGAATGACAACAGGCGCATCTTTCAGCATCGCGCGTGCAATTGCAATACGCTGCCGTTCACCGCCGGAAAGATGTGCTCCTCCCCCGCCGACAACGGTATCGAACCCGTTTTCCAGTTCGTCGATAAAGCTGTCACAGCCGGCAGCCTTCGCCGCCGTTTCAACCTCCGCATCGGTTGCGTCTCTCCGCCCCATACGGATATTCTCGCGGACGGTATCGTCAAAGAGATAGTTGTCCTGCGAAACAAACGCCACCTGCTCATAAAGCTCGGCAAGCGGGATTTTTCTAAGGTCGTGCCCGCCCATCGTGATCACGCCGTCCTTTATGTCCCAGAAACCCGCAATCAGCTTTGCCAATGTCGATTTGCCGGAGCCGGACGGTCCGACAAGCGCCGTCATACCGTTTTGCGGAACGGAAAGGCTGATGTCGTGCAGGATTTCCTTGCCTTCGTGATAGCCAAATGACACGTTTCTGACCTCAATATCGTGATCAGCGAAGCCTACGTTCTGCGTCCCGTGCTCCTGCTCCTCGGCTTTCAGAATTTCATCAATCTGGGAAACTGTCGTTCCGACCTGTGCCAGCGTATCGACAAAGTTGAATGCGGCAACGATCGGCGCGGCCATACCGAGCGCAAGAATGACAACCGTGATAAAAGTTTCGGCTGTGAGCGTTCCGTGCGTATAAAACAGCCAGCCAAACGGAAGGATCGTCAGCATCTGCGCCGGGAAAAAAGCATAAGCCATAGACATACCGAGCTGACTGCGGCGCATCCAATCGTAATAATACTGTGCGTTTGCGCGTACTTTGTCCGTCAGCTTAGTATAAGACGCTTTGCCCTGATTGAAAGCCTTGATGACCTCGATACCGTTTATGTATTCGATCATAGTACCGCTCATCTCTGTCGTCGCCCTGACAGCGCCCTCATAGTCCTTCGCGTATCCACCCATAACCATCATCATAAATACAAAGGCGACAGGAAATACCGCAAGCGACAGAAGTGCCAGCCGCCAGTCAAGGACAAACAGATAGATAACAGTCAGTAAAGGGGTAACAACGTTTGCCGTCATCTCGGGAAACAGATGCGCCAGAGTTGTCTCCATCGCGTCCACCTGATCGACAATCGTCTCCTTGAGCTTTCCGCTCGACGTGTCCATAACCGTTCCGAGGGGCAGGCGAGGAAGCTTTTCAAGCAATTTCAGGCGGATTGTCTTGAGAATGCTGAATGTCGCCTTATGCGAAATACCGAGCGCACCATTGTATAGCAGCGTGCGGGCGAGAAAGCCGCCGAGCGCCGTCAGCAGCCACGGTACATATGCCGAGAACGCCGTCTCTCCGGCAATCAGTAATACGATGATTTTCGCCGCGGCGAAATACGGAGCCATACCGCAGGCGACACCGACAACGGCAAGAGCAACCGCCGCAATCAGCTTTCCGTGCTCCTTTTCGCCGAGCTCCCATATCCGCCCGACCGGACTCTGTTCTTTCATAAATTATTACCTCCTTAAGTTAGCCTTTGCTAACAGTTTTGTTTATTGAAAGGCTGCCCTTGTGCGACAGCCAGTCTTTACTTTTATTGCGCTGCCCTCCCGAAAATTTCAAGAAAGCCCGTGCGATGATAACGGCTCAAAAGCTCAATATATTCGGACGCCTCCCCGCGGCTCATTCCGTGACGGATGATCTCGAATATGCTCTCAAAGCGCGATGTCGTCACAATGTGCAGCAGCTTCTGCGTGACCGCATCGCCGAATTTATCCGAGTAACCCACAGCCTCCATATACTTATATGTATACTCGACTTCAATGCGGACAAGCTCGTCAACGAAATTATGAAACCTCGTGCCGTAGGACGAATCAAGGAGCAGCCTGAACTCATCAAGATGCTCGTACATATAGTCGATCAGCTCCGACGTGCCGCCGTCGGCGTATTTCGGCATCTGCTCTGCCTGCTCGTCCGGCGACATATGATGAAACTTTTCCTGAATACGGATAAACCGCTCAATCATCTCGCTCAAAACCGGCTCGACGATTGCGGAAAACAGACCCTCTTTGTCTCCGAAGCGGACATAGATCGAGTTTGTGCTCGTGTCTGCCTCTGCGGCAATCGTCCGCAGAGAAGCATCGACATAACCCTTGTCAAGGAATTCCTTCTTTGCGGCGGCAACAACGCGCTCCGCAACGCCTTCAATCTGTTTTGCCATAAATCCGCCTCCTCTGCATACATAACGGCGTTTCATAACACCGTTATGTATTGTATACCCATTATTCATATTTGTCAAGATGAATCAGATATTTTTTGATAAAAATTGCAACCGCAGCCCTTTGTATTTCCCTCTGCGCTCTCCGTTTCTAGCGCAGAAGTCGTCTTTCCTGCGGCAATCCGGTTCAAAATGAGCGCAAAAATCCCGCACCGGTCAAGAACCGATGCGGGATTTCTTAATATTGAACGTCGCTTATGCTTTCCTCTTTACATCCGCTTTACCGAGGCAAGCAGTCCGCCGAACATCCAGAGATTTCCGAAAGCGATCCAAGCGCAGGCAAGCGCATTTGCAAGCGGGAAATTACCGAAAATACTCGGCAAAACGGCAATCGCCATACCGATCGGAAGGGAGAACACCCAGCATCCTTTCGGACACGGCGTCTGCCCTTTTGCAAAGGCTTTTATCTGCATAACCTGCAAAACGGCAAAGAATATCCAGAACAACACAAATGCGGGCAGAACGAAATACATTGCGTATTTCGTCAAAAGCTCGTTTGCAAAGCCGTGCTTTGTCAGATACACGAGGGCGCAGGTCGGAACGTGAAAACCGCACGCTCCAAACATCAGATACCCGAATATACCCGCGCGGTAGCTATGGGCATACTTCGGCGAATACGGCGCAATCATTCTGTAAATACCGAAATATGAAAGCCCCTCAAGGAGCATACCGAAAAGTCCGAGCAGGGCTGCGGCGAAAATACCGCCGTCCGACGTTTTCTCATATGCGGAGAGCATCCGGAAGATCCCATTAAGGCTCTCGTCCTCTGTCCCCCAACCGAGAATCATATCGCCGACGAAATGAAGCACTGAAGCAAACAGCCCGATCGCAAGCAGCTTTTTTATGCGCGGCATATCGAGCTTTCCCGAAATTCCGATGTCATTAAATTCGGTCATATATTTTTCCTCCTGTACCCGCAGTCGCAATATGCCCCGCCGGAGGCAATGGTGTATTCTCTTACAAAATCAGTCGCGCCGCCCGCTTCGCTCATAGTATAATCCAGATGACACAGGGCAGGCGTAAGATCGTAAAGCCCGAGCTTTTTCATCAGAACACATATGCCGCATCTGGTGAAGCGCCCCTCATAACCGCTGCCATCCGGATATTCGTAAAACTCCATATTCCAGGAATACGGGTTGCGATCCGCCGCTTTAAGCGTGGCAGTCGCTTTCATAGAGGAGATGTCCTTCTCCGTAAATTTCTTCTTTCCGCTCTTGCGGCAGAACCATTTCATCGGCTTTGTCATCATAGATTTTGCGTAGTATACGGTCAGTCGTTCGAGGGCGGGTCGCTCCGGCATAGAAAGGATAAACGAAGCCACCAGCGCCGCATTGACAATATTCATCTTGAATCTGTCTGCCTTTTCGAATTCCGGCAAGCCGCTGATGACCTCTTTATATTTCGGCTTTGCTTTTCTTGCAACCGCTTTTGCCGCGCCTGTATCATAGCCGAAAACATCCGTCAATTGTTTTCGAAATGACCCTGCAAACAGAGCCCACATTCCCATTGGCATTCCAAAATATTTCATCTCTTGCCTCCAAATGTTATCTTAACAATCCGCATTTTCATCATCCCGTCGCCAACCTTTGAAAGAAAACGGAAAAATCCGCTTACAGACGGGTCCTTTAAATCGTTATATCCGAGCATATATCCTCGGCTTGAAACGCAAAGGCGGTCGTCCCATCCGGAGATCTCCTTTTTTGCGTCAGAAACGGCAAAATAAGCGCCGACATTCTTTATCTCCGCATCCTTTATCCAGGTTTTCAGCATAAGCTTAACGGCTTTTTTGTTTGCCGCATCAAATGCGAGAACTCCACCCGGAAAGGCATCCGCCATCGCCCCGACCAGAGCCCTGACCTGCTCTTTAAGAAAATAATAAAACACGCCTGCGGCAAAGAACACAACTCCTCCCGAAGCATCTATCTTTTTAAACCACGATGTATCGTTCAGGTCGCAAGGGATGTTCTCCTCCCTTTCTCCCGCCGGCAGAAGCTCGTTCCGCACAGCGATCACATCCGGAAAATCCAGATTATATATCCTGCACTTGCCGTTGTCGCAACGCCTGCCTGTATTGTCCAGCCCGCATCCAAGATTGACAACAGCAGCCTCAGGATGTGATTTCAGATAGTCGCAAACTTCAAATGCGAGGTCATTTTGTCTCATAGCAGCCTCAAGAAATCCGAAGCGCTGCATAAGCCCACGAGATTTCTTCTCCAACACTGAAAAATCGTAGTCAATCTCGCTTATCATCCGGGCCGCCGTTTCGTCACGGTAAAGCCCGGGATACAGCTCGGAGCACATTTTTCTTCCGTACAATGGAATAACCAGCGTTTCCTGCACAGTGTTTTTTTCGATTTTGTATTTCATAAGCACCTCTCAATTTCCGACAAACGAAAGCTCGGGCATACAGCCTCTTACGATGATTGTATCAAGCATTTCGGCAAAGCCCTGCGGATCTCTTATCTGATACTGCATATGGTTATATCCCTCAAATATCGGGAAATTCGCTTTCGGATAGGCTTTCATAACACCGTCGCGACATTTGAAATGCTCCTCCGCACTCCCGAATTCAAAGAACATATGACTTTCAAGCTCTTCGGGCAACTTCGGAAACGGCTTGTTTTCAAGACTGTCCGCCAGCTGGCGACGAAGGTTCCCGTATTTCAATATTCTGCCCGCTTCGATAAAATACGGTTTTATGGAATCGTCATCACACCACATCACCTTTTTCAGCGTGCCGCCGTTTGACTTATAAATACTCTTTATCGCAAAATAAATAAACGGCGTCATTATGCGGCGCGTGCCCTTGCCTATCTGAGCAAACTGTCCGCCGTCGAAAAAGACATTGCGGATGGGCAGCTTCGTCTGCGCAAGAAACGCCATCGCTAAATCCGCTCCGATTGAAGATGCAACCGCAAGTGCAAGCGATGTAACTCCGTTCTCGGAAAGAAATTTCTCTATCCGGCAGATTTCATCTGCTTTGCTTATATATTTTTCTCCCTCGCAATAGACCGTCGAGGTTGGCAAAATGCAGAAATATTTTTCGCAAAGATATTTTGCGACAGGTTCGCTGCTCGCCCCCGTCACTCCCATTGCGTGAAAAAACAATACGGCGGGATTTTCTTTGCTTCCCATTGTTTCAAACAACATTTTTTGCCTCCGCTTTATCTGACAAATATCATCATAATCCCGGACAGCGCCGCTGAAATTATCAGCATACCGACCGTCCCGAAAAGCCATTTCCGGCACTTGTCCTTTGCCGTAATATAAGGCTTTAGATCTTCTGTGCCCGGAATCGTCCAAGCCTTCGTATGCCCGACCCACACGCCGTCTATAAGAAAACGATCTATAAGATTCATAACCGAGAGGATAACGAGCAACTGCCAGAAACCCGCGAGAAATCCCCTCGCGCCGTTCACGGCATAGACGAAAACCAGCACGTAAGCGATATATCCCGGAACACAGATTATTTTGAAAAGCAAAGCGTTCCGCCTGATTTTCTCGCCCGTTGTCAGCCCGAGCTCTATACATCTCTTCTGCACCTCGGGGCTGTAAAGATGTACCATTCCGACAGCGCCCTTGCGTATACCGACGGCGCACACAAGAAAGAGCAAAGCTCCAAGCCCCAATCCCTCGATAATCGCCATAAGCAGTTCTTTCATTTCAGATACCTCCCCGATTCCTTTTCAAGCTCAAGCCATACGGGATATTCAGCTCCGTTTTCGTCAAAGAACTGTTTCAGGTCCCGATTCAGCGCACTCATCTCGTCAACCGCATTCATTGCGTGATCCGAAGCGCAGATTTTTCCGAGACTCGTTGCGCACATAAGCTTGAAAAAACGCAGGCAGGTTTTGCGATATGCCGCTCCCTCAAAATCCTTGTCAGCATCCGGCAATATCTCGTGTCCTGCGTTCTTTATGGCACGGTAGCCTTCAATATTTGAGTCAATCATCTTGCCGAGGTACACCGTGTTGCCCTTGAGCTTTTTCAGATCGCCGTCGGTTTTGTAGCAGGCGAATGCCGCCGGCAGCACAAACGCAGCGTGGCACAAAAGGTAATCCTCCATATTCGGCTCATAAACCACCTTGTATTTGGCTCCGTCAAAAATCTGCCCGATAAGCTTTTCGTTCGAAGGCGCGCCGGAAAGCTGACCGATCGTTATTTTTTTAAGATCTATCGATGCCACCCGGTCGCTCTCACGGTGCCCCGCTGAAAGCGCAAAGGCAAACATAACGTTTTTCTCCGGAAGCGACTCGGCGATTGCTCTTGCACGCACATTGTTGCCGACGAACACAATATTCTTCGTCCGGTTTGCCCTTAGCGCCTCCGTCACCGAGTCTATCTGCGTATAGCGCACTACAACGAATATCACATCATACCCGTCATCCGGCTTCAGTTCCGTCACAACCGGAATCCTGCTGACCGATGTACGAATTGAAAACTTATCCTTGATCCGCAGGCCGTTTTTCCGTATCTCCTCCGCCCAATTTCCCCTTGCGAGCAGCGTTACATCCTTTCCCGCACGGAAAAGATTTCTTGCAAGATTACAGCCGAGCACTCCTGCGCCGAACACCAAAATTTTCATAGTCAGATTTCCCCTTTCAGAAAAATATTTATTTGTTTCTCCGATATCCCGCCTCGTCGCGGTATTCCGGATGCTCCTTCAGATACGGATCCCTATCCCCTACAATCGTATAATCGCATTTGCAGCCGTTTGCGCAGGTAGTCGTGCGCACGAGACGAGCGTGAATACATTCCATCGCCTCAAAGTCCGGGTTGCAAAGCGCAGGCATAACTTCAAGCAGTCCGTGCTTCTTTGCAAATTCAGCCGTCGGACAAGCCGTAAACTCATAATATATCGGCTTTTCGGGATCAAACGGAGCAACATTCATCTCAAAATCGTGCCATTTATCGCATTGTCGCTTGGCATTTCCGAAAGCCTTATACATCAGCTTCTTGAAAAACGGCTTGTTGCAATCGACAAATTTCATCTTGCGAAATGCGCCGAGGAAAAGATTTCCCTCCATTTCCTCTATCTCCGCAAGACTTGTCACCTCGCGGCAGACGACATAATACGCCATAAGCGCAATACAGTCATAATTTCCGCCCTTGCCGTTATGAAAGTTCTTTTTCCCGCCGAGGTCTGTGCGCCAGTCGGAGAGAAAATCCGCATATTTCAGCTGAACCCTCTCCCATATCGCTTCCCTCTCCTCCGGCGGATAATGCAGCGCAATTTTCTTTCTGATCTCTTTTTTGCAGGACTTTGTGTACAACACGTGGCAGGTGCGGTCTATTTTCAGTTCCTTATCCTTCATCTTCCGACTCCTTTTAAAAATCCGCTTTTCGCATTTTCTTCCGTATCGTCCGATTCGTCGTATGCGTCATACGGGGCGGAGGGATCGTGAACCCTTTTCTTAAAAGGCGAGCAGAGCTTGTCTTTATGCGCAAAGGCAAAATCAAAATTGTCTGTCCAGCCGGTATGTCCCGTAATGAATATCGGCTCTGTTTTCATTTTTTTCAGCCTTGTTTCAAGGACTTCAAGCGACTTTACGGCAAGCTTGTTGTTCTCTGCCAATGCGGAGATAAAGCTGTAACCGCCGTCCGCGCCGAACCATATCGTGTCCCCTGTAAAGAGATATTTATCATCGATAAGATACACCATATGTCCCCAGGTATGCCCCGGAACGAGAAAGCAATGAATCTTTATATCGCCGATGCGGAAGGTCTCGCCGTCCTTCAATGTCTGTATTTTGTTGTTTATCGTTACCTGCGGAAGCTTATAAAGATGATAAATCACCTTTCGCCGCACCTCGCCCGTCAGGTAGCGGTTTTCAACCTCGCCGATATGAAGCATAGCCCTTTTGAAAAGTCCGGGGCTGTCCGCCTCAACCGCGCCGATATGATCCGTATCCTGATGCGTGATGAGAATGTGACGGATAGACCTCGGATTTATTCCGAGCCATCCCATCTTTTCCTCAAGCCTGTCATAATTGTAGCCCGCGTCGATCATAATCGTCGTATCGCCCTTGCGATAAAAGAAGATATTTGCAACCCATTCGCGCACGCAGGCGACGTTTTCGTCTATCCATCCGGTATTCAGCGGCTTGAATATTTCCTTGCCGCGATACATTCTGCTCATTGACTTTCTCTGAAATTCCGTTGCTTTTTTTGACATATTCTCTTACCTCTTTTCAAGCGACAACTTCTGCGTCGCTAAAGCTCCCTTTGAAAATTCTTCGCTATACTCTCTCAATTTCGCCTGCTTTTTTCGGACCCGCAATACTCCGCATCACTTTTCCAGCACAACGATTTTGTTTGATATATTCCTCACAAACCCGATCTTTCCGAGCAGCTTATATATCGAAACAAATTCCGCCATTCCCTCCGTAAGGCTATACTCGCAGACAAAGCGGAAATCCGGAAGAAGCTCCGCCAGCGCTTTGCCGTTCTTTATGCCCCAGCTGAACTTTGCGTGACTTCCTTCAATGGACTTCTCCTTGAACCGCTTTGCGACCGTCGGGTTCATCGTCTCGACAAAGACCGTCGCCCTGCCGAATCTGCCCGAAATAACTTCAAAAATACGCTTCACGTCCGCCTCGCAGAGATACATAGTAAGCCCCTCGATGATAATAAGCGCAGGCTTATCCGTCTCCTCGATTCTGCAACCCCAATCATCCATTGCAGACATAGCGATCTGCGAAATTTTCCCGCTCTCCGGCAGAAACCTTTCCCTTATGGCAATCGTCTCCGGAAGATCAAGGTTGTACCAATGAGAATATCCTTTCACACGATAGCAACGTGTGTCCAGCCCGCAAGCTATATTGACCGTAACGGCATCCGGATTTTTCTCAAGCCATTCGGATGTCAACCTATCAAGGACAATCGTCCTCGCAACAACGCCGCTGCGCATAGCCGAGTCCCTCTCGGCAAGGGAAAAATCGTAGTCAAGTCTGCCGATGATTTCTTCGGCTTTTTTATCACAGATAACGCCTCTCGTTCCGCTCTCCCTGGCACGCGCATAAACCGTTTGCAGCATTGTCTCCGGAACACCCGTCAGTTTTACTTTGTCACCCATATCAGTTTGCCTCCGCTTTTAAAGTTTTTGTTTGCCTGCCCGCCCAGACAGCATTTGCAAACATCCAGATGCAGAGCGCGGCATTGCCGGAACCCTGACTCAGAACAAAATCCCAGGTTGAAACCTCTGCTCCCAGCATCTGACGGATGTCCGGAATCAGCACAAATATTATCTGGAAAACAATCATATGGAATATAAACATCCGTCGCGGAAGTACAGTTTTCTTTGTCAGCACCGCAAAAGCGCTTACAAGAATCATCAGAACCATTCCTGCATAAGCGATAAACATTGCAGGCATAATGCGGTCATACTGCGCCTGTATCAGCGCAGTCGTTTCTTCCCGTCCTAGAAGAGGAGAAAGAGTATTTGTCCAGTCGGCAAGGCTACCGATAAAAAGATGAAGCGCACCGGCCGTTGCCACATATATCACACCGCCCGCAAGAGCCGCCAATCTCGTCTTGCGGTACTGCGGGTTTATTTGTAAATAAGACAGACGCACGGAGAAAAATCCGAGCGCCATACCGCAGAGGCCCGTCGCAATCAGCAAAGGCAACCGCCACTGCCCCCACGACCCACTCAGATATGCGTCTCTGACGAACAGCCCGTTGTCGCCCCCGCTTGCCGGAATCACACTCAGGCAAAGATCCCCGACAAGCATCAAAAACGCACCGAGCGCGCCGAGCAAAGCGTCCCTCTTGTAAGTTTTGAGCTCCTTCAAATTCATCTTAGATCCACCTCCGTCCGGCATAAGTTAGCCAAAGCTAACACGTTGCCCTTTGAAAAGCTGCCGTCCGGCAGCTTTGTTTTTATAAAAATTCTTTGTTTCGAACGCCACGCCACGATGGCGCCGGCGCCGGAAGATACAGATTTGCGGCTTGATATTTGCCCAAAACCGTCGGCACAGAGCGAAAAATACACGCCGCATAAATTGCCGCAGCCGTCTATCCGCTCACATTATAGCACACACAAGTTTGCTTTTCAATAGCAAATTTGAATTTTCGGGTGTAAAAACATTGGTTAAAGCAACCGCCGCATACTGCCGCAAAAACCGCAAGAACACCCGGCAACGTCAGCTCCGATTTGCGCAAAGCGACATCCGGAAATTATCCTGACAAATCAGCTTTTTCAGAATATCAGACAGAGAATCTTTTACATCTGAACACTAGAGAAAAATGCGCTGCTATTTTAATTTTTTGATGTGTTCCTTCGCCTTTGCGTAGTATTTTTGAAACCGCTCATATCCTGTATCATTGTATTCTATACCAAGCATAATCCATTCACAATACTCGTATAGCAAAAAATAATCCAGAGTTCTGCGATAATCATTGTAGTCAATGCCTTTTTCTTTTAATAAATGATCGAAATAATATTCTATGGCATAGTCTTTATCCGCTTGCGTCATATAGAAAAAAGCCGATTCGTCTTCTTCACAGTGCGCAATCAGACGGGCGAGCGACGTTGGATAAGGCAAAATTCCGGCATACTCCCAGTCAATTATGACCGCACGTTTCTCTGCGCATATAACATTAAACGGAAGAAGATCATCGTGACACAGCGTCCGCGGAATATCCGAATAAATCCGCAGATACCGTTCATAGGCTTGCTCCAGTTCCGCATCGTTCAGGTATTTACCGCGCTTTTGCCTTCCCGGCAGACTCGCCTCGAAGCCGTGACCGATGCATTGAAGCTCACGCTTTTCCCAATACATATTCTGCAAATAAATCAATGCGTCCAGAACGGCAGTCAACGATTTCCTGTCGCATTTTTGCAGGTTATTCCCTTCTATGTATTCCATAAGGAAAAACAACTCGCCGTCATACTCAATACTTTTATAAAACCGCGGAGCTCCTCCTTTGACCGAAGCTAAAAAAGTATCATAAACAGCCAGCTCCTGCCTGCTCGTCTTTTTCAGTACGCGGGTGATGCCGCCCTCCTCTATCTTCCATACAGCATAATCAGAGTCATCTTCTTCGTGCTTAAACGCCGTTATCTCGGCTTGCTCGCCAAAGCCCATTTTTGTAATTACTTCTTTTATATTCATACCGTAGCTAACCCGCCATTTCTTTATGTTCTAAAAACCGCCTGCCTTCCGAAGGCTCAAATCGCTTCGCTTCAATAGCTGTCTCGCTTTTTGTTTCTCCCCGAATTTGCTCAAATAGCGCGACAGACCCCCCTCGCCTGCGCCTTCGGTCTTGCCCGTCTTGACTATGTGTGTACGACAAGCAACCGTTCTCCGGGAGCGTGCCCGGCGGTAAGCAATTTTCGGATTTTCCCTTTAAGACCTCTTTGCTATTTTTATAAAAAGGTAAACTGCTACCGTCAGGAACAGTGCCGCCAAGGCGCCGCCAAATAATCTACCGATGAGAAGCGGGCTTTTTACTGCCAGCATAACGCCGAGAAAGATCGCAAAGCCGCACACTATCGTTACAATGATATATCTTACCCACCTCGGTACTTTCGGGTTATTTATCATATCCGCTATAACCGGTTCCATACAGACTCCTTATTTCAATTTTTCATCTTCGTCGTCAGAAACATTTATTTTCTTCCGATTCAGAAGGGTAATGATACCCCGTTTCGCACCGAACACCACAACATACGCCGCTATATACAACCCGATGTAAAGCCAAATGCTTTCGCTGCAGAACACCTTCAGCGCCAGCGTGTCAGCTAAAACCAATACCAAAGTTATCAACACAATGTCTATTATGATGCTAAGAATTTTTCTTTTCATATCGTTTCACCTTATAAGCACATTTTGTAAATCTGATGTTCCCGATTTCAAATTTTTTATCATCAATTCGTTTTGGAAGCCGACGGGTTTCTATAAATTCATCCGTCACAACAACGAAGAATTGCTTGCCACCTTTTTCAATCAGATAAAACTCTTTATCTAAATTTTTCAGGGAATTTATAAGTTGAGGAATCCCGAACGGTGCACTTGTCAAAATGCCGATAGCGTTGTCCATAAGTTTTTCGCTTTTTGTAAGCTTCTGTTCGGCTAAAAGTGTATAAATCTCAGCATCCGGGAATTTTTCATATATTACGCGATCCTTCTTTGTCTTTCTTATACCCTTCCCGTAGTCCGATAGATTATATGCTTCACGCATAACCAATTCGTCCATAGCCTCTCCGTCATCGAGCAGATAATCAAGACTCACATTCAGCAATTTTGAAATTACTTTTAAATTATCTACATCGGGAATACCGTTATCGGTTTCCCATTTTGCAACAGCGGAGCGCGAAACGCCCAACTTCTCGGACAATTGCTCTTGAGAAAGACCCGCCTGTTTTCTTGCATCTTTTAATTTTTCGCCTAATGTCATTTTAATGACCTCCTGTCTGATTGATACATTCAGTATAAACCAACATCTGCAAAAAGCCCATACACGCTCTGTGACAATAATGTTACTCTCCGTAACAATCCCAAGCGACAATCTTCCTGCCTGTCATATTAAGAAAATCATAAACAGGCAAAAACTTCAATCCCTGACGTATTTCTCATTGCGCCTTGCCGAGCAAGTGATTTTCAGTTTTTTCATTCAAAATTCAATACATTTTGATTGTATCATACTTCTCCGACCTTTTCAATAGCTCCCCGCCCCATAGCAAACAAAAAATAGCGGTCTGCAAGTTTTCTTGCAG
>DLLG01000003.1:0-50280 GCA_002479075.1 Clostridiales bacterium UBA7568
AGGCAAAAGAAACTTCGGTAATTGTTTTGTGCAAATATTTCATTACCTGCGCAAACGGGTATTACAACGTAGGGGACGGGTCTCCCGTCCCGACACCCCGTCTTTATCGATATAAAAAGGTGAAAAGGCTTCTGTTATTTATTTTGCCCGCTTTTAATTCTCCCGCACACAATATAACAACTCCACTCGGAGCGCACCTTTTCACTTTTCTCTCTTCCCTCTTAACTCAAAAAATCCCCGCCGAAGCGGGGATTTTCTGTTTTGTCACTTAACCGATTTAACGATGTTTGTTATCTCGTTTATGTAAATGATGCTTGCGGGGAGAACGAGGCAGTTGCCGTTTGCATAGCCTGCGTTGACAAGTGCATCATACATTTTTTTAACGTCCTCATTTTCGGAAACGTCTTTTACAAGACCCTGAGCCGTTGCGCTGCTTTCGTAGTATTCAACGATCTCTTTTGTCGATTTGAACTCGATAACGATTGCGGAAGTAAGTCCGTTGGACTTCTTTGTGAGCATATGAGTCTCAACTGCATATTCGTCCTTTGCGAGCTCTTCCTTTATCGTGTTCATAACGCCGGTAAAGGTTGTGTTGTTTTCGTAACCTGCGTCAATAAATGCTTTTTCAATTGCGGAATATTTGGAACCGCAGGACGCGAGCATCGTCAGCGCCATAACAAGCACGAGCGCAAGGCTTACGATTTTTGTGATTTTCTTCATAAAATCCTCCGTATTAAGTTTGCTTTATGATTCTTGCCGGACGGAAAATGTCGTCCGACGGTCGGAGCGGGGCAAAAACCGAATATCGCCCGCCTCAAACTATAATCAGTATATCAAATAGCGCAGTGACGTGTCAATATGCAAAAATGCCCGAATGTATAAATCTGCCGATGTGCAGAATTCATAAAAATTAAAGCCGACGGTAAAGACCGTCGGCTTTGAGTTACTCATCATATTCGTAGACGCTTTCCAGAAGCCTTTCAAGCGAGGAAATGTTTTCGACGGTGAAATCAGAGATCTTCTCTCCCGTTCCGCTGATCTTAAAAGAATAATCCTTCGCTTGGGGGGCTGTACCTTCGCCGCCGACCATCATCATTTTACCCGCAAGGTTGCCGCCTGTGTTTGTTCCGTTTACATAGACCTGGCGGATGTCAACATTCGGCTCTTCTTTTCCGCTTTTTTTGTCTGCAATATAAAATTCCCTCGGCGACGGACACAGCACAATCACCTTTTTAAGCGTCTTTTCGCCGTAATCCTTGCCCGTTGTCTCAAAACGAAGAGCCTTCGCCTTCATAGGCGCAGAAAAACCGATAATCCTGCCGACTTTTCCGAGCGGAACAGGCGCAATAGTGCACATAACGTCAGCCGAAGAGGATATTGCAAAGCTACGATCTCCAAAAAGCGTCGGCGCTATCATAACCTCAAAGACCGAGCGGTCGGTTTCAAATACGAAGTCCGTTTTGCCGGATACCGAAAAGAGCTTTCCGTATGGCTTTGAGATCCATTCGACTTTTCCCTTTTTCGTCCTTTTAAGCGCACGGACAAGCTTTCCGCGTTTTCCCATCGCGCGGATGAAGCACACAAGCGCAAACAGCACGATAAGTGCCGCCGCAATAATCGCAACAGTCAGCGGCTCGTATATTGTATATGCTACGAGCGGAATAATGATAAAAAGCGAGCACAGAACCATAAGTGTTATGGCGAGCAGGCGCGCCGCAAAGTTCTGCATAGAAATTCCGGTGCGCGACCTTTTGCCGCGATTCAGCTTCTGGGCATAGGTAAAGTTGCTTTCGTAATCGAATGTACGATCATCTCTTTTTTCTCTTTTCATATTCCGACCTCCCGCTATATCATTTTTGTCTATTATATCATATGCTATTCCGCCGTGTCAAGAATTTTCAGCCGCAATCAGGCTTTTTGTCATCTCTACTGTGAGTAGAGCCTGTGGTATAGCCGCAGGATTCGCTAATAGATTGCTTTTTCCGCCGCTTTGTGATATCATTATCGTGCCGGAAAGGCTGAATTTCATAAAAACGGAGATAAAAATGAAGGTCACTATTGTATGCGAGGTTTTGGGCAAAGCAAACAACGGAACGACCGTTGCCGCCCTCAATCTTATCCGCTCGCTGAAAGAAAAAGGTCACGAAGTCAAGGTCATCTGCCCCGACGCAGACAGAGAAGGACTTGAAGGCTATTACATTCTTCCCGTCACGAATATGGGAAGTCTTATAAACGGCATACTCGAAAAAAATCACGTCACGCTTGCAAAGTATGACGAACAGATTATTTACGACGCTATAAAGGATGCGGACGTTGTTCATTTTATGGTTCCGCTCTTCATTGCAAGACGTGCGACAAAGCTCGCTGTCAGGCTCGGCAAGCCTATAACCGCCGGCTTCCACGCACAGGCTGAAAACCTTACGGCGCATATCGTCGGGCTGATGGGAAACCGCCTTGCAAATCATCTGACATACGAATGGTATGATAAAAACCTCTTCTGCCGCGCAAATGCGATCCATTATCCGACGCAGTTCATCCGCGACGTTTTTGAGGGAGAGGTCCGTCGCAAAACGAACGGCTATGTCATCTCAAACGGCGTCTGCGAGGATTTCAAGCCCGCTCCTGCCGAAAAGCCCGAGCAATATAAGGACAAGTTCTGCATACTTTTCACAGGCAGACTTTCAAAGGAAAAATCGCACATTGTTCTTATGAAAGCCGTCAGAAAGTCAAAATATGCAGATAAGATTCAGCTCTTCTTTGCCGGGAACGGACCGCTGCTCGAAAGAATTGAGAAATACGGAAAGAAATATCTGAAAAATCCCCCCGTTATCGGGTTTTACAGTCGCGCAGAGCTTGTAAACATTATAAACTACTGCGATCTTTACTGTCACCCGGCGGAAATTGAGATCGAAGCGATTGCCTGCCTTGAAGCGATCTCCTGCGGGCTCGTTCCCGTAATAGCGAATTCGCCCCGTTGCGCAACAAAGGCGTTTGCCCTTGACGAGCGGTGTCTTTTCGAGGTCAACAATCCAGACGACCTCGCAAAAAAAATCGATTATTTCATTGAACATCCGGAGGAAAAAGCCGCCCTGCGCGAAAGGTATCTCTCCGAAAGCGTCACCTTCGATCAGAGACATTGTATGGATATGATGGAGCGGATGCTGCTTGACCAGATAAAAGAAAAAAGAGCCTGAAAACAGCTATGAAAAAGCATTATTACTATTACTTCGACGAGAGAACGGACGATTTTGCGGGAAACAATATCAACGGCGATAAAACCCCGAAGGACTTTGATTATCTGCCCAAAAACATATTTTACAGGATATTCAAGCCCGTTGTCTATTATCTCATTCTGCCGATAGTCGCCCTTATCGTGACCGTTATGGGAATACCGATAAAGAACAGAAAAGTTCTGAGAAACCGCAGGGACAAGAAAAAGGGATACTTTATTTACAGCAACCATACAGGCGCTCTCGGAGATGTTTTTTCCGCTCCGAAGATTGCCTTTCCCCGCCAATGCTACGTTCTTGCAAACCCCGATGCCATAAGCATCCCGGGGATAAGGCTTCTCGTCAGATTTCTCGGCGCAATGCCGATTCCGTCCGATATAAAAACTTATGCAAAATTCAAAGCGGCGATCGGAAAGGCGTATGAGAAGGGAGCGGTCATCTCGATTTTTCCGGAGGCACACATCTGGCCGAAATATAATGAAATCCGCGATTTTTCCGATGTTTCGTTTTATTATCCCGTCGAGCTCGATGCGCCTTGCTTTGTTAAAACGACGGTGTATATAAAGAAGAAAAACGGCAAAACAAAAGCAAAAATGATCTGCGACGGTCCGTTTTATCCGGACAAGTCGCTCTCCCGCAGAGATGCGCAGGCAAAACTCTGCTGCGAGGTAAAGGAAACAATGAAAATGCGCGCAAAGGAATATAATTCCTCCCCGGACGAAAGGCACACATATATCAGAGTTGCCTCGGCGGAGGATGTTCGAACCGAAACAGCATAAAAAATCCCTTTCGGAGCTTTCCGAAAGGGATTTTTTATTTTTTCATAAGCATATCGACTGTCTTTTCATACATTTCCCGCCATTCCGGCAGCTTTTCCAAGAGATTTCTCCGTATCTCTCCGCTACGGGAGAGCACAACGTCAGCGAGCGAGATTATATCGTCCCGCATCGACGTTTCGGAAAGGCAGAACGCCTCATCTCCCTCTGCGGCAATCATTTCTGCATACGAAAACAGCTTTATATCATCCGAAACAGCAACGGCGGGACAAAGCGCGACCGTCGCAAGCACAAGCGAATGAAGCCTGGAGCCTATCAGCACCTCCGCCCCGGAAATAAGCCCCGAAACCTCCTCCGAGGACATTCCGCAGATGAGAAGCTCGCCGCCCGTTCCGCAGGCGACCTTCTCGCATATCTTCATATCCTCCTTTTCATACATCGGGAGGATATACGCCTTCATTTTGTGCCGCTCGGACAGCGTTTTTACAGCACCGATAAGCTCCTCCGCCGCAGCTTCCGAAAAGAATTTCGGCGAGACGACGAAATATTTTCCGTCCCTTTTTGCGCCGGCGTCAGGAACCGTTTTTATAGCGGGGTCAAACGTCAGAATCGGCGAAAGCTCCGGGCAAAACTCTTCCGCAAGCTCAAACGAATACGCTTCTCTCATCGATACCGCGTCCGCCTCCGACAGCGCACGAGCCGTTATTTTCAGCGCCCTCGCGCTTTCAAAGGGTCCGAGCCCGTTTGCGAAGATTACGGTCCTACAACCCTTTTCCTTCGCCAGCGACAGCATTTTCGAATAATAAAGAAGTGACGCAAAGCTCGTCTTGTCCTGCAAAAGGTTTCCGCCGCCAAAGACGAACGTATCCGTGTTTTTCAGCGCTTTAATGACGGCGGGAATATTCATTCTCTGCACCGTCGCGACGGAAAACCGCCTTGAAGTTTTTTTCGGCGTATGCGTCATAACGCAGATGTCGGCGGAGGGCTCTCTTTCCCTTATGGACGAGATTATACATTTTTCAAGCGCCTCGTCCCCCGTGTTTCCGAAGCCGTAATAGCCGCAGAGGGTAAAATCGTGACGCTTTCCCGTAACGATTTTTGAAAGGCGGAGGTATTCTCTCTCGCATATATCCGCCATAATACCGACAGAATAATTATTGCAGACGTATTCGCGGCAGGCTCTGCCCATAGCCCTGCGCTCGTCCTCCGTCATCGAAAGAAGTGCTTTGAGGTCGCGGCAGAGCGTGGCTTCATCCGGAAGCGGAAGCCCCCTGCCGCAGAAATTTGTCCTCTCGCACACAGGTTTGCTTTCATCCGAAAATATGCCTATATGCCCCTGCGACCCTGTTATAACCGCCGGCACGCCACAAGCCATAGCTTCCAGCGCCGCGCGGGAGGGGCCTGCAAAAATGCTCGCCGCCTTCATAAATTTATAAGCGTCCGCCCTTGCGCCGACGGCAATTACCGCCTCTCTGCCAAGGGCTTTGTTCGTATCTCCGGCAATACTGCGGACTCTCTCAAGCTCGCTTCCGCCGCCGACGATTACAAGCACGGCTGCGGGATATTTCTTCCCGACGACGCGCATACTCTCCGCCAGCTTTTCGGCGCAGAGAGATGAATAGCTTTCCAGCCTGCTGACGTGCAGAATGACGGTCTTCCCCGCAAGAGAGGGAAACTCCGCAAACAATTCCTCCCCGCCGGACGGGGAGAATTTCTCCGTATCGATACCGTTCGGGATAACGGAGATGTTCTCCTTCGGGAATCCGTAGCTTTCAGCAACATAATCCTTTATATCGGGGCTGACTGCAAAGCAATGCTCTCCCCAGTCTGTCAGACTGCGAAGAAGCGGCGTGACTTTGAAATCGTAATGCGCCGTCGTCACAAAGCGGAAGCCGTATTTCTTCTGAAGTCCGCCGCAGATAAGTGCGGGAATTCTTGCGTGAGCGTGGACAATATCGAATTTTTCTCTTTTTATAAGGGCGGACAGCTTCCGTCGCCCCGCCGCCATAAGCAGCGGATTTTTTGAATAAAGCGGCACCGTCACGGTTTTTATGCCGAGAGAGGACAGCTCCTCCGCATATCTTCCCCCGCCGGAGGCGACCGTCACCTCGTGCCCACGGATGGAAAGCGCCTTTGCAAGCTCGAAGATATGCGTCTCCGCCCCGCCCATATTCATTTTCATCGTGCAAAGAAGTATCTTCATTCCGCCTCCGATAAAACTTCACTCCCGAAGGGAATTCGGGAGTGACGCTTTGTTTTTCTGAAATTATTTCTTGAGGGCAACCGCTGCCTTTGCCTTTGCGGCGATATTTGCGGCTGTGAGTCCGTATTCTTCAAGAAGAACGGGAACCTTGCCGCTCTTGCCGAATTTGTCCTCAACGCCGACTCTGAGCACAGGCGTCGGGTGTTTTTCGGAAAGAACCTCGCAGACAGCACCGCCGAGACCGCCGATGATGTTGTGTTCCTCTGCCGTAACAACTGCGCCTGTCTTCTTTGCGCTGTTTATGATGAGCTCTTCGTCAAGAGGCTTGATTGTATGGATGTTTATGACCTCGGCGTCAATGCCTTCGGCTTTGAGAAGCTCTCTTGCTTCAAGCGCAAGATGAACCATATATCCGGTTGCGACGATCGTAACGTCCTTACCTTCGGCGAGAGTGATTCCCTTGCCGATCTCAAACTTATATGTTTTCTCATCATAGAGATAAGGAACTGCGGCTCTGCCGAAGCGGAGATATACGGGTCCCTTATAATTGATTGCGGCTTCAACTGCGGCAAACGTTTCAAGACCGTCTGCGGGGTTGATTATGACCATTCCGGGGATTGTACGCATAAGGGCGATGTCCTCGTTGCACTGATGAGTTGCGCCGTCCTCGCCGACTGTGATGCCTGCGTGAGTTGCGCCGATTTTAACGTTGAGATGAGGATAGCCGATTGAGTTTCTTATCTGCTCAAAGGCTCTGCCCGCCGCAAACATAGCAAAACTGGACGCAAACGGGATCTTGCCCGTCGTTGCCATACCTGCCGCAACGGTTACCATATTGCCTTCTGCGATACCGCAGTCAAAATGTCTTTCGGGGAATTTCTTTTTGAAAACGCCTGTTTTTGTTGCTTCTGCAAGGTCTGCGTCGAGAACGACGAGATCCTTATACTTATCGCCGAGAGCGGCAAGCGCGTCTCCGTAAGCCTGTCTTGTTGCAATTTTATCAGCCATTACCGTATCCTCCCCTTACTGCATCGAAGCGGTGATTTCAGCAACCGCCTGTTCATATTCCTCGGCGTTCGGAGCTTTTCCGTGCCAGCCGACCTTGTTTTCCATAAACGAAACGCCCTTGCCCTTTGTCGACTTTGCGATTATCGCCGTCGGCTTGCCCTTGCACGCCTTCGCCGCTTCGACAGCCGCTTCGATCTCATCGAAATTGTGAGCGTCTATTGTGATAACGTTCCAGTTGAACGCTTCGAACTTCTTGTCAAGAGGAGTGGGGTCGATAACGTCAACGATCGGTCCGTCTATCTGAAGTCCGTTGAAGTCAACGAAGATGCAGAGGTTATCGAGTTTGTAATGAGCGGCAAACATAGCTGCCTCCCAGACCTGACCCTCTTCCGTTTCACCGTCGCCGAGGACGGAATAAACACGGTAATCCTTATCGGAAATCTTGCCGGAAAGAGCCATACCGCAAGCGGCAGAAATTCCGAGACCGAGGGAGCCTGTCGTCATATCGACGCCGGGCGTATGCTTCATATCGGGGTGACCCTGAAGGAAGCTGCTCGCATTACGGAAGCCCTTGAGCTCCGAAACGTCAAAATAGCCTCTGTTTGCAAGAGTTGCATAGAGGGCGGGAGCCGTGTGTCCCTTTGAAAGAACGAAACGGTCGCGATCTTCCCATTCGGGGTTCTTCGGGTCGATTCTCATTTCCTTGAAGAAGAGATATGAGAGAATGTCTGCTATCGAGAGCGAGCCGCCCGGGTGTCCCGATGAAGCGGAAAATACTTCTTCAAGAATTCCGAGACGGATCTTTGCCGCTGTATTCTGCAGCGATTTCTTTGTGGAATTATCCATCTATTTTTCCTCCGAGATAATTATTTTTGAGATTGCTTTTCCGGCCGCGCCGGATTCCAACTTAAATTATAGCCCAACACTCTTTTTTTGTCAATAAAATTCGGAGCAATAAAGGATAAATATCTCAAAAAACAGCCGTATGTTTGAAAAAATCATCTTGTAATCGGTGGAATGTCGTTGTATAATATACTTTGTATATATATTTTCGCCAATATAATAAATTCTAACAAAAAAGGTGATGAAAAAATGAAAAGAACATTTGTAAAAGACATTTTCGCGGATAAGGAAGCCTTCGGCGGAAAAGCAGTAACGGTTGCCGGCTGGGCAAGATCGATACGCTCTTCAAACGTTTTCGGCTTTATCGAGCTGAACGACGGCAGCTGCTTTAAGAACGTTCAGGTCGTCTTTGAAGCCGAAAAGCTCGGAAATTATAAAGAGATTGCAAAGCAGAACGTCGGCGCGGCGCTGATTGTCGAGGGAACTCTCGTCCTCACGCCGGACGCTCCCCAGCCCTTTGAAATAAAGGCTGAAAAAATTGAGGTTGAAGGCGCGTCAACTCCCGATTACCCAATTCAGAAAAAGCGTCATACCCTTGAATACCTCCGTACAATCGCTCATCTTCGTCCCAGAGCAAACCTCTTCAATGCAGTCTTCCGTGTACGTTCGGCGGCGGCGTTCGCCCTTCATAAATTCTTCAATGAAAACGGCTTTGTCTATGTTCACACCCCGCTCATAACCGTCAGCGACTGCGAAGGTGCGGGCGAGATGTTCAGAGTAACGGCTCTCGACCTTGACAATCCCCCGAAAACCGATGACGGCAAGATTGATTTTTCAAAGGACTTCTTCGGCAAAAGCTCGTTCCTGACGGTTTCCGGTCAGCTCAATGCGGAATGCTTTGCACAGGCATATTCGAAGATTTATACCTTCGGCCCGACTTTCCGCGCCGAAAAGAGCTATACCCAGCGCCACGCGGCTGAGTTCTGGATGATAGAGCCGGAGATTGCCTTCTCCGACCTTGAAGACGATATGGAGCTTGCAGAGGCTATGACGAAATATGTCATAAACTACGTTCTCGAAAACTGTCCCGCAGAGCTTGAATTCTTCAACAAATTCGTTGATAACACCCTCCTTGACAGGCTTCATAACGTTGTCGGAAACGACTTTGCCCGCATAACATATACGGAGGCGATAAAGCTCCTTTGCGAAAGCGGCAAGCAGTTCGATTACACCCCCTTCTGGGGCTGCGATATGCAGACTGAGCACGAGAGATACCTTTGCGAGGAGATATTCAAAAAGCCGCTGTTCGTAACGGACTATCCGAAAGAAATAAAAGCGTTCTATATGCGTCAGAACGACGACGGAAAGACAGTCGCCGCGGCGGATATGCTCGTTCCGGGTGTCGGAGAGCTTATCGGCGGATCGCAGCGCGAGGAACGTCTTGACAAGCTCGAAGAGGCTTATGCCCGCTTCGGTCTCAACCCGGACGACTACTGGTGGTACACAGAGCTCCGCAAATACGGCGGCACTCATCACGCAGGCTTCGGTCTCGGCTTTGAGCGTCTCATAATGTATATCACGGGCGTATCCAACATCCGTGACGTTGAAGCGTTCCCGAGAACAACCGGTAACGCAGACATCTGATTTCAAACGGAGATTTTTTTCATAATGAAGTATTCGGAAATGACGGAGAGCGGACTTTCCTCTCTTTGCGGCAGTCTCCTCTCCGAATACGAAAATATCAAAAAGCAGGGGCTCTCCCTCGATATGTCGAGAGGTAAGCCCTCGCCCGAGCAGGTCGGCATTTCGGACGGAATTCTGACCGTTCTCAAAACAGGCGAAGATTGCAAGTCATCGGGCGGCGCAGATATGCGCAACTACGGTCTTCTTGCCGGTTGTGAGGATGCGCGCCGTCTGTTCGGCGAGCTTTGCGGGGTTGCTCCTGCGCAGGTCATCGTCGGCGGCAGTTCAAGCCTCAATATGATGTATGATACGGTCGCCCGCGCGATGTTTTTCGGAGTCGGCGGTCACACGGCGTGGAAGGAGCTTGAAAAGGTCAAATTTCTTTGCCCCTGCCCGGGTTACGACCGTCACTTTGCAATCTGCGCCGCCTTCGGCATTGAGATGATAAACATCAGAATGACGGAAAGCGGCCCCGATATGGATGAGGTCGAGCGGCTCGTATCGTCCGACGAAAGCATAAAGGGCATATGGTGCGTGCCGAAATTTTCAAACCCGACGGGCGTTATATATTCGGACGAGACTATTGCCCGTTTTGCCCGTCTCCGCCCTGCGGCAAAGGATTTCCGTATCTTCTGGGACAACGCATACATCGTTCACGATTTCGGAAAGATACAGGAAATACCGAACATTTTTGACCTGACCCGCGGCACGGAAAACGAAGACATCGCATATATGTTCGTTTCAACATCAAAGATAACATACCCCGGAGCAGGCGTTGCGGCAATGATCTCCTCGGAGAAAAACATCGCCGATACCCTTCCCCTGCTCGGAGTTCAGAACATTTCGTATGACAAAATAAATCAGCTGCGCCACGCGAAATATTTCGGCACTGCTGAAGTTCTCAGAAAGCATATGGCGCTTCACGCTGCCGTTCTGAAAAGGAAGTTTGACATTGTTCTTTCCGCTTTTTCGACGGAGCTTTCGGGGCTCGGAATTGCGGAATGGACAGAGCCGAATGGCGGATATTTCATCTCGCTTGACGTTCTTCCCGGAACGGCAAAGCGGGTCTGGCAGCTCTGCAAGGAGGCGGGCGTAACGCTGACAAACGTCGGCGCGACCTTCCCTTACGGTATCGATCCGGAGGATAAAAATCTCCGCATTGCGCCGTCATATCCTTCGGACGCAGACCTTTCCCGCGCGACGGAGGTTCTCTGCCTTTGCGTTAAGCTCGCGGCGGCGGAAAAGCTCGCCCGCGGCAACATATAATCTTTCAAAAAGAGGTCACAAAACCTATGAAAATAGCAGTTCTTGCAGGAGGAATGAGCCCCGAAAGGGACGTTTCCCTTTCATCCGGAGCGCTTATCGCAACCGCGCTCATCAGGCGCGGCCATTCCGTTGCTCTTGCGGACGTATATAAACCTTTGACCACAGACAATATCGATTCTCTCTTCCGCTCGGAGGGGAAATTCGAATTTTCCGTACCCGAAAAGGAGCCGGATCTTGAAAAACTGAAAAAGGACTTCGGCGAGGGCGAAAGGCTCATCGGCAGAGGAATTATCGGGCTTTGCGAGAAGGCGGACGCCGTTTTCCTCGCGCTTCACGGCGGTATGGGCGAGGACGGACGGATTGAAGCCGTGCTCGAATCCTGCGGGATAAAACATTCCGGCAGCGACTATGCCTCCTGTCATCTTGCTATGGATAAAGCGCTGACAAAGGCGATTTTCGAGTCAAGCGGAGTTCCGACTCCGGAATGGACGCTTTACGGCGGCGAGGATATATCTGAAATCGATGTGCCGTGCGTCGTGAAGCCCTGCGGCTGCGGATCGAGCGTCGGAGTGACGATTGTCGAAACGCGGAACGAGCTTGAAAAAGCCATAAGCCTTGCAAAAAGCTACGGCGCAAAAGTTATGATTGAAGAAAAGATAACGGGGCGTGAATTCTCCGTCGGTATTCTTGACGGAAAAGCCCTGCCCGCAATAGAAATCATCCCGAAAACGGGATTTTATGATTACAAAAACAAGTATCAGTCCGGCGCGACGGAGGAAATATGCCCTGCGCGTCTGTCGCCGGAAAAAGCGGCTGAAATGGGAGAAATCGCCCTGCGCGCGCACAATGCCCTCGGTCTCGGAATGTACAGTCGACTTGACTTCCTGATGGATAATGACGGTCGTCTTTTCTGTCTTGAAGCAAATGCCCTTCCGGGAATGACACCGTCCAGCCTTCTCCCGCAGGAGGCAAAGGCGGCAGGCATTGATTACGACTCCCTTTGCGAGATGATAATTTCCTCACCCGTATAAAAGAAAGGAAGAAAAAATGAAAGCGATAATCGGTATTGATGTCGGCGGGAGCACGACGAAGATCGTTGCCTCCTATAACGGAAAAATAAATTTCCCGCAGTTTGTCCGCGCCGCAGACCCGCTCACCTCGATTTACGGTGCCTTCGGCAAATTCACAACGCAAAACGGACTTGACCTCTCCGATATTGAAAAAGTAATAATAACGGGCGTCGGCTCGTCATATATCAAAAAGCCGATATACGGACTCCCTTTGACAAAAGCCGTCGAATTTGACTGCGTAGGCAGGGGCGGACTGTATCTCTCCGGACTTTCGGATGCCATTGTCATCAGTATGGGCACGGGAACGGCGCTTGTTCACGCAAAAAAGTCGCCTGACGGCGCAACAACAGCGTATCTCGGCGGAACGGGCGTCGGTGGCGGCACTCTCATCGGGCTTTCAAAAAAGATGCTCGGTATGGACGACATCGACCATATCGTCGAGCTTGCCGAAACAGGCGAGCTTGATAACGTTGACCTTCGCGTAAAAGACCTGACGGAAACAGGTGCTTCGATCTCCCTGCCGCCTGATATGACCGCCTCAAACTTCGGCAAGCTCTCCGATATTGCCTCTCCCGCAGACATCGCGCGCGGGATAGTCAATATGGTTTTTGAGACCGTCGGTGTGATGGGCGTTTTCGCCGCAAGAAAAGAAAATATTGAAAACATTGTTCTGACAGGCAACCTCGCAACTATCGCTCCCGCAAAGAAAATCTTTGAAAACCTCAGCTCGACTTTCGGCGTGAATTTCATCATTCCCGAAAATGCGCAGTTTGCAACTGCAATCGGCGCCGCCCTCGGAAACTGACCTACTTTTCTTCGAGAAGAAAAGTAGGCAAAAGAAGCTTCAATTATTGCAGAGGATATGCAAAGTTTTTGATACCTGCGCAGGCACAAATGTGTCAAAAACCACAATCACCGTTCTTTTCCGAGAAGAAAAGTAGGCAAAAGAAGCTTCAATTATTGGTTTTGTGCAAATGTTTTGCTGCCTGCATATACGGGCGTTGCAACGTAGGGGACGGGTCTCTTTGCCCCTCTCGGCGAGGCCTGCCCCGATTGCTTGCGCAAACCAGCATATCCCCTCCCGTCATCCCGCCTTCATCGACATTCAGGCAAAAAAACTTCAATTATTGGTTTTTGCATTCCTTTTAAGCCTCGCCCGACGGGAGATTTGCAAGCGTGCAAAGCACCCTTGCAGGCTTCGCCGAGAAGAGGGCAGTGGCGCACAAAGTGCGTCGGAGAGGGATTTGCAAATGCGCAAGCGTTTGCAAGCGTCGCCGAGACGGGAGTGGGCAGAAAGTAGGCAAAAGAAAGGTCAAAAACAAGATGAAAAAGTCCCTCTCTCTCGTCCTTGCGACAACGCTTATCGCATTGCTTTGCGCCTGCGGAAAAACAGGCTTCAAAACGCGCAACGTCACTTCCGATATCTATTCCGAAGAAGATATAACCGGCGCAAAAAACGCAGTTGTCTCAAGGCTTTCCTCGGAAAAGGGCATAACATTGCTTGAGCTTTACTACGCAGGCGATGAAAAAACGGAAAAGTATTCTGTTGCGCCCGAAGAGGGCGATGTCATTGTTTTGACATCGTCATTTAAGACAAGCCGCATTCTTGAAAAGAATTCGACTTTCACGCCGAATTTCACATATGAAAACTATATCTGGGTACTCATCCGTAACAGCGGCGGCGAATGGACGTGCATAAATCAGGGGATTGAATAAACCGTCATTTGCCTTCCAGAATTCATCCGAAACAAAAACTCCCGACAGGACTTATCTCCTGTCGGGAATTTTTATTAAAGTATAATACAGATCAGCCCGCCGCTGCCCTCATTTACTATTCTTCCGAGCGTTTCCGAGAGCTTTGCTCTTGCGTCGTCCGGCATATGTGAGAGCTTTGTATGCAGTCCCTCGTTTACAAGCTCATAAAGCGATTTGCCGAACATATTCGTATCCCATATGCGCTTCGGGTCCGTCTCGAATTCCTTGAGCATAAAGCGCACCATCTCCTCCGACTGTGCCTCCGTGCCGACGATGGGCGAGACCTCCGTCTGAATATCGGCTTTTATCATATGTATCGAAGGTGCCGAAGCGCGGAGCTTTACGCCGTACCCGCCAGACTGCTTGACGATAACAGGCTCTTCGAGCTTCATATCATAAATATCGGGAGTGACAATACCGTAGCCGGTGTCCATAGCGGAGGAAAGCGCTTCGGAAACCTTATCATATTGCTTTTTTGTCGACGCGAGCTCTGTAAGCAATTTGAGAAGAGCCTCGTCTCCCGTGACGTCAAAGCCCGTCAGCTCGCCGATCAACTTATAAAGAAGTCCGTCCTTCAGCTTTACGGAAACGCTTGCCTTGCCGGTTCCGAGGTCAACGGAATCGACGCTCACGGAATCAACGTAGTCGCTTTCTTCAAGTGCTTTGAACTTTTCCGAAATATCGCCCGTCTTTCTGACGTTTCTCGCGCAATCCATAGCGGCGTCATATACCTCGCGGCGCATCGGATGACTTGCGTCGAGCGCATTCATATAATCCGGCAATCTGACTTCGATTTCCGTCACGGGGAATTGCAGAAGCACAAGCCCCATAATGTTTTCAATGTCGCTACGGTCGAGCTCAAGGCAGTTGACAAGCGCAACCGGAGCTCCGTATTTTTCTTCAAGCGAAAGTGCAAGATCGACGGATTCCTTTGCGTTCGGCTTTGCAGAATTCAGAATTATCGCAAAGGGCTTGCCGATTGACGAAATATCCTTTGCGATTCTCTCCTCTGCCTCGGCATAGCCCTCTCTTGAAAGCTCGCCGAACGAACCGTCGCTCGTGACGAGAAAGCCTATTGTGCTATGGTCGGTTATGACCTTTCTCGTTCCGGTTTCCGCCGCCTTTTCAAAGGGAACGCTCTCCTCCGACCAAGGAGTATTGACCATTCTCGGCTGACCGTTTTCAAAATTGCCGAGCGCATCCTCAACCATATAGCCAACGCAATCGATCATTTTGACGGAAAGCGTGCCGACGCCGTCCAGCGTGATCTTTACGGCATCGTCGGGGATGAATTTCGGCTCCGTCGTCATAACGGTTCGCCCCGCTGCGGACTGCGGCATTTCATCCTGCGCGCGCTTTCTGTCGTAGTCGTTTTCAATATTGGGAATGACGAGCGTCTCCATAAATTTTTTGATGAAGGTCGATTTTCCCGTTCTCACAGGCCCGACAACTCCTATATAAATATCTCCGCCCGTTCTTTGCGCTATATCCTTGTAAATGCTCATTTTGTTTCCTCCCGGTTTGGTTTTATTCAATGCAATTATATTGAGGATTTGTCCGATTTATGACTGAGAGAAAAGAAAAAATCCTCCTTTACGTTTCAACACAAAGGAGGATAAATATTTTTTATGATAAAAGCTCGGCTATCGCCTTGACTGTCTTTTTCGGAAGCGGCTTTTTTCCGTTTCCGTGTATCGCCTTGTCAACATCGGCTACGCAAGAAAGAACGTATCTGCTTTTAACGGGGCTGTTGCCTTCAAGAAGAATTGCATAACCGTCAACCCACACGTCAATACCGTACCAATTAAGATACTTTGCCAAAATATAAATTTGTCGCTTTACCTGTTTTATCGGATTTTTCACATTCTTTTCATATACGTTTCCGGCACGGGTCGTCTTATATTTTTTCCATTCAAAGTCATCCTCTTCTCCGACAATATACCCGACATAATTTTTAACCTCAATAATAAACACGCCGTACCTGTTCACGATTACATTGTCCAGCTCCGTCCGCTTGCCGTCGTATGCTATCTCGACATTTGAAAACAGACTGTCGTCATCGCGCACAACACTTTTGATTATTCCAAAAGCCTCATATTCTCCGTCTCTTCCCGCACGCATACAGGGCGGCTCATATGGCTCAGCCGATATATTTTTAAGCGAAACAACTATTACGGCAATAACCGAAGCAATGATTACCGCCAGAAGAAAAATTATCAATCCTGTCATTTATCTTAACCCGTTATTAAAAATCATAATGCTTTTTTCAAGCTGCCAATCCAAAGATTTCCCGCGCTTTCAGGCGCGGGATTTCTTTCATTTTATAAAATTCGTGCGGATGGGCTTTTCTTTTTCCGGCATACCGAACTTCTCCTTGCCGAGCGCAATGCTCTTCATAAGGAACGTCATATTCCTTGCAAGCGTGCGCATTGTCTGCTTGCCCTCGCCGTCCTCATCGGCTTCGCCGGGCGCGCGACCGTGTATCGAATTCCAGTATTGGCTTGACGCAATGGGCATTCCGGAGATCGTGAAATATTTGTTCAGCTCGTCAAACGTTGCGGAACAGCCGCCGCGTCTGGCACAGACGACGCTCGCCCCGACCTTCATTGCCTTGTCAAAACGGGAGCTGTAAAAAAGTCTGTCAAGCAGAGCGATGAGAGTTGCATTTGCGGAAGCATAATAAACAGGGCTTGCAACGACAAGTCCGTCCGCCGCCTCGAATTTCGGCGCAAGCTCGTTTACGGCGTCATCAAAAACGCATTTTCCAAGCTCTCCGCAACGTCCGCAGGCAATACAGCCTCTTATATCCTTCCCTCCGACCTGAAATATTTCGGTTTCAACGCCTTCCGCTTCAAAGACCTTTCTCATTTCTTCAAGCGCAAGCGAAGTGTTTCCCCCGACCCTCGGGCTTCCGTTTATAATAAGTACTTTCATTTCAGCACCTCTTTTATAATATTTTATATTAAAATACGAAACTGCCGCAAAGATTATACCATAATTTTTCCCTGTTTTCAAGGCAATGACTCAATAAATAACGCCCGTGCGTTCCGCACGGGCGTTTGATTATTGCCGGATAAAGAGCTGTTTATTTTGAATATGTTCCCTTGACTTCCGTACCGTCTGTGTTACCGGAGAAGGAACCGACCTTTATATGACCGAATTCGGTATTGCCTGCAACTTCGTCAAGACCAAAGTATACATTTTCGAGTGTGAGCGTTCTTGATCCGTCTGCGCTGAAGTCGCCGCGGATAGCATAGCCTATGCCCTTGTTGTTGACAGCCCAAGAATTGATCTTTGTATCCTTGATTGTTATGTTGCCTGTCTCGCCGTAGAGCTGGATAGCGTTGCCGCGAACGCCGTCGATTACGCAGCCCTCGATGAGGACGGAATCAAGAGTGCCTGTGCCGCCGCCGCAGATAGCGTCGATTGCGATTGCGTGACCGCGCTTCTTCATCTGTTTTACTGTGCCGTCGCCCTCGTATTTCGGGCCTTCTGCGGAAAGAGTGTTGTCGTTTTCACCGATGAACGTGCAGTTCTTTACGATGAACTTAACGCCAGAGTGGGAGGATTTTTCAAGGTTGAGACACATACCTGCGCCGCTGTTTGTGAGGGAGTTGTTGCCTGTGTATTTCAGCTTGCTCTGGTCGCACGCATAGAATGTGCAGTTTTCAAGAACAACTGTTACGTTGTCTGTCTTTGCGGAGAATACCGCGCCGTTCTTGAATGTTACGCCCTTGATTGTTGTGTCGCTGCTGACCCACGCATCTGTCCAGTCGGTTACGGTAGTTGTGCCCTTACCGTCAAGAATGACAGCGTCTGTCGAATCGTTTCCGAAGCCAAAATCGATGTCTGCGTCGCCGAAAACTTCTTCAAGAGAGCCTGCGGAAGCGAGCGTCGGATATTCGGCTGCTGCGTCATAATCATTGCCCTTCGAGTCAAACTCGTGATTGAGCTGCGTTGCGAGAACCTTGATAGCAATTCCGCGTATGGACTTTTTCATATAATCGTTGTTCGCTGTCTCGTCCATATGCGCGCTGATGTTGAGAGTCGCATATTTGCCTGCGAGAAGCTCGCCGTCGGAAACGACGGTTTCGCCGTATGCGTTGTCGCTTGTGACAACTTTGCCTTCTTCGGGTGTTACAGTCGCCGTGAACTTGATGACGTCAAGAAGCATCGTGTCGCCCGTTGCGCCTGTGATAACAAGCTGATACTTGAGAGCGAGGTTGCCCTTGTTTACGATTCTGAGCTCGGGAAGCTGATATGTACATCCCGGTTCCCAGAGAGTCTTTTCGCCTGAGGGAGCGCCTTCCGCTTTTACGAAGTCAAGCGTTGTGTTCTCCGCGGATACCCATTCGCCGTTTGCATTCTTTACCTGAAGATCAACTTCGAGGTTACCTGCCTGAATTGTGTTGACATTTGCCGTTGCGGAGTCCGTAAACCAGGCAAAAGTCGAGCCGATGAGCATTGATACGCAGATTACCATTGAAAGCAGGCTGAGGAGCAATGCTCTTTTTGATGAAAAGTTTTTCATTGTCTTTTTCTCCTTATTGAAATATTTTTTGCCGACGCAGGGAAAAAACATCTCCCGCATCAGCCGAAAGAAGATGTTCCGCTTAATTGTTTGCGCAAACGTGTTTAGTCAAATTAACTAACTTTGAAGGGCGATACCCCCCCCCGTTTGTGCAAAACGCCGATTGTGCAATTTTCATAAAATTGTCTCCTTTCTTTTGGAAATGATTTTATCTGCCCACCGGCAAGCAAAAGACACAAAATTTTTATGCCCTTTGCTTGCCCCCGCCGACAGCGGCGAAAGCAAAACCAAACACCTATCCATTGTAATAAATTATACATCGTATATACTGATTTGTCAATATTTCCCGCCTATTTTATTTCAATTGAAAGGTTTTTGCGCCCGGACAACGGTGCAAATGACGCCTTGCGGAAAACAAAACTCCCCGCCGAAAGCGAGAGGGTCATAAGGAAATAAAGACATTTTGGGGAAACCCTGGCGTGGCGATTTGTCAGGCCGGGGGTTCTGCGTCTGCGAACACATTCGGCTTCTTTAAGGGGATCCGAATCGTCCCAACATAAGTAAAATAGATTTCGATAGTGACGTGTTTCTTGCCGTTGATTTTTTCCGGGCTGTGCACAACGATCTTTTGAATCAGCTCATTGACCGTAACTGCATCAAGTTCTTGCAGGTTAGAATACTTCTCTGCAAGCTGGAGAAAGCGGCCAACATCTGTAACTTGCTCAGTACCTCTGCTGATCTCCTGTTCCAGTGCCGCTGAGAGTTGCTGAATCTCTGCCTGTTCCGCTTCATATTGTGCTGAGAGTTTGACATATCTCGCTTCGCTCAGCCGCCCCAGAACCGCATCCTCATAGAGTCGCTGAATGATTTTGTCCAACTCGTCCATGCGCCTCTTTGCAGCAGACAGCGCACTTTGTTTTTGTGCAAGCTCAGCCTTTCGGCTGACTTCGTCCTGCAGCAGCATTTCATGAATGAAGTCATCCCGGAACAACTGTACATAGGTCAGCGTCCGCTGAATACATTCCAACACTCGCTTGTAAAGCGTCACTTCGCGGATATAGTGAATCTTGCAGGAGCCAGTATTGCTCTTATAGTTGGAGCAGACGAAATGGTTTTGCGTCTCCGTATAGGAGCGGCTGGCGCAGAAATACAGCTTTGCCCCGCAATCTGCACAATAGACAAGTCCCGAGAAAATGCTGGTCTTGCCGAGCTTGGTCAGACGCCGTTTGTTGGAACGAAGCTCTTGTACCCTTTCCCATTGCCCCGGCTCAATGATGGCTGGCTGTGTGTCCTCAAAAATACGCCAGTTTTCGGTGGGATTCTCCATCCGCTTCTTGAACTTGAGCGATTTCGTATAGGTTTTGAAATTGACAGTACAACCCGTATATTCCCGACGCTCCAAAATTTTTACCACGGCATTTCCATTCCAATGATATGGTTCGTCCGGTAATGTTCTGTGCTCCTGCCTCGCATGATATGCGGTCACAGTCAGGACTTTTTCGGCAGTCAACAGCTTTGCAATCTGCATTGGACCTTTTCCAGCAATACACAAGTCAAAGATACGCCGCACGATATGCGCAGCTTCCTCGTCCACGATCCACTTTTTCTTGTCCTCCGGGTCTTTCATATACCCAAAGGGTGGATGGCTGGCAATATGCTCACCAGCTTCTCCACGCATTTTCACAACAGCTCGAATCTTTCGACTGGTGTCCTTGGCATAGTAGTCGTTGAACACATTTTTGAAAACAGCAAAGTCGTTCTCCCCACGGGCACTGTCCACATCATCATTGACGGCGATAAAGCGAACGTCATAGGCAGGAAAGATGAAATCCTGAAGGCGGCCCATGTAGGAGTATTCACGACCAAGGCGGCTCAGATCTTTGACAATCAGAGTAGAAACGGCGTAGTCCTCCACATATTTCATCATCTCCTGAAACCCGGGACGGTTGAAATTTGTACCAGAATATCCGTCATCCACAAAAAACATGACATTGCGGAATCCCTGTTCAGCTGCGTATTTGCTGAGCAGGGCTTTTTGATTGGTGATAGAATTGGATTCGCCGTCCAATGCGTCATCCTGGCTCAATCGGCAATAGAGGGCTGTAATTTTATCTGGCTGCTGAATCATAGTAGCTCCTTTCCTCCCGCTTTTCGGGAATCGCAGCCAAGTAAACGGTTGCTGCTATTATACCGCGCCAGCTTCATTTTTTCAGCCCCTCTTGCCCCAAATCCTGTAAATTTCTTGCCAGTATCCGCCGCAGTTTATTCAGTACGCTTTCTGCCCCGTCCCCGGCATAGCGGGGAATAACGTGATAGACTGTGTTGCCTTCGTGAATCACCTGTTCTTCCATATCCAACTCCAATTCAAATGCACCATCTTTGAAGCACTGGGCCATGCGTTCCGCAGTTTCCGGTGTAATGTGGTTTACGGCCTTGTACAGTTCTTGTTTTCTGTTCAGTTTACTTTTCCTCCTTGCTTGGCAAATTCAGTGTGATTAGCGCAGGGCGGCCAAGCCCCTGCTTGCGGCGGATAATTAGGCCGGAGGTTTCCAATTCGTGAAATATACGAGTGGATACCTGACGGCTCTTGCGGAGTTTCCCCTTAGCTTCATTCAGTGTGAAATACAGGCGGACTGTGCCATCTGGTTCGACATAGCCGTTTTCTTTGGAAATGCTGGCACGGTCAAGGAGCATCGCATAGAGCAGCTTTGCGTCATTTGAAATTTCCAGCGGTATCAGAAAACGTGGCAATGGCAGATAGGATGTGACAGCCGAATCCGCCTTGTACGGTATAAGATCTTTCATTTGCACTCCTTTCAGTCCATCCCATCATATCCTATTGCGATTGATAGATTGATTGGATTGATATTGATTTCTTGTAGATTGACTTATTTATATTTAATTACGGTCTATTTTCCGGCGGCCACGAATGTCAGAAAATGCGGCCTCCTGAGTGTGCGATTGCTGACAGCAGAGAGTGTCAGTTTATCCAGACTCTGAAAAGCCTGAACAGGAAGAACCAATACAGGAATTTCAGTGTCAGGCCCATTTTAGACTGTCAGCAAAAGCCCTCTCATATATCAGTACATTTTTCGGACAAATAGGGGTGGGGTCAGCCCAGATTTTCAAAGATTTTTTTGAGCCGCCGAAGACCACGGTTGATACTGTCCCGTACAGAGGTAATATCGCAGCCTTCCACTCTGGCAATCTCCGCATTGTTCATGTGGAGAAAAAACCTCGCGTAAATGCGCCGCTTCTGCTGGGGCGTGAGCTTGCTCATAGCTTCATGCAGCCGATGGTTGATCTCTTTCTGCTCCCAGATGTCGGCGGGCGTCATAACGAGGAACACCGCCTCACGCTCAATGTTTTCACCATAATTCAGCGAGAAGTAGGCTTTGTTCCGATAGGTGCGGATTCGATAGGCTTCATCCTCCAACTTGAAGCGCTGCAGCGTTTCGGCAATTTCGTCAGGGACGGCAATAAAGCAGCCGGTAGTATAGGAATCCGGGTAGTATTCCCGGAGGTTGATCATTGTCATTTGATTTCCTCCAATTTCGATTTGTTGGTTTCAGACAGGCAAATCGAAATCAGAGGCGGTGAGCGGCAGCCTGAGCTGAATGACGGAGCCAAGGTTCCATCTGTAAACAAAAATGCGCATATCGACCTTTCGGAAGATATGCGCAAGCATAAGAATATTCTGTTTTCGCCCGGAGGCGGAGAGCCAAACGCAAAGAAGCCTGGGGAATCAAAAAACGCCGCAAGCCACCCAGGGCTTACGGCGTAGTTGGAATATGAAAGCTGTCTGCTTTTCTTTGTCGCACTTGGCGGCATTCCTGGAACCTCCCTGCAATAGGGAGATTCAACACTGCGTTAATAGGTTGAGATTACTTCTCCCTTCATCTTTGAGGGAGATTATACGGGGTACTTTACTATGTTCACTCCCGTAATGGTCAACACATACTCGATTATTGTGCTGTATCAAGGCATTGGATTAAATTTATATCCAATTCCGTGAACGCTGACGATAAAATCATGTTCTGGGCATAATTCTCGCAACTTTCGTTTTAGGTTGCTGATATGATTATGAATTGCTTTCTTGGAATAAAAAGTATAGTCCTCTTTCCAGATAATATCCATGATCATTTCATAGGTGAACACACGGCGTGGGTTCAAAATAAGTAGTGCCAGAATATCAAATTCTTTGGCTGTCAACTCAACTATTTGACCAGTCACTTCTACTTCACGGTATTCGAGGCAAAAATGCAAAGAACCAGAATCCACAATCGTCAACGGGTTTTTGTTGATCCAATCTTTGTAGTCACTCATGTGCTCACCCCCCTTATTTCTAAAAGGCCAACCTACATCAGGTAGATTGACCTTTTAGAATAAGCGACAGTCTGGCTAAAAACTTTTGATCATAAAGGACTTGCCAAAAACACTACCTGAGTTATTTGCTACAGATCTTTGCTTTTGTATTTGCTTTGCGCAGTAACATGTTCATAAAATAACTGATCGCCACAAACAGCCCCATCACCGCCAGATAGTCCAGCAGGAACAGTGCCAACGGTTCGGAATAATCAAAGAGCACAAAATGGCTTTTCAACAGCAGGTAAAGCCCCACATCCCGGCGGACGAAGGCCACGGCTCCGTAGACGGCGAAGGAATATCCGGCGATTCGGAGCACCCATGTGCGTATCTTATTGGGCCGCAGGTGCTTCCGTGCCATGGTCAGCAACATATTCCAGTGCATTCCCAAATGCAGACTCATCAACACAAAGCCCCAGAAGGCGCAGAGAATATGCAGCTTTCCGGCCATCTCATAGCCGCCGTGTTTGGGGAGAAACGCAAACACATGGCGGGACAGCACGATGCCGCTGAACATAGAGCCGATCATGCACAGGAAAATCAGCCCCGCCAACGCCGTCTGTACGATGCGCAGGGGCGTATAGCGCCCCTGCGGCACAGCTTGGATCCACCGGCGGTTCAAAACATGGTGTGCCACAAACAATGCAAACATCCCCATGCCGATCCACTCGTGGGCCGCTTCGCCCACGAGGCCGTAGGCCATCAAAAGCAGCATGGACACCGACATGGCCGCATCCACGGCGATTTTTATTTTAAGAATTGGTTTCATGTCCTCATCCTTTGCTGTGAGAGATCACCCAGTTCAGGTTGTCCGGGTCGTCAAAGACCACATTGGCACCGCCGTGGTAGTTATAAATGCCCTTTTCGTTGAAGAAGGCGTTGCCTGGCGTTTCAATGCGCAGAACTTTGTCGATGTCGGCATCGCTCCAACTGGCATTTTCATAGGCCCCGTGGAGATTTTTGTAGGCCGAGCGGGCCTTGGCGCTGCCGTAATACTCGTCGCCGTCGGCCATGTAGATATAGACTGCTACGCCGTTCTCCGCGATGGGTGCATAATCGCCGTCCCACTGGGAAGCGCCGTGAAGATAAGCTGCGTACAGGTCGGGACGCATGGATACCGCACGGGACATGGTTTCACCGCCTGCGGAATACCCTGCTGCATAGACCCGGTTGGTATCCACGGTGAAATTCTCGATGAAGTATTCTGTCAGTTCAATAGCCTGCCGGGCAGATTTTTCGCCCCAGTCTGTGAGCTGCGCAGAAACCACAATCATCTCCGTGTCCAGCTTTGTCCATGCGGTGAAGCCGCCCCAATTCAGATTGCTGCCGGAAGAATCTTCGCCGAACCACATCATGTCGTAGCCCGGCATGACCACCATCATGGGGAACTTCCGGTTGCCGTCGTAGCTCTCCGGCAGATAATAGCTGTAATGGATGTTGCCGTCCGCGCCGGAGAGGATCTGCTCCGCAAACAGGCCGGTCTGAACCGGTTCCGATGTGACTGCCGACGATGTGCTTTCCGACGGTTCAGCAGTCGGTTCGGGACTCGGTGCAGGTGTTGTTTCCGGCGGGGTCGGCGCTGCTGTACCGGCCCCGCACCCCGCAAGAGCCAGTATCAGCGCAAGCGCCAAGGCAAGCGAAAGAAGTCGCTTCACTTCTGCTCGTCCACCGGCGGAACCATTTCCGCATATTTTTTGAGCATTTCTGGGGTGCTGGTGTAGTAGCGCACATTCTTGTTGAGACCGGCGATCTGCGCCATTTCGTCATCCGTCAAAGCGAAGTCAAACAGGTCAAAGTTGGCCTTGATATGCTCCGGATTCTTGGAGCCGGGGATGACGATATTGCCGCTCTGGATGTGCCAGCGGAGGATGATCTGGGGTGCAGACTTGCCGTACTTTGCGCCAAGCTGGGCAAACAGCAGCTCCTGAAGCAGCGCCTTGTCACCGTGACCCAGCGGATACCACGCCTGCGGCACGATGCCGTTCTCCTTCAGGAACGCCTTTAATTCCGGTTCCTGATGGTAGGGGTGCAGCTCGGTCTGCAAGACCGTGGGACGTACCTCGCAGAGGGAGAGAATTTCCTCGATCTGCTCCTTCTTGAAGTTGGACAGACCGATGGCGCGCACCTTGCCCTCCTTGTATGCCTTTTCCATCTGGCGGTAGCCCGCCACATAGTTGCCTGCGGGCTGGTGGATCAGCAGCAGGTCGATGTAGGGCGTATCCAGACGGGCAAGCGTCTTTTCGACTGCGTCCGGCTGCTCATAGAAGCTGGGCCACAGCTTCGTTTCGAGGAAAATCTCCTCGCGCTGCAAGCCGGACTTCTTCATGGCACGACCAACTGCCTTTTCATTCACATAGGCGTTGGCGGTGTCAATCAGGCGATAGCCGTTCTGCAAAGCGCTGACGCAGGAGGCCTCCGCCTCATCCGGGGTGAGTAAAAAAGTGCCGATACCGGCCATGGGCATTTTCACGCCGTTATTGAGAGTTGCGTATTCCATAAAACAACATCCTTTCTGAAAAATTTATTTACTTACGATTTTACTGCCGCCGAATACCTCTGACATTTCCATACTGTCCAATGCTCTGTCAATGGCACTGACTTCTTCATCGGACAGGGTTACATCCGCCGCGCCCGCGTTTTCCGTCAGACGATTCAGCTTGCGGGTGCCGGGAATCGGCACGATGTATGGCTTTTTGCACAGCATCCACGCCAATGAGATTTGAGCGGGCGTAGCGTTTTTCTGCTGCACCAATTCTTGCAGCAGGGCAAGAAGGTCCCGGTTGCGGTCGATATTCTCCGGTTGGAACTGGGGCATGACGCTGCGGTAGTCTGTTCCAGCCTCAAACCGAGAGAATTTATCATACTTGCCGGAGAGGAAACCGTTGGCCAGCGGTGAGAACGCCACATAACCGATGTGCAATTCTTCCAGCACCGGGAACAGATTTTCATACCACCGTGCCATCATGGAGTAGCGGTTCTGGATGGCCGTCACCGGGCAGACTGCGTGAGCGCGGCGGATCGTGTCCTCCGTGGCTTCGGATAGTCCCCAGTGGGTGATTTTGCCTTCACGGATAAGGTCGGCCATCACGCCCGCCACTTCCTCGATTGGGATTTTGGGGTCGAGCCGGTGCTGGTAATAGAGGTCGATGTGGTCGGTACCCAGCCGTTTCAGAGACGCTTCCACCGATGCACGGATGATTTCCGGGCGGGAGTCTGGCACCAGCGGCTTATTGGTGGCGGTGCTGGTCATGTCAAAATGAATACCAAACTTGGTAGCAAGCACGATTTTGTCCCGATAGGGCTTCAGTGCCGCACCCGCCAGTTCCTCATTGTCATGTGGATGCTCTGGCGTGCCGTAGACTTCGGCGGTGTCGAAAAAAGTGTAACCCAGATCCACCGCCTGCGCCAAAAGCTCCGTCATTTCTTTTTTGTCGGCAGGAGCACCATAGGCGTGGCTCATGCCCATGCAGCCAAGGCCAACGGCGGAAACGGTCAAATCATTGCCTAAAGTACGGTACTGCATCTTACACTTCCTTGCTCAGCTTTTGGGCATCGGGCTTGTTAGTCGCCATGCCGCCATAGGTCATGCCGTAGAGAGCGGCGAAGCGCTTCATGGTGTATTCGCCCGCCTCCAGCATCCATTTTTCAGGGGCTGCGCCCTGAAACACGAAATACAGCTTGCGGCCAGTTCACCATTCTCCACCTTGCCGTAGAAACGATCCAGCACGTTGCGGACGCTGCCGCAGATGTTGTGCCAGTAAAGCGGTGAGCCGATGACGATGGTATCCGCCTGCTTCATCGCGCCGATGACGGCATCCAGCCCGTCACCGGGAAGGTTCTGACCGTATGCGCCGATGGTGTAGTCCGTGAGGTTCAGGGTCTTATACTCGTGGCCTTTCAGCAGCTCCGCAGCCAGTGCGGCAGTGTTGCCGTTCTTGTTGGGACTTCCGTTGATGAATAAAATGTTCATATTCTTACTCCTTCTTATAGCAGGCCGTGATGATTTGATACAGTTCTTCCGGCGCAAACTCGCCGAAATCAGCAGGTGCAAGCGACTTTTTCACATAGTTGAATGTCGGACATGCGCCATACGCGGACAGGTCCATTGGCACACCGCTTATGGCAATCAGCTGCTCGATTTCCTGACAGCCGGATTCCACCAGTGCGCCCGTGTCCATCTGTGCATCCAGTCCGAACACCTCGGTGAACAGCGCACGAATGTCCTGCGGATGGTATTTTGCTGCGGCGCGCAGCCAGTGCGGGAATGCCGCGACGAGCGCTTCGCGGTAGGAAACGCCGTGCGCCACACGCGGAATATAGCCGACCGAGTACAGCGTCCACGGGTAGAAATCGTCAATGCCCGAGCGGAACACGCCCATCGTGTTCACGCACGAACCCCACATCAGGTCGCCGCGTGCCCTGATGTCGTCCGGCTGCTCCATCAGCTGCTGGTACGCCTGCAAAACGGTTTGCAGCGAGGAGCGGGCAAAGCCGCGTGCGATCGCATTTTCGTGGTTGCCGATAAACCACGCACTGGTCTGGATAAAGCACACCCAGGCAGAATACGCCGTGCTGCGCTTATCGAGCGACAAGGTTGTGCTCGGATCCATCAGGCAGTAATCCGGCCATGCGCCGAACAACTCGACGCCGTAGCCGTTGTACTCCATAATGTCACATACGCCGTTGGCCTCTGAGCCGGTGGACGGATAGGTCGGGATGATGATGTTGAACAGGTGGCGATTGTCCGACTGCGCTTTTCCTTCGATGTAGTCTGCCAGATTGTCATGCACCGCGCCGAACGCGATCGCCTTGCCGGTGTCCATCGCGCTTGCACCGCCGACTTCGATCACTGCCGTGATGTTATTTTCGTGCGCGAGCGCAATGCCATCCAGAATGCCCTGCCAAGTGGCGGGGGTCTGGTCTGCGTACTCAATAAACGGAATCTCACTGCCGTTCAACAATTCGGTGATGCGGTCATACACGCCGTTGCGCTTGATCGAGCCGCCGCCGTAGACCAGCAGGACCTTGTGTTCCTTGCAGAGTTCGGGAATTTTGATCAGTACATCCGCGCCAAATTCAAAGTGAATGGGATTGTGGTAAGAAAAATTCATTTTCCGCTCCTTATTACACATTTTTACCCATTTCGTAGGCCTGCTTCATAGCGGGAGTGTTCTTCACCTTGCCCGGCTCATACACGCCGCTGCCAATGATAACACCCTTTTCCACCGCACCTTCCACGCAGTCGGCATAGCCGCGGAAGCAGGCCAGTGTGGTGTCAGCGGACGAATGGGTCTCGTCTGCCATGGTGACGATGTAGTAAAACTCCTTGTTCTTGACTTCCAGCCAGCGCGCTACCGTTCGGTCAATGACCGCTTTCAGTTGGGCGTCGATGGAGTAGAAATAGACCGGACTGGCCAGCACCAGCACATCGGCGTCGATCATTTTTTGCAGGACTTCGGCCATGTCATCCTTATGGACACACGCACCGCCATGATCGCGGCAGTAGTAGCAGGCGGAACAGGGGTGAACTTTCTTGCTGGAAACACGGATCTTCTCCACTTCGTTTCCCGCTTCCTGTGCGCCCCGTGCGAATTCGTCACACAGAATGTCCGAGTTGCCGCCCTTGCGGGGGCTGCCGGACAGGATCAAAACTTTTTTGCTCATGTAAATACACCCTTACCGATAAGATTTTTGATAGATACTTACGCAATCTTCGTCAGAGAGCGGACACGGATCGTTTAAGAAATTGGGGCCCAGGGTATCGCGGGCATTTTGTGCCATCTGGAGGAATTCAGACGGATCGATGCCATAATCGGACATTTTCAAATCAGCTACACCGCACTCCTCCTGCAATTTGCAAAGGGCAGTAATAAAATCTTCCGGTTTATCTGCATTCTCCATGCCCATGAGCTTTGCCATCTCAATGAAACGGTCATCGCAGACATGCTTATCTACAAAATGACTGTAATAAGCCTTGTAGATCATGATCAAGCCTGCGCCATGCGGCAGTTTTTCGTGATAGGCAGACAGTGCGTGCTCCAAAGGATGGGCACTGGTGCAGGAACCGATTGCCATCTGGATGCCGGATAGATAGCTGCCTAATGCTACAGATGTCATTGCGTCTTTGTTTTCCGGCTCATGAATCGAAGTGACCAGATTGCGGGATACATTCCGGATTGCTTCTGCAGCAACCATTTTGCTGAATTCATTCCGAGCAGCAGAGATATAGCCCTCCGTAGAATGGAACAGTGCGTCAAATCCCTGATATGCCTTGAATTTTGCGGGCACGCTCATCATAAGCTCCGGGTCAATGATGGCAAGAACAGGATAAGCACCCGGGCCGAATACGCCGGTCTTTTCATTGGTTTCCGGATTGGTGATGACACCGGCGCCATCCGTTTCCGAACCCGTTCCAGCCGTGGTGGTAATTGCTACGATCGGCAGGCTGGGATTTTGGAACCACTGCTTCTTTCCGCTGCCAAACATTACATAGTCCCACAGGTCACCGCCATTGGTGGCCATCAGCCCAATCGCTTTAGAAGCATCCATCACGCTGCCGCCACCCAAGGCCACGATAAAATCACAGCCATTTTCATGAGCGAAGCGTCCGCCTTCCTCAACTACTGGCTTTGTGGGATTTGCCGCCACCTTGTCAAAAATCACATAGTCTACTCCGGCCTGCTTCAACTCATTTTCCAGTCGATCCAGATAGCCGTTGGCGCGGGTCGATTTTCCGTTGGAAATGACGACCAGCGCCTTCTTTCCATGGACAACACCCATTGGGGTATTGATCTGTGTATGCAGTTCATTCAGCTTGCCTGCTCCAAATAACGCAGTTGTGGGTAAAGAAAAAGTAAACATTGCAAGGCCTCCTATATCGTTTATTTCAGTTTTTTATATTCATCTTCGCTGACCGGCTCACACCACTGGCTGCGGCAGTTTTCTCCGGGTACCTCTACCGCCAGATGGGAGAACCAGCTATTCGGTGCAGCACCGTGCCAGTGCTTCACACCGGACGCAATGTTGACCACATCGCCGGGGTGCAGCTCCTGCGGCTCCCTGCCCCATTCCTGATAGTAGCCCCGGCCTGCCACACAGACGAGGATCTGCCCGCCGCCTTTGTCCGCCTCGTGGATATGCCAGTTGTTGCGGCAGCCGGGTTCAAAGGTCACATTGAAGATTTTGACCTGCTCCGTGGAAACCGGCGCAAGATAACTCTGCCCGCTGAAATACTGTGCGAAACCGTCGTTGGGCGCTCCGATGGGAAATACCATACTGTTTTGATGACGCTGCTTTTCATCAGCGGTTTCCTCGTCTGCCCAGATGTCCTTTGCCATGCGGAATGCCGCCCACGCCTTCGGCCAACCCGCATAAAATGCGGCGTGTGTCAGGATCTCCGCAATTTCACTGCGGGTGATTCCGTTTTCTTTCGCCATTGCCAAGTGATGACCAAAGGAGCTATCTGTCAGTCCCTGCGCCATCAGCGCCGTCACAGTGATGAGGGAGCGGTCGCGTGCAGAAAGCTCGCTTTCACGGCTCCAGACCTCACCGAAAAGAACATCATCATTGAGCTGTGCGAACTTCGGTGCAAATTCACCAAGCACATCTCTGCCTGCCGTAATTTTTCTCATAAAGCAGCACTCCTTATCTGTGAAAGTTTGTGAAAATCAGTGGTTCCTTCTGGGGCAGGCCGATTTGCTCCTTACCCAGCTGGAAGGACTTCATCATAAACGCCATGTTATGCCCCAGCGTCCGCATAGTCTGCAATCCCTCAGCATCCTGTGCTACTTCTTCGGCAGAGCCGCCGTAGACCATGTTCCAATACTGGCTGGACGCTACCGGCATTCCGGTCATGGTAAAATATTTGTTCAGCACATCAAAGGTAGCGGTATTCCCGCCTCGCCGACAGGTTACAACCGCCGCACCTACTTTCATGGTCTTATCTATACTAAAAGTGCTGAAAAACAGCCGATCCATGAAAGAGATAGCCCCGCCTGCGGGCGAGGCAAAGTACACTGGGCAGCCGATGACAAAAGCATCCGCCTCCGCCAGCTTTGGGGCAACCTCGTTTACCACATCGTCAAAAACGCATTTCCCGGTCTGGGCGCATTTGCGGCAGGCAATACAGCCCCGAATATCCTTATTGCCCACATGGAGCAGCTCAACTTCAATCCCCTCGGCCTCCAGTGTATTTTTCAGTTCGGTCAGTGCGGTATAGGTGCAGCCCCTTGGACGAGGGCTGCCGTTTACTAACAGTGCTTTCACCAAAATCACTCCTTATGAAAAAATTGTTTCCAGCCATGCGGCGTAGTCCTTGACCCAGCCGCCATCGGAGCCGAAGCCGTGAGGCCAACCGTTCAGCACGATTCGACCGGTGGGAATGCCCATACCGGAGATCACATCATACTGCTGCTGGAACTGGCGATAGAAGGGATCCTCGGTGCCGTAGACATAGAAGGTCGGCGGCAAATTGCCCTCTTTCAGCCAGTCTGGGTCCATGTTGCCCACGCTGAGGCGGCCATAGAAGGAATAGATCATGCCCGCGGCGGAAGCGTGTGCAGGAACAGCGTCCAACTCGTCCGGTACATAGGTGCCGTCCAGCGCCGTGCCAGTCACGTCCTCGTCGTAGTGCATCAGAAATTCACCGGCCTGAATGCCGCCTGCCGAAAAGCCCATGACAGCAATATCGTCCGGGTCAATACCGTAGATCTCCGCATTTTTGCGGATAAAGCGAACGGCTCTCGCCACATCCAGCGCACCTTCCTCCTGAGTATATGGAGACAGGCGGTAGTCCACGATAAAGGTCTGGAAGCCCATCTCCCGCAGTGCTGCGGCAGTGGGCAGCGAATCGGTGTAGTTACCCCGGAACTGATACGCACCGCCCGCCATCAGCACCACAGCGCCTTTCGGCTCTACGCCCTCCCGGACAGGAAGGGCGGTGACATAGGGGCGGAAGTCATAGTTGTCGAAATAGCCGGTCATGTCCGCCGTGAACTTCGTTTTAGCCGGTACATTGCCCTGCTCCCAGAGATAGAGCACTTGAATGTTTGCAGGGTCTGCCGCTGTATTCAGCACCGTATCATTTCCCGCCGGTTCCGGCATCTTTTGCAGCATGGCCGTGCGGGAATAATCAGAAACCTTGCCGCTGCCGTAGTTGTAAGCCGCCGGGAAATCATCGGGTGTCGCCACAGTATCCGCTGAAGATCCGTCACGCAGATCGTCGATCGGCTCGGTGGGGATAGAACTGCTTTCGCTTGGTTTTGTTGTCATAGCATCCTCGATAGCCGCAACACCGTTTTCCAGCTCACCGCCGGGAGTCTCCACGGACTCCCGGCCACAGGCGGTCAGTGACACGCCCATGAGAAGCGCAAGCATTGCGGCGAAAACTCGATCCCTACGCATTACAGACCCAGTCCATTGACCCAGGACTGCACATCAGAGGCAGATGCGCCGGAGGAGAAGCGCTGACCTTCCTGCCAGTCGCCGGTACCGGCCATCTCGGAGAGCAGGCTGCCGCTCTGACCCATACCGGAGGAGGAAGATGTCGCAAAGGGAATGACGGTCTTGCCGGTGAAGTCGTTGGCCTTCACAAAACCGTCCACAGGCCAGGCCGCAATACCCCACCAGATGGGATAGCCGATGAACACGGTGTCATAGGAATCCCAATCGGGCACTTCCGTGGTGGTCAGAGGCACATCCCGCAGGGACTCGTCATCATGCTCCCGGCTGACGCGGCTGTCGGAGTTCGTCCAGTTCAGGTCATCGCTGGTGTAGACTTCGGTGGGAACGATCTCAAAGAGATCGGCACCGGCGGCCTCTGCAATATCCTTGGCCACTCGCTCCGTGTTACCGGAAGCGGAGTAGTAGACCACCAGCGTCTTGCCAGTTTCCGGCTCAGTTTCCGAGGGAGCAGTCGAGGCGCTTTCGGACGGTTCGGTAGTCGGCTGTTCGGTCGGTGCAGAGGTTTCGGGCTGTGTGGTGGAAGTTGCGGGTTTGTTAGCAGAGCCGCAAGCGGCAAGGCTAAGTACGAGCACAAAGCTCAGCAGAAGTGCAGTCAGTTTTTTCATAATAAGATCATCCTTTCAATTCGATTTTTGGTTTATTTGCATTCGCAGAGAATGTCGTAAATTTCATCGTGGGTCAGCTTTTTGCAGCAGCCGGGAGTAAGAACGGTGGAGTCCGCGATGGCTCGGAAGTCGGTATCGGCGGGAATGCCCAACTCTGCAAAGGTGGTGGGCAGCCCGATCTCCTTGATGAACGCCGCCAGCGCTTCCACACCGGCAGAAGCAGTTTCGTCGTCACTGCCCTTGGACGCGATGCCCCAGACATTCTGCGCCCAGCGGGCAAAACGAGCCGCACCGGATTTGTAGATGTGACGGTACAGAACAGGGTGAATGACGGCCAGACCTGCACCGTGGTTGCAGTTCGTGTACGCGCCGAGCTGGTGCTCCAGCATATGGCACTGGAAGTCCGTGACCTTGCCGATCTTCAGCACGCCGTTTTCCGCCATGGCGGAGGCCCACGCCAGTTCGCTGCGGGCATCGTAATTTTCCGGGTCGGTCAGCAAAACACGGATGTTGCGGATGACGCTGCGCATGACGGCTTCATTGATGTCATCGGACAGATTGTTTTCATCGGGTTTGCCGAAGTAGGTCTCCATGGCGTGGCTCAGGGTGTCGAATGCACCAGAAATGACCTGCTTCATGGGAACGGACAGGGTGTAGCTGGGGTCCAGGAAAGCAAATTCCGCCTGCGCACCCCACAGAGCGCCCTTGATCTTCTTTTCCTCGTGGGTGATGACAGCGCCGTTGTTCATCTCGCTGCCAGTGCCGAACACCGTGACGATGGTGCCAAGAGGTATGAACTCCGAAGGATAGGTATGCTTGGTGTACTGCATTTCCCAGATGTCCTCATCCAGCTTTGCCTGTGCGGAGACGACCTTGCAGCAGTCGGAAACGCTGCCGCCGCCCACAGCCAAAATCAGGTCTACATGATTTTCCCGTGCCAGCTTGGCACCCTCCTGCACTTTGGCATAGGTGGGGTTGGACATGATCCTGGAGAACTCCACCACCCGTTTGCCCTTGGCGTTCAGAATGCCCATCACCTCGTCATAGACGCCGTTGCGCTTGATGGAGCCGCCGCCATAGGCCAGCATGACGGTGTCGCCATAGTGATCCAGCAGGCAGCCCAGATATTCCTTCACGCCGCCCTTGCCGAAATACACCTTGGTCTTGTTCTCAAAAATAAAATTGTTCATGGTAACGCATCCTTTCTGAATTATTCGCAGACCCAGCGGGCAACTTTGTCCGCCCGATCAAGATATGCTTTTGTGTTTTTGCAGGTATCCCGGCTTCCGCAGCCGGTAAATACCTCCGTGCGCTCGTCCTCCACAGAACGCTGGATACTGGGCAGGTCAACGATCAGCTGCACATGGTGCTTCATTTCCTCCACACCGGATCCGGTACAGGTCAGGAACACACCGATTTTCTTCTTCGGCCCGACCTGATAGCTTTTACAGGCGAAGGTGCAGCACAGCCGGTCGATCACCAGCAGCGCCTGCGCCGCCATGCAGTTGTAGTAGACAGGCGCTTCCGCAATCAGACCGTCGCACTCGTGCAGTGCTTTCAGCACTGCCGCCATATCGTCCTTCTGGACGCACACGCCGGTCTTGGCGCAGCCGTAGCAGCCTTTGCAGGGATAGATGGTCAAGTTCCGAATGTCGATGCGCTGAACTTCTGCACCGCATTCTGTGGCGGCTTTCTCCGCCGCATCCACCAGCGCATCCCCATTGCCGCCCACGGTGGGCGAGGTGGTCAGACATAGAATTTTCTTCACGGCTCTTGATCCTTTATTGATTTTCGGTCAGAGAAGCCGCCCATTCTTTCACTTGCCGCTCCGAGCCGGATACGCTGCTGCCACGAATGGAAAGGGCTTCGTCGGTCAATACCGTTGCACCCGGTGCCAACTCCGTAATTCGGTTTAAGCTGTTTGCTCCGTTGGAGCTGCCGTTGTGGGAAAAGAACGGAATGATGGTTTTCCCGGACAGGTCGTATTCTTCCAGAAAGCTCCAGACCGGCGTTGGCAGGTCGTACCACCAAACCGGAAAGCCCAGATAGATGACATCGTAGCCCGCCATGACCTCCGGGTCGATATGGGTGGACAGCGCCGGGCGAGTTTCGTTGTTCAACTCCGTCTGCGCACGGGAAGCGGTGGAATCGAAATCGTCGCCATAAGGTTCCTCGGTCAGAATCCGGAACAGATCTCCGCCGGTTTCCTCAGCGATCCAATCCGCCATCTGCTGGCCGTTTCCCGACCATGAGAAATAAGCCACCAGCACATCGCTGTTTCCGCTGACCTCCGGCTCCGGGTCACGGTCAATGGCGGTATGTGAACCGCCCGTCAAACGAAGCAGCGTGAATACGCCGCCTGCGACAATGACGAGAATTGCTGCAATGATAAACCAAATTTTCTTTTTCATCTGTTATCCTCCACAATTATTTCATTTGTCTTTTCCAAAAGGCAACAGCATCATCGATCCAGCCCTCGGCGCTGGTTCCGATTCCAAGTCCAAAGCCGTGACCCAGACCGGAATACACATGAAACTCCGTGTCGATCCCGGCCTGCTGCATGGCATCCAGCCGTGCCTGCATGACCCGCCAGTTGGCGATACCGTCCCGGTCGCCGACACAGGCATAGGTGGGCGGGTCGCTTTCGGAATACTCGCTCAGCCCCGTGTACTGCATGATGACTGCACCGGGACGAGGCAGGTCGCCGCCGCCAAAAGCCTCCGGGCCGTAATTACCCAGCCATACCGCCATCCGTGCGCCTGCGGAACCGCCCCAGAGGGAATAGCAGTCGGTTTCCACTTCCAGATCCTCCGCATGGTCGAAGATAAAGCGGATGGCTCTTGCCAAGTCCTCGCAGGCGGTCTGTGCGCCGGGGCGATAAATGAGGGCGAAAGCGTTGTAGCCTTTCTTGGAAAGCTCCAACGCATGGGGGAAGCTGTCCTGCATGGCGCCCACATAGGCAAAGGCTCCGCCCGCATTGCATACGGCGAACTTCTCGCCGGGCGTTCCTTTGAAGAAGAACAAACCCGTATCCTCTTTGGCCGGATCAGCCGCCTTTTCCTCCTCGGTGTAAATGTCATAGAAGATGGTCTGTCCAGCTTCTGCACGGGAGCGCAGGGTGTTCACGATCTCCACCGTTTCGTCCGGATCGATATGGCTGTAATAGGTCAGCCCGAGATCTTCCAGCGTATCGCCGCTGTAATAGGCATCCTCCACAGGGAACAGCAGCCGTCCGTAAGAACCGAACACTGGGTCGTTCTTCACATCTTCAATTTTGCTTTCCCTTGTAAATGCCGCTGTTTGGGGTGGAGTGGTTTCCGCTGGTTCCTGCGGTTCACGAGCGCCGCAGCCGCTCAACAGAAGTGCCGTACAAAACAGCAGCGCAGAAAAACATCCAAACTTCATGTCATCATCTGCCTTTTCCTGAACTTCTGCCTCTATTATAAAAAAAGCGAGACTTCAAGAGAAGTCTCGCTTCGTTCATCAGTATATACCTTTGGGTTATAATCACTTGTACAGTTCTGTACTGACGGTTTTGGCTGCGTCCAGAAAGCATTGTACATTCGGTGTCGGCTCCGGGGAGTGGAGGATGCCGTAGGGAATGCTGTAATCCCACTCCACAGGAATGACCTTCAAAAGCGGATGCACATTCGCCCAGCCGGGAATCGCCAGCAGAACATCGTTGGTGTTCTCGCAGCGGTTGAACACATCCATGCTGTAAAAGTCGAAATCCACGATATGGATCTGCGGATGGTGCTGCCACAGGTCGTCTCGGAGCTGATCTACATAGTGACTCCACCCACGGTGCATGAGCATGAGGTTTTCGCCATAAAGATCCGTGATCTGTAATTTATCTTTTGCTGCCAGCCGGTGATGGATGGAAACGGCACAGCAAAATCTGCCTCTGACAAGCTCCAGTCCCGCACAACCCCGCAGCTTCAGCATAGTCTCATCGAAAATGCCACCCACCACATCAATGTTCTTGCCGAGATTGCCGAGGATCTCCCGCGCATTTTCCGGGGTATTTTCAAAGGGGATGATTTGAAATTTGATGTCCGGGTGCAGAGTTTGAACTCTGGACCAGAGCTCCATCAGAAGTTGCGCCGGGGTCATGGGCGAGGAACCAATGCGGATGATATTCTCGTCCTCCTGCATGGCGTTTTTCGCCCGGGTCACAGAGTCCCGGCAATACTGGATGATATATTTGGCGTCCTGATACATGGAGCGTCCGGCCTTTGTCAGAGTAAGGCCCCGGTGACTGCGGTCAAAGAGTTTTACACCGAGAGATTCTTCCAGCAGATTAATCTGCTTAATGACTGCCGTTGGCGTGATGTAGCTTTCTTCGGCGGCCTTGTTGAAGCTGCCCGCGTCGGCTACCCGGAGAAAAGTTTCTAATTGCGGATTATACATCACATCACGCCCCTTTCTTGCTTTTTGCGTTGAGATTTACGAGGATCACTTGGCTTTTTTGCGTCAGAGGGAATTGCCCACGAACGCCCGAATCGTTCTGCCCCCGGAATACGCCCGAGAGAACAGTATTGATTGACCCGCCGTTCCGAAACGCCCCATTTATCAGAGGCTTCCCGGATGGAAATATAGCCGTTCATTGCGATCCCTCCGAAAGCGTAAAATTACCCAAATACATTATATACGAATATTCGTAGTTTTTCAAGTTGGCAAGCAATGCAAACTTGTACAAGTTTGCGTATTTTGCGGGAGACACCAATCTGGCATCTCCCGCAAATGCTTGTTGGGGACGATCCCCCAAGCCCCTGAGATAGTCACCTGCGGTGACGGCTGCGCGTTCTGCGAACGCTTGTTTTTATATCGGCACAAAAAGAAAAAGCTGTGCAAATGGATTTCCCATTCACACAGCTTTTCTCTTACCCGTATACTTGGCTGAGGTCAATTTTCAGAATGTTTCCTTATCACCCTCTGTGAAAGCGGGGAGTTTTTAGAAACTATATCTTAGTTCTTTTTGTCTTTGATAGCTGCCTGAGCTGCCGCAAGGCGTGCGATCGGCACACGGAACGGTGAGCAGGAAACGTAATCAAGACCGATGTTATGGCAGAACTCAACTGATGTCGGGTCGCCGCCGTGCTCGCCGCAGATACCGATATGGAGGTTCGGGTTTGCGGGTCTGCCGAGGCTGATCGCCATCTTCATAAGCTTACCTACGCCGACCTGGTCAAGCTTTGCAAACGGATCGTTTTCAAAGATCTTTGTCTCATAGTAAGCGTTGAGGAACTTGCCTGCGTCGTCACGGCTGAAGCCGTAAGTCATCTGGGTAAGGTCGTTTGTGCCGAAGCAGAAGAAGTCTGCTTCCTTTGCGATGTCGTCAGCTGTGAGAGCGGCACGAGGAATTTCAATCATTGTACCTACTTCGTATTCGAGCTTGACGCCTGCTGCTGCGATTTCCGCATCAGCCGTTTCAACAACAACCTTCTTGACATATTTAAGCTCTTTAACCTCGCAGATAAGCGGGATCATAATTTCGGGCTTAACGTTCCAGTCCGGATGGTTCTTCTTTACGTTGATAGCCGCGCGGATGACAGCCTTTGTCTGCATCTTTGCGATTTCGGGATAAGTTACTGCAAGACGGCAGCCGCGGTGACCCATCATCGGGTTGAACTCGTGGAGCGAAGCGATAAGCGCCTTGATGCTCTCAACGCTCTTGCCCTGTGCTGCTGCGAGGAGCTCAATGTCAGCCTCTTCTGTCGGAACGAACTCGTGAAGCGGCGGGTCAAGGAATCTGATGCAAACGGGAGTTCCTTCAAGAGCTTCGTAAAGAGCTTCGAAGTCGCCCTGCTGATAAGGAAGAATCTTCTCAAGAGCAGCTTCTCTCTCTTCAACTGTGTCTGCGCAGATCATTTCTCTGAAAGCTGCAATTCTGTCAGCTTCGAAGAACATATGCTCTGTACGGCAGAGACCGATGCCTTCTGCGCCGAGCTCTCTTGCCTTCTTTGCGTCTCTGGGTGTATCGGCGTTTGTGCGGACTTTGAGTCTTCTGAACTCGTCTGCCCAAGCCATTATTCTGCCGAACTCGCCTGCGATCTTTGCATCAACCGTCGGGATAAGTCCTGCATAGATGTTACCTGTTGTACCGTCGATGGAGAGTTCGTCGCCCTCGTGGAATACTTTTCCTGCGAGCTCGAACTTCTTGTTTTCTTCATCCATCTTGATGTCGCCGCAGCCGGAAACGCAGCAGGTTCCCATTCCGCGTGCAACAACGGCTGCGTGGCTCGTCATACCGCCTCTGACGGTGAGTATGCCCTGAGCTGCCTTCATACCCGTGATATCTTCGGGGGATGTTTCAAGACGTACAAGAACGACCTTCTTGCCTGCCTTCTTCCATTCAACAGCGTCCTCTGCCGTAAATACGATCTGTCCGCAAGCTGCGCCGGGAGAAGCTCCGAGACCCTTGCCGAGAGGAGTTGCGGCTTTGAGAGCCTTTGTATCGAACTGCGGGTGAAGAAGTGTATCGAGGTTTCTGGGATCGATCATTGCAACTGCTTCTTCGGGTGTTCTCATACCCTCGTCAACGAGGTCGCAAGCAATCTTGAGAGCAGCCTGAGCCGTTCTCTTACCGTTACGTGTCTGGAGCATATAGAGCTTGCCGTGTTCGACTGTGAACTCCATATCCTGCATATCGCGATAGTGATTTTCAAGAGTTTTGCAAACATCCTCGAACTGCTTGAACGCTTCGGGGAACTTCTGCTCCATCTCTGCAATCTTCATAGGTGTACGAACGCCGGCAACAACGTCCTCGCCCTGAGCGTTTGTAAGGAATTCGCCGAAGAGTCCCTTTGCGCCCGTAGCGGGGTCACGTGTGAATGCAACGCCTGTACCGCAGTCGTCGCCCATATTACCGAACGCCATCATCTGAACGTTTACAGCCGTGCCCCAAGAATAAGGAATATCGTTGTCACGACGGTATACGTTTGCACGGGGGTTGTCCCAGCTGCGGAAAACGGCTTTGATAGCCTCAAAGAGCTGAACCTTGGGATCGGAGGGGAAGTCCGTACCGATTTTGGATTTGTATTCAGCCTTGAACTGGGATGCGAGAGTCTTGAGGTCGTTTGCGTCAAGATCAACGTCCTGCTTTACGCCCTTCTTTTCTTTCATCTCGTCGATGAGCTTTTCAAAATACTTCTTGCCGACTTCCATAACGACGTCGGAGAACATCTGGATAAATCTTCTGTAGCAGTCCCAAGCCCAACGGGGATTGCCGGATTTCTTTGCGATAACGTCAACAACTTCTTCGTTGAGACCGAGGTTAAGGATTGTGTCCATCATACCGGGCATCGATGCTCTTGCGCCGGAACGGACAGAAACGAGAAGGGGATTCTCGTGATCGCCGAACTTCTTGCCGGTGATCTCTTCCATCTTTTCGATATAGCTCATTATTTCAGCTTCGATGGAAGGATTGATTTTCTTGCCGTCTTCATAATACTGTGTGCAGGCTTCTGTCGAGATTGTGAAGCCCTGAGGAACGGGAAGACCGATGTTTGTCATTTCCGCAAGGTTTGCGCCCTTGCCGCCGAGAAGCTCACGCATACTTGCGTTGCCTTCGCTGAACAGGTAACAATATTTTTTTGCTGCCATTTTGTGAAATTCCTCCACTTTTTATTTATTAAAGTTTTGCTAACTTTATTCGATTAGATATTATATCACAACAAAAACGCAATATCCATAGTTTTTTCAAAATTTTTTCCGAAAAAGATATATTTTCCGAATATTTATCTCAAAATCGACTCTATACACTTGAAAAACGGATATATTTTGTGTAAAATGTACCTTACAAAGCCTGACAGAAACCGGAGCGGAGGAAAATATGAGCATACTTACAAGCGGCGCATACAACACCATCATCGAAAACGCCGTAAAAAGCGAGACCGGAGCGGATTTCCGCATAGTCGATATAAAAGAAAGCAAAACCGGAGCGATGCATCCGGCGGCAAGGTTCATCGGCGAAAAATTCGATGTTTTCGTCAAAGCCGGACAAAACCCGTTCTCGCCTGAGCAGTTCAGAGCCGAGGCGAAGGAGCTTGCCTATATAAAATCGCACACCGACATAAAGACCCCGGAGGTCTACGGCGTTGCGCAGAGCGGAGATACCGTTCTGCTGATAATGGAAGCGGCAAAGGACGTAAAGCCAGAAACGGACGCCGATTTTGCCGCGCTCGGACGCGGGCTCGCGCAGTTGCACTCCGTAAAGAGCGACCGTTGCGGCTTTGATTTCACAACCTACCTCGGAGTATTCCGTCAGGACAATACGCGCGAGGAAAGCTGGGCGAAGTTCTTCGGGCAGCACCGCCTGCTCGATACGATGAAATATGCAGTCGACAAGGGCAAAATCGACGCAGAGCATATAAAGCTCGTCGAAAGGCTTGTCGAAAAGCTGCCGTCGATATGCCCCGTTCAGAGCGAATTTTCCCTGCTTCACGGCGACCCGTGGCTCGGAAATCTTATGTTTGACGGAAAAGATCTTGTCCTCATCGACCCCGCCCTCTATTACGGCAACAGGGAGATTGACCTGACGACCGTCAATTTCTTCTGCCCGGTGCCGCAGGCGTTCTTTGACGCATATAACGAAGTCTATCCGATAGACAGCGGTTTTTCCGACCGCGCCGACCTCTGGAAACTGAATCAGTGGCTCGGGCACGTTGCGCTCTTCGGCGAAAAATACCTTATAAAAATAAAGGAAGCAGCCGATAAATATCTGTAATTTCGAGGAGCTTATATGTCAATATTCGACCTTTTCAAAAAAATAGAAACAACAGCTGTCTCCGGGCCCCCGACGTTCATCGTTGTCGGGCTCGGAAATCCCGGCAAAAAATATGATAACACCCGCCATAACGCAGGCTTCCGCGCGATAGACTATATCGCCGCAAAGATCGGCGCAAAGATCGACCGGGCAAAGTTTGATTCGCTCGTCGGCGAATGCGAAATCGGCGGGGCGAAAGTACTTTTAATGAAGCCGCAGACTCTTATGAACGCCTCCGGCACGGCGGTGTCCGCTGCGGCGGATTTCTATAAGATAGACCCCGACCATATAATAATTTTGAGCGACGACATCTCCCTTGAGCCGGGGCACATCCGCATCCGCAGAGAAGGCAGCGCCGGGGGGCACAACGGGCTGAAAAGCATAAACAAATGGCTCGGAACGGAGAAATATCCCCGCGTAAAAATAGGCGTCGGAAAAAAGCCGTCGCCCGAATATGACCTTGCAGACTGGGTTCTCGGAAATCTGCCGGACGGAGATATGAAGCTGACGGAAGGCCGCAGGGACGACATTTTTGACGCTGTGCGCCTGATAATATCGGGCGAGACCGAAAAGGCGATGAACCTTTACAACAGAACGGAGAAATAAAATGAATATACTTTCAGGCCGTATCCGCGCGGAGCGTGAATACGGGCAACTGCTTGAAAACCTGCGTGGTCAGCTACGGATAGAAAATCGGGCGCCCGCAATGGCAACGGGACTTTGCGAGGGGGCGGAGAACGCTTTCCTCGCCGCTTTGGTTTCCGAAAAAATAACTTCATCGCCCGCTCTTATAATAGCGCACGATGAAAAAACCGCCGCCTCGATAAACGCTTTCCTTTCGGGCGTGGGACTTAGGTCTATGGTGTACCCTGTCCGAGATCCCGTGCTTTATAACATCGTCTCCTCGCACGATACCGAGCACGAGCGGATCGCCGTGCTGACCGCACTTTCCGAAGACGGGGTCGATGCGGTAGTAACGGTGCCGGACGCGGCGATACAATATACGATACCGAGAGGACGTCTTGAAAAGGCAACGATGACAATCGCCGAAGGCGAAACACACGACATCTCCGCCCTCTCCTCATTCCTCGTTTCCGCAGGATACGTAAGAGAGAGCCTGGTTGACGGCAAAGGGCAGTTTTCCGTCCGCGGCGGAATTTTGGACGTGTTTCCTCCCCAGCTCTCCTCCCCCGTCCGGATTGAATTTTTCGGGGACGAAATCGATTCAGTCTATTCCTTTGATATAATGACGCAGCGCCGCGTCGCCGACGTAAAAAAAGTAACCCTGACCTGTGCGCGCGAAATTCTGACAGACGAAAAAGCAAGGGCAAAAATGTCCGCCGCAATATCCGCCCAGCTGAAAAAGACGATAACCGCCGAGGCGAGAGAATCGCTTATGCACGAAAAGGATGCCATAGAAAGCGGCCTTGAGCTCCCCTTCGCGGATAAATACATCTCCCTCGTCTATCCCGAATGTACAGCCCTCATCGACTGGTTCTGCGAGGATACGCTCGTCGTTATGACGGAATCCTCATCGGTTGAGGAGAGACTGAAAGCCTACGCCTGGCATTACGAGGAGACGATAAAAGAGCTTATCTCCTCCGGCGTTATGATCTCAAAATACAGCGCATTCTCCGAGGACGCAGAGGATTTTTATGCCTTCGTCGGCAGGAATCCCTCGGTGCTGATAAACAGCTTCATCTCGCAATACAGAGACAGAATCTCCGGAATTTATTCCTTTGAGAGCCGCAAGACCGCCTCGCCTACGGGAAATTACAATGCGCTCATAGAAGACGTCACCTCCTATGCGACGGCGGGCGAATCGATACTCATCCTCTGCGAAAACGAGGTTGAAATAAACAATCTTGTTAAAATGCTCGGCGAAAGCGGGATAAGCGCAGCCCCCGCTCCCGACTTTCTGAAAATAACGGATACCCCTCGCCGCTGCGCGATTATAAGCGCCTTTGATGCGGAGGGCTTCGAGCTTATCCGCTCAGGCTTTGCCTGCATTTCCCTGCGCGAAAATCAGAGCCTTGCAAAGCGCAAGCTAGCGATAAGAAAGCTGCGGAACGCAAAATCCGCTCGCTCTGCAAAGGAAAAAATTCTCTCTTATGCGGATCTTGAGGTCGGCGATTACGTTGTTCACGTGACACACGGAATCGGGCGTTATATGGGGCTCGAAAACATCCGCAACTACGACGGCGTCTGCCGCGACCATATGAAAATCCAGTATGCGGGAACTGACGTGCTCTATGTCCCCTGCGAGCAGATCGACCTTGTTTCAAAATATATCGGCGCAAGAGCGGACGACGGAATGCTTCATCTTTCAAAGCTCGGCGGAACGGAATGGGCAAGGGCAAAGTCGCGCGTCAAGGCGGAAGTAAAGGAGATGGCAAAAGAGCTTATAGAGCTTTATGCCGAAAGGCTCCGCCGCCCCGGTTACGCCTTCCCCGCAGACGGAGAAATGCAGAGGGAATTCGAATCGACCTTCGAATATGACGAGACGGACGGTCAGCTTGCCGCCGCCGAGGACATAAAAAAGGATATGGAACGCTCCGTCCCTATGGACAGACTTCTCTGCGGCGACGTCGGCTTCGGAAAAACCGAGGTTGCCCTCCGCGCGGCATTCAAGGCGGTCGAAGCGGGAAAGCAGGTTGCGATTCTCGTCCCGACGACAATTCTCGCAATGCAGCATTATCAGACAGCCGTTTCAAGAATGAGAGCGTTTCCGATAAAGATTTCGCTTATGTCCCGCTTCCGTACGGCAAAAGAGCAGGAGGCAACGCTCCGCGCGCTCAAAAGGGGCGACGTCGATATAATAATCGGTACGCACAGGCTGCTGTCGTCGGATGTGCAGTTCAAGGATCTCGGACTGCTGATAGTCGATGAAGAACAGCGATTCGGCGTTGCGCACAAAGAAAAGCTCAAGCAGTTTTCAAAGAACGTCGACGTTCTGACGCTGACGGCAACCCCGATTCCGAGAACGCTGAATATGGCAATGAGCTCGATAAGGGATATGTCAGTTCTGGACGAAGCGCCCGGAGACAGGCTCCCCGTCCAGACCTACGTTCTGGAACACGACGACATCGTAATAAACGAGGCAATACGCAGAGAGCTGCGCCGCGGCGGGCAGGTCTTTTATCTGCACAACAGAGTTGACACGATCGTTCAGAAGGCGATGAAGCTGCGCAAGGAATTTCCGGACGCCGTAATCGAAGTGGCACACGGGCAGATGGAAAAAGAAGAGCTCTCCGCCATCTGGCAGGGGATGGTCTCCGGCGATATCGATGTTCTCGTCTGCACGACGATAATCGAAACGGGAGTCGATGTTCCGAACGCAAACACGCTGATAATCGAAAATGCGGATAAAATGGGACTTTCCCAGCTGCATCAGATACGCGGACGCGTCGGCAGGAGCTCCCGCAGAGCTTACGCCTATTTCACTTATCCCCGCTCGAAAGCCCTCTCGGAGATCGCAACTAAGCGTCTTCAGGCCATCCGCGACTTTACCGAGTTCGGTTCCGGCTTCAAGATTGCCCTGCGCGACCTTGAAATCCGCGGCGCGGGCGACCTTCTCGGCGCACGTCAGCACGGGCATATGGAGAGCATCGGCTATGACCTTTATATAAAAATACTCAACGAAGCCGTTCTCGAAGAGAAGGGCGAAAAGCCGAAAGAACGCGCAGACTGCACGATAAACATCGGCAGGGATTCATACATTCCGGAAAAATATATTTCAGACCCCGCACAGCGCATCGACGTTTACAAAAAGATTGCAACCGTCGAAACGGAGCAGGATATGGATGACATCGCAGCAGAGCTGCTCGACCGCTACGGAGACCTTCCGCCGTCCGTCGAAACGCTCCTCTCGATCTCTCTCCTCCGTGCGCTCGCAATCGAATGCGGTTTCGTTCAGATAGATCAGAGCGAGGACGGTGCCGTCATCTATCCGAGGTATCTCGATATTCCCGTATGGTCGGAGATGATCTCCCTCTATCCTAAGAAATCGATAACCGTCATAGCTTCAACCAAGCCTTCAATAAGGTGCAAAAACAGGAGCGGAGAGCCGATTTTACCGTATATTTGCGGGTTGTTAAAAAAATATATACAAATAAAATCAAAAAAAGAGTAGATTTTATTGAAAAATGTATGTATAATGTTAAATAGGACTTTTCAATTCCGTTTTTTAAAATTACAAGGAGAAACAAAAATTATGAAACGCACAACCAAAACCTTCAAGACCGTGGCGACGGTAATTGCTCTGGCAATGCTTATGTCCGCCCTCGCATTGACCCTTTCGGGCTGCGGAAACAAAACGGTTATGACCTTTGAAGCAGACAACGGAAAAACGTACACGGCAGATATAAACTTCTATAAGTTTATGATGGTATATTCCAAGCAGACGTTCTATATGCAGAGCGGTCTTTATTCCTCCGCAGAGAGCACAATCTGGGACACAAAGAACGATGACGGCATAACATACGACAAGCTCTATACCGATCGTGTCACAACACAGGTAAAATCCGTGCTTATCGAACAGTATCTCTTCGATAAATACAATCTTACAATAAGCGACGAAACGATGGCAAGCATCAAAAAGACGGTCGATTCCGCGGTTGCAAATCAGGGCGGAAAAGGCTTTTACAAGCAGTATTTCGGATATACGTCAAGCCAGCTTTACGACTATCTCGTTATGGTCGAAAAGTCAAAGGCTGTCGTTGAATATCTTTACGGCGAAGAGGGCAAGGACCCCGTAACGACGGAAGAGCTTGATAAATATTATGAGGACAACTACGCAGGCTACCTCTTCATTATGCTTGATATGAAGAACAAGGTAAAGAAAGACGAAGACGGCAACCGCGTCGTAAAGACAACGACAGATAAAGACGGCAAAGTCACAGAGCAGGAAGCATACGAGACGGAAGAAATGACGGAAGAAGAAAAGAACGATAAGGAAAATCTTCCCGCCAAAATCCAGCAGGAACTCGATGAAGGCGCCGACTTTGCGGAGCTTGTCCAGAAATACTCCGATGACTATTATTCCGTAACTCTCAAGCGCGGTATATTCATCCCGAAGGAAAACGGACTTCTCAACAACGCGGAGACTGTAAACAAGGCGATCAAAGAGCTTGAAATCGGCGAATGTACAGGCAAGCTCTCTGTCGGCGATACAAACGATTACACATACTTTGTCAAGAGAATAGACCTTCTCGACAAGGCATATGAAGAAGAGGAATATGAAGATTGGTTCACAAGCTTCAACGACAACGTCAAATACGAAAAGTATGACGGCGTTATAGCAGGCTACGATGCTTCCGTCAAGGTCGATACGGATGCTATCTCCGGCTTCAGCATAAAGAACACCTTCCTCTCCGATTACGTTGATGTTTATTACTACTACACACACTACGGTTACTCATCATAAACAATGTTCGGATTTGTAAAGCCGCTTGTGCCTGAACTGAAGGTCAAAGACAGCGATTTTTACAAGAGCGTATATTGCGGACTCTGCCGCTCGATGTCAAGGCATACGGGCGGCATTTCCACCTTTACCCTCTCCTATGATATGACGTTCTTCGCCCTTTGCAGAATGGCTCTTTCGGATACGGAGCTGTCGTTTGAAAGAATACGTTGCAAAGCGCATCCGATGAAAAAACGCACAGTCTGCCGCGATAACGCAGAGCTTGAATTTGCGGCAAGAGCGAGCGGCGTCCTCGTTTATTATAACTGCAAGGACAACATCGCAGACGAGAAAGGGCTCAAACGGACGCTTTATAAGCTGCTCCTGCCCTATGCGAGAAGGATAAACAAAAAAGCCGCCCTGCCCGATATATCGGAGAGGACGGAGAAATATCTTTGCGAGCTTTCCGCCCTGGAAAAAGAAAACTGCCCGAGACCGGATGAGGTTGCGGATGTTTTCGGAAAGCTCCTCGGAGAGCTTCTCGCCTTCGGATATGAGGGGGAAAGAGCGATCGTCGCAAGGGAGATCGGCTTTCATACGGGCAGATGGGTATATCTTGCAGACGCTGTCTGCGATTATAAAAAGGACCTGAAAGAAGGCAAATACAATCCGTTCATCTTCGCATTCGAAACAAGCGAAGCGGCGGAAAAATATCTCTCCTCCGATGTTTCGGATATACTGACACTTGAGCTTTGCGCCCTCGACAGGGCGATCGCTCTGATCGACCCGCCAAAAGCGGACGGAATTATGCGCTGTATAACGAACATAGTTCACGGAGGAATGGAAAATTCGCTCATCACGGCGATGAGAAAGGAGGCGGAAAAATGAGAAAGGACCCTTATAAGGTTCTCGGCGTCGATAAAAACGCAACAGACGAAGAGATCAAAAGCGCATACAGAGACCTTGCAAAAAAGTTTCATCCGGATAATTACGTCGGCTCTCCCCTCGCGGATCTCGCGAGCGAAAAAATGAAGGAGATAAACGAAGCGTATGACAAGATAACGAATATGCGCCGGCAGGAGAGAGAGTCGCAAAGCTCCGATGAATATTCGGGCAGCGAGAGCTCCTTCGGGCAGGAAAGCGGCTTTTCCGATATACGCAGGCTCATAGACGAACGCAATTTCTATGAGGCAGACGTGCTCTTGAACAACGTTGCCCCCTCCGAAAGAAACGCCGAATGGTATTATCTGAAAGGGCTTGTCTTTGCCGCAAGAGGCTGGTATTTCGAAGCCTCAAAGAACTTCTCGGAAGCGGCAGACAGAGATCCCGACAACCCGGAATACAAGCAGGCTGTTGAAAAAATGAAGGAAGCAGCCGGCGGTTACCGCAGAGAGGGCGAAGGCGGCGGATGCGGCGTTTGCGATGTCTGCTCAACTCTTCTCTGTATGGATTGTATGTGCGAAGCCTGCGGAGGCGATTTTATCCGTTGCTGCTGATATGAAAAGGACAAAGAAAATTGCTCTCTGCGGCATACTTTCCGCCCTCGGAACGATAATTCTTTTCATCGGGGGATTGCTCGGCGTGCTGGATATTTCCGCGGCGTGTATAGCTTCGTTTATCGTGCTTTTCTGCTCGGCGGAGCTCGGCATCGGATACGGCTTTGCCGCTTATATCGTCATTTCCGTTCTGAGCTTTCTCATCTGCGGAAACAACCTCTTTGCGCCGATATGCTTTGCAGGGCTTTTCGGACCGATGGCGGCGACGAAGTTCATTTTCGATAAAGCGGGAAAGGTCCTCGGTATGCTACTGAAGATCGTCCTCCCTCTTGCACTTCTGACAGTCGGCTTTGTGTTCTTCTCGGAGCTTCTGGAGCTGCCGGAAAGCAAATGGCTTGAGATCGCATATTTTGCTCTTTCGGCGACGGTCGCCCTGCTGACACAGAAGCTGTATACGGTTATGACAAGAATTTATTTCTTCCGCTGGAGAGACAAAATCAAAAAATTGCTCAAATAACCCAAAAAGGCTTGCGCTGCGCGCAAGCCTTTTGTTTTTTGTGAAAATCAGCACATTGAGTTTACAGTCTTGTATCTGAACATCATTTCCGCGTGATTCTGCTCTTCGACCTCAATATCCGCAAGGAGCTTCCTCGCCTCCGTGCTGCCGAACTGAAACAGATCGAAATTATATGCGGAGGAAACATATTTCTCCGTTGTGATCGCGTCCGTGCAGAGGAAGGAATCATTGTCCTTGTCCGCCTGAACATAATTTCCCATATAGGTTGCCGCGGGGGAATACGTCGCGCCGGCATTATCGTTTACGTTTACATCCGTCGAAACGGTTCCGCTCATAAGCGAATTGAGCGAGGAGAGATGCTTTTCTTCATCAGATTTTATCATTGTGAAAAGGTCGCAAAGAACCTTGTCCTTTGCCATAGACGCATATTTTTCATACTTCTGAATACAGAGTTTTTCCTGATCCGCAAGATCCTTTACACAGTTTTTTTCCTTTTCGTTTAAGGTTATATTCATTTTTTCTTCCCGCGCCGACGACGTTTTTTCAAAGCCGTCGTGCGCTTTTCCTTTCGTTTGTTTTCGGTCACATATATTGTCTCCGAAAAAAACTCAAATATTCTTTTAAATATAATATTCGGCTCCGACGCCGTAAATTTCAAAATCGCCGCCGGACAGCTCAAGCGAAAAGCCGTAAAATTCCCTGCCGGGAACGTCAACCGTATAAACTATGGGTCGTTCCTCGGGGCAAAGGGTATATTCGTCCGGCTGGAGCTCTCCGTCAAGCCTGAAGCGGAGAGTCAGCGCCTTTCCTCGCTTTTTCTCTTGTATGGTACGTTCATATGACCGCCACCCTCCTTTTTGATTGGTTTTTCCCTTACCGTGACCATATTATACCACACATTTGTTCGTTTGTCAATAATTTTCCGAACAGTTGTTCGCATTTTTGCCAAAATAAATAAGTCTCCCCATTAAAAGAGACATCTTCTTCCTTATGATATATTGTCCTGCCGGCTTTGCGCAAGCGTTTGCAGGCGTCGCCGAGAAGAGGGCGTTAAAAAAGCCTCTCCTTTCGGGAGAGGTGGCGCAAGAAGTGCGACGGAGAGGGGTCAATGCAAAAAAGAGAGGAATGTCTGCTCCTTCGATGAAAATATAAAGTTTGCTCAAATATTATTTAAAAATTTCCCTGTATATCGATAAAGACGGCGAGGCGGGACGGGAGACCCCTCCCCTACAATATAATGCCCGTATGTGCAGGCAATGAAATATTTGCACAAACCAATGACCGAAGTTTCTTTTGCCTACT
>DLLG01000003.1:50350-56380 GCA_002479075.1 Clostridiales bacterium UBA7568
AAAGTACGGTACAAAAACAAAAAGGGGCGAAGAACCGCCCCTTTTATGAGAATATAATATTTGCACAAACTAGTAACCGAAGCTTCTTTTGCTTACTTTTCTTCTCGAAGAAAAGTAAGTCAGTTTTGCTTCTGAACGCTCTTGTATTCGTCGTAATAGCGGTAATAGGGACAGTGCTTTGTCTGACCGTAAATAAAATCCGCCATTTCATCTTCATCGAGGCTTATATCGCAGATATATTCGTCCGTCAGGTCGTCATAGATATAAAACTCGCAGGTCTCGCAGGACGATTGCATCGGCTTTTTCTCTTGTTTTTTATTGTTGTTCATCATTTTTCTATATATGCGTAGTCGCGTCTGGCGGGAGCGCAGACAAATACTCTTGCATCGTTTTCAATCTCTTCCTTTGCCGCCTTTGCCTCTCTGACAGAGCCGAAAATGCCGAAAACTCCCGCTCCGGAGCCGGAAAGCATCGCCGCCTCCGCGCCGAGGGAACGTAGCCTTTCGCAAAGCGCAAGAGAAGGACTTGCCGCTCTCTGAACGGCTTCAAAATCGTTTCTCATAGACACGGATATTTTGTTTATATCACATTCCGAAAGCGCAGAGAGCATTGCGGAGAGAGAAGAGGTACCAACCCCGCTGCCGATAGCGGCGTACGCCTCCGCCGTTGACGTTTTTTCTCCGTTCGGAACGGCAAGAAGGATACAGCAGTCCGGCATAGGCGCGCAGCTTTCAAGCATTTCCCCGAAGCCCGTCGCCTTGACGGTCCCCTTCTTTATACAGAACGGTACATCTGCGCCGACAGAAGCCCCGATCCCGAAAAGCTCCGCCATTGAAAATCTGTCTCCGGAAAGAGTATTGAGAGCAATGATGACAGCCGCCGCATCCGATGATCCGCCGCCAAAGCCCGCTCCGTCCGGTATCTTTTTTTCAAGCGTTATATCGACACGGACATTATCCTCGCCCGAAGCCGAAAGATATGCCAGAGCCGCCTTGTACGCAAGGTTTTTCTCCTGCGGAAGCTCCGGGAGCTCACGGCAGGAAACAGAAATCTCCCTGCCCTCGCCCGCGGCGGTCGCAACGGTTACCCTGTCAAAAAGGCTGACCGTCTGAAGGACGGTTTCGATCTCGTGGTAGCCGTCCGCCCTTTCCCCCGTAACTCCGAGATAAAGGTTTATCTTTGCGGGAGCAAGTATTGTAATTTTTCCGTTTTCCATAACTATGTATCTCCGGATTACTTGATTTTGCTTATCGCTTTTGTGAAGAAATTACGTTTTATCTTTATCGCCAGAAACGGGCAAAGCTCCTGACAACAATAACATCTTATGCATTTGGAATGATTTATTTTCGCTTTTTTTCCCGCCTGAGTTTCTGTCAGTTCAATGGTCTTTTGCGGGCAGGAGCGAACGCAGTCTCCGCAACCGCGACAGATCCCCGCGCAGACTACGGGCTTCGGCATAAACATTCTGCCGAGTTTCCCTCGCGAAAAGAATTTCAGGGCTTTTATGCTTCCGTCGTTTCCGTCCGCCGGTATAACGTTTTCAATTATGCGGACGACATCTCCGAGAACGGTTATCTCCTCCGCATTTTCGGGGCAAAGCCCTCTTTCAATGCTCTCCGAAACGGTAGTGACGCGTTTTTCAAAGCCGAGTGCTTTTGCCGAAATCATATCGGCAGAGAACGGGTTTTTGCTCGTCGATATAAAGCCGAACCGTCTCGGCGTACCCCCTGTCGGCCCGTTGCCCTCCATACCGATTATCGCATCCGTTATGGCGATAACCGTCGTCCTTTCGCAATGCATAAGGCAGAGATCGCAGAGCATCGCCGCAAAATCGTTATAGTCCGGATATGCCGCGTGCGCCTCGAATTTTTCAATTCCGGGTATCGTTCCGAAAAGATTTTTGACGGCACCGCTCATCCCCGTCAGCGCGTGAGTTTTCAGCTTGCAAAGATCGATTATAACATCCGCCTCCGCTACCGGCGTGATGATGTTGAAGCTCTTGACAAGCCGTCCGCCGTCCGTCGAGAGTCTTTTCCAGCTCGTATCGAAATTGAGCGTCGCACCGTGCTTTTCGCAAACATCCGTAATGCCGCAGACCTTATAGATTCCGTCAAGACGCGATGCGCTGTATACCCCGCCGGGGCTCTCGGCGATCGTCGGCTTGCAGGAGAACCTGTCAAGCGCGGAAAGAAGTCCGTCAAGCACCTCGGGTGCAACCGTTGCGGCGTGCTCCGGCGCTTTCTTCATAACAAGATTCGGCTTTATGACAACCTTTTTCCCTTCAAAGGTCGAGCTGTCAATTCCGAGCAGCTCAAAATGGCGCAGAAATATGTCGCAAAGCTCTGCGGGATCATATTTTTCCGCTTGTGACAGCGCAACAGTATTAAAAGCGTCAAAAGCCATAAGACGACCGCCTTCCGTTTTTTGATTCAAGAATTATTGTATCACAGTCGTCTTTATAAATCAAGAAAAATCTGTTATTTGCTCATTTCTTTTCAGCCATCTGCCGGACAGCCGAAAAAGCGTCCGCAATGCCGCCGAGCGCGTCTATAAGCCCGAGAGCAACCGCCCTCTCTCCGCTTATCACACTGCCGACGTCCGTCGTCAGCTCTCCCGTGTTCATCATCAGCCCGTCCAGCACTTCCCTTTTAACCCCGCTGTGACCGACTATGAAACCGCTGACCCTCTCCTGCATTCTTTCAAGCGACGCAAACGCCTGCGGCACTCCGAGCACCGTTCCGGAAATGCGCACAGGATGAATCGTCAGAGTTGCGCTCGGAACTGCAAAGCTCCTCCGGCAAGCAACGGCTATCGGAAGTCCGATTGAATGTCCTCCGCCGAGAATGACCGATGCCGTCGGCGTTTTCATCCCCGCCAGCATCTCCGCTATCGCAAGCCCCGCTTCAACGTCGCCCCCGACGGTATTTATCATTATAACTATCCCCCTAACGCCCTCGTCCTGCTCGGCAGAGGCAAGCAGCGGGAGGATATGCTCGTATTTCGTTGTTTTCTGCGTTTCCGGCAAAAGATAATGCCCCTCTATCTGCCCGATTATCGGAACGGTTATAATACCGCCACGCCCTTTGACCGTCCCCAGCGAGATGATATTTTCCGTTTTTTCCTCGGACAAAGCCTCATTTTCCTTTTCTTTCATAAAAAATCCGCTCTTTCGCTTCATTTATATTATTTTTTGCAAAAAAATTTTTATCTAATCATTTACAACCGAAAGAATTTATATTATAATATTTCCGAATGGAGAGAATATATTGCGGATACCTCCGCAGACCTTCCAAAAGACAACCTTCGGCTTATAGCCGGGAAAGAGAGAAAAATATGGAAAACAAGATTCTTGTTGAAACAAGCGCGCGCCATATCCATTTGACGCAGGAAGCCGTTGAAGCACTTTTCGGCGCAGGTCATACCCTGACAAAGAAAAAAGACCTCAGCCAGCCCGGTCAGTTCGCTTGCGAAGAAAAGGTCACAGTTGTAAACAAATGCGTTGACAAGAGAACAGGCGCAGAGGTCGAAAAAACGCTGACAATGAGCGTTCTCGGTCCCGTTCGTCCCGAAACACAGGTTGAAGTTTCGTTCACGGACGCGCGCACCCTCGGCGTTTCCGCTCCCGTCCGCGAATCGGGCGACGTTGCGGGCACACCCGGAGCAAAGCTCGTCGGTCCCGCGGGAGAATATGTCATTGACCACGGTATAATCGTTGCGAAGAGACACATCCATCTCACACCCGAAAACGCAGCCGACCTCGGCGTTGAAAACGGACAGATCGTAAAGGTTCTCGTCGATACCGGTGCAGGCCGCAAGACAGTATTTGACGACGTTGTTATCCGCGTCAAGTCCTCGTTCGCTCCCGCAATGCACATCGATACGGACGAATGCAACGCTTCCGCCGCCTTCGGCGTAGTTTACGGCGAAATCATCAAATAAGAAAAATAAAATTAAAGGAGATATAAAATGGCAATTCTTTATTCAAAAGAAGTCGAAAATATGTGCTCCGTTGCCAAGGGCCCGCATCACGGTCCCGCTCCCATTCCGGAAGAAGGCAAATGGATACAGGCAAAGGAAATCAAGGATATTTCCGCTTATACGCACGGCGTAGGCTGGTGCGCACCTCAGCAGGGCGCCTGCAAACTCTCGCTCAATGTTAAAAACGGCATCATCGAAGAAGCTCTCGTTGAGACGGTCGGTTGCTCGGGTATGACGCATTCCGCAGCTATGGCGGCAGAAATCCTCCCCGGAAAGACAATCCTAGAAGCGCTCAACACAGACCTTGTCTGCGACGCTATCAACACAGCTATGCGCGAGCTCTTCCTCCAGATAGTATACGGCAGAAGCCAGTCCGCATTCTCCGAGAACGGTCTCGTTGTCGGCGCGGGTATGGAAGACCTCGGCAAGGGCGCGCGTTCAATGGTCGGTACAATGTACGGCACAAAGGCAAAGGGCGTCCGTTATCTTGAGATGACAGAGGGCTACTGCACAAGAATGGCTCTTGACGAAAACGATCAGGTCATCGGCTATGAATTCGTATCTCTCGGCAAAATGACGGATATGATAAAGAAAGGCATTGAGCCGAACGAAGCATACGAGAAGTCAAAAGGCACTTACGGCCGTTTCAAACCCGAAGACGGCGCCGTCAAGTACATTGACCCCCGTAAAGAGTAAGGAGGAAGAATAAATGGCACAGTTTGAAGGCTACGAAAGACGCGAAGCGAAAATTCTCGCAACGCTTAAAGAATACGGCATTTCGTCCATCGACGAATGCAAGGAAATCTGCGATAAAGCAGGAATCGATCCTTATACAATAGTTCAGGAAACACAGCCCATCTGCTTTGAAAACGCAAAATGGGCATATACGGTCGGCGCGGCTATCGCAATCAAGTCCGGCTGCAAAAAGGCTGCCGATGCCGCAGCTGCAATCGGAATAGGACTTCAGTCCTTCTGTATCCCCGGCTCCGTTGCCGAAAACCGCAAGGTCGGTCTCGGACACGGAAACCTCGGCAAAATGCTCCTCTCAGAAGAAACGGAATGCTTCTGCTTCCTCGCAGGTCACGAGTCGTTTGCCGCTGCCGAAGGCGCAATCAAAATTGCCCTCAACGCAAACAAGGTAAGAACAAAGCCCCTCCGCGTTATCCTCAACGGTCTCGGCAAGGACGCTGCGTTCATCATCTCCCGTATCAACGGCTTCACATACGTTGAAACCGAATTCGATCCCTATACCGAAGAGGTCAAGGTCGTTTCGGAAACAGCTTATTCAAAGGGTCCCCGTGCAGCTGTCAAGTGCTACGGTGCAGACAACGTTCCCGAAGGCGTTGCAATAATGCGTCTTGAAAACGTCGGCGTTTCGATCACAGGTAACTCCACAAACCCGACGCGCTTCCAGCACCCAGTTGCAGGCACATACAAGAAATGGTGCATCGAAAACGGCAAGAAGTACTTCTCCGTTGCTTCCGGCGGCGGCACAGGACGTACCCTCCATCCGGACAATATGGCGGCAGGTCCCTCCAGCTACGGTATGACGGACACAATGGGCAGAATGCATAGCGACGCTCAGTTCGCAGGTTCTTCCTCCGTTCCCGCTCACGTTGAGATGATGGGACTTATCGGTATGGGCAACAACCCGATGGTCGGCGCAACGGTCGCAGTCGCAGTTGCTGTTGAAGAAGCAATGAAATAACCTACTTTTCTTCGAGAAGAAAAGTAGGCAAAAGAAGCTTCAATGATTTGACTTGAACAAACTTTATAATAAAGAAAACAGAGATGATTTTTTCATCTCTGTTTTTGTTTTGATTGAGAGGGCAGGCAAAAGAAGCTTCAATGATTGGTTTGTGCAAATATTTCATTGCCTGCACATACGGGTATTGTATTGTAGGGGACGGGTCTCCCGTCCCGCCTCGCCGGCTTTATCGATATTCAGGCAAAAGAAACTTCAATAATTGTTTTGCACAAACTTTATATCCTTATAAAAAGGGGCGGATTTTCCGCTCCTTTTTGTTTGTGCACCGTACTTTTCTTTGAAAA
>DLLG01000003.1:56439-64755 GCA_002479075.1 Clostridiales bacterium UBA7568
AGGCAAAAGAAACTTCGGTAATTTATTTGCGCAAGTATTTTATTGCCATCGCAAACGGGCATTATATTGTAAGGGACGGGTCTCCCGTCCCGCCTCGCCGCCTTTATCGATCTATAAGACAAAAAGCTTCAGCAAATCGTATCGCAAAAATCTTATATTTTCATAAAAAAAACAGAGGCGTTTCCGCCTCTGTTTTTTGTCTTACCAGAATATAACCCAATCATACGTCCGGACCAGCGTGCCGTCCTTATCGTACATATATGTTTTTCCGTTACCGATCTCGTCGGTATATTCAAATTCGTAGTAATTGACTATACGGTCAGATGCATCGCAGTCTGTGACTTTTATAAGCGTTCCGCTTTCGTTGTAATGATAGCTTGAATAGCTTTCAAGGCTGCCGTTCTTATAAGAGCTACGCTTCAACGTTTTTCCGTTTTCGTTATATTCCTTGAGCTCTGCGAGCTTGCCGTTTTCATATTTTTCGTATCTTTTTTTGCGGGAATATATTTCATATCTGCGTGTATTCTCAAGATATTCGGTATATTCGGTCTTGTTGCCTTCTCCGTCATATACGGTTTCGAAAAGTACATACTCGCCGTCGTACTTTGTCTCGGTATACTCGGTCAGCTTTCCGTTTCCGTCGTATCCCAAAATCTTTGTTCTGTTCCCGTTTTCGTCATATTCGTATTCGGTGCGACGTTCAAGCTTACCGTTATTATATATTTCATCTGTCTTTATATCTATTGTAGTCCCTTCATATCCGTTGTGTTTGACCTTCAAAGTAATATATTCCGTATACTCCCTCTTGTTGCCCTCTCCGTCATATGAAATCCGCTTCGTCCTTTCTCCTTTTTCGTTGTATTCCGTGAGCTCTGCGAGCTTGCCGTTTTCATATTTTTCGTATCTTTTTCTGCGGGAATATTTTGTGTAGTCAGACGTATTTTCAAGATATTCGGTGTATTCGGTCTTGTTGCCGTCTCCGTCATATACGGTTTCGGAAAGTATATAATCGCCATTGCGCTTGATCTCGGTATACCCGGTCAGCGTTCCGCTTCCGTCATATTTAGAAATCTTTATTCTTTTTCCGCTCTCATTATACCCGTAAACGCTATAGCCCGTGAACTTGCGATCGGCGTCGTATGACGAGCTTTTTATCAGATTACCGCTCTCATCATATTCCCTTTCCTCAATGCCATAAAGCTTGCCGCTTATGTATTGCTCGGACTTCACAATGTCGCCGTTTCTGTTGTATTCCGTAATACCGGATAAGCTGCCGTCGCTGTCATAGCTTTCGCTTCTGCGTTGCTTGCTGCCGAAGTATTTGTTTTCATTCGTCGTATTTTCAAAATATTCCGTGCAGCTTCTCTTGACGCCGTTTGCATCATACCGGGTTTCTTTCAATATATATCCGTCTTCATCGCATTCGTAAACGTAATACTCCTGCAATGCTCCGGCAGCGTCGAAATTTTCTTCCTTTATAAGATTTCCCTTCTCGTCATACTCATAAGTTGTATAGCTTTTGATCTCGCCGTTTTCGTCATACGACAGTCTTTTTGTCTTTTTTCCGTCTTCATCGTATTCATATCCATAGCCATACACCACCTTACCGCTTGCGTCATAGCTGATAGATTTGGTCTCATTGTCGTTTCCGTCATATTCGACGACATAAACAAGCGTCCCGTTTTCATTGAATCGTTCAGCCTTTATCGCCTTCCAGTCTTCGTTATATGCCGTAACGGTTGTCGTCTTACCTGTCGAATATTCCCTGTGGCCTGTCATTGTTATGACTCTTGCTTCTTCATCATATGTAATTTCAAACTGCTGGACGATCTCGTCGCTTTGGACAATCTCGTCTTTTATAAGCCTGTTTTTCTCATCATATACAAAAGACTCTTTTCTTGAATACCGGGTGTCATCTTCCGAAAATTCCGTGATCATCTCGGAAATAAGCCCGCTGTCCGTATATGTCATAGCATACGTTGCGATGTTTTTTTCCTCTGCATTTTTCGCGGAGCCCTTTGTAACTCTGCCGTTTTCGTCATACTCCAGAGTCACAACCGTTCCGTCGTATGTAACTTTTACAAGATTTCTGTTTTTGTCATACTCATACGTCATTGAAATTCCGTATTCGTTTTCCTCGTAAACTCCCTCATCCTTTTTCTCCGGTTCGTTGTAGAAGCGTTTCAGAACCTCGTTTGCCGCACGCTCTGCGGGAGACATCTTTTCCTCCGGAGTAACGGTTGCCGCAGTTGTCGTTGTTTCCGTGTTTGTTTTCCCGCAGGACGATACGAATATCGTTGCAATCGTCATACAGAGCAGGAGCAAAATTGATAATGCCTTTTTCATTGTGTTTCTCCTCCAAATAAATAAAATTGATAATAAAAAAGTGCGTAGCCCGAAGCCACGCACAAAAAACGTAAGCTCCAAGCTGCGACACAATCATTTCATATCACCTTTATTTACATAAAGCATACAAAAAGGGAGCATACATTTTTATCGTATGAAAAAATGTATACTTTATGCCTTCCGGGTGAACTTTATTCGATTGTGTCGCAATAAAAGTATATCCCATCGCCGCCCCCTTGTCAATAGCGCGCGGGCGTTTTCCTCAATAAATTCAAAAAGCCCTCCGCAGAGAGCTTTTTATCTTATTTCCTGCTCCATTGAGTCAAATGCGGGAGATGTAAAGAAATCGATGATCGATATATTCAACCCGTCACAGATCTTTTTGACAGTCGCAACGGTTACGCTGTTGTTCCTACCGCTTACGATATTGTTCAGAGTTGACTGGGTTATCCCGCAGATTGTGGCGAGCTTGTTTAAGGTTATTCCACGCTCGTCGCAAAGTTCAAGTATCCTTTTTCTGACAGCCTCACCTATTCGCACCCACGTCTCCCTCCTTTTATATCTCCTTATATATATAATATCTGATTTTTTTCGAAAAAATTTAACTCTTTTGAGTTGACTTTTGAAAGAATGTGTTGTAATATAGTATTGCCATCAAAAATGAGCATAAATTTTAAGGAGAATTTTTATGAATCCAAGACAAAAAGCTTTGAAGAAAAATGTAAATGAAACTATTTTCTATTTGTGTGCCGGTGTTGTTTTTTTGGTAGTTGGTCTTATCGCAGGCATCAGCTCCATATTCGGTAAACTTATGGAAGTGTGCGCATTGATTTCGTTCATTGTCACCGTTATGTGGATAACGGCTCGCAGAGCAAACATCAAAAAATGCTATTGCGCAAAGTGCGGCGAAAAATATGATTACGAAAGCGACATTGCCTGGGAAGTAGAAGAGGAGTTCGAAACGGAAAACGATATAAGAGACGTTGTCAATTTCACCTGCTCCTGCTCTCATTGCGGCGAAGAAGTCAGCTTCTCAAAAACATTCAAGGTTGCTTATGTCGATAAAAACGGCAACGTTCATAAGAAAAACGTAAGCACGCTCGCAAACAATTATTTCAAGGTCGGATAAAAATCCGTTCAAAAAAGTTCCCCCAAAGGCTTTCGGAGCACCCCTCTCCGGGAGCCTTTTTTCATTCTTCTCTCAAACTCTCTTTTCGGGGTTTACTTTTCCCCGCTTTTGTGCTATAATGACCTTTACTGCTTGCAGTCATCATTTTTCGCATATCAAAAGGAAATTCAAATGGAAAATATATTAAAAACCGAAAAGGAAACGTCGGAAAGCAAGGCTCCGAAGCCCGAAAAGCCCTCGTTTTCGGATAAATTAAAGGAAAAAGCGGCAGCCCTCTGGAAAGACGACCGTCGTTTTTCCGAAAGGCTCATAACCTCCGGAGCAGCCGTGCTTGCGTTCGTTTTCACATTTCTTATGTTCGGACCGTTTGAGCTTTTCATCTCAAATATGTCTTATTTCGTGTTCGGCGCAAAGCAGCTCCTCCCGCCGATAATTATCTTCGGAGTAACTGTTTTTGCGGCGGCGACGGTGCTCTTTGCCCTGCTCCGCGGCAAGGTTTTCAATGCCGTAATCTCGCTTGTCCTTGGAATAACCGTTGCCGGGTATATCCAGGGAAACTATATAAACATCGACCACGGCGCCCTCGACGGAACAGCCGTCGCCTGGCACGATTTCAGATGGCAGATGCTCGGAAACCTCCTTATATGGGCAGTTATCATTCTTATACCGATAATTTTCTGTTATTTCAGCCGTGATGTCTGGAAGAGTCTTGTGCGGGTCGTCTCCCTCGCGCTTGTCGTTATGCAGGTGTTCGGGACGGTATATCTCGTCGTCAAATCCGCATATCAGATAAAAAACGACGTCTCCGGCGACGGATATTTTGAATGCAGCGAGCAGTTCAAGGTTTCAAAAAACAAAAATACGATCGTTTTCCTTCTGGACAGAATGGATAAAAAATATATGGACAAGCTCCTTGCAAAGGATCACGAACTCTGCGAGAAGCTCTCCGGCTTTACATATTACAAAAACTTCACAGGCAGTTATTCAAGAACCTTCCCCTCCGTCACATATCTGCTTTCCGGAAAGGAATATAATTATGATATGCCCTCCGGAGAGTATATGGAGAAGGCTATGCGCGAGTCAACCTTCTTTTCCTCCCTTGCCTCGGCGGGCTACGAAACAAGACTTTATACAGACACCCAGTACGTAGCGGGAAACGTTGAAAACTTCGGCGGGACTGTCAAAAACGCCGCAACGTCGAAGGGAAAAGCAAAGCCGACAAAAATTCTCTCCGCTATGCTTGACCTCTCCGCATACAGATATTCTCCGGAGGCGATGAAGCCGTATTTCCATATCTATACGGACAACATAACTCAGAAATACATCTTCGGCGACAAAGACGGCAGCGTTTACACGATGGATGACGCAATATTCTATGAAGCGTTCCGCGAAAAGGGCGTGACGCTTGGCGATAACGCCGGCGACTTCATTTTCTATCACCTCCAGGGCGCGCACGACCCGTTCACTATGAACGAAAAGGGCGAGGAGGTCCTGTTTGACTACATAAATTATGAAGAGGCAATGTATAAGCAGATCCGCGGCGATTTCAAAATGATTTTCAGTTATATAAAGCAGCTCAAAGCCGCAGGCGTATATGACAATACGACAATAATCATCACCGCAGACCACGGCAGAACCGGCACCGCCCCTTCTCTCGAAGAAGCAACGGGCGAAAACTACGGCGAGCGCGTCCTGACCCTGCTGATAAAGGAAGCGGGAGCAGATGCGTCAAAGCCGATGAAGACTTCAATGAAGCAGATCTGTCAGGCAAACCTGCATAAAACCTTCCTTCGTTCTATGGGCGTAAGCTATGAGGACGACGGCATCCGCGCAATCGAGGACATCGGCGAGGATGAAGAAATGACAAGATATTTCTATATGAGCGGCTCGAACAAATCCGGCACAAACAGGGATACAAATCTCGTCACCTATGAGATAAAAGGCGACGCGAACGACTTTTCAAACTGGAAAAAGGTCAAAACGGAGAAAATGCAGTATCCGTTCTATGATTGATATTTATTTAAGCGAGGTAAAATAATTATGAAACAGCTTACGGCAATATGTATCGGCGCAGGCGGCAGAGGCAGAGCCTATTCCAACATAATGGCAGAAATGCCCGAAAAATTCAAGCTCATCGGCGTGGCGGAGCCTGTTGACGCAGCGCGCGAAGTTCTTCGCGAGAGTTTCAATCTCCCTGCCGAAAACTGCTATAAGAGCTGGGAAGAAATTCTTTCCCGCCCGAAATTTGCGGATGTTGCAATAATCGCAACTATGGACGATATGCATTACGGCCCCGCAATGAAAGCAATCTCCCTCGGCTATGATATCCTCCTCGAAAAGCCCATCGCGCAGACCGTTGAGGAATGTGCAGGCATTGCAAAAGCGGCGCACGAAAAGGGCATCAAGGTCATCGTCTGCCACGTTCTGCGTTACACCCCTTTCTATAAAAAAGTAAAAGAAATCGTTGACAGAGGCGATATAGGCGACATAATGTCCGTCATCGCGCTCGAAAGAGTCGGCAATATTCATTTCAGTCATAGCTTTGTCCGCGGCAACTGGCACAGCGAGGAGGAAACGACTCCTATGCTCCTTGCGAAAAGCTGTCACGACATCGACATAATCCAATGGATTATCGGCAAGACCTGCAAGAAGGTCTCCTCCTTCGGGGATCTGACGTATTTCAGAGAAGAAAATGCGCCCAAAGGCTCGCCGAGAAGATGTGCGGACGGGGGCTGCCCGATAGCGGAAACCTGCCCTTATAACTGCATAAAGCTCTATTATGACGATAAAAACAACCTCTGGTTCCGTCGCGCGGCGGCAAAGGGCATTTCGCAGACAACCTATCCGACAGACGACGAGGTTATGAAAGCGCTTATGACAACGGATTACGGTCTCTGCGTTTTCCACGCAAACAACGATATGAACGATCATCAGATCGTCGATATGCTCTTTGACGGAAACGTCACCGCCAGCCTGACTCTCAACGCCTTCAACGGCGGCGGCAGAGCGATACATCTCTTCGGAACGAAGGGAGAGCTTGTTGCCGAGGCAAACGACACGGAGATAAGGGTTTATAATTCGGATATAAGAAAATGGTCGACAGTATCCGTAAAGGAAACAGAGGAAAGCATCCTCGGCGGTCACGGTGGCGGCGATCAGGGCATCATTGCCGATCTTTATGACTACCTCTGCGGAACATACAACGGTTGCTCCGTTGCGGATATTTCCGTTTCCGCCGCAAATCATCTCATCGGCTTTGCCGCAGAAAGAGCAAGACACACGGACACCGTCGTCGATGTTGACAAATACTTTGCCGAATTCGGTCTTGAAAACAAATATGTATAAAATAGTGCGGGGGGTCTCCCCGCATTATTTTTTATTTACATTTACTATGTTGACATTTGCCTCGGACGGTAGTAAAATAGTTGCGTTAAAATCAAAGAAAAGGAGATATTTCTGATGGATATATCGGCAAAAAGAATGTATGATTTTCTTAAAAAACTGAATTTTGTCCGCCTTTCGACAACAGAAGGCGAAACAAAGGCAGCAGGTATGATAGCGGATGAGATCCGCGCAATCGGCGGCGAGCCCGTCATCGAAACGTTCAAGGCTCCTCATTATGAGGTCAAAACCGCAAAGCTCGAGGTGCTCTCTCCCTTCAAAAAGGAATACGAGGTCACAGGCTACGGCTTCTCCGGCAACGCCGCAAAGGACGGCATCGAAGCAGAGCTCGTTTATGTTGACGCTTTCGACGAAATCAATCTTCGCAAGGTAAAGGGCAAGATTGTTCTCTTCCCCAGCGGCATCAATGCAGACGGCTTCGACAAGCTCATAAAGGCAGGTGCGCTTGCGCTCATCGGTATGGCAGGCGACTTCCGCGATAAAAAGGGCAATTACGATCTTGACGAGCGTATGCTCCGTCCGTCGATGACGGAAAAAGGCGTTCTCCCCACAGTCTGCATTCATATAAACGACGCAAAGGCTATGATCGAGGGCGGCGCAAAAACTGTCCGTGTAACGCTTGAGCAGGAGGAAGGCGAAGCCGATTCCCGCAACGTCATCGCTGAAATCAAAGGCACGGAATTTCCGGATGAGGTCATCGTTTACACAGCTCATTACGATTCCGTACCCTTCAGCCGCGGTATGTTCGATAACGGCACAGGCACTGTCACGATACTTGAAATGTATCGCCACTTTATGAAAAATCCCCCCCGCCGTACAGTCAGATTCATCTGGTGCGGTTCGGAAGAGCGCGGACTTCTCGGAAGCAAGGCATATATTGCCGCGCACGACGATCTTCTCGAAAAAATCCGTCTCTGCATAAACGTAGATATGACAGGACCCGTATTCGGCAAGGACTGTCTCCGCATCACAGGCGAGGAAGCGCTCATTCACGCCGTTGACTATATGGCAAAGGAAAAGGGCTTCTCTGTCGCTGTATGGCAGGACATCTATTCCTCCGACGGTATCCCCTTTGCAGACAAAGGTATCCCCGCAATCAACGTTCTCCGTCAGGCAGCCGGCGGTTTGACCTGCATCCATTGCCGCACAGATGTCATCTCTCAGGTGAACGCAAAGTCAATGGCAAAAACAGCCGAATTCCTTGAAGCTATGTCCGACAGATTCATCGGCGCCGAAGTCTTCCCCATCACAAAGAAGATCCCGGACAATATGGTCGAAAGAGTCAATAAATACCTCGGCAAAAAGCCCGAACAGAAATAACTTACTTTTCTTTGAAAAGAAAAGTAAGCAAAAGAAACTTCGGTTATTGGTTTGTGCAAATATTATATTCTCATAAAAGGGGCGGTTCTTCGCCCCCTTTTGTTTTTGTACCGTACTTT
>DLLG01000003.1:64821-77616 GCA_002479075.1 Clostridiales bacterium UBA7568
AAGAAACTTCGGTTATTGGTTTGTGCAAATGTTTTATTGCCTGCACATACGGGCATTATATTGTAGGGGACGGGTCTCCCGTCCCGTCATCCCGTCTTTATCGATATGTGAGTAAAAGAAGTTTCGATAATTATTTTGCGCGTTCTCTTTTAGCCTTCCTCTCCGAGGAAGGGGGACTGCAACGCGGTGGAAGGAGTTTATTAAAAGACTCCTTCAGTCGCTTCGCGACAGCTTCCTCTTTGAGGAAGCCTTAACGGGGGAGCGCAAACCTTATAAAAAGAAAACAGAGCTGAAATATCGGCTCTGTTTTTCTTTCGGCAATGTTCCTCCTCGCCCCGCCGCACAATTCGTCCGTCGGCGGAATAAAATAATATCAGCGGAGAGATCCGCAAGAATACAGAAGGAGGACAAGGGTTTTTCCCTAATCATATATATGAACAGAGGATATACAACCGCAGGCGGTTGCCGAAGCTGCGGAGCTACGGACCGCTCCCGCGGATACGGTTGCGGCGAAAGCGGGCAGAGCGGCGGACCGTCGCTTGCTATGGCATATGTGCCGCGGCAAAGCTTCACAGACCTGTACTCTCCCGAAGAAGCACTCCGCAGAGGAACGCTTTTCAGAGAGCTATATATGCCGTACGGAGGAGGTTCAAGATGCAGGAGAACTTAAGAGGTTGCCGGGAGCAGGCTGCGCTCTTCGACGAAATAACGACAGTCAGCTTCACTATTGACGAACTGCGACTTTTCCTTGACACTCATCCGGAAAACAGAGAAGCGCTTGCGCTTTTCAACAGCAACGTAAAGAGGAGAAACGAGCTTTTGCGCTCATATGAAGAGAAATACGGTCCGATCGAAGCATACAGCGAAAATCCGGACGGTTGGAGCTGGAACACCGCTCCGATGCCTTGGGAAACGGAGGGTAACTACTGATGTGGGAATATGAAAAAAGGCTGCAATTTCCGGTAAGAATCAAAAATCCGGATGCGAGAGCAGCAAAGATAATAATCAGCCAGTACGGCGGTCCGGACGGCGAGCTCGGCGCTTCCCTGCGCTATCTTTCGCAGAGATTTTCAATGCCTTATGCAAGGGTCTCCGGACTTCTGACAGACATCGGAACGGAGGAGCTTGCGCATCTTGAAATGATCGGAGCGATCGTCAGCCAGCTGACGAGAAACCTGACCATAGACGAAATAAAAGCGCAGGGCTTTGACGCATATTTCGTCGATCATACAACAGGCGTATACCCGCAGGCTGCGTCGGGAACGCCGTTTACGGCGGCTTATATAGCCTCCAAGGGCGATCCGATAACGGATCTGACAGAGGATATGGCAGCGGAACAAAAAGCAAGAACGACTTATGACAACATCCTCAAGCTCGTCGATGATCCGGATGTCATCGAGCCGATAAAGTTTTTGCGCCAGCGTGAGATCGTTCATTTTCAGCGTTTCGGCGAAGCGCTCGGCATAGTTCGCGACCATTTAAATGACAAAAACTATTATTTCTGCAACCCCGCATTCGATAAAAACTGCGGCAAAAACGGATGATACGGTTTTTCGGCCTTGCACGACCGTATCCCCAAAACAAAAATCTCTTCGGAAAACCGAAGAGATTTTTGCTTTATTCATTAAGTAAATCGAGCTTTTCTTTGATCGCCAGCATATCTGCAAGCATTGCGTCCTTTTTGTGCGGGTCGCGGAGGAGTGCCGAGGGATGATACACGGCACATATCTCAAACTGCCCGCGATGAAACCAGATCCCGTGCTCCTGCGTAATCTTGAAATCGGGCTTTATCAGTCGCGCGGCGGCAATTCTTCCGAGACAGACAATCATTTTCGGCTTTATCGCCCGGACCTGCCCGCGCAGATATTCAATGCAGACATCCTCTTCATCCGGCTTCGGGTCTCTGTTCTTCGGAGGACGGCATTTGAGAATATTCGCTATGTATACCTCGTCGCGACTTATGCCGACAGCCGTCAGATATTTATCAAACAGTTTTCCCGCCGCGCCTACAAAAGGTATCCCCGAAAGATCCTCTTTCTCACCCGGTGCCTCGCCGACAAACATCAGCGTCGCATCCGGATTTCCAACTCCGAAAACAGTATTGGTGCGCGTTTTGCAAAGCTCGCACCCCGTGCATTTTTCACATTCTTTTTTGATCTCTTCCAGCGTTTTTATCTCCATAATCGCTCCCAGACAGTTGCTTTTTTCTAATTATAGCATATCTTTCGGCGTTTTAACAGAGGGCAGCCAATATTTCAACGGCATTTTTTTCGCATATCGGCTTTGTATGCTCAAAAAGGAATGCTTCCGCATTTTCGCTCGGGCAACGTTTTCCGAACTCGCCAAGAAAGCTCCCGCAATTTTTATATGTAGCCTTTCCCGCATATCTTGCGGCAGCTTCGCTTATGACAAGATAATACCTGCGCTTTCGCTGTCCTTCTTCATAAAATGCGGAGCTTTCGCCCGAATATCCGGATGAATAAAGGCATCTGCAAACCGAAAGCAGACATTCAAGCGAAGAAAATACATATACGGCAGAGCTCCTCTGCCCATACCCGCTCACGGTCTCTTTTGTGTTTATACTCATATCGCTCTCCGATGGGCAAGCCCTGTTTTCTATTTTGGTTATATATATCTCGCATCCTCCGCTTTTTTCCGGATAGACGCGAATGCAGATCTTCCCGTCCGCGGCGTCAAAGCCCGTGCGGTGCTTTGCTTCGTCAAACATATCCCAAAGCGCACGGCGGGTCTCCGTGTTATCATAATCGATCTTCTCGCAGGTCAGATCATATTTTATCATATCGAAAGGCGAAAGACTGATCTTCAGCTTTTCTTTGGCTATCAGCGTCATTTCCATAAGGCATCACCTCAAATTTTTTTCATATTGATATTATAGCAGTGCCTCCGCAAAAAAGATAGAGCAAAAAATATGGTATTTTGCGAGGAAACCGAAGGCTTTTCGGCAGTTGCGGGAGACTTCTTCAAAACATATTTTCTCCGCAACAAATGTTTGCTCCGCTCTTGAAAAATTCATAATTCAATGGTATTATATATTATGTATATTTGTATACGCACGTTCAAGGCAAATTTAAACCCAAAGAGGTGACTTTATATTATGGAATTTTCTCCTGACAAAAAAATTGTTTTTTCGGGCGTTCAGCCCTCCGGCAACCTGACAATCGGCAATTATCTGGGAGCGATAAAAAACTGGAAGACTATTGAAAACGAATATAACTGCATATACTGTGTTGCGGATATGCATTCGATAACCGTCCGCCAGAATCCCGCGGAGCTTCGCAGAAGAACAATGGAAATACTTGCAATATATATCGCAAGCGGGCTCGATCCGGAGAAGAACCTCTTCTTTGTCCAGAGCCACGTCCCTGCGCACGCTCAGCTCGCCTGGGTGCTCGACTGTTACACAATGTTCGGAGAGCTTTCCAGAATGACGCAATTTAAGGATAAAAGCGCAAAAAATGCGCAGAATATCAACGCCGGACTTTTCACATATCCCTCTCTTATGGCGGCAGATATTCTTCTTTATAAAACGTCGCTCGTTCCCGTCGGCATAGACCAGAAGCAGCACGTTGAAATAACGAGAGATATTGCGGAGCGTTTCAACCAGATATATGGGGAGACCTTCGTCATTCCCGAGGTTTATACCCCGAAAACGGGCAGAAAGATTTATTCTCTTGCCGATCCGACCAAGAAAATGAGCAAATCCGATGAAAACGAAAACGCTGTCGTCTCTCTTCTCGATGACAGGGACACCATAATCCGCAAGTTCAAGAGAGCCGTAACAGACAGCGAAACCTCCGTCCGCTATGCCGAAGGAAAAGACGGCATAAACAACCTTATGACAATCTATTCCTGCTTCACAGGAAAGACTATGGAAGAAATAGAAAAGGAATTCGAAGGCAAGGGCTACGGAGACTTCAAACTCGCCGTCGGCGAAGCCTGTGCAGACGGGCTCGCTCCCTTCCGCGCAGAATATGCCCGCCTTATGTCAGATAAGGCATACCTTGAAGGCATTATGAAGCAGGGCGCCGCATATGCCGGGTATCTTTCCTCAAAGACGCTTTCCAAGGTATATAAAAAGGTCGGATTTTTGCAGATAAAATAAAAATCGAAAGGATTTAATAATATGCCGTACCAGCCGATTTTCACACTCGAAAACCTTGCCTATCCGGCGATACTTGTCTTGTCCCTTGTGATAACATTTTTATTTACCCCTCTGACAAAATTCATCGCCGAAAAAACAGGCGCACTTGATATTCCCGATAAAGAACGCAAATTTCACCGTGTTCCGACGCCCCGCCTCGGCGGAATAGCGATGGCAATAGGCTTTGTCGTTGCCGCTGTCTGCGCTTCCGCACTCATTTTTGACGAAGTGCCGAAGATAGTAATTGTCACAGCGGTCGGCGGAGCACTGATCTGCGTTATAGGCGTGCTTGATGACATCTTCAACCTGCCCGCCTGGCTGAAGCTCCTTTTTCAGATCGCCGTCGCAACTCTGACAGCTTTCTGGGGCGGAGCCATCGAATATACAACGATCTTCGGAACATATCAGCTCGGCATATTCGCCGTACCGCTGACAGTGCTCTGGATGGTTCTTGTAATCAACTCAATGAACCTTCTTGACGGACTTGACGGGCTTGCCTGCGGAGTTTCGTTTTTGAGCGCAATCGTTCTTTTGATACTTTCAATACTTATGGGCGAGCCCGTTTGCGCCGTTATTGCAGCGGCAATATGCGGTTCGTGTCTTGGATTTATCCCTTATAACGCCCGCCCCGCCGCTGTATTTATGGGTGATTGCGGCTCGATGCTGCTCGGCTATGTGTTTGCCTGCCTTTCCGTTTTCGGATTTTTCAAAGGCGCAACTCTTATGTCTGCCGTCGCTCCCGCGCTCGTCTTTGCCCTGCCGCTCATAGACTCAACCATTGTCTTCTTCACAAGAGTTTCTCACAAACAGAACCCGTTCAAAGCGGACAGATGTCATCTGCATTATAAGCTGCTCGACGTCGGCTTCTCGCAGGCGCAGTCCGTAACAATCATATATATATCCTCCGCTCTCTGCTGCGCAGCAGCGATTGTCTCGCTTTATCATAAGCCGGCAGCGTTCCTTATAGTCGGCTTTGTGTGCATCTTCCTGCTGTTTTTAAAGCACATCAATAAGATTATCCCCGCTCTGCGGAACAATAGGGGGCTTGATACGGCTCCTGAGGATGCAAAACGTATCCGCGACGAAAGCATAACCAAGGAAACTGTTGACATTTCCGGCGCAGATGACCCCTCCGAGACCTGCGGGAAAGTAGCTTCCGAGAGCGAAACGGGGGATGATTCCAAAGACGGCGACGTCTCCGAAAAGGCGGAAGCGAAGTGAAAAAAGAAAACCGAGAAGAAAAGAACGAGCTTCTTTCCCTCGTCTCAATCATATCTATAATCGCTGTTTTTGCCGGACTGTGCTTTGTTTGCCTTTTCGTCCTGAACCGTATGGGAATATATGAGGTTCCCCGTTTCATTTCCGGAAAAACAGGCACAACCGATGTTTCGGACACACCGTCCGACAGTATGCCGGAGGGGCTTTTTGAAAGAGACGGCTCCGTGCCGCAGTATTTCCCTGCCGAGGCGAGTATGGAAACGCTGAAAAAGCTCGCCTTCGCCACGACTCTCAAAAGCACTTTTTCAATCCGCGCAACCGTTGTTTATATCCAAAATGACAACGAAACGCTGCTGTCGTTTGAAGCGGCAAAGCGCGGAAACGCCCACAAAACGAGAGTTTCATATGCGGAAACCGGAGAAACGATAATTCTTGCAAGCTGTGACGGGAATGTTCTGTCGGTCACAGAAGGCGAAAATACATCCTCCTCCCCCTGCAACGGCAAGGACTGCTTTTCGCAATACTCCCTTATGCCGGATCTTGCATATCTCATCGGAAATGACAGCGAAATCATCTATACAGGCGAGGACGGCGAGGTTTATGAAATCATTTTCGATTCTGGCTCCGGAGAGGAAAATATCATCACAGACGTCAGAATATCGATGAGCGAGGGGTATCTCCTCTCCGTCAGATCTTATACGGAGGGCAAACCGGTATTCTCGTTTGAAACGCTCTTTTATTCCGATAACTACGATGAGAGCGTCCTTTCCCCGGCAAAACAATCATAGCATCACAAGCGCAAGGAGCGCGAGCAAAAGAAACGTGCTGTCGCTATCCTGCAAAGTCATATAAATGACGATACCGTAAATCAAAAGGTCATCGGCGGATATTTTGGAAAGTAAATTTCCAAGGTATCCGCTCTTTTTTTCGCAGGGTGGCGGATCCTTTTTTTCGCAAGGACATTTCTCTTCGCAACCGTCGCAGGGCCTCGGCGGAGGAGGCGGAGGGGGAGATGGCTTTGGCGGAGGAGGTGGCGGATTGCGAAAGGTCTGCGTGCTTTGCTCCTCTGCGGGATGATATTTTATTGCGCTGCCACCGTAATCCGGCGGCACACGAACACCTCCCGAAAATACTCTGTTATACATAGCTTCACCGCCTTGTTAAATAAATATTATGTGTGTTTTTGCGTGCGACATATGCTTTTCGTCCCCGAAAGCGTCTTATCCGTCGCATTTCGTGCGTTGCTATCCTCCTCTCGGCGAGGTGGCAATGGTGCTCCCGAAAAAGTCGGGTGAGAGGGTTTCGTTCTCTCCCGTTAAGGCTTTCTCCCAGAGGAAGCTGTCGCGAAGCGACTGAAGGAGTCTTTTAATAAACTCCTTCCACCGCGTTGCGGTTCCCCTTCCTCGAAGAGGAAGGGGAAAAGAGGATAAATCTTGCCTTATAGATCGATAAAATCGGCAGGGCGGGACGGGATATGCTGGTTTGCGTCAGCAAGCCAAGCAGGCCTCGCCGAGAGGGGCAAAGAGACCCGTCCCCTACAATGTAATGCCCGTATATGCAGGCAATGAAAAATTTGCACAAACAATTATTGAAGCTTCTTTTGCCTACTTTTCTTCTCGAAGAAAAGTAGGTTATAATATTTTGCTCATCGTTTCAAACATCTCGGCGAGCTTCATTGCGGAAAGAATCTTATCAATCTTTTCGCAGCGCTTCTCGTCCATATATGGCTTCAGAGCGAGGAGAAGTGCCCTGCCGTTTTTGACAGTCGAGCAGGGGGGAGGGGGCGGCTTGCAGGGGCAAGGAGGGGGCGGACTCTGCGTTTCGCACGCTCCGCCGCAAGAGAGACCACCGGCGGAACGCATCTCTGCGGGAGGAGAACTACCGTAGCCGCAGCCCTCCGCAGAGGGCTGCTCCTTTGACGCATCGCCTTTTTCTTTCGCAGCAGGAGATGTGCCGGAGATTATTGCGTTTATTTTATCCCCCAGCGACGGATCGCTCATAACGGCGCCGAGCTTTTCAAGAACGGTCGGGTCGATGCCGCTCATTTTTTCAAGCCTCCGAGAAAGCGACGCAGATCGTCGTCAGAGACCATTGTCAAAAGTGCTCTCGCCTTTGACATATCGCCCGTCATATTTTTTGCATCCTCGGCTTTTATTCCTATCAGAGCGGCAATTTCAAGCAACTTTTCCCGCAGGGTATCATCATCCAGCGCAAGCAGCTTTGAAAGATTTTCTTTATTTATTTCCATAAATATACCTCCGTCAATCAAATTACAGGTCATACTGCTATGATATGCGCCCGTTTTTACGCTCGTGAAAAGGGTTTTGACGAAAAATGTTGTACGATCGTACTGTTTTTTTATACTTTTTTCCGAAAATCCCTTGAAAAATCCCCTGATTTATTTTATAATCAATAAAGAATTAACAATAAATCAAGGAGAAAATTCAAATGCTTGAACTCGTAAAAGAAATACTCGCAAAACAGCTCCGTATAAATGCAGACGAAATCACAGCCGAAACATCAATCCGCGAGGATCTCGGAGTCGATTCTCTGGACGTTGTCGAAATGCTTATGTCAATCGAAGAGGAGACGGGTGTTGTCGTTCCCGATGACGCAATTATGAATCTGAAGACTGTCGGCGATGTTGCAAAATATATAGAAGACAATAAATAAGTTGTTTTTTGCCGCAGGACTATACAATTTTCACAAAATTTGATTTTTTCGTATTTTCCCCTTTACAAACCGGAGCGAATATGATAAAATCAGTCGAACCGAATAAAACAAGCCTTTAAGGGCGGTACAGAGATACCGACAAGGTCAGAAGACAGATTTTTGAGAGACTTATTATGCCTTGTCGTACTATGCGACAAGGTATTTTTTTATGATTTTGGAGGCTTATATGGAAAAAATTTTAGCGGATTCGCAAGCCGTCGAGCGTATGCTTGCAAGATTGGCACACGAAATTATTGAAAAAAATCTCGAGCTTTCAGACATTGCCCTCATCGGCATACTTCGCAGGGGAGCGGTGCTCTCTGATATGCTCGGCGCAAAAATCTCCGATTTTTCCGGAGAGAAAATAAAAACAGGCTACCTCGACATCACCCTTTACAGAGACGACCTCAGCAAATTTTCCGAGTTTCCTTCCGTAAACGGAAGCGATATAAATTTTGATATAACGGGAAAAACTCTGATCCTCGTTGACGACGTTATCTTCACAGGGCGCACGGTCCGAGCGGCGATCGATGCTCTTTTCGATCTCGGCAGACCGAAGAAAATACAACTTGCGACCCTCGTTGACAGGGGTCACAGAGAGCTGCCGATAAAGCCTGATTATGTCGGCAAGAATATTCCAACCTCGCTTGAAGAAGTCATAATGGTCAAGGTCCCGAAATATGACGGCGAGCTCTCAGTTGGACTTAAAAGTATTTAAATTCCGGAAGGAATATAAATAAAAAATTTTTCGGAGGGGAAAACTTTATGAAACTCATTTTTGGCGTTCAAGACAAACCGAAGTTCGGACAGGTTATAGTGTTCGCGCTTCAACAACTTCTCGCAATCCTCGCGGCAACGATTGCCGTTCCTGCAATCGTCGGACACGGTATGTCGCAGTCGGCGGCACTTTTCGGGGCAGGCGTCGGAACAATAGTATATCTGCTCTTCACAAAATTCAAAAGCCCCGTGTTCCTCGGATCGTCCTTTGCCTTCCTCGGATCAATGGCAGCTGCATTCGCAGGCGGCGTTTCCTTATCCGCAGGCTATCTCGGACTCATCATCGGTGCCGCTATGGCAGGACTTGTGTATGTCATCATCGCAATAACAGTTAAATTTGCAGGTGTTAATTGGCTTTCAAAGCTTATGCCCCCCGTTGTTATAGGACCGACCGTTGCAATAATCGGTCTCTCACTTGCCGGAAATGCCGTCAAGGACGCTGTCGGCAGAGTTGCGCAGGACGCAAACAGCGCGTACATAATGAATACTAATTCTCTTATCTGCCTCATATGTGCGCTCGTAACACTCTTCGCGGTTGTCATCGCTTCCGTATACGGAAAGAAAATGGCAAAGCTGATTCCTTTCATAATCGGTATTGCCGCAGGCTATATTGTTGCAACCGTGTTCACACTCATCGGAAATGCAACAGGCAACGAAGCGCTTAAGATCATTGATTTCAGCAAGTTCGCAGAGCTCAAATGGTATCCCGATTTCACCTTCGTCACAGCCTTCTCCGGAGGCTACGACTTCGGCGAGGGCGGCAACCTCTGGACATACATCGGCACGATAGCGGTTGCTTATGTTCCCGTCGCATTCGTTGTATTCGCTGAACACATCGCAGACCACGAAAACCTCTCAACGATCATTGAAAAAGATCTCCTCAAAGAGCCCGGACTTCACAGAACGCTCCTCGGCGACGGCGTCGGCTCGATCGCAGGCGCGATCTTCGGCGGCTGCCCTAACACTACATACGGCGAATCGGTCGGTTGTGTCGCAATAACAGGCAACGCTTCGGTCGTAACAATCCTCGCAACAGCGATTCTCTGCATAGTCGTATCATTCTTCGCCCCGTTCGTAACCTTCCTTTCAACAATCCCCTCCTGCGTAATGGGCGGCGTCTGCATCACACTCTATGGCTTCATCGCAGTCAGCGGTCTTAAAATGATACAGACGGTTGACCTCGGCGACAACAGAAATCTCTTCGTCGTAGCTTCGATACTCATCGCAGGCGTCGGCGGAATGAAGCTCCTCTTCGGAAAGGTAACAATAACAAGCGTTGCTTGCGCACTCATCCTTGGTATCATCGTAAATGCGATTGTCTCAAAGAAATCAAATTCAACAGAGACCGCAGACACAAATAACACCGGCGACGCTGAATAAAATCAATTGAAAACAAAAAGGGGCGGCTCTCCGCTCCTTTTTTCTTCGCCTTCTTTTCTTCTCGAAGAAAAGAAGCTTCAATAATTGTTTGTGCAAATTTTTCATTGCCTGCATATACGGGCATTACATTGTAGGGGACGGGTTTCCCGTCCCGAACATCCGTCTTTATCGATATACAATGCAATCCGGCATATCCTTCCCGTCTCGGCGACGCCTGCAAAACGGCATAATTCTTTAAAATAAAAAACATCGGCTTTCGCCGATGTTTTTTATTTAAGATTATAAATAATCTATTAGCCTTCGAGAGCTTTGATTGAAGCGTCGAAGTTATCAATGTTGGACTGAATAGCTCTTGACTGCTTGTTTGCGTAACCGGAGAAACGGTTATCGTTGCCTTCAATCATAGTTCCGAGGATTGTGATGAAGGAGGTAGCAAGGTTCCACTGATAGCCCGGGTCGAAAACACGGGAGTCAAGGATTATTTCCATCATATCGCCGTTTTCTTCGTCGCTCGTCCATACATACTTGCAGGAGTCAATATATGCCTTACGAACTGTATATCTTGAATGAGCTGCATAGAGCGTCCAGAAGTCGTTTATAACTTCTGTGTCTGCAAACGATGTAGGAATACCGTATACAGGGAGGTGGTTATCGCTGTTTACATAATATCTTTCCTGGTTCTCGTCATAAAGCGGGAAAGGAAGAACGCCGAGTTCAAGTGTTTCAGCGTCCTCGAAGAGTCTGAGCTTTTCAAGAAGCTCGCCCTCGAAGAGGATCTTATCAGCTCTCATTGCCGCGTCGGTTACTGTGTAAGAAGAGTTCTGATAGCCGTCTGTGTTATAGAACTTGATGATCTTGTCAACAACTTCTGCGCCCTTACCGTCTGTAAGAGCAACTTTGAACTTGTCGGAGCTGTCCTTGGAAACGAATCTCTCGCCGCAACCGAGGTAGAAGCCACGGTAGCTGAAAGAAGAAGATGTAAAGCCGATGATATCGGAATCTGCGGAAGAACCGACCTTATAGTCTGTGCTACCGTCCGTATCGTAAACAGCCTTTGAGCTCATTTCCATCATCTTATCGATTGTCCATTTGCGGTCACGAACGAGCTGATAAATATCGTCGTCAATACCGCGGTTTTCATAGACTGTCTTGTTGAAGATGAGAACCCAAGTGCATCCCATCGCCAGACGAGCAAAGTCACCGATTATCGAATAGAGCTTGCCGTCATAGGTGAAGTTGTCAATGTAGTTCTGATCCCACCACTCCTGCTGGAGGTCGATACCGAGGCTATGAATGTTGTAATAGCCCTTGGGTGCCGAAAGACCTGAATACTGGGACGTGCTTGCGATGTACTTGCCGCCGCCGGAAGCCTTATCAGCTTCGAAGCCGTCCTGGCCGTTCTTGTCAACCTTGATTGTGCAGTTATAGAGTTCCTGCATAATCTTGTTTCTCTCGTAAACGGAGTCATTATAAGCATTGCCTGTGAGCGATTCGACCCAAACTTCGTTTGTTGTGTCGTAGCCCTGACCGTCGTCAACAGAAGCAATAAAGAATGTTCTGCCGCCGAAGTCAACGTGTTCTTTTCCGGGGAGCTTTGTAAGGCCGTCCCATTCAGTGGGATCGTCGCTGCCGCCGGAAGTTGTCGTTGCGCCGCCGTTACCCGTCGTTGTAACGTTGCCGCTGTTGCCGGTTGTCGTTACATTGCCGCCGTTACCCGTCGTCGTAACGCCGCCGCTGTTGCCGTCAGTCGTTGTAGCATTGCTGCCGCCGTTTGTTGTCGTAACGTCGGAGTTACCGCCGCACGCAACAGCGAGCATAACAACGCCTGCAAGCATTGCAACAGCCAAGAGAAGTGTGATAATTCTCTTCATAGATATTATCTCCTTTATAAAAATTTTTTATCGCTCAAATAAACAAGTCGCCGCTTACTTTTGTCGATAGAGCGTTTATTATATTTTATCATTTTACAATTATTTTGTCAATATATATGTTTGTGATACATAATAATTTTATATATATATGACAATTTTATGCATATTTTTTTGCATTTTCGAACAATGCTATGCGCCGAAATAAAGCCCCTTAATAAAAAACACCGGCAAAAGCCGGTGTTTTTTATAGGTTTTGAACGTTATGTCAGCGTTCGAGCCCGCCGATTGTAGTGTCAAAGTTATCAATGTTGGACTGAATAGCTCTTGACTGCTTGTTTGCGTAACCGGAGAAACGGTTATCGTTGCCTTCAATCATAGTTCCAAGGATTGTGATGAAGGAGGTGGCAAGGTTCCAGTTGTAGCCCGGATCGAAAATACGGGATTCAAGGATTATTTCCATCATATCGCCGTTTTCTTCGTCGCTCGTCCATACATACTTGCAGGAGTCAACATATGCTTTACGAACTGTATATCTTGAATGAGCCGCATAGAGCGTCCAGAAGTCGTTTATAACTTCTGTGTCTGCAAACGATGTAGGAATACCGTATACAGGGAGGTGGTTATCGCTGTTTACGTAATATCTTTCCTGATTTTCGTCATAAAGCGGGAAAGGAA
>DLLG01000010.1 GCA_002479075.1 Clostridiales bacterium UBA7568
CTTCTCGAAGAAAAGAAGGTTATTTCAGTTCTGCTATTGTCACGCCTGTGTCGCCCTCGCCCCAGTTGCCAATGCGGAAATTCGCAATGCGCTTGTCGGAGCGGAGGAATGCCTGAACGGCTTTGCGGAGGGCTCCCGTGCCCTTTCCGTGTATAATTCGTATTTCGTGCACACCCGCGCGCTTTGCGTCGTCAACATATTTGTCAAGCGCAAGCTCGGCGTCGTCTCCGTACATTCCGCGAAGGTCAATCTCCGGAGAGAACGTCGCAGAGGTACCGACGGCGGCTTTTGTTCCGCCCTTGGGTTTCTTTTCGGCGCGCTCGTCGAACATAAGATTTTTGATTTTGGTTTTCATTATCGCAGAGCCGACCCTGACAGCGATATTTCCTGCGGTATCAGGCTCGGAAACGACTTCTCCGTGCTGCCCGACGCTGACGATTATGACTTTGTCTCCCGGAACCGGATCACGGGGAAGAACATATCCTTCCGCCGTCCTTTCGACGACAGGGTTGAGCGTGTCCTCGTTTTCACGCAGCTTTTTGCGTATCTCTGCGCGCGCTTTGTCCATTTCCTCGCGCAGGTTGGGCTTTTCCTTTGCCTTCGCAACCTTATCCATCTGCTCGAATATGAACGCGCTCGAAGCCTTTGCGCTTTCGACGGTGCGCACGGCGGTTGCACGAGCTTTTTCAAGCTCTTTTTCTGCCTGACGACGGAGGGCGTCTGTCTGCTCGGCTGTTTCAAGCCGCTCTCTTTTTGCTTCGGCGAGGAGCTTTTCGGCTTCCAACTTTGCCTTTTCCGCTTCTATTCTTGTTTTCTCAAGCTGTTCGATTACGTTTTCAAAACGCTTGTCCTCGCCGGAAACGTAGCGCTGCGCGCGGTCGATGATGCCCTTTGATATACCCAGCCGCTCCGAAATTGCAAAAGCGTTTGAGCGTCCCGGCGCGCCGATTATCAGCCGATACGTCGGGCGGAGGGTTTTTACGTCAAACTCGCAGGAGGCGTTGCAGACGCCGTTCGTTTCAATGGCGAAGGATTTCAGCTCCGCATAATGCGTCGTTGCGGCGCAGAGCGCACCGCTCTCCCTGACGGCTTCAAGTATCGAAACGGCGAGAGCCGCACCTTCGACTGGATCCGTCCCCGCCCCCAGCTCGTCCAGAAGCACGAGTGTTTTCGGGCTGACCTTTGAGAGAATGTCAACAATGTTCACCATATGCGCAGAGAATGTCGAAAGCGACTGCTCAATGCTCTGCTCATCGCCTATATCGGCGAGAACATCGGAAAAGACGCACATCGTTGAGTTCTGCGACGCAGGGATATGAAGCCCCGCACCCGCCATCAGCGAGAAAAGACCGATTGTTTTCAGTGCGACGGTCTTGCCGCCGGTGTTGGGACCGGTGATGACGAGGGTATCAAATTTTTTGCCGAGGGAAACGTTTATCGGCACGACCTTTTCCGTTCGGAGAAGGGGATGACGTCCCTCAAATATTTCAAGCTCGCATTTATCCGAAATTATCGGCGCCGAAGCCTCCATTTTCAGCGAGAGCTGACTTTTGGCAAAGGCAAAGGCGAGCAGGGTGATGTTTTCGTAGTTTGTTATTATTCCGCTTGCGGCGGCAGATGCGTCGGCTGAAAGCTCGGCGAGAATCCGCTCGATCTCGTCCCGCTCTTTTGTTTCAAGCACACGGAGATTGTTGTTCGCCTCAACAACGGAAAGCGGCTCGACAAAGAGCGTCGCGCCCGAAGCCGATGTATCGTGAACAAGACCCTTTATTTCATTCTTGCTCTCCGCGCGGACGGGAATGACGTATCTTCCGTCACGCATTGTGACAATCTGCTCCTGAAGGTGTTTGGAGTATTCGGGGCTTGTAATATACTTTTGCAGAATCTCGCGGACGCGGGAATTTTCAATTCTTATATGGCGACGGATGTCTGCCAGTTTTTCGCTTGCGGCGTCGCTTATCATATCCTCGCTCTGGATACATCTCGATATTTTTTCTTCAAGATATTTGTTCGGAATGAGACGGGAAAAATATTCCGTCAGAGCGGTTTCCTCGCTATGGGAAAGGTTTGCATAGTCGCGAAGAGCTCTCGCCGCGCGCAGCACCGAGCCGATGTCAAGAAGTTCTCTTGTTGAGAGAATAGCACCCTTATCGGCTCTTTCAAGGGAGTCTGTCACGTCCGCTATGCCGTAAAACGGGGGCATACCTTTGAGCGCCTGCATTGCCTTTGCCGCATCAGTTTCCGCAAGCAGAGTCCGCACCTCGGCGGCACTTGCGGAGGGCATAAGCGAAAGCGCCATTTCCTTTGCACCTGCCGTCGGAGCGACCTCGCAAAGCATTTGTCTGATTTTATCGAATTCGAGCGTTTTTATCGCTTTTTCAAAATTATTGTTTTTCATCGTCTATATCTATAAATTCGCAGAACACGTCTGCTTCTTTTCTTTTCGGTTCACGTTTGAGGGGGTCATAGGAAAACGACCGGCACGAGAATCTTTCGTCTACAAGTCCCTTTTTCGGGCAGATGACAAGCTCTCCTCCGGGAACGGGTGTGCCTTTTTCGCAAAAAGCGCAAAGTCTGTCTTCTTTTTCGATCGTTTTTTTCTCTTGCATATCGCGCTACCTCCCCCGCATTTTGTAAGTACAAATTATCATAAGCTAATTATATATCATAATTTCTCATTTTTCTACCCCTTTTTGAAAGTTTTTTGCGCAGAATGTGCGCAATCGTTGCGAGCGACAAAACGAGGCACAGTATCACAGCGATTTTTGTGTCATTTTCATAAAAAACCTTGTATATCGGGACGGAGATAATCGCCATTGCAAGCGAAAGAACAAGTTTGCCGGCGAGGTAGCTGTTTGTTTTGATGTTTGCCGCTATCGCTCTTTCGAACACCTGTGCCATAACGGACAGCCCCGAAAAGCCGACCGTCGCAGAGGCAAGAGCAATTGTCATCAGCGGTTCGGACGGATAATTTGCGGAGAGCGAATCGAGCCCGCAGGTTATCTCGCATATGCAGCAGATGCCGGAAGATATGAGCGGGGCTTTTACAAACCGCGCGGCGATGTCCGTTACTGTACGGAAAAACGTCACAAAGGCGGTTATCGGGATCAGCGCCGCGCCGCCCTCCGCAACAGCGGAGGCAACCGCCCCCGCCACGCCGGGCTCCTTTTTTAGGGTTGAATTTTTTGGAGGCGGGGGCGGGAAGGCGCGCGCGGAGCGCGCGCTCCGGCGCGGCGCAGTCAAAGTTAGAAGTAAAGCCGAGGTTACACTCTGTGCTATAAAAAGCACAACCCCCGCCTTTGTGTCGCCGAACATCGAATTGCCGACGGCGCCTATGAGAAACGCTGCGCCCGCGCAGTTTGTAAAAGGCAGAAGAGAGCCCGCTTCTTCGGCTGTCATCCGTCCTGATTTGCAAAGCTCTGCCGCCGTTGATGCACCGGAAGGATACCCGCATAAAAACCCCGTGAAAATGACGGTCATCCCGGCAGGAGAAACCCCGAATAATGTAAGCAAAAACTTGCATTTTTCAAAAAGACGATCAATGCCGCTTTTTGCAAGAAGCCTTGCCGCGCAGAGAAAAAGAAAGAGAGAAGGAACAACCTTTTCTATACATAGCCGAAGTCCCTTTCGGACAGATTCCGCTGTATCGGCGGGGAATAAAACGGCAAAGAGCATCAGCAAAAGCGCCATTGCAAAAACAAAAATTATATAAGAAAAACGCCCGGATTGTTTTATAAAAATCACCTCCCGCATACAATAAGTATGCGAAAACAATGATGAATATTTCAGGAGGGAACAGTACTTGAAAAAGAAAATTCTGCCCGAAATAACCTCTCTCGGAATTGAAATTTACGGTAGAGAGGAGGTGCTTGTGTGCGGCTGTCTGGGCATTTGCTTTTATTCGACGGAGGAAGTAAGGCTGAACATCTGCGGCGGAGAGCTTTCTGTCTGCGGAGAGGAGCTGTGTCTGCGCTGGGCGGGATATGGGAAAATATCCGTTGCGGGGAAGATAAAGTCGCTCACATTCTGCTGATATGGGAAAAATATACGAATACTTAAGAGGGTCATATAAGGTTTCCGCAGGGGCGGAATCCGTTTGCCGCGCGTTGAATATTCTGATGAAAAACAACGTTCCGTTTTATGCCGTGCGTGCGGAGGGGGAGGGTATTGTCAGCTTCCGCCTTGAACCGGATGCCTACGGAAAGTACATTGCGCTGACGGAAAAGCTGACGCTTGAAAACGAAAAAACCGAGCGTTGCGGGCTGTTTTTTGCCCTCTCGGCTTATAAAATGCGGATCGGATTTTTCATCGGCGCGGTGCTCTGTGCGGCACTTCTTGCCGCTTCGTCGTTTTTTGTCTGGGATATAAACGTCACGGGGCAGACCGGGCTTTCCGAAAGGGAAATTCTTGAAACGCTTGAGGGCTACGGGCTGTATATCGGTGCATACATACCGAACATAAATACAGAACGGCTTGAAAACGAGCTCGTCATCGATACGGAGGAGCTTTCCTACGCCAGCATAAACCTGCGCGGGACGGTTGCAGAGGTGGTTGTGCGGGAGGAAAAAGTAAAGGAGGTTGAAGATATTTCCGCTCCGTCAAACCTTGTTGCAAACTGCGACGGGCAGATCGAGGCAATCGAAGTGCGGGGCGGCGTGCCGACCGTGAAAAAGGGGCAGATTGTGAAAAAGGGGCAGCTTCTGGTTTCCGGCGTGATAGATTCGCAGGCTGTCGGTTATCGGCTTGTCCGTGCCAGAGGAGAGGTCTATGCGAGAATAAGCCGGAGCTTTAAAGCGGAAATTCCGCTTTTGTCTGAGAAAAAAACGTACACGGGAGAGAAAAAAACGAAAACAACTCTCAAAATTTTTTCAAAAAAAGTAAATCTTTTTGCAAATAATGATATTTCTTATGAAAAATATGATACAATAGAGGAGGAAAAACGCATCTGCCTTTTTGACAGGATCGAATTGCCTGTATTCGTTGTAAAAACAACGTATTCCGAGTACGTCGGCGAGACGGAGCGGATAAGCGAAGAAAAAGCCCTTTTGCTTGCGAGAAAAGAGCTCGCAAGGCAGACAGAGCAAACGCTTTCCGAGGCGCAGATTCTGGCAAGGGAGGAGCGCACGGAAATAAACGACGGAATTCTTACGCTTTATGTGGATATAGACTGCATAGCGGACATAACAAGCGAAGTATTCATAGAAACGGACGGAGAAAAATAGATGTACGAAAAAATTCTTTATACGGACAATATGGAGCAGACGGCGAACCTTTTCGGCAATTTTGACGTCAACGCCGCAAAGCTGGAAAAGGCGTTCGGAATCAGCATAACGAACAGGGAAAGCGACCGCAGCGGAGGGGATGCCATCATTCTCCGCAGCGAGGACAGCGACGCTCTCCTCTCCGCGTTTTCCGCGCTCGAATATCTTTATTCAATGGTGAAAATGGGAACGGAACTCTCCGAGCAGAGCGTCGATTATGTCATAAACACGGTTAAAAGCGGGGAGTCGCTCGAACGCTTCGGCGACGATTGCATCTGCGTTACAACGAGAGGAAAACCGATAAAGGCGCGCACCGTCGGACAGAAGAAATATATAGACGCAATAAAGAAAAATACAATTATTCTGGGGCTCGGACCGGCGGGCACGGGAAAGACGTTCCTTGCCGTTGCCGCCGCTTCGACAGCTCTTCGCAACAAAGAAGTTTCCAGAATCATTCTGACAAGACCCGCCGTTGAAGCGGGTGAACGCCTCGGTTTTCTCCCGGGCGACCTGCAAAGCAAGATAAATCCTTATCTGCGCCCGCTTTACGACGCTATGTTTGAAATGTTCGGCGCGGAGACATATCAGAAGCACCTTGAACGCGGCACGATCGAAATCGCTCCTCTCGCATATATGCGCGGAAGAACGCTTGACGATTCGTTCATCATTCTGGACGAAGCGCAGAACACGACTCCGGAGCAGATGAAAATGTTCCTGACGCGTCTCGGCTCGGGCTCGAAGGCTGTCGTCACAGGCGACATTACCCAGACCGACCTTCCGTTCGGCAAAAAGAGCGGACTTGCGGAGGCTTCCAAAATTCTGCGTGGGATAGAGGGAATCGCAATTCACGAATTCTCCGAGCGGGACGTTGTCCGTCATAAGCTCGTGCAGAAGATCATCCTCGCTTATGACAAATACGAGCGGGAAATGAAGAAAACGCCCGAAAAATTCAAGGTCAGAAAAAGCGGAGGCGAACAGAAATGAGATATCATAACGAAATATATTTTTCAAACAACCAAAAAAAGCTCCCCGTTACGGCGGAGATGAAAAAGCTGATACGCCTTGCCGTAAGTCAGACGCTGAAAAGCGAGAATTTTCCTCTCCCGGCCGAGGTCTCCGTCACGTTTACAGACAACGAAGGCATACGCGAGCTGAACCGCGAGCACAGGGGCAAGGACGCCCCGACGGACGTTCTCTCGTTTCCGATTCTCTCCGAGGACGACTCGGAATGGGATATAGACGAGGCGAACGGCTGCGCCGTCATCGGAGATATAGTCATTTCCGTTGAGCGGGCGATGGAGCAGGCGGAGATGTACGGTCACAGCCCCGAAAGGGAGATAGCTTTTCTTTCCGTACACTCAACGCTGCACCTCCTCGGCTACGACCACGAGCGCAGCGAGGAAGAGGACAGGCTTATGCGGGACAAGCAGGAAGCGATATTATCATCAATCGGACAGGAGAGAAAATAAATGAAAAAGACAATATTTACGGCGATAATCGGCAGGGCAAACACAGGCAAATCCACCCTGCTCAACACCTTGCTCGGAGAAAAGATCGCAATCGTTTCAAACAAGCCGCAGACAACCCGCACGAAAATAACGGGAATAACGTCCAAGGGCGATACGCAGTATGTCTTTCTTGACACCCCCGGCATACACAAGCCGCAGGACAAGCTCGGTTCGTTTATGATGCGTGCCGCTTCGGACGCCGCAACGGGAGTTGACCTTATTCTCTATATAGTTTCCGCTGGGGACAGAATCGGCCCGATTGAAGAAAATCTTATGAAGCGTTTCAAGGAAATCGATGTGCCCGTTGTGCTTCTCGTAAACAAGACGGATATAAGCCGCGCGGAACAGATAGGCGATACGATTCTGCGCTTTTCAGGCAAATACGACTTCGCCGCCGTCATACCCATATCGGCGAAAAACGGCGACAATACAAACATAATTTTTGACGAGATCGATAAATACGCAACAGAGACGGACGAATGGATTTTCCCGGACGATATGATAACGGATCAGCCGGAAAGACAGATAGCGGCGGAATTCATCAGGGAAAAGTTGCTCCGGCTTTTGAGCGAGGAAATTCCGCACGGAATTGCCGTCGTAATCGAGGAATGGAGAGAAACCTCAAAGCTCCTCTCCATCCGCGCGGAAATCTTCTGCGAGAGAGCGTCCCATAAGCCGATTATAATCGGCAAGGGCGGCGCAACGCTGAAGAAGGTCGGCGAGATGGCAAGGGAGGATCTTGAAGCGTTCTTCGGAATGAAGGTCTATCTCGACCTTTGGGTGAAGGTCAAGGAAAACTGGCGCGAATCCGATTTCGCCGTCAGTAATCTGGGCTTCAAGAGAGAGGAATTCTGACGGATGTCAAAGGAAGTCATAAACGTAAACGGCATCGTGCTGCGCGAGGTCGATGTCGGCGAATACGACAAAATGCTGACCGTGCTTACGGCGGAGCTCGGGAAAATATCCGTTTTCGCCCGCGGCGCAAAAAGGCTGAAAAGTCCGGATTTTGTTGCGTGTCAGGTTTATGCTTATTCCGTTCTGACCGTCAAAACGATGCACGACAAGTATTACCTCTGCGAATCCGGCAGATCGGAATGCTTTTTCGGCATAAGAGACACTCTCGAGGGAGCGGCGCTCGCGGCGTATATAGCCGACGTTGCCTGCGATATTGCCCTTGAGGATCAGCCCGAAGCGGAGCTTTTGCGACTTGTGCTCAACAGCCTTTACAGTATCGCAAAAAAGCTGAAACCGCCGATGCAGATAAAGGCGGCTTTTGAGCTTCGCGCGGTGTCCGAAGCCGGATTTATGCCGGATCTTGTCGGCTGTGAGGGCTGCGGAGGAGCGGATTTCGATACATATTATTTTGATGTTGAGGGCGGATATTTCTGCTGTGAGAATTGTTACAGGGCAAAGGAAACGGATTTTGACACGGAAGCAAGGCGCGCAAGCGAAGCCGAAGGAATCTATTCGCACGCGCATCTGATAATTCCGCTTTCGCCCTCCGTTTTTGCGGCGATGAGATATGTTATATACTGTCGCAGGGAGAGGCTTTTCGCCTTCGATCTCAAGGACGAGGCTATGGAGCAATTTGCCGGCGCCTGCGAAAAATATCTGCTTTGTCATCTGGAGAGAGACTTCAAAACGCTTGATTTTTATCATTCCGTCGCGGAATTGCGCGGAGGATAACGTCTGGAGAAAAATTATGAAAAGAAGATTTGCCGTCGTAACCGGAGGAGCGAAGGGTATAGGCGCGGAGATCGTCCGCGGGCTCTGCAAGGCGGGTTGCGACGTTATAGTAAACTACAACAGATCAAAAGAAAAGGCAGAGACGCTCTGCCGCGAGATAAATGCGCTCGGAGACGGCAGGGCGATACCGTTCTGCGCAGACGTATCGAGCGAATCCGAAGCGAGACGACTGATCGCAAAGGCGATTATGGAATTCGGCAGGATCGATATTCTCGTAAACAATGCCGGAGTCGCAAGCCCGCAAGCCCTCCTCGACGTCACGGAGGACGAACTTCGCCGCGTTATGGGAACGAATTTTGACGGAACCCTCTTCTGCACCCGTGCGGCGGCGAGGGAGATGATCGGAGCGGGTTGCGGCGGGGCGATAGTCAACATTTCGTCTATGTGGGGCATATGCGGCGCAGCGGGAGAAGCTGTATATTCGGCTTCGAAGGCGGCTGTCATAAACCTGACAAAGTCGCTTTCAAAGGAGCTTGCGACGGCTGGCGTCGTCGTCAATTGCGTTGCTCCGGGCGTTATAAATACGGAAATGAACTCCTGCTATGACGAGGAGACTATGGAGGCCCTGAAAAAAAGAACGCCACTCGGAAGACTCGGAGAGCCTGACGACGTGGCGCGTGCGGTTTTGTTTTTGTCGCTCGAAAACACCTTCATCACAGGGCAGACGCTCTGTGTTGACGGCGGGTTTATCCTCTGATCACCTGTAATAAACGTAGTAACAGATGATCGTGCGGACTTTGCCTCCCTGCTCGATGTCCGGCGCGGTTATAATCACGCCTTCAAGGGACATAAGCTCGGAGACCGTCATTTCTTCAATGTTGCAGCGGAAGATGACGCGGTTGTCCGCAGAGACGATAAGCTGCCCGTTTCTTATGTTGAAGCCGCCGTTTTTGCCGATGACGGAATCGGTATCGCCGTCGCGCTCGGTTGCGTAACGGAGACGGTTGCGAACCATCTTTTCCGCCATTTTGATTTTGAACGACAGCTTTTCTTCGGGCTTTTTCCGTTTGAAAAGGGACATAATTTTCACCTCTCTTTGCTTTATGATAACACAAACCGGAGAAAAAGCAAAGAAAAAACGATAAAATTGTCCGAATTTCAAAAACCCCCTTTAATATTTGCTCAAATGATGATAAAATAGTCGTTGCTATGAGATTTTCAGACCTTATTTACGACTATATTCAATAAAAACTGTTTTGATGAGGTAAAAAATGAGTATTGAACAGAACAAGATCAAGGAAAACAAAAATTTCTTTGTCCGAATGTGGCTCAGGCTGAAGTCAAGCGAGTACACATATCTCGCGGCGGCGTTCCTTCTGCCGTTTACGGTAATGGCGGGAGTGTTTGCATGTATGGGCTTCCATCCCTTCGGCAACGGCTCGATTCTGACGCTGGACTTTCAGGCGCAGTATATTTTCTATTATGAGAAGATCCGCGATCTGCTTGTGAACGGAGGCAGCTGGCTTTATTCCTGGCAGAGGACGCTCGGCGGAGAGTTTATGGGCATAGTCGCGTACTATATGGGCAGCCCGTTCAATCTTTTGCTCGTTCTCTTCCCGAAGAAGAACATAGTTGACGCAGTTACGTTTATCCAGCTCTGCAAGATCGGCGCTATGGGTCTCAACTTCGGCATCTATCTGCATAAGACGAGAAAGCCCGGGCAGATGAGGACGATCGCCCTTTCGATGATGTATGCTCTCTGCGGATATGCCGTCATCCAGACGATTGACCCGATGTGGCTCGATGCTGTCGTTTTCCTGCCGCTGCTCATCCTCGGCACGGAAGCTCTCGTCCGCAAGAGAAAGGTTGTTCTCTATATAATTTCTCTCTCCGTCATATTCATCTCGAACTACTATATGGGATATATGTGCGGAATATTCACATTCCTCTATTTCTGCTACTACTATTACACCATCCGCCCCGAGATATACAAGGGCGAGGACAGGTTCTTCCGCAGCGTCGGCTTTAAAACCTTTATGCGCTTTGCGTTCAGCACGCTGCTTGCAATCGGACTTTCGTCGTTTATGCTCTATGCAGCCTGGTATTCGCTGAGCTTCGGCAAGATGGGCTGGCTGAACGTTGACTTCTCGTTCCAGCTCCGTTTTGATTATCTTGACCTGTTTATAAATATGCTTCCTGGCTCGTATACGTCGCTCAACCGCGGAGGTCAGCCGGAGATATATTGCGGTGTCGTCGCGCTTATGTGCATCCCGCTTTTCTATCTCTCAAAATCTGTTCCGAAGAGACAGAAAATCGCGGCGACGGGAATGCTCGTTGCGCTCATCGCAAGCTTTACCGTCAACACCATAGACCTCGTTTGGCACGGCTTTGCAATGCCGAACTGGCTCAATTACAGATACGCATACGTCTTTTCTTTCTTCGTTCTGACAATGGCTGCCGATGCGCTCAAGGGTATCGGAAAGATAAAGCCTTCGTATATAGTTGCGACGGGGGTGACCTGCTCTCTGCTCGTTCTGATTATTCAGAAGCTGAACGTTACCTTCAAGCAGGGCGACAACACCATTGCGCTGAGCTCTCTCAGATGTATAATGTTCTCCCTTATCGTCATTATTATTTATACGCTGATTCTCAAATCCCTGCACGATAAAAAGACGAGGGAGTCCGCGGCGTTTATGCTGGCGGCGGTCGTCTGCGTCGAGCTTTTCGGAGCCGCATTGCTCAATTCCGTAAGCGTGCGGGAGGAGGTCGGCGAGACGAAATACGGAAACTACCTTGACGCAAACGGAAACGAACAATACGACACATACAGAGGCGGCATTGACAGGATAAAGGGCGTTGTTGACAAGATACTTGACAGCGACAAGACCTTTTACCGTATGGAAAGTACGCTTTACCGTTGCTATGTAAACGAGCCGATGGCGCTCGGCTATAACGGCATCTCCCATTCGACCTCGACCTTAAACGAACGCCTTATAAAAATGATGGCTCAGATGGGCTATTCGTCCGATTCTCACTGGACAAAATATCGCGGCGGAACACCCGTTTCGGACGCGCTCCTCGGAATCAAATACGTGATAACCAAAAACGATACTCTTGACCGCAACATCTTCAATATTGCGGCGCAGGGCGAAGAAGGCTACCGCTACGTAAAATCAGAAAATATCATCTATGCGATGCAGAATACAAAGGCGCTTTCCGTTGCGTACGGCGTAAGCGAGAATGTCATAGAGGATATGAACGGTCTTACGGCTCCGGACGATCCGCCCCGCTTCTCCGGTCTTGAATATCAGAACAGGCTCGTAAAGTCTATGCTCTCGGAGAGCGGAGTGAATGTTGACGTGTTCAAGGGAATAACGGCTTCGATGAGCGTTGTCGATTGCACACGCAGCACGTCTCTTCAGTACGGCACTAACCATTACTGGCTTGACAAGAGCGGCAACGACCCGAAGGCTGTCTTTGATTTCACAGCTCCCGCAAACGGTCCGATATACGTTCATTTCAACGTATCGAGAAACTTCGGATATTCGGGCAAGGTTTATGTCAAGAAGAACAACAGCGCCGCGGCATATGTTGCAGACTGTCTCGGAGACGACACGAGATGCATAATAAAGCTCGGAGATTTCTCCGAGGGAGATAAGGTGTCCGTCGAGCTGCGTCTGAACGGAGACAGCATCCTCTTCTCAAGAGAATCGAAATACTTCTTCTATTATATGGATTACAACGCATTGACGGAGGCGTTTGACCAGCTCTCCGCGGCGGAAATGTATATAGAAGACTACGGCAACGACTACCTCAAGGGCACAATCGACTTGCCGGAGGGTCAGGAGCTGATATTCACATCGATCCCTTATGACGCCGGCTGGAACGTATATGTTGACGGCGAAAAAGCGGAGACCGTTATGGTCTGCGATTCACTCCTTGCCGTAAAATCGACGGCGGGCTATCACGACATCGAATTCCGCTATATGCCGAAGGGCTATGTCATAACGATAATCATAACCGTGCTTTCGCTCATCGTGTTCATCTGCTTTATCCTCTTTGTAAAGGTTGATAAGGTAAGACGCTTTGTATATAAGCTTGCTGGCAAAAAGTACGCTCCCTACGGCGTTTCCGGCGATATGATATTCATAACGGAGGACGTAGCGGACGATGACGACGTTCCCGCAACTGCCGGTATGATAAAGGCTTCGGAGCCCGAAAAGGCGGAGCCGGTCGCTCCCGCAGAGGAAAAGCCTTCAGAGAAAGAGCCTTCCTCCGGAGAAGAAACCAAATAAATTAAAACGGACAAATCGGAAGGGGCAGCTTTTCCGATTTGTTTTGATGAAAGAGGAAATATGGCATTTGACGTTATATTTGCGACGGCTGTCGCAAAGGAGCTGGACGGTGCCCTTGCGGGGGCAAGGGTCGAAAAGGTCTATCAGCCGTCAAAAGAAGAAATATTGCTTTTCTGCCGTGTCGGCAGGGAAACGAGGAAGCTGATCGTTTCCTCCTCTCCCGCTTCGGCGAGAGTATGTTTTACGGATACCGCCGGGGAAAACCCCGCCGCCCCTCCGATGTTCTGTATGCTGCTGCGCAAGCATCTTGCGGGAGCGCAGATCGAGGGCGTGGAGACGGTCGGTTTCGAGCGTGCGATAAAGATAACCTTTGCCTGCCGGGACGAGCTCGGCTTTGATTGCAGGCGTTATCTGATAGCGGAGATAATGGGCAAATACAGCAACATAATCTTCGCCGGTGACGATGACGGAAAAATGAAAATACTCGGCGTGGCAAAGCCCGTCGATATGACGACGAGCCGCGTTCGCCAGCTCCTGCCGGGGATGATATATCAGTCGCCGCCGCCGCAGGAGAAAAAGTCGCCACTGGACGAAACCGGAGAGGACTTTCTTTCCCGTTTTGAAAATTACCCGCAGGGAAAGGACGCAGAAAGATTTTTCATTGACACATATCTCGGCTTTTCTCCCGCAGTTGCAAGGGAGCTTGTCCATAGGGCGGGCTGCGACGGAGCGACCGCCGGCGAAGCTGATGCAAAAAAACTTGCTTCTGTCTTCCTTGCGCTTATGGAAAAAGTGAAAAACGGGGATTTTGTTCCTTACGCTGTTTACGGCGCAGGCGGCGAGCCGGAAGAGTTTTCATATACGGAGATAACATATCTGCCCGGAGCGGGGAAAAGATTTGAGAGCTTTTCCGGGCTTCTCTCGGCTTTTTACGGCAAAAAAGCGGAAGCCGAGGCGCTGAAAAACCGCGTCGGTGCGACGGAGGCGCTGATAGTCACGGCGAAAAAACGACTGACAAAGAAGCTGGACGTTCTCTCCGCAGAGCTTTCCGAATGTGAGGAAGCGGATAAATATCGGCTCTGGGGCGAGCTTATAACAGGCTCTCTCTATATGCTGACGGGCAAAGCCGGGGAAGCGACCGTTACAGACTATTATTCAGACCCGCCTCGGGCGGTAACCATTCCGCTTGACGAAAAGCTGACGGCGTCCCAGAATGCGGCGAGATATTATAAGAAGTATAACAAGCTCAAAACGGCGAGGACGATTGCCGCCGAGCAGGCGGAAAAAGCCCGCGCGGAGCTGGAATATCTCAAGACAGTCGAAGCTTCGCTTGCGCTTTGCGACTGTGCGGCGGATGTTTCCGAGATAAGGGAAGAGCTTATGAAAACGGGCTATCTCCGTCGCCCTGTTCAGGCAAAGGGGCAGAAGCCGAAAAAGACCGAGCCGATGTATTTTCATACGTCGCTCGGCAGGGAGATTATCTGCGGAAAGAACAATACCCAGAACGACTTTCTCTCAACAAAATTTGCCGAAAAGAGCGACTGGTGGTTTCACGTCAAGGGCGGGGCGGGGTCGCACGTGATTATGCGCTGCGAGCCTGATGAAGACCCCGACGCGAGAGACTTTACGGAGGCGGCGCAGGCGGCGGCATTTTTCTCCGACGAGAAGGCTTCCGCAAACGTCGCAGTCGATTATACTCTTGCGAAATTTGTCAAAAAGCCGTCGGGCTCGGCGCCGGGTCACGTAATTTATACAGATTATTATACGGCGTATGTAAATCCCGCAAAGCCGAAAGGAAAATAAAATGACAGATCTTTATATAAAACAACACGTTTTCACCCTCGGCGAAAGGTTCACGGTCTATTCGGAGGACGGAAGCGAAAAATATTATGTTTCAGGCGAGTTTTTGTCTCTGCCGAAAACGTTTCATATAAGCTCGGCGGGAGGGGAAGAACTCGCGGAAATTTCCAGAAGGCTCTTTTCGTTCCCCATCAAATACGACTTCTCCGCCGGCGGGGAGGAGATGACCGTTTGCAAGAGAATATCGTTTTTCTGCCAGTCATACAGAGTCGAGCCGATCGGCTGGGAGATAGATGGCGACTTCTTTGCTCACGAATACGAAATAACCGACGACGGAGGCACAGTCGCAACGGTTTCAAAGGAATGGTTTACCTTCGGCGACGCTTATCGCCTTCGCGTTATGCGGGACGAAGATGTTCTCGCCTGTCTTTGCGCCCTTATCGTGATAGATGCGTGCATTGCGGCATCAAATAACGGCTGAAAGACGAAAAAATTTATTTTTGAGAGCATTTTTTGTGATAAACTTGTTTACTTTTCAAAACAAACGTGCTATTATAATAGGTAATGCAAAATATATATAATTTCAAGTTATATGCAAATAAAAAACGGAGGAAAACTATGGCAAGAAAAATGATTTCTATGGACGGTAACACCGCTGCCGCACACGTTTCGTATGCGTTTACGGAAGTTGCCGCGATCTATCCCATCACGCCCTCCAGCCCTATGGCTGAGAATACGGACACATGGTCTGCGGGCGGGCTCAAAAATATCTTCGGAGACAAGGTAAAGGTTGTTGAAATGCAGTCAGAAGCAGGTGCGGCAGGTGCCGTTCACGGCTCTCTCGCTGCAGGCGCGCTCACAACAACATATACCGCTTCTCAGGGACTTCTCCTTATGATCCCTAATATGTACAAGATCGCGGGAGAACTTCTTCCCTGCGTAATTCACGTTTCCGCTCGTTGCGTTGCTTCTCACGCACTCAACATTTTCGGCGACCATTCGGACGTATACGCTTGCCGTCAGACAGGCTTTGCTATGCTCGCTGAATCCAACCCGCAGGAAATTATGGACCTCGGCGCTGTTGCCCATCTTTCAACAATCAAGGGCAGAGTACCTTTCCTTAACTTCTTCGACGGCTTCAGAACATCTCACGAAATCCAGAAGATCGAAGCTTGGGACTTTGACGATCTCAAATCTATGATAGACAAGGACGCTCTCGCAGCTTTCCGCGCGCGTGCGCTCAACCCCGAACATCCCGTTCTCCGCGGCTCGGCAGAAAACGGCGATATCTTCTTCCAGCACAGAGAGGCTTGCAACGAATATTACAATGCTCTCCCCGCTATCGTTGAAGAATATATGGGCAAGGTAAACGAAAAGCTCGGAACAAACTATCAGCTCTTCAACTACTACGGCGCACCCGATGCAGACAGAGTTATCATCGCTATGGGCTCCGTATGCGACGTTGCAGAGGAAGTTGTTGATTATATGAACGCTCACGGCGAGAAGGTTGGTCTTGTAAAGGTTCGTCTTTACCGTCCTTTCCGTGCGGACAAGCTCATCGCAGCTATCCCCGAGACCTGCAAGAAGATCGCAGTTCTCGACAGAACAAAAGAGCCTGGCTCTCTCGGCGAGCCTCTCTATCTTGACGTTGTTACGGCTCTTGCTCAGGCAGGAAAAGCTGTAAAGGTTGTCGGCGGACGTTACGGCCTCGGCTCAAAGGATACTCCTCCGTCCTCTATCTTCGCAGTTTATGAAAACCTCGCAAAGGACGCTCCGAAGAACGGCTTCACAATCGGTATCAACGATGACGTTACAGGCCTTTCTCTCGAAGAGAAGCCCGCTCCGGACACAGCTCCCGCAGGCACAATCGCTTGCAAGTTCTGGGGTCTCGGCGGCGACGGTACAGTCGGTGCAAACAAGAACTCGATAAAGATCATCGGCGACCATACCGATAAATACATTCAGGCATACTTCCAGTACGACTCGAAGAAGACAGGCGGCTTTACGGTTTCTCACCTCCGCTTCGGCGATACGCCTATCAAGAGCCCGTACTACATCACAAAGGCAGACTTCGTCGCTTGCCATAATCACGCTTATCTTGAGCAGTATGATATGGTATCCGATGTCAAGCCCGGCGGCGTATTCCTTCTCGACTGCCCCTGGACAGAGGCAGAGCTCGATGAAAAGCTCCCCGGCTCCGTAAAGGCTTATATCGCAAACAACGGTATCAACTTCTACGTTATCGACGCTACCGGCACAGCTATGAAGCTCGGCAACGTCAAGGTTAAGAACACGGTTCTTCAGTCCGCCTTCTTCTCTCTTGCAAAGGTTCTCCCCGCAGAGGAAGCAATCGAATATATGAAGAAGATGGCTTATAAGTCATATTCCAAGAAGGGCGAAGCTATCGTCAACCTCAACTACGCCGCTATCGACGCAGGCGCAGGCGCGGCTGTCAAGGTAAACGTTCCAGAAAGCTGGAAGACGGCTGAAAAGGAAGCTGCAAAGGCTCCCGCAGAAGGCAAGAGAGCTGACCTTGTTAAGTTTGTAAACGACATTGCACGCCCCGTAAACGCTATGAAGGGCGATTCGCTCCCCGTTTCCGCATTCAAGGATTGCGCAGACGGCACATATCCTCAGGGCGCTTCCGCTTATGACAAGCGCGGAGTTGCAGTCAAGGTTCCCGTATGGCACGCTGAAAACTGCATCCAGTGCAACCAGTGCTCTTATGTATGTCCTCACGCCGCTATCCGTCCCTTCGCTATGAACGCGGACGAAGCCGCAAAGGCTCCCGCTTGCACAAAGTTCACGGCTAAGATGATGGGTAAGGGTTGCGAAGATTATAAATTCACAATCGCTGTTTCTCCTCTCGACTGTATGGGCTGCTCGCTCTGCGTGAACGTCTGCCCGACAAAGCCCGAGAAGAGAGCTCTCGAAATGGTTCTGACAGAGACCCAGCTCGATCAGCAGCCCGCTTTCGATTACGCTGTAAACAACGTAACAAAGAAGGCTACTCCCTTTGCAGATACAACAGTCAAGGGCAGCCAGTTCAATCAGCCCCTGCTCCAGTTCTCCGGATCCTGCGCAGGCTGTGCAGAAACAACTTATGCCCGCCTTATCACACAGCTCTTCGGCGAGAAGATGTATATCTCCAACGCTACGGGTTGTTCCTCCATTTGGGGTGGCTCCGCTCCCTCCACACCGTACACGGTCAATAACGAGAGCGGTCACGGTCCCGCTTGGGCAAACTCCCTCTTCGAGGATAACGCAGAGCACGGTCTCGGTATGCTGACGGCTGTAAAGCACCGTCGCGCACACCTTGCAGACGTTGTAAAGGCACTTGTTGCAACCGAATGCTGCGACGAAACAGTCAAAGCGGCAGGCAACGAATGGCTTGAAAATATTGATACAGACGCTTCCGCAGAGGCGGGCAAGAAGCTCGTTTCCGCTTGTGAAGCAGCACTTGCAAAGAGCTGCGAATGCGGCGCTTGCGACCTCGCAAAGGAGATCGTTGCAAATGCGGATATGCTCGCAAAGAAGTCCGTATGGATCTTCGGCGGCGACGGCTGGGCATATGATATCGGTTTCGGCGGCCTTGACCACGTTCTCGCTTCCGGCGAAAACGTAAACGTTATGGTATTCGATACCGAGGTTTACTCAAACACAGGCGGTCAGGCTTCAAAGGCAAGCCAGGTCGGTCAGGTTGCGCAGTTTGCAGCAGCAGGTAAGGCAATCAAGAAGAAGAACCTTGCCGAAATCGCTATGAGCTACGGCTACGTCTACGTTGCACAGGTTGCTATGGGCGCAGATATGAACCAGACTGTCAAGGCTATTGCAGAGGCAGAAGCATACAACGGTCCTTCGCTCATCATCGGTTACGCTCCCTGCGAAATGCACGGACTCAAGGGCGGCATGAGCAACTGCCAGGCTGAAATGAAGAAAGCTGTTGACGCAGGTTATTGGCAGATGTTCCGCTTCAACCCTGCAAACATCGCAGAGGGCAAGAACCCGCTGACAATCGACTCCAAGGAGCCGACGGCTGACTACGTTGAGTTCATCAAGAGCGAAACACGTTACAGCAGACTTGTTCAGTCCTTCCCCGAAAGAGCAGAAAAGCTCTTCGCAGAAGCAAGCGAGCTTGCAAAAGAGAAATATCGTCACCTTGTTGACCTCAGAAATATGTACGAGACAGAAGTCAAGTAAAATAAAAAAATCCCCGCTTCGGCGGGGATTTTTTGAGCTTGCGGAAAGAAACGGCGGAGCCAAATAAAACGCAAGGCAGAAAATCATTTTCTCCTAAAAAACCGACGGTCAGGCGACCGTCGGTTTTGCTTTTATACGTATTTATCCAGAAATTCATCAAGAGCTTTATCGCATTTTTCTTTATCGACGACATAGCTCTTTCCGTGCGAAGCGCCGGGAACGGTTATGAGAACGTGTTCGGAGACGCAAGCGGCGGCACCTCTGCGGGACATCTCACACGGGACAAAATTATCCGCTTCGCCGTGAATAAACAGAACGGGAAGCGACGTTTCCCTCAGCGCATCGATTGTTGAAAACTCGCCCGCGGCGTGTCCGGTTTTCTTTTTGAAAAGTCGGGCAAAGGTGGGGACGAAAAGCGCAGGGGGAAGATGCAGCTTGTGTTTGGCAACATAAACGAAGATTTCCTCGGGCGAGGTAAAGCCGCAATCTGCGATGACGCACCTGACGTTTTCCGGCAGCTTTTCTCCGCTTGCCATAAGCACCGTCGTCGCACCCATCGAAACCCCTTCGAGAACGATCGGCAGGGAGGGGAAACGCTCTGCGATATACTCTGCCCATTTTGCGCAGTCAAGCCGCTCGCAAAGCCCGAAGGTTATATATTTGCCCTCGCTTTTCCCGTGCGCACGCTGGGTCGCAAGGAGAAGATTATATCCTCTTTTGTGATACTTTTCGGCAATGAGGGAAAACTCAAACTCGGCAAAAGAGCGAAAGCCGTGAAAAAGGATGACAGTCGCTTTTGCATTTTCTGCCGGAATGAACTTGCCGTGCAGACGGAGACCGTCCGTACTGCTGATATAGATTTCCTCGGACGGCTGCTTTCGGATGAATCCGGCGCCTTTGCGAATGTCGTCTATATTCTTTGAAAGGTGCAACTTTTCTGCGTCCTTATCCGAAAAGACATCAAAAAACTTATCCGCGCGCCCGACGGCAGCTTCAAATGCCGAGCAGATAAAAACAATATAAAGAATTGCAAGGAAGAGAATTACGCTTCCGATTATTATAAATACCATAGCATACCCTCAGTTTACTTTCCAGGTTCTTTTTGAGAAAAGCACGAGAATCGGGAATATCTCAAGCCTTCCTGCAAGCATATCAAGTATCAATACCAGCTTTGAGATGACGCTGTATCCCGCAAAATTCCCCATAGGACCGACAACATCAAATCCCGGACCGATATTATTCAGGCAGGAGAGCATTGCGGAAAGGTTTGTTTCAACGGAGAATCCATCCAGCGAAATTATAAGGAAGCTTGCGACGGCGATGAAAGCATAAGCGATGAGATATGTGTTTGTGTTTTCGACGATGCTCTCGCGCACAGGCTCTCCGTCCATACGGACGGTCTCAACGCTCTGCGGATGAAGCAGCTTTTTGATGCTTCTTTTAAGGTTCTTGAAGAGGAGGAGTACGCGGACACACTTGAATCCGCCGCCGGTGCTGCCTGCGCACGCACCCATAATCATCAGCGCAAGGATTATTGCTTTTGAAAATGCGGGCCAGAGATTGAAGTCCGTCGTGGCAAAGCCGGTTGTTGTCATAATCGAGGCGACCTGGAACGCCGCGTGACGAATTCCTTCGCCGACGGAGGAGAACATCCTCAGCGTGTTTACTGTTATAAGCGCGGTTGCGACGGCAAACGAGCCGAGATAAAGGTGAAGCTCCTCATTTTTGAGGACGCTCTTGAAGTTGCGGAGGAGGAGCCAGTAGTAACAGTTGAAATTCACGCCGAAGAGGAGCATAAACACCGTTGTGATTATCTGTATTGCGGGAGAATAACTTGCCATACTGTCTGCCTTTATTCCGAAGCCCCCTGTGCCGGCTGTGCCGAAGGCTGTGCAGAGAGCGTCAAACCAGTTCATTTTGGCAATCATAAGCGCCGCAAAATTTATGACGGTCAGCGCGATATATATGGAATAAAGCGTGAGCGCGGTCTTTTTGAGCTTCGGCATCAGCTTACCGACGTCCGGTCCCGGGCTTTCTGCGCGGAGAAGATGCAGGGAAAAGCCGCCGCTGCTCTTGCTTCTCGGAATGACTGCGAGAATGAATACAAGCACTCCCATTCCGCCGAGCCAATGGCTGAAGCTGCGCCAATAAAGCATACATCTTGAAAGCGCTTCAACATTTTCAAGTATTGATGAGCCTGTTGTTGTAAAGCCGGAAACTATCTCAAACAGCGCGTCTGTGAAATGCGGAATCTCGCCGGAAATGACAAACGGCAGGCAGCCGAATATGCTGAGGAACACCCAGCCGAGCCCGACGCAGACAAACCCTTCTCTTGCATAAAAGCCCTTTTTAGCCTTGCGGGAAAAGAGAGCAAGTATGCCGCTGAAGGCAAGCGTTGCGGACATTGTTATAAGAAAAGCGAGAACGGATTCCGTTGCTCCGTCGCAAACGCCGATTATAACGGCGGGGAGCATCAGCACGCCCTCTATCGCCAATATCTGCGAGATTATCCTGCAAATAATTTTATAATTCATAAAGCGCCTCGCTTATTCAAATATGTCGTTCAGCTGATAAATCGTGTTTCCGCCGGTCGTTACGATGATAACCGAATCTCCCTTGCGATAAAACGAATCGCCGCTCGGAATTTCCGTTTCGGCGCCGTGCGAAATGCAGGCGAGCAGGACGTTCTTCTTTGTTTTGAGGTTTTTGAGAGGCTCGCCGCAGTGCGCCGTCGAATCATCAACCCGGAATTCAATCGCCTCCGCTCTTCTGTCTGCAATGAAATGTACGGCGAGCGCCGCTCCTGTCTGGTTTTTCATCGCGCGGACGTACTGAACGATATTATTGCAGCAGAGTTCGTTCGGGCAGATGACGCTCCCGAGAGGAATATCGCCGAGGATACCGCTGTTTTTCAGTCTTGAAAGCTTTGTGACCGTCTGCTTTACGCCTTTGTTTTTCCCGTAAAGCGAGATTATCATATTCATTTCGTCAAAGCCTGTGAGAGTTACAAGGGCGTCGCAATCCGAGATGCCCTCGCTTTTCAGCAGGTCGTGATTGCAGGCGTCGCCGTTTATTATATTGACGGAGGGAAGCGAAGCTGAAAGATTCTGACATTTGTCATAGTCGCTTTCGATGATCTTTGTTGCGAATCCGTCGCGGCTGAGACGTTCCGCAAGGTAATATCCGACCCTGCCTCCGCCGCAGATGATAACGTTTTTGATCTTTTTTGTCACGATTCCGAGCCCGGAAAGCAGAGCCGCGAGCTCATTTACAGGGGCGGTGACGAATATTCTGTCACCCTCTTCAATGACGAAATTGCCGTCCGGAGCGATGGCTTCTCCGCTCCTGAGAACGACGCAGACAAGCACCTTGCAACGGACGATCTCGCCCATTTTTTTCAGCGGTACGCCGCAGAGCGGGCTTTTTCCGTCAATTTTCAGCTCGACTATCTCAACTTTTCCCTTTGCGAACGTGTCGCGATTGAGAAAACCGGGATATTTGAGTAGCCTTTCGATTTCAAGCGCCGCCTGTTTTTCGGGATTTATTGCCATAGAAAGCCCGAAAACGTCGCGCATACCGTATATCTGGTCGCTGTATTCAGGGTTGCGGATTCTCGCTATTGTATGAATTTTCGGATTTATTTTGTGAGCGACGGCGCAGGAGAGCAGGTTGACCTCGTCCTCGCCCGTTGCGGCGATGAGCAGGTCGGCATCGTGTGCGCCCGCAGAGGAAAGAACGCTCTGAATCGCGCAGTTCCCGCAAACAGCCATAACATCATAATGCTCAATGGCGTTTGAGAGAACGTCGCTGTCCTTATCAACTACCGTAATATCGTAGCCCTCGGATGAAAGCTGGCGGGTCAGCGCATAACCGACTTTCCCGCATCCGGCGATAATAATCTTCATTTTTGCCTCCGTTTCAAATATCTGTATCTGATATTGAACATATGATAACACAAACCTTCGAAAAGGTCAACTCTTGCGGATAATTTATTAAACTATTGATTTTCTTTGCGGAAAAGGTTAAAATAATACTGCAATAATAGCGAAAGGAAATAATTTTTATGAAAATTTTCGAAAATGCGCCGATAAAGAACATCCCCGTAAAGGAAAAGCTCCGTCTTGCGGATGAGGTTGAATACCGCGACGGGCAGGTTGTCAGCAAGACTCTTGCGCAGAACAGAAACGTCAGCCTGACGCTTTTCGCTTTTGAAAAGGGCGAGGAGATAAGCACGCATTCCTCGGGCGGAGACGCACTTGTGACCGTGCTTGACGGAAAGGGCAGATTTACCGTCGCCGGGGAGGAATTTTATCTTTCCGCGGGCGAGAGCATTGTTATGCCGAGAAACGTTCCGCACGCAGTATATGGCGAGGAACGCTTCAAAATGCTTCTGACGGTTGTTTTCTGAAAACAGCCTGTCTGATTTTCCGAAAAAATTGCGGAATTTCTCTTTTTGTATTGATAAACCGGCAAAGCCGATATATAATTACTATGGCAGGGTGTTTTTCCTGTTTTGCCTTCGCCGCTGTCGGCGGGGGCAAGCAAAGGACATAAAAATTTTGTGTCTTTTGCTTGCCGATGGGCAGAGCTTCGGGGAAATGACAGTTTCATAAAGCCCGGACAATCGGCGTTTTGCACAAACGGGGGGCACAGCCTTTTCAGACTGAATACGTTTGTGCGGCAAATTAAGCGGAACATCTCTTTTCGTCGGCGCGGAGATGCTCCTTTCCCCTGCGTCGGCAAAAAAATATTTCAATAAGGAGAAAAGACCAATGAAAAACTTTTCATCAAAAAGAGCATTGCTCCTCAGCTTGCTTTCAATGGTAATCTGCGTATCAATGCTCATCGGCTCGACCTTCGCCTGGTTTACGGACTCCGCAACAGCAAATGTCAACACAATTCAGGCAGGTAACCTTGAAGTTGATCTTCAGGTAAAGAATGCAAACGGCGAATGGGTATCTGCGGAGGGCGCAACACTTGATTTCGTAAAAGCGACGGGTGCTCCCGCAGGCGAAAAGACTCTCTGGGAACCGGGATGTACATATCAGCTTCCCGAGCTCAGAATCGTAAACAATGGCAACCTCGCTCTCAAGTATCAGCTTGTTATCACAGGCGCAACCGGCGACACGATGCTTCTTGACGTTATCAAGTTTACGGCGACTGTAACACCCGAAAACGGAGAAGCTGTCACAAGCAACAACGCATACGGAACGACTCTTATCTCTGACGGCGAGCTTCTCGCAGGCAAATATGCAACGCTTAACATCAGCGCGCATATGGATGAGACAGCGAACAACGATTACAGAGATAAGTCCGTAAGCGGAATTGCTATCAAGGTTGTTGCAACACAGCTTGCACACGAGTTTGATTCGAACGGCAATGATTATGACGCAGACGCTTCATATCCTGCAGAGGCAACAGCTCCCGTTACGACGGAAACAGTTGATGGCGCAACAAGCACAAAATCCGATACTGTCCTCGAAACTCCTGCGACTGTAAAAGTAACCGAAACGGAAACAAAGCCCGTTGCAACGGCAGTTGTTCCCGCGGGCGCAAAGGTTGACGAAGGAACGGAAAAGCTCACGCTCTCCATAACAAATGCGGCTCATCCCGCAGGCTTTACTGTTGCGGATGACGAAAAAGCAAATACATACGAAGTAAAGATCATCGGCGTTGCGGCAGACAATACTGTCGAAATTCCTGTTGAGATTTACGTCGGAAAAGGATTTTGCAACGTTAAGCTGTATCACAACGGTACTCTTATGACGGATTACACATATGACGCAGAGACCGGCTTTATCTCCTTCAAGACAGCAACTTTCTCTCCGTTTACGGTTGTAAGCACGGTTCCCGCAGCGACGGTTGACGGCGTTGCATATGAATCTGTTGACGCAGCTATCGCAGCAGCAACAGACGGCGCGACAATCGCTCTTGCAAAGGACCATACAGGAAACCTTGAAATAAACGGCAAGAACATTACTCTTGATTTCAACGGAAACAAAGTAAACGGAATTCTTTATATCGGCTGCACAAACGACGGCTTTACCTCCAAGAGAGAAGCTTCTGTTATAACGCTTAAAGACACAAAGGGCAACGGCGGCGTTACGTCAACAGCCTCCTTTGCAATAATTGCAAAGAACGGCTCAAAGCTCACAGTTGAGAGCGGTAGCTATGTGACAGAATACGCAAGAGAAGGCTCCAGCGGTTACAGCGATGTAATCAAAATGACAGACTGCGAGCTCACAGTAAACGGCGGCTATATCCATAACAACTCTCAGGTCGGAAATTACAACAGAGTCATTGATGTTGATAACGGCAAAGGCTATGCCAAGGTTACAATCAACGGCGGCAAGCTCGAAGGCACGCAGAAATGCGGCACCAACGGCTGGTATGGCTCTTACAGCTACATCATAGCAAGCAATGGCTCGGATGACAAATTTGACGTCGAAATCAACGGCGGCGAATTCATCAGCCATACAGGATACAGCTATATTACACAGGTATACGGAAACGTCGTCGTAAATGATTGCACATTCACCGATTACGGCACAGGCAGCGCATTTGACATTGAGGAAGGCTATACTGTCACGGTTAAAGGCGGCACTTATACGTTCTCCGAAAAATGTGACTCGTTCGGAAATGTTATATCCGGTCTTATCACTTGCAGACAGTCGGACGGCTGGACCAGCGTTGACGGTACTCTGGTGGTTGATCCCGCATCTCCGGTTAAGGTCAATTATCAGACTCACAACAAATTCCTTGCTGATGGCGCAACACAGTCCGCAAAGGGCGCAGACGGCTATTACACAATTACAAAATAACCCCTTTCAAAAACCAAAATCCTCGGACTTTTGTCCGAGGATTTTTCTTTTATATTTTTGTCTTTTCGAGCGCTGCGCTTTCCAGATCCCATTTCTTTGTCTGTCGCCTGTAAAGCAAAAGCCCGATGATGCCCGCTGTCACCTCCGCAACAGGGAACGCTATCCAGGTATAATCAAGACCTACCTTTGAAAACGCCCAGAATACGGGCACAAGAACAAAAATCTGTCTTGTCAGCGAGAGCATAATGCTTGCCAGCCCGTTTCCGATCGCCTGAAAGAATGTTGGCATAATGAGCGAGAATACAGCGGCAAAAAAGCTGCAACCTATTATCGGGAATGCCTTTTTACCGATCGCAATCACCTGCTCCGAACCCGAAAAAAGCCTCATAAGCGGTTCGGGAAAGGCGACAAAGCACACCGTTCCGAGAATCATAAACACAAGCGATATTATAAACGAATCGCGCATCGTATCTTTGCAACGTTTATATGATTTTCTCGTGCAGTTGAAGCTCAACACAGGCACGATGCACGTCTGAAGCCCGAAAAGCGGGATAAAGAAGAAGCTCTGGAGCTTGTAATAAAGCCCCAAGACGGTGACCGCCGAATCCGAAAAGCCGGAAAGAATGATATTGAGCATAACGATATACACCGTGTAAAGCGACTGCATAAGTATTGAAGAATAACCGTAATGATATATCTTTCCCGCCAGCCTTACGGCATCTTTTGCCTTCGGCGGCTTGCAAAAGCCCTTTATGCCGACGATTATTGCCGAGATAAACTGCCCGATGACTGTTGCATATGCTGCGCCCGCAACGCCCATTTCGGGTATCGGTCCGAGACCGAAAATGAGTATCGGATCGAGGACTACGTTTGTCAGCGCGCCGGCAACCTGTGCAAGCATCGGCAGCTTCATATTTCCGCGCGACTGATGTACCTTTGACCAGTTGCCTTCAAGAAACGTGCCGAGACTTCCGACACAGACTATCCTTCCGTACGTTACCGCCTGCTCTATCGCCGCGGGCTCGGTTGCCGATGTCCTGACGTAAGGCGGCATTATAAAATACGAAACCAAAGCAAACAAAGCCCAGGAGAGCAGCGCAAGCACCTGCCCCGTACCAGCCGTGGCATCAGCCTTTTCCGGCTGATTCAAGGCATATTTTCTCGCCATATATGTATTGACGCCGACCCCCGTCCCGACAGCCACCGCAACTATAATCAGCTGAATCGGGTAAACGACTGTCACCGCGGTCAGGGCGTCATCCGAGTATTTTCCGACAAAGAAGCTGTCAACAACGTTGTAAAGTGCCTGTATAAGCTGTGCAAGCATAACGGGCGGAGCAATTTTGAGCAGTATTTTTCCGATACTCTCCGCCCCGAAAAAATTTTGTTCCGAAGTATTACCTTCCATAACGGATCCCTTTCATACCTCTCCTTCTATAACCTTGCAGAGCGCGCCGTTGTATTCCGTGACAAGGCGCGATATTTCCGCGAGCTTCTCCTCGCCGAGGATTTTTATTGCCTGCTCCTCCGCAGAAAGCAACCCGACCGTCACAGGTTCTGCATATGAGCGTCCCTTTTCCGTCAGCACAAATGCTTTCTCCCTGCCGACGCAGTTTTCCTTTGACATACGCAGTATGCCTTCCGCTCTCATTTTTGATATGACGTTATGTATCGTCTGGCGGGGAAGGAGATAGCTTTCGCATATCTGTTTCTGCGTACAATAGCCAAACTCTCTTATCGTATAGAAGACGAGCATTTCGTTGTATCCGACGCCGTGCATAGCGCACCACTTTGCATACATTCCTCTGTACTGAATGACGGAGCGGTTTGCGTCGTTTAATATTTTCTGTGTTTTATCGTCCATTTCAGCCTCAGTATTTTATGCATTTTTCAACATTCATCACAAAGGCAACAATTCCCCCGCTGCATATTTTGACAGGCGCCGCCGGCATACCTGCGGCGGATGTAATATATGTTGTCTCCATACGCGACTTTGCGTGCTTTTCGAGTATTCCAAGCGCAGTATCGAGCGACGCGCCGTCAACGCCTATCATAAGCGTTACGCTCTTCTTTTTCAGAAATCCGCCGGTCGAGCTGAGGATCGTTGAATAGAATCCGTGCTCGGAAAGATCCGAAACAACCTCCGCCGAATCCCCTGCGGAAAGCACCGCAATTATCATTTTTTCGCATTGAACGTTCATAAAAAGCCTCCTTTTTTGCGGGAAATCTTAATCCCATATGGGATTATAAGATTGTATCACCCCAAGCGGAAAATGTCAATGGGAAAATAAATTTATTTCTCGAAATTCGATAACGTCGGCACGGCGCAGAGCGTTGCCCCGAAGATGTTTGAATAAAATACAAAAATCCCCGCCGGAGCGGGGATTTTTTGTTTATTCTTTTTCGTCGTAATATTGCGCCTGCGCGTTCCAGAGCTCATAATATTTTCCGCTTTCATCGGAAAGGAGCCCGTCGTGCGTGCCGACCTGAACAACGGAGCCGCGATCGAACACGGCAATCTTATCGCAGAAGCGGCAGGAGGAAAGCCTGTGGCTTATATAGACCGCTGTCCTGTCTGTCACCATCTCGCTGAATCTCGAATATATCTCGGATTCGGCAACGGGGTCGAGAGCCGCCGTCGGCTCATCGAGAATGATAAACGGAGCGTTCTTATAAAGCGCACGGGCAATGGCGATTTTCTGCGCTTCGCCGCCCGAAACGTTCACGCCGTTTTTATCGAGGTTCTTATAAAGATATGTGTCAAGCCCCTGCGGCATTTTTTCGGCGTCGAGGATAAAGCCCGCTTTTTCAAGGCAGGAATTGACTTTTCCCGCGTCATAATTTGAGTTTATCGCAACGTTTTGTCCGAGCGGCAGAGCGAACAGACGGAAATCCTGGAATACGACCGAGAAAACGGAGATGTAATCGAGATAATTGTATTTTCTTATGTTGATACCGTTTAGGAGGATTTCGCCCTCGTCCGGGTCATAGAGGCGGCAGAGGAGCTTTATAAAGGTCGTCTTGCCGCTGCCGTTCTGACCGACGACAGCGAGCTTTTCGCCGATGTTGAACTTGAACGAAACGTGGCGGAGGGCATAATTTTCGCTGCCGGGATATTTGAAGGAAACATCGCGGAATTCGATTTCATAGTCGTTATCCATACGCTTTTCAACGGTAAGCGAGCCCTGATACATCTTGTTTGGAATATCAAGAAAATCAAATGTGAGCTTTAAGAATTCCGCATTGTTGCGGAGGTCGTTAAGAGATGTTATCATCGTTCTTATTGCGCCGGAAACCATTGTAAGCGCACCGATATACTGCGTTATCTCGCCGACTCCGAACGCTCCCGCCCAAGCTTTAAGGCAGACGAACACATAGGCGCAGCCCGTGAAAATGACGGACACGGCGATTGAAGCCGCATAGAGAGGGCCGATCTTTGTGCGCGCGGCTTTTGCATAAAAGCCTTTTGAAGCGAACACGTCTTCTTTATTGCTTGAATACTTTACAGAAAATCTGTCCTGACGATATATACGAATATCGGACATCCATTTGCTCTCGTATGCAAGGTCATAGAAAAAGCCGAACAGTTGATTGTTGAGATTGTGCCTGTTTGCATTTTGGGCATAAAATTTTCCGGCAACATTTTCGATTGCTGGCGAAATATATGTCACAAGCATAAGAACGGCGATTATTCCGAGAATAAAGAGCGGACTGTTCAGAGCTGTAAGCCTACCGGCGCTCTCCGGCACTCTGCGGACAAAGAGGGTGACCGTCATCGCGATACCGCCGAGAAGCGTTGAAACAGCGGAGAGAAGAGCTGTAAAGCGCCATTCAACGCTTCCGAGTCCCCTGCCGCTTGCATTGGCATTCTGGTTTATCTTGTTATAGAGGATGTGGGTATCGCCGCTATCCATATCGGCATAATCCATATCCATAAATTTATCGCGATAAAGCTTATCAATCGAATACCATTCTACTTGCCCGTAAATACTTATTGTTTTGTTTATAAACGAGGAAATAAGCGCAATTACGGCGGCGGAGGCAAGCGATATTATGACATATGTTTTCAGCTTTTCGGGATCTCTTCCGCCCGCAAGCTCGCCGATTATCAGCGCTGAAAGATAAATACCGACATAAGGCGTCAGCGCCGACCAGATTGTTCTGACTATTGACATTACCGTATATTTCGGGTTTGCCTTATAAAGCAGCTTCACTCCGCGCAACGTCATTTTCATTGCCTCTTTGCGGGGCATAAGAGATGTTTTTTCAGTTTTCTTCTTCATTTTCTTTGCCTCCGTCCTTGTAATACCGGCTCTGAACATCGAAAAATTCCTTGTATTTGCCGCCGAGCGCCATAAGTTCATCGTGCGTGCCCTCCTCGGCTATGACGCTGTCGTCGAGAAGGATAATTCTGTCGCAAAATCTCGTTGAAGCGAGGCGGTGAGAAATGTAAATGGACGAGCGTCCCTCCGCCATAGCGTTGTATTTTTTATACATATCTGCTTCGGCGATCGGGTCGAGAGCCGCCGTCGGCTCGTCGAGAATGAGCAGCGGCGCGTTTTTATAGAGCGCGCGGGCAAGCATAAGCCTTTGCGTTTCGCCGCCGGAGAGCGCAATCGCTTCCTCATAAACGTCACGCACGAGCTTTGTATCGTATTTTTCCGGAAGCGATTCTATCTTTTCGCAGAGCCCCGCTTTTTCGGCGCAGAGGCGGACAGCGTCCATATCGATGTTGCCGTCCATATTCTGCGCTATGTTCTGCGCTATCGTTGCGGCGATGATGTCAAAATCCTGAAATACTGCGGAGAAGAGCTTATAATAATCGCGGCGGTTATATTTTCTTATATCCTCGCCGTTCAGCAGAACTCTGCCCTCCGTCGGGTCATAGAAGCCGCAGATAAGACGGATGAGAGTCGTTTTTCCCGCTCCGTTCATACCGACGACGGCGAGCTTTTCTCCGGGATGAAACGTCAGATTTATGTTTTTCAGCACGTCCCTCTCTGTTTCGGGATAACGGAAACTGACATTTTCAAGCCTGATCTCGTATTTGCCGCTTGAGTCGATTTTAAGCGGCTTGCCGTCCTCAAACCTGAATATTTCGGGATATTCAAGCAGTTCGCGGACGGTTGAAATGTCAAGGCTCTGTCTGTGAAGAGTGTTGATGTTTCCGAGTATCCATCTTACCCAGTTTGTAAAGCTGCCGAAGGCTGAAAAATAAAGGACGAATTCGGCTGCGGAAAGGTTGCCCGTAATCGCCATATTTATCAGATACACATATGCGATTCCGTTGCGGAGAAATGTGAGAACTATATCCGAAACGGAGCTTATCATATTGACATTCTGCTCCTTGCGCTTGAGGGCGAGGGTGAGATTCTGTGCCTTATCGTAAATTTCCGTAAGCCAGGGCTTTATTCCGAAAATTCGCAGATCCTTTGCGTATTCCGAGCCGGAGCCGACATTGTTTACATAATCCATTCTGCGCCCCTGCTCGGAAAACTCCGTGCGGTGTCTATATCCGAATCCGCCGACCTTCTTGTTTACAAAGAATCCGACAATCGATGTTGCAAGCACAACGGCAACGACCCAAAAATCAAGCCTTGAAAGCATTGCAAGATAAATCGCAAAGCCGAGCACGTTTTTCAGGAGCTGAACGAACGTGTTCCATATAGCTTCCGTTGCACTTCTGTTGTTGTCTGTGGCGCCCGAAGCGCTATTTGCAAGGTCGCGGAATTCTTTTTTTTCGGTGTTCGGATATGACGTTGTCATCATCTTGCCGCATATCATTCCGATGATATATGACCTTATTGTAATGCGCCCGTACAGCGCGTTTTCTCCGACATACGAATTTGCGCAATTCAAAAGCATCCTCGCGCCGATGAAAACAAGTATCGTGACGAGCAGATAAGTAAGCGATTTCTGCGTTTCAACCACGGAGATGACCGCGGGAGAAATGAAAAGCGAAACAAGGCTCTGCCCCAGCGCTATGACAACCTGCGCAAGGCAGATAAAAATGACTTTCTTCTCTTTTATCCTCCAAGCCGTGCCGATCATCCAGCAGCTGTTCTGCCACATATTATATTTCGGTTTTTTGGGCTTTTCCTTTTTGATTTTTTCTTTTGCCAAGGTGTTCTCCCCCCTTTTTGTTTTACGGTCACAGCATATCATAAAAAGAGCGATCCGGCTTATTTTTGTGACGAATCGCTCTTATTTTGTGACGAATTGCAAAAATCACCCCTGCGGGAGCAGGATTTCGGTCGTAAAGGCGCCGTCCTCGCTGTTGCGGGAGAGGTATCCGCCGTACTTGCATACGACCTCATCTATGCTGACAAGCCCGAATCCGTGCGAGCCTTCGCGCTTTGTTGATGAAAACAGTCCGTTCTTTTTTTGCAGCTTTTTGCCCGCCGTAAAGTTTGTAAACGAGATATAAAGCTGCGTTCCTTTCATATCCATATATACCCGTATGACACGGCTCCCCTCCGGCAGGGCGACGCTCGCGTCGATTGCGTTATCGAAAAGATTGCCGATTATAACGCAGAGATCGAGATCGCTTATTTTCAGCGCAACGGGAATGTGCGCCGTCGCCTTGACTTCAATCCCCTTTGATTTTGCAAGCGAGATCTTGCTGTTCAGAATGGCGTCTGCCATAGCGTTGCCCGTTTTTATGACTGTATCGACGGTATTCAGATCCGTATCCAGCTCGTCGAGATACTTCTTTATTGCGTCCATATCGCCCTTTGCCGCATATGCTTTCAGCACGCCTATGTGGTTGCGATAGTCGTGGCGCCAGCGGCGCATCTGCTTATACATCGTCTCGACCTCGGCATAATGCGTTTCGATAAGCTCTCTCTGATATTCCGCAATTCTTTTATCGTTTTTTCTCATTTTTCTCTGCCTCAATTCATCGCGATTATCGCGCGGTTGATAGCCTCATATGCGCCCCGCGGCAGGGGAACCTCATCCCCGCCCGCAAGATAAACGCAGGTTTTTGTCGTCCGGCGGACGTAATCAAGGTTGATTATGCTTTGCCTGCCTGTCCGGAAGAATCTTCCGTCCAGCTCCTTTTCGATCTCCGAAAGCGTCTTTCGGACGGTTATCTCCCGCTTTGCGTGAATAGTTATATCGTTTTTGCAGACATCGATATATTTTATCTCCCGTATCGGTATGCGGAAGGTCTCTTCCTCTGTCCTGACGGTCAGCGTTTTTTCGTCCTTTTTGATCTTGACAGCCGCGCGATCGAGCACCTCAAACAGCTTTTCGGCTTTGAGAGGCTTCATAAGGTAATGAAGCGCCGCAACGTCGTACCCCTCGCTTATATAATCCGAATAGCCCGTTATAAAAACTATCTGAACCGTCTCGCTCTTTTTCCGCACCTGCTTTGCAAGCGCAACTCCGTCCGTCTCGCCCATTTCAATGTCCAGAAGGAGAATATCAAAATCGTTTTCCTCTTCGAAATCGAAAAGAAAGCTCTCCGCGTCTTTATATGTTTTTATCTTTATGCTGTGACCGTTTTCCTTCGCCCAGCTTGCCGTCAGCGTTTCTGTCAGCGTCACCTGCGCCGGATCGTCATCGCAAATGCCGATTTTAAGATTCATAAAGACTCCTCCCGTTTTTTCATTGCCGCAATTGCGCATTTGTATTATAGCATATTTTCGTCAAAATCTCAAGGCGACGTTATAATAAACGGATAAAAACTGAATTTCGACTTCGTTTTCAGAGTATAAATCCGTTTTCAAAAGGGAACAGCCGCACCCGAAGGCGCGGCTGATTATATTTAAGTGTCCGGCTTTTGTTTTTTTCGCGGAGGTACCAAAAGAATTATGACCGTACATACCGCCGCTGCCGAAAATGAAAGGAACGCAGGCTTTTTCAGAACAACTGCAAATATTATTCCGCAAGCAACGCAAAGAATCATACTTGCTATCCCCAAGATGAGCTTCTTCTTTACTATTGCTATTGCCAGCGGAACGGCTCCGCATAAGCCGCCGATAAAAAATCCTCCGATGATTCCGGTTAAAATCAAAAATGTGTTTTCATCCATAAAATAAGTTACCTCAATGTTATGAAATTGTGCGGCTGAGCGCTATGGTGCCGGGTATTTTGCCCGTAATAATGTCCGCATTTATGAATCCGCGCATATAGAACAAGCAGTTTGCGCCTGCCACAGCACCGTTATGACTATATCACATTCCGACGGGATTTGCAAGAGAAAAAACGACCGCCAATACGCAATACCTTTGGATCTGCCCTGTTTTTGTGCTTGTAATCGGTCGAAAAATAATATATAATGTAGATGTGCCGGTGTATCTGCATATATGATAAAAAACAGACGGAGACAAAAAAGATTAAGCTGCCTGCCGATTGCGAAATGAAAAGAAAAAAGCCGACCGCAAAGGCATAAAAATGTAAAGCAAGGCAGGCAAAGAAACGAGGCAAATTTTATGACCGAAGTAGTAGCGGCTCTCATTTGGGAGGGCGACAAATTTATGATCTGCCAGCGCCCGGCGCATAAGGCGAGAGGGTTCCTTTGGGAGTTTGTCGGAGGCAAGGTCGAACCAGGCGAAACGAAAGAGCAGGCACTCATCAGGGAATGCAGGGAGGAGCTTGCCGTCACGCTTTCAGTCGGCGACGTGTTTATGGATGTGGTTCACGAGTATCCGGATTTGACGGTGCATCTGACGCTGTTCAACGCCGCTATCTCCGACGGTGTTCCGCAAAAATTGGAGCACAACGATATTCTCTGGATCACGCCGAGCGAAATCCCGAACTATGCTTTCTGCCCGGCAGATGAGGAAATATTGAAGAAAATCGTTGAGACCTGCAAATAATTATTGGGGTTGCGCGTGGCGAAGATGCGCGGAAGAACGGATATATCCGAAGCGAAAACAAAGATTTGAGTCTGGCGGAGAATATTCCGCAAGAAACGAACATCCGGGTTTATTTGATTGAAAGGAAAAAATTATGACGCTTGAAGAACTGAAAATCCGTCAAATGACGAACCAATATCTGCTCGCTCCTGCGGACAAGTTGACCGTGGCGCGCGACCTCTGCGGTGTGCAGGCGCAATTTATGACAAACGCTTTGCACTCCCTTAAAATCCGCACAAACGACTATGACGAGCAGACCGTCGCAGACGGGCTTGTGAAAAACTGGTCTGTGCGCGGCACGGTTCACGTGTTTGCCGAAAGCGATCTGCCGCTGTTCCTCTGGTGCAACAACGGTGCGGATTATCGCAAAAACGAATGGCAGGGATATTCCTTTATGAAAAATCAGCGCCTGTGCTGGGCTTTGACGCCCGAACGGCAGAAATATCTTGCTGATATCATTCTTGCGGCGGTTGCGGAGAGGGCGTATACGCGCGACGAGCTGAAGGAGCTTTGCCGTGCAAACGGGATGACAAAAATCGAAGAGGATTGTATGTTTGAGTCATGGGGCGGAGGTATAAGAGAACTTTGCGTGCGTGGCTTTATGAACTACACCGTGCAGGAGAAAAAGCAGTATATCGCTTCACCAGAGTTTTCTCCGATTCCCGATGAAGAAGCAAAGTTTGAGATAGCGCGGCGGTATTTTACGAATATCGCCCCGGCGACGATACACGACGCTATGTATTATACGGGCGCAAAACAGGCGGAGGTCAAGAATTGGCTTCGGAATTTGCCTGTCGAGTCGTTTGCCTTCGGCGGCAGGACATATTATTACATACCGAACGGAAAAACATACGACCGGGACATTCCGCATTGCATTTTCCTTGCAGGGTTTGACCAGCTTATGCTCGGGTATCAGAAAAAGGAAAGTATCTATTTAAAGCCCGAATATCTGCGCGGCGTATTCAATCTTGCGGGTATTGTTATGCCGCCCCTGCTCCTCGACGGCGATGTGGCGGGAATATGGAAAAACAAAAACGGAAAACTCGAAATCAAGTGCTTCCGCAGCCTTTCGCAAGCCGAAAAGAGCTATATAGAGCAGGCGGCAGATAAGCTTTGGGGCGATATAAAAGCAATAAAATATGTTGAGGGATGATAGCATTTTTTACGTCGCCGACCGCGCCGAATGGCGGGAGTGGCTTTGAGAGCACTTTGAAACCGAAAAAGAAGTTTGGTCTGTGTTTCCGATGAAGGAGCCGGGCGAGGCGGGGAGATCAGTGCCCGCTGACACGTCTCCTTTGGGTTGATTTTCTCTCGTAGCGGTTGGAATCACTCTCCCGATAATATCTGTACATTTTTCAAAATTGCTGATATAATAAGATTGCAGTTGACTGAAAAATGAAGTAACAAAGTAGGGGGAGCGATAAAATATGAAAACATTCGGAGAAAAAATAGCCGAGCTTCGCAGAGAAAGAGGTCTTACGCAGGAAAATCTTGCGGGAATCATCGGTATATCGTCGCAGGCAATTTCGAAATGGGAAAACAACGCGACTATGCCCGATATTATGTTCCTTCCGATCATAGCGGATACGTTTGGAGTGACGATTGACGAGCTTTTCGGAATCAGGCACAAAACGCAGAAAAAGCCGATCGGTTGCGAAGAAACCCCTATGGCGGTTTACGAGCAGATACTGAATAATATGTGGAGATCGGAGGACAATGACGATTTTGCGGAAAGGGCGGAAGCCCAATTTTCGAAAAATCCGTATATGCACAGCGGACTCGTTTCTTCCGTTTCCGGCGCGGTATATGCAAACAAGGACATTGCTCTTGCGTATCTTCCGAGCGATGAAGAATCTTTGAAACTACTTGAAAGTGAAGAGGCGGCAGAGCTTCTGAAGGTCATTTCGGACAAAAATGTGCGTCTTGTGCTTGCGTATCAATTTATGAACCGGTACAATGCGTTTACGGCGGCGTCCGTCGCCGCGAAGGTTGGAATATCCGAAGAAGAAGCAAAAATCGCCCTTGAAAAGCTGGTTCGCTGTAATCTGACTATGGTAAAGAATGTCGACGCGGGCTTTGAAGAAATGTTGAAGATATATCAGGCATTCGGAACGTATAAGCTGCCTTTGCTTTTGTTCCCGCTTTTTTCGCTTGCAGATCGTCTGGCACATTACAGAGACAGCTGGTGCGGTTTCAAAGCATAACAGGGGCAAACAGGCGTATTCTAAAAGGGAAGACGGAAAAAATACAGAAGAGCATCGGGATAATACCGATGCTTTTTTCTATGAAAAAGCCCCGCCGGAGCGGGGCAAACTGAATTTTATTTACTTGCTCTTTTTCGAATTCCGAGAACAAAATCGCTTTCTTTTCCTTCAAAGAGTATATCCAAAATTTTTGGTATTTTATCTTTGTATTTTGGATTATCTTCGGTTTCGGAAAGAGCCGTCAAATGATATGATAAAAGCCAAGCGAGCGGCTCTATTGCTGATTTTGCAATCCGGTTTTTCTCTTTTTTGTCTTTCAGGATGTACACCAATGCGGTTTCCCTTGTCTTGTACAGGTTCGGTAATTTGTCGGCATATTCTATAGCCTTTTCATAGTTGCCATATCTGTAATAGGCATCGGATATGTTGCAAAGTGTTGCGCCTCTTACTTCCGAATCATCGCAGTAATTCAAAATCCGCTCTTGAATTATAATAGACTCTTTTAAGAATTTCTGTTTTTCTTCTTTAGTTCCGTCAAGCTTTTCGAGCGAAGTAGACAGTTGAAAGAGCAGAAGCGCATTATCCGGATATACCTTCAAAGCATCGCGCATAAGAGCTACATTTTCTTTGTGTTTTCCCTGTGCCCTGTTTTCAGCCCATTTTTGATTAATTTCATCAAGTTTGCTTGCGGAAGCTATCTCATCCATACCTATCAGCTCGTCAACAGATACCCCGAAATAATTTGCAAGAGCAGGCAGCATTGTTATATCGGGATAACCGTCGCCGCGTTCCCATTTGCTGATTGCCTGATATGAAATTCCGAGATGGGTTGCAACTTCTTCCTGCGTAAGGTCTCTGCTACGGCGTAATTTCTTTAATTTTTCGCCAATCATAAGTTCTATCATATACCCTCCGTTTTTGACTTTTATTCCGACGCGTCTGAGTAAATTATAGGGTATCAGGCAGGAAAAAAACAATAACCGCAACATAGACAGGGCTCAACTAATTGTAGAAATTTTCTACGGTTGCGGCAAATTGATAACTTTCCGATAACTCTTTAGGCTTCTGCCAGACATACTTCCACCACCGGTTTAGATGTTCAACCGAGATTCAACAGATTGGTTATTGTGTTTGCTGCGCACTTTCTTTATACTATTGTTGTAGCTACAAAGTATAATTGCAGGAGGAAAATATGAACCTATATTTAGCAGATAAGCTGAAAGAATTGAGAAGTCAAAAAAATATTTCTCAGGAAAAACTTGCGCAATATCTGAATGTTTCATTTCAGGCGGTGTCTAAATGGGAAAACGGAAATTCTTACCCTGATATTACGCTTTTGCCTGATATCGCCAAGTTCTTCGGTATAACCGTTGACGAGCTTTTATGCGTTGAAAAGCTGGATGAGGACAAACTTTTTGAAAAATACAGCGAGAAAGCGGGTGAACTTTTTCGCGTCGGTAAAAGAGATGAAGCACTTGCGGTCTGGCAGGAGGCATACAGGCAAATGCCGAATAATATCGATGTAAAAGAAATGCTTATGTCGAGCTATTTTGATACCGATAAGGACAAATACTTCCGTGAATTTATCGAACTTGCAACAGATATTTACGATGGTAATGCCGAGGGGCAGGCCGGTAATATGTATTACAAAGGGCAAGCAATTTCGCAGATCGCGCGATGTTATGCAGAGCGCGGAGATATGGAAGCCGCACAAAAATGGGCATTAAAATCTGTGCCAATCTTCGATTCATCCGAAATAATCAGTGCGCTGATTGACGAAGGTGATGAACTGCTTTCCGATGTTGCGTTTTGTACATATTGGTTTTTGGAGGAGCTGTTCTATATGGCTGCCCGTATAGATAATGATGACAGCATAAAGCTCGGTAATGTCTATAAGCAGAGATGCTTTGAGGTTGTGGCAAAAATATTTGAAGCAGTATATCAGAATGATGATATGGGCTTTGAACAATTGCAGCACCTGTATAATCTCTATCAAGGAATTGCCGGATATGAAGCAAAAAGCGGGAAAAATGAAGGAACTGTACGCTGCAATCTTGAACGGGCAATGGAATGCTGCGAAAAGTCGGCATCGGTAAAAAATCATATGCTGACGCATCCGATGTTGTATGGCTTGCGTGTTGCGGATGCCCCAAGCGATAATACAATGAATTTGAAACTTATGAAGAAAACCCTTGCAGAGAAAGCATATGACGACTTCCGCTACTGCGAATGGTTTCAAAAGCTTGAAAGCAGATTGACCGCATTTTGACCGACAACTTGAAATAAGTCGGAAGTAGCTGTTACGAAAGCACTGGAAAACGGGCTGGACATCAAAACGCTGTCTGCCATCCTCGGTCATTTTTCGGCGGAGATGATAAATGAATTAAAGAACGAAGCGGTTATACAGTAAAAGAAAAGGCTTCGGATTTTCCCGAAGCCTTTTGAATTTGCTATGATTCGTCAGACGATATTTTCAACTCTTTCTTTCTGAAAATTACCTTTTCCTGTATGAGAGAGATCGCGTAATGCACGACCATACCGAATCCGAACATCAGAATGATTGTGTTCATATCAAAGGTGATGACATTTGCTCGATACAGAATATAGAAAATACCGTAATAACCGAGGTTTATAATCAGTGAATTGACGGCGTTGTAGCCCGTTTTGCCCAAGCCGATAAAGATGTTGTCGATAATCGCACACCCCGCATACGCGATATAGAAAGGGGCAAGCTTTATGACTATGGCAAATATTTCATCCGCGTTTCCGAGATTCTGCGCATAAAGGAAGAAGGGCGTCCAGGCGGGAATTGTGACCGTCCAAAGTACAACGCTTGCGACAGCAATGAAATAGTAATTGAACTGTCGTAGCTTTTTGTACCCGTCCTTGCAGTCCGAGCGGATGACCTCGGCAAGCGCGGAGATTGGAATCAGCAGCCAGCCCCAGATGAAATTGTTTGCTATCCAGTAGTTGCCCTGCTCGGCAACCATATTCACCATCTTGCAGACCATAACAGCGTAGATGAAGTTATCGACAAACTGCTGAAGCCCCGAAAAAATACCCGTTTTGCACCACTCGCAAAGCATCGCACAGTCTGATTTTCCAAACCGCCGGAAACGGATGTATCCCTGTCGGTAAAGAAGTAGAATACAAACTGCCGACAGAAGCGTGTTTGCAATAATGTTTGAGATTGCCACGCCGTAAACACCGAAATTCGGAATAAGAAGGAAGTCGGCAATCAATGAAAGCGCCGTGCGTATTCCGAGGAAGATGTACACATTTTTATCCTTGCCGATGACTACGAAAACAACATTTGCAAAGCTAACGATGATACCTGTCATAAATGCGACCGTCTCAAGGCGGAGGTATGTAGAAGTGACAGCCAAGTCGATCTCGCCCGGATTCATAGAGCCGATCAGCACCGATCCGTAGATCAGAACACAAGCCGAAAAGAGCGTGTACAAAACAAAGGCGCAGAGTCCTGTCTTGAAGGTAACACCCGCAAAGTCGTCTTTGTGATTTTTGAAGATTTTGTTCAGGACGGAATACAGCGGCACAATCAGAAACGCCTGCAATGTCTCGTTTATAAGATCAAACCATTCCATTTGACCGATGATGTCAAATACACCGGCCTGCCCACCGGCGGAGATCAGAAAGGTTTTGATTGTCTGATAGACAGCAGGAATCAAGGCAAGCGCGCAAAGGGAAAGCCATAGTCGCCAGCTGAATGATTTCAGTTCGGATAGTCTTTTTCTCATAAATTTTCCTTGTACAGGCTTCGCACACTACACTTGAATTTTTGCAATACCATATGCCCCAATGAAAAGCGGGCGAGAACTCCGCTTCTCGATGAAATGTCGCTTGCAACGGCACACCATATATGGGATAAGAAGCTGTACAGCCATATTATAGCACTAAATGATATATTTTTCAATGGCGAACGAGATATAAGGATAAAAACTGATATGCGGTAAACAAAGAAAAAGGTTCTCGGATGGAATACCTCCGGGAACCTTTTGAATTTAGTTTTTCATAAGCGGAGCGCACCGGAGCAGATACAACCAAACGATTTGCCTTTGCTCCAACTGTGGTCAAATATGTGGTCAAAATATTTTCGGAATTTCGGGTGGTGCTAAAGTGGCGGAAAAGCACCCGGTTTTGCCCCCAAAACGCAAAAAATAAAGCCGAAAACGATTCGTTTTCGGCTTTATTTGGTCTGAGTGACTGGACTTGAACCAGCGGCCTCTACCACCCCAAGGTAGCGCGCTCCCAACTGCGCCACACCCAGATACAAATTGATTTCTCTGTTGCGCAAAGCGAATTATATCACAAAAAAAGAATTAAGTCAATATCAAAATCGAAAAAAGTTCACGGAAACGGCTAAAATATAGCCGTTTCCGTTTGCTTTCGAAAAATTCAGATAATCTTCGATTATTTGATTTCAACTGTTGCGCCTGCAGCTGTAAGAGTTTCTTTGATCTTTTCAGCTTCGTCTTTAGCAACTGCTTCTTTAACTGTCTTGGGAGCGCCCTCAACGAGCTCTTTAGCTTCCTTGAGTCCGAGACCTGTGATCTCACGAACTGCCTTGATAACGCCGAGCTTGTTGTCGCCGAAGGAAGCGAGAACTACGTCGAATTCTGTCTTTTCTTCTGCTGCGGGAGCTGCTGCGCCGCCTGCGGGTGCTACTGCTACGGGAGCTGCGGAAACGCCGAATTCCTCTTCGAGAGCCTTAACGAGGTCTGCTACTTCGAGGATTGTAAGTGATTTTATCTCATCGAGAATTGCTGTGATCTTTTCAGATGCCATAATAATTTTCCTCCAATTAAATTTTTTTGAAATTAGTTTTTTGTTTTGGTTAAATGGGATTAGGCTGCTGTTTCTTCGTTCTGCTTATCAACATAAGCCTGAAGAACATAAGCAAGACCATAAAGCGAGGACTGCAAGCTGCCGAGCATCTTTGCGATGAGCTGCTCCTTTGAGGGCAGAGCGGCAAGCTCTTCAACTCCTGCTTTGTCAAGAGCTTCTCCGTCAACAAAGCCTGCTTTGATTTCAAAGGTTTCGACCTTGTCAGCGTACTTTTTAAGGATTTTAGCTGCTGCAACGGGATCGCTGTCACAAGTTGCAACTGCTGTCATTCCTTCGAGGGTTCCTGTGAGTGCGTCAAAGCCGACAGCTTCACAAGCTCTCTTTGTAAGTGTGTTCTTAATTACGGAATATTCAACGCCGGCTTTTCTGAGTTCGGCACGAAGAGCTGTATCGTTTTCAACGGTTATACCCTGATAGCTGACGATAACACCCGCAACCGCATTTTTCATTCTTTCGGTAAGATCCGAAACAATTTTCTTTTTGGATTCAAGAACGCTTGCACTTGGCATAAGTTATTTCACTCCTTTCAGTATAAGTAAAGTAAGCCAAGCTTTTTACCCGAAAAACGGGAATAAAAAAATCTTTTCCGCCATCCAAAGATTACGGAAAAGACATAAAAAGCATTTTATAATCTTTCCTCGGCAGGGAAGCTCAGCTTTTACAAAACCTGCTGTCTTAGGATCGCTTGATTATGGTATCACAAACGAGAAAATTTGTCAAGGCTTTTTTACATTTTTTACGGAAATTTCGCCGGAAGAAAGAATATCGGTACTGCCGTTGTTGAGTTTTACGGAAAGTGATCCATCCGGCAGGAGCTTTTCCGCTGTTCCTATAAAGCTTTTACCGTTTTTTATATACGTCACTTCTTTTCCGAGCGTATAACTGTATTTTGAGCAATATTCAATTATGCTCTTTACGGGCTCATTTACAGCGAGGCGGAGCCTGGCTATGATCTCTGCCGCAAGGATATTCAGGTCAATATCCGAGCAAAGGGCGGCGGCGGTCTGACGCAAGTCGTCGGGGAAGGTCACTTCTTTTACGTTTATTCCTATGCCGACGACGTATGCGTCCCCTGTGCGCAGGGCGAGTATTCCGCAGACCTTTTTATCGCCGAGGTAGAGGTCGTTTACCCATTTTATCGTTACCGGCGCACAGGCAGCCGCGCGGACAGCGCGGCAAACCGCCGCCGCCGCCGCACTTGTGATAAGCTCCGCCGGCAGGGAAGCATTGCGAATTACAATACTGAGATATAATCCTCCGTCGTAACAAAAAAACGTATGCTCGCCTCTGCCGTGACCACCTGTCTGCACTTTTGCAATGTATGTGGTTCCGTCCGGTGCGCCTTCAAGCGCGGCTTTTTTTGCAAGATCGTTTGTCGATTCCGTTGTTTCAAGCGGAATGACGGTTGCCCCTATCAGTTTTTCTATATATGCTTTATCCGGATAACTCATTTTATTTACCTACACAGAATTTTGAGAAGATGTCATCAACGATCTCAATGCCGACACGCCTGCCGTCAAGCTCGCCGAGCGCACACATTGCGCTTTCAAGCTCCGTTCCTGCAATTTCCGTTCCGAGAACATCGAGGACGGAAAGCGCATTTGAGACGTTTTCGAGAGCCTGACAGATCTTTGCATACTGACGTGCATTTGTGACAACGGCGTTTTCGCCCGTACCGATGCTGCCGCAAAGAAAGAGCTCGCTTATTGCATCCGAAATCACATTGCGTGACGATTTGTTTTTTGCGGAGAGCGCTACAACCTTGTCAAATGCTGCTCCGAGATCCTTTTCCAAAACTGCTGTGCCGAGATCGGATTTATTCAGAACCGCAACGGTAACCGCGCCGCAGTCGTGTTGCTTCTCAACTGCGGAAATCACACGCCTGTCATCTCCGTCGAACGGCTTTGATGCGTCAAAGACAGAAATAATAAGCTCTGCTCCGCCGAGCTTTTCAAGCGCACGGTCAACTCCGACAGCTTCAATTTTATCGTTTGTGTCCCGTATGCCTGCCGTGTCCGAAATGAGAAGGGTTGCGTCGCCGCAGGTAACCTGTTCCGTGATAATGTCACGGGTGGTACCCGCAACATCCGTTACGATTGCCCGTTCCTCTTCGCAAAGGAGATTGAGCAGGGTTGACTTGCCCGTATTTGGCTTTCCGCAGAGCACCGTCTGTATTCCTTCGACAACGGCGTGCCCTGCTTTATATGAGCTTTTCAGCGCGCCGAGCTTTTTCATAACGCTTATAATGGTTTCCTTCATTTCTTCGGGCGAAACGGGAGAAAGTCCTTCGTCCGGGAAGTCTGTCTCGGCGTATACGGCGGAGAGCGCGGCCTTTATGTCACCGTATATTTCGTCTATACCCTTTGCGAGCCTGCCGTCTGCGTTTGCCCTTGAAAGCCTGAGTGCGGCTCGGCTTTTTGCGCTTATAACCTCGCCTATCGCCTCTGCCTGCGAAAGCGACAGCTTCCCCGCAGAGAAAGCACGGCGGGTGAACTCTCCCGGTCCCGCGGGAACGGCTCCGCATTCAAGCGCACGTCCGAGCACGTCACCGGAAACGATGATTCCTCCGTGACAGCTTATTTCAACGGTGTCCTCTCCCGTAAAAGATTTCGGACCACGGAATACCGTGACGACAGCGGTGTCGATGGTATCACCGTTTTCATCGGTTATGCGGCAGGGAAGCGCAGTATTCGCCTCCATTTCGGATACAGCTTTTTTGCCGTACAGACGGACAAACCTGTCTGCTATCGCAAGCGAGTCTTTGCCGGATATGCGTATTACGGCAATTCCGCCGCTGCCCTTCGGGGTCGATATTGCCGCTATTGATGAGGAGAACATTGAGTACATAATATACCTCCCGTATTGTGAAAACGAGGCGGATAACCGCCTCGTCTGAACTTTTGATTATTGAGGATTATTGCTTGAAAATTCTTTCAGCTTTGCGAAATAAGCGTCGAGATCCTTTGCCTTTTCAATCTTTCTGGGCTGGGGACGGGGCTTGTCCGCAGGACGCTTATAGACCGGTCTTTCCGCTTCGCGAGGAGCGGAGGTGCGATAGGAGGAGGGCTTTTTGCCGCCTCTGCGATTGCCGCTTCTGCGGTCTCTTTTTTCGCCGCTTTTGCGGGCTTCGAATTTAGCAGCTGTCTCTTCTGTGGGCTTTTCCGTGCCCTCCGGGTAGATGACGACGCGTCTGTTGCTGTCAGAGCCGACGGAGTTTGTCGAAACGCCTTCAATTCCCTGAACCTGCGCGTGAATAATTCTGCGCTCATATGCGTTCATCGGGTCAAGAGTTACGCTTCTGCCTGTCTTTTTAACCTTCTGTGCCATTCTGTCTGCCAGGGCGCGGAGCGTCTGCTCTCTTTTTTCTCTGTAATTTTCAATATCAACGGAGATGCGTGTATATTTGCGCTCGTCCGTTTCTTTTTTGTTTGCAGCGAGGTTGACAAGATACTGGAAAGCGTCAAGGGTGTCGCCGTGGTGACCGATGAGCAAGCCTGCGCCCGCGCCTGTGATTTCCATAAGCGCTTCGCCGTTGCCGTCGTCGTGAATTATGACCTCCGCGTCAAGGCAAAGGTCCTTGATAAGTGTCTGAGCGAAATTTCTTGCAGCCTCAAGAGGCTTGAATACATATATTACTTTAACCGTTGCGAGGGTGCTGCCGATGCCGAGAAATCCCTTTTTCGGCTCCTCAATCACTTCGTATGTGACGCCGCTTTCGTCCGTGCCGAGCTGTTCGGCGCCGCTACGGACGGCTTCCTCAACGGTTTTTGCCTGAACCGTTATTTCCTTTTTCATTGTTTGAAACTATTCCTTTTGAATGAATGATTATTTTTTCTTTTTGTTTTCGGAGCCACTGTTTTTCGGTTTTGCGGGCTCTATCGCCGACGGACGACTTTCCATCATATCGTCGTCATCATCGTCGTCTTCCTCTGTAACTGCGGAAGCGTCATCCTCATCGTCAAAATCTTCAAGATAAGGAGAATTTGCGCGACCTTCGTCATAATCCGGCTCTTTTTCATAAGCTGTCTTTCCTTTGAGCTCTGCGATTGCAGCCTTGACGTCTTCTTCCGTGTATGACGGAACGGGCATCGCTTTATAAAGGATGAACTGCTGGAGAGTACCGAGGATAGAATTGAAGATCCAGTAAATGCCGAGAGCGGCGGGAGCGATGAATGCGATGAAGAGAGACATTGCAGGTCCGAAGAAATCCATTATTTTCATCGTCGGGTTATTCTGCTGAGCCTGCTGCATAGGCTGATAAGTGAACTTTCTTGTCAGCTTCATAGAAGCGAAGGATACGCCGAAGTTGAGGAACGGAATCAGACCGATCAGGAAGCCTTCAAGAGACTTGAACATTTCTGTTATGCTGGGGACGCCTGTAAGGAAGCCCTTGAGACCGAAGAGGTCAAAGTTCGGAAGTCCTTTTTCAAACGCCGCGCTGAACCCTGCGAGAAGAGTTTCCGCATCTGCCTGATACGCCTCTGTTGTCTGGAGGAAGTGTCCGAAGCTGGAGATAGTTGCTTTGAGAGTGTCTCCGCTGAGCTGCGAAAGTCTGCCGAGGAGAGCAAGCTCTTTATAGCCGCCTGTGCTGACGTCGTAATATTTATACAAAGCTTCTACAAGCGTTCCGTCCATTCCGACAACGTAACGGAGGGGATTTATGATTATCTGATAAAGAAGGATGATTATGATGAGCTGAACGAGCATAGGAAGGCAACCGCCTGCGGGATTATAGCCCTCGGTCTGATACATTTCCATTATCTCGTTCTGCATCTTCTGCTGGGTTTTTTGATCGTTTCTGCCCTTATATTTTCTTCTTATTGCTTCTTCCTTCGGGCGCATCTTTGCCTGACGGATAGAGTTCTTCTGCTGCTTTATTCCGAAAGGCAGAAGAAGTATTTTAATCATTACGGCGAACAGGAGAAGACCGAAAAGGTAGTTACCGCCGCAGATATTCGAGAAAAACCCGAGTATCATTCCGAAAAATTTGTTAATAAAGTTCATTAAACTTTCTCCTATTATTTAGTTTACGTCTGCGGAGTCGTCCTTTTTCTTTTTCCTACGTTTCGGGACGGGGTCATACCCGCCTCGGCTGAAAGGGTTGCAGCGCAGGATGCGCCAAAGAGTCAGCCCGAGACCGCATATAAAACCCCACTCGCTGAAAGCCTCTATCGCATATTGCGAGCAGGTTGGCGAAAAACGGCAGCACGGCGGCTTGAGCGGTGAAATGAGCCTTTGATACAGCTTTACGAAAAAGATGCCGATACGTCTCATTTCTGCTCACCGCTTGCAAACATTTTGAGCTTTCCGAAGGTATAAAGCAGGTCCTCGTATATGTCCGTCGATTTTGCGTCTGCCGCAGATTGCTTTGCCGCAAGAACGATGAGAAAGCCCTTTTTTATATCGTTTTTCTTTTCAAGACTTTGGTACGCCGCGCGGATTATGCGCTTTATGCGCGACCTTGTAACCGCTCCTCCCGTTTTCTTTGAAACCGCAAGTCCGACACGGTTTATCTTCTTTTTGAGCGGGTTTGCACGGGCGAGCCGTGCAGCGTGGTAATCGGTTAATACATATACCACGATATGTCTGCCAAAGGCCTTCTGACCTTTGACATATGCCTTTTTATAAAGGTGATTTTCGGAAATTGCCGTGACTTTCACATAAACCTCCGATGCGAAAAGCGGAAAACCTCCGCTAAAAAATTAAAGCCTATGTCAAGCCACAGGCTTTTTGTTGATTTACAGATCAATATGAAAGGCGAGCTCTGCCTTTAGCGCGTCTTCTCTTGAGTACCTTGCGGCCGTTAGCTGTACGCATTCTCTTGCGGAAGCCGTGCTCCTTTTCTCTCTGTATTTTCTTGGGCTGATAAGTTCTGAGCATTACATTGCACCTCCTCTGCGGAATTTAAAGCGGCAATTTTCCTGCATAGGCATATTGCCACAATTACAAGGTCCATTATACACGCAAAAACGGGGTTTTGTCAATAGTTATTTGCAGTTTTTTCAGTTTTTTGAGTGACGCAAACGGGCTTTCTTTCATATTATTAAGAAGATACGTGTTTTACGGAGGACAAAATGGCTATAAAAATCTTCATAGATCAGGGACACAATCCCGAAAATCCGAACGCGGGAGCGGAGGGCAGCGGTTACAGAGAGCAGGACCTCGTTTACGAGATCGGCGTGCAGCTGGCGGCTCTCCTGAATTCGGATCCGAATTTTGAGGCGAGGCTTTCGCGCAATTCTCCGGATGAAATCCTCGGAACGAGCGTTGCGTCGTCCCTTGCGGCGAGGGTCAACGCGGCAAACGACTGGGGTGCCGACTACTTCATATCGATACACGCAAACGCCTCCGACATCCCGACGGCGACCGGCACAGAGGGCTTCGTTTATTCGACATCGTCCGAAGCATACCCGCTTGCGGTTGATATTGTTTCCGGAATAAGCGAGGCGACGGGAATTCCGGACAGGGGCGTTTTCGCCCGCCCGAGTCTTTACGTCCTGCGGAAAACCAAAATGCCCGCAACGCTTATAGAAACCGGGTTTATAACGACGCAGTCCGAGGCGGATCTGCTCAAAAATTCGCCGGAGCTTTTCGCGCAGGGAATGTATAACGGGATACGCAGATATTTCGGGTTTGAAAACTGAAAACAGAGTGCCGGCGCGGTGCGTCGGCACTCTGTTTTTTAATATTTGGGAGTCGGACGGTAGTTTTCGAAAATTACGCCGTCCGAATATTTCTGATCCACATCCGGCTCGCGCGAGGTCCAGGTGAAAAGCATTGTTCCTTTTTTCAGCAGTCCTCTGACGTGCTTCGGAAGCGGCACGTTTTTATATGCAATGAAGTCCGGCTTGTTCAAAAAAGAGAAGCGACAGGAGGAGAGAAGCGAAGCGACAATCTTTTTCTGTCCCGGAATGTAATCCGAAATCTCCGACGCAAGCTGACCGCGACAGATGTGCGGCGCCTTTTTGCGGAACCTGTTGACTATAAACGGATTGAAGGATTCAATGCAGAAGTTGCCTTCAAAGCCGGCAAGGATTTTTATCGCTTTATCGCAGAGCTCGTCGTTGCGGCGACCGGTTTTCAGCTCGACTATAAGCGGGGCCTTTGTCCCTCTGAAAATGTCAAGCACCTCGGTAAAGAGCGGGATGTGTTCGTCCGTGCCGAGGAGACTCAGCTTTTTCAGCTCGTCATAATCAAGCGAATCGACGCGTGCGTCAACTCCGCAGACGCGTTTCAGATCATCGTCGTGAAAGACGACGACCTGCCCGTCCTTTGAAAGCTGAATATCAAATTCCGTGCCGTAGCCCGCTTCCGCGGAAAGACGGAAAGCGGCGACGGAATTTTCCGGAATTCCGTTTGCTATATCGTGCAGACCGCGATGAGCATAGTTTACGCGGGTGAAAATGCTTTTATCAATCTTCCGCATCGAGCGCCTCCAGACCCTTCGCATTTGCCAGCTTCTTTGCCTTTATGTTTTTGACGAGCAGGATGAACACGGCAGTGCTGAGCGCAAGCAGAACGGACGCATATATCGGCAGTGCGCCCCAGACTTTGAATCTGAAAAGAATCAGTCCGACGAGGACGGGGGTCAGCGTCTGAGCCGACATACTTGCGGCGTAATAATAGCCTGTGAATTTTCCGATCTGCTTCGAAGAGCAGAGCTCAACGACCATCGGGAAGGAGCAGTTATGAACAAGAGCCATTCCGTAGCCCTTGATGACCCAGATTGCATAAAGTATTATCGGGAATGCCTTTTCGCCGTTTTCGCCGACGACCTCTGTCCCGGGCTTGACGAAAGTCATAAGGAGCATTGCGACGAACGCAAGCGAAAGTCCGGAGGAGACTGTCCATTTTCTGCCGATTTTATCTGCAATATATCCGGCTGTCGCAAATCCGACGACAGAGGCAAGTCCGCCGATGATCGTCAGGATCATAGTTGCGCTGGATTTCGAGTCGAGATAATAAATAACGTAGTTTCCGATGTAAGTGCCGATGGCATTGTCTGCCATAAACCAGAGTGCCTCCGCACCGAGGATTGCAAGGAGCATATTTCTGTTTTTCTTTGACATTTTTCCGTCGTCCGTGACGGCGTCCGCAATGGCAGCGGCACGTTCACCCTCTGCCAACTGATCTTTCATCTCTTCAACGACCTTGTTTTCCTTGATTGTCAGGAACAGGACGAAGGCGGAGATCGTCATAAGCAGGGAAGCAACTACGAACGGGATTTCGATTATCCAGAGCTTATCGGATCTGTCCGCAACGTTTATATAATCCGAGAGCGGCAGGAAAATGCCGAGGACGGTTGCAAATGCGCCGCCGATATAGCCCATAATGTTGATTATGCCGTTTGCCTTTGCGCGGAGGGGCTTTGGGGTGATGTCCGGCATAAGGGCAACCGCGGGATTCCTGTACATCATCATAAACATAAGCACAATCGCCATAATTATGACCATTCCGGCAACGTTGTTCTTATGGAAAAAGAGCGGGATGAACGGGAACGCAACTGCGGAGACGAGCGTGCCGACGAGGATATAAGGCATACGTTTTCCGATCGGCGTTGAGGTCTTGTCCGAGAGACTTCCGAAGATCGGCAGAAGAATCAGCGCGGCGAGGTTGTCGCAAGCCATAATTATGCCGACGAGCCATTGAACATTGAGAATTTTTTCCGGGTCGCCCGCTTTCAGCGCGGCGGAGGTCATTCCGTACATCTTCTGCGCGAAGATGTCGGTCAGAAACGTCGGACACCAGGAGTCGTAGATCTGCCAGAACAGAAGAATTCCGAAAAACGCAAATCCGATGAGATAGGTCCGCTTTAAATTCAGCTTCATTTGAGAGTACCCGCTTTCGTAAAGATTTATTTTGAGCCCCGCGCGGGGCTGTTTGCGACTGTCGCTTCCTCAAATCAGAATATCATTGATTTTCCGAAGGCCTTTTTATATAGCGCATATGTAATCTCGACTACGATAAATCCGACAAGAAATCCGAAGGTGACGTCTGTCAGATAATGCGCTCCGCAGCAGAGACGGGAAAAGCCCATAATGACCGCCCAGGCCATTGCGCCGAAATAAACGAGAACACGACGGCTCCTTGCTTTTTCCGAGCTTCCGAGCCAGAGCGGAACGAGCATAAGCAGCGCGGCGTTCGCCGTGTGTCCCGAGGGGAATGATTTTGAGCCGGAGAAGAAATTCGGCTTATACCATTTTGTAAATCCGTCGAGAGAGTTTGCGGCAACGAGTTCTTCAAGGCGTACTCTGCCCCAGACGAGCTTTATTGCCGTTGCCGATATGAGCAGAACGCATACGGCCGCCGCCGTAAAGAGCGCGGGCCCGAACAGCCTGCGGACGGCTTTCCTCGGCACGTTTTCGATTATGAACCGTAAAAGCACCGTCAGCACGATTATCATAAGGACGATCACAACCCAATGCCCCGCATAGAGTTTTCCGCCGGCGATCGTTTCAATCGTTTTCTCGCTGCCGTATGCCATAAAAGCGGCGGCGATGAGGGAAAACACGAAAAACAGGATGAGCCTTGTTTTTTCTGTCACCTTGCGGCGGAGACCCCGTTCGACAAAGAGAAACGAAACTGCGCCGAGAACGGGCGTTGTCCATCTGCCGATAACCCCCATTATGACGGCGAGGATGTTCGGCGAAAGGGAATATACTCCGTCTTCGCTCTGCGAAAGACCGGAGAGCGAACTTGATATTTTCAGGTCATACACCGTGCCGATTGCCATCAGCGCGATAAACACTATCGCCACCGACAGATAAAGCAGGTTCCTTTTCGTTAATAGCCTTTTCATTCTGAAAGTTTTCCTCCTTTTCAAATACGTATACAGCCATTTTTATAAGCATTTCCCGCAGTCCCGGCAGAAAGGAGAGCGGCGCGAGCCACCTGCGCAGCGGAATAAATCTTTTATAGACAGGCTTTATGCCAGACGCCGCGATGATTTTCCTAGCCTTTTTAAGAGTCATTTTGTTTATGTACGATATGTGCTTTTCTCCGTTTTCCGAAACGGATATTTTCAGAGACAGACGCCTTTCCCTGTCCGGAAGGGGCTCTGTCAGAGCTTCGTATGCGCCGATGAGCGTTTTTTCGCCGTACAGCATATGCACCCAGGGAATGTTTATCGCGTCCGAAAGGTGTGCGCCGTAAGGATGATAATACGGGGGGAAGTTTATATACAATCTTCCGCCGGGGCGCAGAACACGCATTGCCTCCGAGAGGGCTTTTTCGGGACTGCCGACGTGCTCGAAAAAGTCGTTCATAGTTACGGTGTCAAAGGAGGCGTCTTTGAAGGGAAGCGACGTTGCGTCTCCCGTGACGAATGAATATCCACCGGAAAAGCCCAGCCTCTCCGCAAGAGCGATCGCCTTTTCTCTGTAATCGGAAACGGCGTCTATGCCCGTTACGCTTTTTGCGCCGAGGGAAAGAAAATAAAGTGTTTTTCCGCCCTCACCGCAACCGACGTCGAGAACGTCCCTGCCGGAGAACATCTCCTCCGGGGAAAAGCGCTTTTCATAGCACGATACAGCCGCCGCCCCGCGGGAAAATTCCCATTCGCCATATGTCATACCGCCGCTCGCTTCGTCATTGAACGGATGAGAAACGGGAGTAAACCGCCGGTTGAGCCTTAAAAGAGATTTTACGCTCATAACAGTTTCCTCCCGTTAAAATTTTTATTTTGCAAGAGATGCCGCCGCCGCGCCGATTATGCCTGCGTCGTTTCCGAGCTCGGCTATGCGAACGTCTGTGCGGAGTTTTTTATCCTTTGTATAAACTTCCTTTTCGATAAGCGGAATGAGCGGGCGAAGGAGGTTTTCCTTCTCTCCGGAAACGCCGCCGCCTATGCAGAGCACTTCGGGCTGAAAGACATTGAGAATGTTTGCGATTCCGCAGGCGAGATAGCCGAGGTATTCGTTTACGACCTCGGTTGCCGCCCTATCGCCCTTTCTCATTGCGGCAAACGCCGTCTTGCCGCCGACGCGGTTTACATCGCCCCCGCACATCTCGCGCATAAGAGAATCGGGGCACTGCTCAAACTTCTTTTTCGTTTCGGAGATGAGAGCAGTTGCGGAGCAATAGACTTCAAAGCAGCCGTGTCTGCCGCAGGTGCAGGGTCTGCCGTCCTTTACGATGACAGTATGCCCGATTTCCGCGCCGCCGTGCGCACAGCCTGTCAGCATTTTTCCGCCGATTATGACGCCGCTTCCGACGCCCGTTCCGAGGGTTATCGTTACGGAGGACGACGTTCCCTTTGCCGCTCCTGCGACAGCCTCTCCGTATGCGGCGAGGTTTGCGTCGTTTCCGATTGTTATCTTTGATTTTTCAACTCCCGAATACTTTGAGAAAAGCTCAACGAGCGGGAAATCGAAGAATTTGATATTGTTTGCGTATTCGACATAGCCCGTATCGGGGTTTACCGTGCCGGGGCAGGCAATTCCGACTCCGCCGACTGAAAGGATGTCCGTTCCGACCTCCTCGCAAAGCCTTTTGCAGAGCGCCGCCATATCCTTTATAATCTCCTCTGCCGCCCTGTCTGCAAGGGTCGGGCAGGAGCTCTTTTTTATTATCCTGTAATTTTCATCGACTATACCGACAGCGATGTTCGTTCCTCCAAGGTCCACACCGATAGAATACATATGAAAAATCCTCCGCATTATGTAGCATATTCAATCTATATTTTACAGCCGGCAGAGAGATTTGTCAAGGGAAGGAGGGCGGGGAAATTGCAGTAAGCGACGAAAAATAAGCCAAAATGACGTTTTTTGCGCCGCAACTCTGTTGACAGCCCGCCCGCGCGGTGTTAAAATGGAGAAAAACACTCTTTGCGGAGGAAACCGGAATGGCTGAATATTACAAGGCTTATGACGAAATATATAAAAAGGTAAAGGAGAGCGGAGCGGGCATATGCGGCACTTCGGAAAACGACCCCTTCGTGGCTTCGACGCTTGAAAAATGGGTAAACGAAAACGCTCTCGCGGGGAAGAGCGTGCTTCAATGCGCCTGCGGCGAGGGAAGCGAGGGGATTATTCTTTCGCGGCTCGGCTGTCTTTACTGGGGGACGGACGTCTCCGTTGCGGCTGTGAATATTGCAAGGCACAGGCTTGAAAAATACTCCGGCGCACGGATTTTCTTTATGGATATGGTCAAAAACGGCATAGCGGGAAAATATGACGGCATAGTCGATTGTCGGGGCTTGCAGATGCTTGTCACGGATGACGACAGGCGAAAATACCTCGAAAATATCTATTCTGCCACGAAGGATGGCGCAAGCGCGATATTCATCCGCGAGCTTTGCGATGACAACGCCTTTCCGGGCGAAGTCGGCAGTATTGATGAATGGAAGAGCATTTCGGGGCTCGACTACGAGATGCACGAAGAGCAAACGATCGGCGGAAAACCCATTATGTTGCCGAGGATTCCCGAAAGGAGCAAGAGCCGCGAGGGGTATACAAAGGAGCTTGAAACCGTCGGATTCAAAATTGAGAGCTTTGAGAGGGACGAGGACGGTCTTGCAACATTTGTTGCGAGAAAATGACGCAAGCGCAGAAAGCAATAAAGAAAAACCGGTGCCGATACGGCGCCGGTTTTGTTTTATTCGACAGTTACCGATTTTGCAAGGTTCTTCGGCATATCGACGTCCGTACCCCGGAGGACTGCCGCGTGATAAGCGAGGAGCTGATACGCCGTTACGGCGGAGATTGCCGACGTGATTTCGCTTTTGCACGGCAGAGAGATGATATGGTCTCCGTCGCTCTCCGAATATATCCCCTCGGGCGAAACGAGAACGGTTGCCGCGCCGCGCGCTTTCACCTCTGAAATGTTCGCCTTGATTTTTTCGTAAAGCTCCGGACGGCAGGCGGAAGCAACGACGGGCACTCCGTCGCTTATGAGGGAAAGGGTGCCGTGCTTGAGCTCGCCTGCAGCGTAAGCTTCGCTATGGATATACGAGATTTCCTTCAGCTTGAGCGACCCTTCCTCCGCCGCATAGCGGTCGATACCTCTGCCGATGAAGAACGCGTTTTCGCTTTTTGAGATGACCCTTGCGATTTCCTTTATGTCGTCGCTGCGCTCCGTAAGCGACTGTACCGCCGCCGGCAGCTCAAGAGAAAGAGCGGAGGTCGCTTCCGCCGCTTCCGCCTCGCTTATTCTGCCGAGCCGAAGCGCCGTCCCGACGGCGAGCAGCGTCATAACCGTCGCCTGGACGGTAAACGCTTTTGTGCTTGCAACGGCAATTTCCGGTCCCGCTCTCGTATAGATCACCTCGTCCGCCTCGCGTGCGATCGACGATGCGACTGCATTGACTATACCGACGGTAAATGCGCCCTTTTCCTTTGCAAGTCTGAGCGCCGCAAGGGAGTCCGCCGTCTCGCCTGATTGCGATATGACGATAACCGCGTCCTTCTCTCCGATGATCGGATCTTTATACCGGAATTCCGAGGCGAGCTCCCCCTCGCAGGGGCGCCGCGCGAGCTTTTCGAGCATACATTTGCCGAAAAGCCCTGCGTGCATTGCCGTTCCGCAGGCGACTATGAAAATTTTCTCCGCCCCTGCGAGCCTCGGAATTATGTTCTTTCCGTCGCCGGAAAAATCGGGAAGACCGCTCTTTATCCTGCCGGAGAGGACGTTTTTTATTGCCGTCGGCTCTTCGTTTATCTCTTTCAGCATAAAATGCGGGTAGCCGCCCTTTTCCGCTGCTTCCGTATCCCAGACGGAGACCTTTTTCTCTCTTTCGACGGGGCGCAGGGCGTTGTCGCAGATCAGAACCTTATCCGCCGTGACCTTTGCAATGTCGCCGCTTTCGAGAATCAGATAATTTCTTGTATATTTGAGAATTGCCGTTATGTCGGACGCTATGAAGCTCTCGCCTTCGCCCGTGCCGATTATCAGCGGACTGTCCTTCCTTGCGGCAAAGAGCACATCGGGAAAACCCTCAAAAATTATTGCAAGGGCGAAGGAGCCCCGCATAAGCTGCGCTGCCTTGCCTACCGCCCGCAGAGGGTCGCCCGTTTCCGAAAAGCAACGGTCGATAAGGGCGGCGGAAACCTCGGTATCCGTCTCGGAAGCAAATTTATAGCCGTCGTTTTCAAGCGCAGCTTTTATTTCTGCATAATTTTCGATTATCCCGTTGTGTACTACGGTCACCCTGCCGCTTGTGTGCGGATGAGCGTTAAGGGAAGTCGGCGCGCCGTGAGTTGCCCAGCGGGTATGACCTATGCCGGTGCTTCCGTTTATATTGCGCCTGCCTGCCGCGTCCTCGAGCATTCTGACCTTTCCCGCAGTCTTGACCGTTACCGTTTCCCCATCTGAAACAACAGCCATTCCCGCAGAGTCGTAGCCTCTGTATTCAAGAGAGAAAAGCCCGGAGAGAATCACGTCCCTTGCGTTTCTTTTCCCCGTATAACCGATTATTCCGCACATATATCCTCCTTTGCCGCATTTATCAGCGACGTTATTCTTTCTGCCGCCGTATCCAGAAGAGCCGGCAGGAGCTTTTCGTCGTCGCTTTCCGCTGTCAGCCTTATGCAAGGCTCCGTTCCTGACGGGCGCGCGACGAGCCTTCCGCTTTTGCCGAGCTTTTCTCTGACCTCGGAAAGATAACTCTTTATCTCGCCGCTTGCGAGAAACGCGATCTTCTGCTCCGGAGTTGCCGGGATATTTTTTGAAAGTTGGGGCATTTTCTTTATAACGGAAGCTATCTCCGAGAGCTTTTTGCCCGTTCTTTTTGCAAGCGAAAAAAGCATCACGGCTGTCAGCTCTCCGTCGCCCGTTGGCATAAGGTCTCCGAATATGATATGTCCGGACTGCTCTCCGCCGAAGTTATAATCGCCGAGCCGCATCTCCTCGGAAACATACCTGTCTCCGACCTTCGTCTGGATGAACCTGATGCCGTTTTCCTCGCAGAAGCGGCAGAGCCCGTAATTGCTCATAACCGTGCCGACTATGCCGCCGCGGAGCCTGCCCCCCGCCTTCATATCGAGCGCGAGCGCCGCCATAATTTCGTCCCCGTCTATCGGGACGCCGTTTTCATCGACGCAGATACATCTGTCTGCATCGCCGTCAAACGCCGCGCCGCCGAACAGCTTATTCTTTCTGACGTATTCGGATAGGAAAGAAATATTCGTCGAGCCGCAGCCGGAATTTATATCGCCGTCCGACCCGTCAAAAAGAACGTCGCATTCTGCGCCGAGAGACGAAAATATCTTTCCCGCGGTTCTTCCCGCCGCCCCGCAGGCGCAATCGACGGCTATTCTGAGTCCCGAAAGGGAAGAATCGGAAACTGATACGATATAATCCGTATAGTCCTCCGCCGCGCTTTCGTACATATCGATTTTTCCCGTCCTGCAAGCGACGCTTTGCGACGGTAAGAAGAGCATCGCTTCGATCTTGTCTTCAAGCTCGTCGCAGAGCTTGTGACCGTCCTCTCCGAAAATTTTGATACCGTTGTATTCGGAGGGGTTGTGCGACGCCGTTATCATTATGCCCGCAGACGCTCCGAGCCTTACCGTCAGAAAAGCGACGGCAGGGGTTGGCAGGACGCCGGCATAAATAACGTCGCCGCCCGCAGAGCATATACCGGAGGCGATTGCCGCGGCGAGCATCTGCCCGGAGGGGCGTGTATCACGGGCAAGGAGAACTCTCGGCTTTTCACAGGTGCGGGATAATAGTTCAGTCAGCTTTTCGCCGATGCCCGCCGCAAGCGAGCGTGTCAGCTCTCTCCCTGCAATCCCGCGTATTCCGTCTGTTCCGAACAGTCTTGCCATTATATTCTCCTTTCCGAAATGCAACCGGCAGATTTGTATATCATATTTTCCCCGACGTAGCCTCTCAGGCAGGAGAGGGGATAGATTATGCTGTTTTTGCCTATTATGCTGCCCGGGCAGATAACGCTTCCGCAACCGATCTCCGCTCCGTCTCCGATTGCCGCACCGAACTTTCTTTTGCCTGTTTCGAGTTTTTCTCCCTCGCAGGTTACCGTCACGTTCGTTTTGTCCAGCTTAAGATTGGATATGACGGCACCCGCTCCGAGATGAGCTCCCCTGCCGATGATACTGTCGCCGGCATAATTGAAATGCGGCAGGCAAGCACGGCTCATAATTATACTGTTTTTGACCTCGGAGGAATTGCCGATGACGGCTCCTTCGCCGATATAAGCCGAGTCCCTTATATAGGCGCAATGGCGTATTTCCGCATCCTTTTCTATGATGCAGGGGGCGGCTATCTCCGCGCTCTGCGCAACCCTTGCCGAGCGATGTATCCATATGCTTTCGGAGGGGTGAAGATAATCATCGGAGAGTGTTTTGCCGATTGAAACAATAATGCTTCCGATGTCCGCAATAGCCTCCCAGGCATATTCGTATGCGGAGAGTTGCGGCAGGGGAAGATCGAAAAGCGAGCTTATTTTTATGCTGTTCATCCTGTTTACCTTTCTTTGCTTCGGCGTTTGTTTATAGTGTGCCGACAAGGCATATTTCTCACCGAGCCTATTGAAAAGACTCATTTTTATCATATGCCGGAAACCAAACCGTTGTGTCAAAGCCGATGATTTATTATTGCCGGAAACAGCTTCGGAAAAAACAAAAAACGCCCCGGAGGACGCTTTGAAAATTATAAAAAAACGGGCCCACTGCTTTGCGCGGCTGCATACGAGGGAAAAATAAAATCCCCGCGCAAAATGCACGGGGATTTTGGTGGGAGCGGGTGGATTCGGACCACCGAAGTCACTGACAACAGATTTACAGTCTGCCCCCTTTGGCCACTCGGGAACGCTCCCAATTATAAAGCCTCGCACACAGAGTGCACAAGGCTTTTTTGGAGCTGGTGATCGGAGTCGAACCAACAACCTGCTGATTACAAATCAGCTGCTCTGCCATTGAGCCACACCAGCAATTTCGCAGACGCTTTCCGCGTCGGCGAGAAGAATTATATCATAACGAAAACCGCTTGTCAATAGCTTTCCGATAAATTTTTCTTCAAAGCGAGAAAAAATTATCGGATTTTTGCGTAGAGGGTGATGTCTCCCTCGATAGGCGCGGCTTCGGACGAAAGCGGCGAGAAAACAGACGTCATTTCGGGGTCTGTATACAGGGTTATCCCGCGCTCTCCGGTGCTGATGCCGAGGTAGCAGCCCTTTTGCGCCGTAAACACTGATTTTGTCTCGTTTTCCGTGCCCGCGTTGAAGACGAGGGTTACGCTTGCCGTATCCGGGGAGGGAAGAGCGGGCGCTTGCGGTTCTTCGGAATAAGAAAAATCTCTTTTGAGAAACGGTTTTTCTGTCCCGTCCGATTTTCTGAAAGTATAAGTTACGCTATCCGTTATATGATTGTCGTGGATGATATAAGTCGCAATGACCTTGTCTCCGACGGAGAGCCCGACGGAAGAATATTTTGCGGCGACGGCGATCGTCGTATCCGCAATATACGCAACCTCCGTTTTGCCCTCGGATTTTTTCGAATAAAGCTGGCGGAAGGAAAGACCGTCAAAATCGTTTTCGCTCGTCAGATAACCTTCAATGTATTCTCTGTATGTCTGCGACATCAATATGACCGAGTACGTTCTTCCGTCTTTTTCCGCAAACACTCTGCCGTCGCAGGCGTTGAGCGAATAGCTGCCGTCGCTCTGAATAACGTTGTATTCGTATTCCTCTTCCGGCGAGGGATAAATACAGACGGAGTACGAATAGCGTTCATCTCCGTTTTCACCGTAATATGTCAAAACCTCGGAAAACGACTTTCGGCTGCCGCCTGCAAATACCGTCTCCGGCGAAAGATTTCTTCTGATTTCATTATATGATACCGACGCTCCCTTTCCGCAGGACACGAGCAGAAGAGATATCGCCGCAATTATAACCGATAACGCTTTTTTCATTTTTCCTCCGTAAAATCAAAGACTTTTTCAGGTCAAAGCCTTCCGATAACATTTTATCTCCGGAATCCGGATTTGTCAAGGATTATGCCCGAATGTTCATTCTTTAGTCTTGAAGTCCGGCTTCTTTTCTGCTATAATGATAAAAAAATACGCAAAAGAGGTAACAAAATGAGAAAAATAAAAATTATTGCCGCGGTTCTTGCGCTTATGATGCTGGCGCTGGCTTTTTCCGCCTGCGGGGGCGGTAGCGAGAAAAAGGCTGTTATGACGATTGAAGGCTACGGAGACGTAACGATTCTCCTCGATTACAAAAATGCCCCCATAACTGCGGCTCATTTCGAGAAGCTCGCAAAAGAAGGCTCTTACGACAATACGGATTTCATCAGAATGCAGGCGGGCTTTGTCCTTCAGGGCGGAGCAAATTCAAAATCCACAGAGACGATAAAGGGAGAGTTCAAATCAAACGGCGTCAAAAACAATCTCAAACACAAGAAGGGCGTTGTTTCGATGGCGCGCTCAAGCGATCCGGATTCCGCTTCAACACAGTTCTTTTTCGTCCTTTCGGATTCGGCGCAGTCGTCTCTTGACGGAAATTATGCCGCTTTCGGAACGATAATCGAAGGTTGGGACGTTGTTGAAAAGATCTGCTCGGATATAAACAAAAACGGCGGCTTCACAGAAGATTACTACGGAGTTTATATGGGCTTTTTGAAAGAGGAAAACTATATCAAGATAGAAACGGTCAAAATAATCGACTGAAAAAACAGATAATTTTGGGTAAAACAGAAAAAAGTAACAGAAAAATCCAAATTTTTCTCTCAAAAGTCAGAATATTGACGAAATATTCTGATTTGTAAAAAAATATGTTGACTTTCTTATCATAATATGGTAAATTATAAGTACACTGTGAAAGGAGTGTAAATGCATATGAAGTCTACGGGCGTAGTAAGAAAAATCGATGAGCTCGGAAGATTTGTTCTTCCCATCGAGCTCAGAAAGAACCTCAGAATTAACAATCGTGATTCTGTTGAGATCTTCGTTGAAGACGACAAGATCATACTCAAAAAGTATGAGCCTTCTTGCGTTTTCTGCGGCAATGCGGACGGCGTTGAAAGCCTTAACGGCAAGCTGATCTGCAAGAACTGCATACAGAAGATTAAGGACAGGTATTGATATTTTGATTCGGGGGGTCTTTTGGCGGCGCGGCTTACTGGCTGCGCCGTCAAAAGAATGGGAAAATCATCGGGAAACCGATGATTTTTTTCATTTTGTCCCATTTTTCCGCACTTTATAAGCAAAATTCAAAAAAATCCGAATTTTTTCGATTTGCCTATTGACAAGCCGTTTCCGAAGTGATATGATAGGAGCAATTTTTTAATAAAGGAGGCTGTCTATGAGCAGAACCACATTGCCGCAGGGATACAAATCCATTCTCGGCATTTATCAAACGCAAACCGCTATCGGTATGATCCACAGTATTTTTGAAGAAAAGTTGGGCAGTGCGCTCAATTTACGCAGAGTATCCGCTCCGCTGTTCGTAGAGCCTCAGTCGGGACTCAACGATGATTTGAACGGTGTTGAGCGCCCCGTGACCTTTGATATAAAGGAAACCGGAACGGAAGCCGCCGTTGTTCATTCGCTCGCAAAATGGAAGCGTATGGCGCTTTACAACTACGGGTTTTCCGCCGGAGAGGGAATATTTACGGATATGAACGCCATCCGTCGCGACGAGGAAATGGACAATCTCCATTCGATATACGTTGACCAATGGGACTGGGAAAAGGTTATTGAAAAGTCCGACAGGACGACGGATTACTTAAAGGCTACCGTCCGCAAAATCGTCGGAGCGATATGCGATACGCAGGACGAGCTTTGCCGCGCTTTCCCGGCTCTTCCGCACAGCCTTTCGAGAGACGTTTCGTTTGTAACGACGCAGGAGCTTGAAGATATGTATCCCTCTCTTACCCCGAAGCAGCGCGAGAACGCCTATGTAAAGGATCATCGCACGACGTTCATAATGCAGATTGGCGAAAAGCTGAAATCCGGTATAAAGCACGACGGCAGGGCACCGGACTATGACGATTGGTCCCTCAACGGCGACATTATGTTCTATGATGACACTCTCGGTTGCGCATTTGAAGTATCGTCTATGGGCATAAGAGTCAGCCCCGAATCGCTTGACAGCCAGCTTGCGGAGGCAGATGCAGACGCAAGACGCGCTCTGCCGTTCCATAAGATGCTTCTTGAAGGCAAGCTGCCTTATACGATCGGCGGAGGAATCGGACAGTCGCGCCTTTCGATGCTTCTTCTCGGAAAAGCACATATCGGCGAGGTTCAATGCTCCGTTTGGGACGATGAGACAAAAGCCGAGTGCGCAAAGGCGGGCATAAAGCTGCTCTGATGAAATAATCAAGCGGATGACAGAGCAATTTGTTTTATACAATTATATAATACAAAAACAACACGGCTGAAAGCGGAACGCTTTCAGCCGTGATTTTTATTTTATTTGAATTTCTGCCCAATGGATTTTTATATTTTCATCGGGCGAGGAAAATTCCGCCTCCGTAACGATCGGCAGAGCCTGCGGGAGATCAATTTCATAAGCAAAGTACCGCATATCGCCGTAAGCAAGCTCCGGCGGAGGAACCTCCCCCGCAAAAGCGCATCGCTTCGCATTTGCGTAAACGGTTATTTTGTCGCCTGTAAGCTCGGGTTTACATTCCGTGCCGATTATCAGCCGTGCGATTTTTTCGCCCGGGACAGTTCCCGTCGGTATTCTGAGAGCCGAAAAGCCGGAGCCGACCGTAATCGGCAGGGGGCGTCTTGACGGAAGACCGACAGCGGAAGTATCGCTGTAAGTGACGATATGACGGCGGGGAGAAGCGGACTGCTTTTCCGCATCGCCTATCGTGCAGAGAAATTTTCTGTAATTACTTTTTTCGAAAAGCGGCTTTGATTCTGCGTCGACCTGATCGATGATGTCCATAAAATTGAAAAGATAAATGTCATCTGCACCCATAGCCGTATATGCGCAAGCCATTCCGAGCGAGCTCTCCGCCGTGCCGAAGAGATATTTTCTGCCCCTGCGGTTGTATGCGTCGAGAAGCACGTCGAGCCCTGCCGCAAGGCGGATTTTTTTGCCGCGGAGAAGCCTTTTCCAAAAGTCTATCGGCATATCGGAATCCGCCGACGACCAGCGGGGAGAGACGGTTATCAGATCGAAATATCCGCGATTTACCCATTCGACGGCGTCAAAGCCGAGCCGAAGCGCCTTCTCCGGCGAATCCGGCAGACGGATTCCGATGCTTATCCTGTGTCCCCGCGCTTCTTCAAAGCGGCGGACAAGAGCGACGGCTTTTTCTATAAAATCCGTCATTATTTCAATCCCCGCATACTCCCTGCCGACGCCGAAGCAATATATTTCCCGCATAAAATCGAGTTCTATTCCGTCAGCGTCAAACGCTTCGAGCGCCTCTGATATGACGGAGAGATAATATTCCCGAACCGCGGGGAAGGTATAATCGAGGGCGTATTCGTAATAGCCCGAAGGGGTGCGGTAGCCTGCGCGTAGATATTCCGGATGCGACCTTGAAAAGCCGCTCGGCAAAAATGCGTCCTCGTCGCCCGCGTTATGAATGTCGTTCATACGGACGGAAATCCAGGGCTTTATGCCGTTTTTCCGCAGACGGTCTATCCATATGCTGTGGATGTCAAGCCCCTTATCAAGCGTTTCGCAAAGGAGGCGTGTGCTCTTTATGATGGGGTCGTTTTCCCGTCCGGAGAGCTTGCCCGCTTTTTCCCAAGTCCTGTATTTATCGCATACTGACTCGATTGTTTTTGTTCTGAAATGCGGCAGGCTTGCGTTTACGCAGATCAGAAAATCCGTTATGTTTGTGCCGGCGTAGCCGTCGATAAAGTCCGTAAGCTCCTTTTCGGAAAGCTCGGTTACCCCTGCCTGCGCTCTTGTATATACGAAATGATTCGGGTCTTCACTGAATATCAAGCCCATAAATTTTCCTTTCGTTCTACGACGCTCCCGCGCCCGTTATTTTTTCTATCCGACGGCGTGTTCCCTCGTTTTCGGGAAGGACGAGATACGGGTCGGTTTTTCTTGTTTCCTCCGCCGCCGCAAAGGCGTCGTGCAAAAGTTTGCTATCGCCGAGGGAGCCGAATTTCATCTCAACCCCGCCGGACTGACGTATCCTGCCGCCCGCCTGCGCGATAAAGTCGCCGGGACCTCTCAGCTCAAGATCCTTTTCGGCGATTTTGTAGCCGTCCTGCGTTGAACACATAACATTCAGCCTTGCGCGGGATTTTTCGCTCTTTGAATCCGAAACGAGTATGCAATACGATTTTCTATTGCCCCTGCCGACTCTTCCGCGGAGCTGATGCAGCTGAGAAAGCCCAAAGAACTCCGCATTTTCGACTATCATAAGCGAGGCGTTCGGAACGTTGACTCCGACCTCGATGACCGTTGTCGAAACGAGAATATCGATTTTTCCCGCCGCAAATTCAGCCATCGTTTTTTCCTTCTGCGCGCTTTTCATCTTTCCGTGAATAAATGCGACGCGCAGATCGGGGAATTCAACCTCGGAGAGGTGCTTTGCATAATCGACGGCGGTCTTCAGCCTGATGACATCCCGCTCGCCGTCAAGCGGCATAATGTCCGCAAGGGAGAGCTTTTCGCCGCCCTCGCCCGTAAACGTTTCCTGCTCCTCGACAGCGGGGCAAACGATATATACCTGCCCGCCTTCGGTTACGGTTTTCCGGATGAAGCCGCTCAGGCGCTCTCTGTAACTCTCATCGACGGCAAACGTGCCGATCTTCTGTCTGCCCGGCGGCAGCTCATCGACGGCGGAAATATCCAGCCCGCCGAAAAGCACGAGGGCGAGAGTCCTCGGTATGGGCGTTGCGCTCATCGTAAGAATGTGGCAGTCGCCGCTCTTTTTCGCAAGACGTTCCCTCTGTCCCGCGCCGAAGCGGTGCTGCTCGTCCGTTATGACGACGCCCGGGTTTTCGAATATGACGGTATCCTCTATCAGCGCGTGCGTGCCGATGAGAAAATCGATTTTTCCGGCGGCAAGCTCTGCCGTTATTCTCTTTTTCTCCGCCGCGGGCGTCGCACCGATAAGCAGGCGACAATTGTAGCCCAGCTTTTCAAAAAGCGGAGCGAGATCGAGATAATGCTGGCGGGCAAGAATTTCCGTCGGCGCCATAAGCGCAGCCTGCGTGTGATTTTGCAGAGCCACATATGCCGCATATGCCGCGCAGACTGTCTTTCCCGAGCCGACGTCGCCCGAAACTAGCCTGTTCATTTGCATTCCGCCCGTCATATCGCTTTCGATTTCATCGATCGTGCGCTTTTGCGCACCCGTAAGCTCAAATGGCAGAGCGGCGAGGAATTTATTTCTGTCCGCAGGGAGAAACTTCTTTCCGCTGCACGATTTTTCGCTTTTTCCCGCCATTGAGAGCATAAGCGCAAAAAGATACATTTCTTCAAAGGCGAGCCGCTTTTTCGCTCTTTCAATCGCCTCAAAATCAACCGGGCAATGAATCTGGCAGAACGCATATTTTATATCGCAGAGCCCGTGCTTTTTCCGCAGCTCATAAGGCAGACTTTCGCAGAGACAGTCCGGAGAGGAGGAGTCGAACACGGCGTCAAGCGCGGAGCGGACGTATGATGACATCAGCTTTTGCGATATGCCCTCTGTCAGCGGATAGACGGGGACGAACGGCCGCAGCGGAACGCTTCCGCGCACGACCTCGACGGCGGGAGACGACATCGAAACGGTGTTTCCCCTGCGCTCGATCTTGCCGTAAAACCTGGCCTCCGTGCCTGTTTTCAGCATATCGCTTATATACGGCTGATTGAAGAAGGTTATGTTGCATCTGCCGGTCTCGTCGCACCCGAGAACCTTTGTTATTGTCATCGAGCGGCGTATCATCGCGCTTTTCGGCGGAACGGCGACTGTCAGCATAAGGGAGCAGACCTCGCCGTCGCAGGCTTCCTTTACGGTTTTGACGTTGCCACGCATTTCATATCCCCTCGGGAAATGAAAGACGAGGTCAAGCGCTGTGAAAATTCCCATTCTCGCAAGCGCCTCCGCGCGCTTCTCGCCGACCCCGTATAGATTCCGGACGGGAGTGTTTATTCCGAGCAAAAGAGAATTATTTCGCAAAATGCCGCTCTCCTTTCATATTTTTACGAAAAAATTATATCATACGGGCGATTTTTAGTCAATAACGGTCAATAAAATATTGAAAAATAAAGAAAGATATGATAAAATACTTTATTATAACAACGTTGAGGAGAAAATCCTATGGAAAACAAGGTTACCCCAAGAATTCTTCAGGGCTTTGTCGAGCTGCTTCCCGCAGACCAGCTCGCCTTTGAGGATATGAAGGGCAAAATAGAAAATGTTTATAAAAGATTCGGTTTCGTCCCGCTCGATACGCCGACCCTCGAATATTCCGAGGTGCTTCTGGCAAAGGCGGGGGGCGAAACGGAAAAGCAGATATACCGCTTCACTCACCACGATACGGACGTTTCGCTACGGTTTGATCTGACCGTTCCCCTTGCAAGGTACGTAGCGCAGCACTTCCCCGATCTTTCCTTCCCCTTCAAGAGATACCAAATTTCAAAGTCTTTCAGAGGAGAGAGACCGCAGAAGGGCAGATACAGAGAGTTCTATCAATGCGACATTGACGTTATCGGCTCGGACAGCCTTGACCTTTGCTACGATGCGGAGATGACCGCCGCAATCAATACCGTTTTTACGGAGTTTGACATCGGCGATTTCGTCATCCGTATAAACAACCGCAAAATTCTGACGGGCTTTTTCGGTTCGCTCGGGCTCGGAGACATAACGGCTGACGTTATGCGCACGATTGATAAAATGCCGAAGATCGGCGCGGAAAAGACGCAGGAGGAGCTGACGAAGCTCGGCGTCGGCGCGGAGGCGCTCGCAAGAATAAACGAATTCACCTCTATCAAAGGCACAAACGCCGAAAAAATCGCCGCTCTCCGCTCGCTCTGCACGGACGAGACGTTTGTTCTCGGAACGGACGAGCTTGAAAGCGTCATAAAAACGGCGTATGCGCTCGGCGTTCCTGAAAAGAATCTTGAAATCGATCTTTCGATCGTCCGCGGGCTTGATTACTACACAGGCACCGTTTACGAAACGTTTATCGTCGGACACGAGGATTTCGGATCCGTCTGTTCCGGCGGCAGATATGACGATCTCGCAGGCTTCTATACGGACAAAAAGCTCCCCGGAGTCGGCGCTTCGATCGGTCTTTCGAGACTTTTCGCCCAGCTGCGCGATAACGGTATCGTTTCGGCAACAAAGCGCACGACGGCAGAGGTGCTCATTCTTCCGACGGGAAGTGACCGCTTCGCCTTTACGGCAAAAGTTGCGGACGAGCTCCGCGGAGCGGGAATCGCAACGGACGTTTACTGGTCTGACCGTTCGCTCAAAGCAAAGTTCAAATATGCGGACAGGGCGGGAGTCAGATTTGTTGCCGTCATAGGCGAAAGCGAAGAGGCGGAGGGGAAAATGTCGCTCCGCAGAATGGACGGAGGCGAGCAGGTCTCCGTAACAGCCGAAGAGGCGATTGAAATAATCAGAAAATAACCTCACCGAAAGGACAAAATACAATGGCAGAATTATTACAGAAACAGGACAGACGAACAAAATACTGCGGAGAGTTCACAAAGGACGATATCGGCAAGAGAGTCTGCGCTCTCGGCTGGGTTGCGAGAGTACGCGACCTCGGTTCGCTTATCTTCATCGACCTGCGCGACAGAACGGGAATCATCCAGCTCGCCTTTGACGGAGATACGGACAAAGCCGTATTCGATAAGGCTTTCAAGACCCGCTCCGAGTTTGTCGTCACGGCGCACGGCGTAGTCCGCGCAAGAGGAGAAAGCGCAATAAACAAACATATGCCGACGGGCGAAATCGAAATCGCCGTCGACGATTACCGCATTCTCTCCGCCGCACAGACAACCCCCTTTGAAATTCTTGACGAATCAAACGTGCGCGACGAGCTCGCCCTCAAATACAGATACCTTGACCTCCGTCGCACACCGCTTCAGAGAAACATTATGATGCGCCACGAGATTGCTCTCGCCGCACGCGAATATTTCTATAAAAACGGCTTTATCGAGATCGAAACGCCGATGATGATAAAGCCTACGCCCGAGGGCGCCCGCGACTACGTTGTCCCCTCCAGAATTCATCACGGCCATTTCTATGCGCTCCCCCAGAGCCCGCAGATATATAAACAGCTGCTTATGCTCTCCGGCTTTGACCGCTATATCCAGCTCGCACGTTGCTTCCGCGACGAAGACCTCCGTGCAGACCGCCAGCCGGAGTTTACTCAGATAGACCTTGAAATGTCCTTTGTCGATCAGTCGGACATTATGGATATGATTGAAGGCTTCATCGTTTATCTTTTCAAGAAGGTGCTTGATAAAGACATCGAAACGCCTATGGTTCGCCTGACGTATAATGAGGCGATGACCCGCTTCGGCTCTGACAAGCCCGACACGCGCTACGGTATGGAAATCCGCGATATTTCGGGGCTCGTCGGAAACAGCGGCTTCGGAGTGTTCTCCTCTGCCGTACAGGGCGGAGGCTCGGTACGCGCGATAGTTGCCGAAAACGGCGCAGAGACGCTCTCCAGAAAAGAAATCGATAAGCTCACAGAGCACGCAAAGGGCATCGGCGCAAAGGGACTTGCTTATATCCGTTGGGTTGACGAGGCGCCGTCCTGCTCGTTTGCAAAGTTTATGGCAGAGGGCGAGCTTGAAAGCATAACCGCTGCTCTCGGTATGAAAAAAGGCGACGTTGCGCTCATAGTTGCGGATAAGGACAAGGTTACCCTTCCGACGCTCGGCGCACTCCGCACGATAGTTGCAAAGAAGCTCGGCATAATTCCCGAAGGCAAATTCAACTTCCTCTGGATTACGGAATTCCCGTTCTTTGAATGGGACGAGGAAAGCGGCACCTGGCTTGCTATGCACCACCCCTTCACAATGCCTCTCGACGAATGCCTGCCTTATATAGACAGCGACCCTGCCTCTGTCAGAGCCAAGGCATATGACCTTGTTCTCAACGGCACGGAGTTGCTCTCCGGCTCGATCAGAATAACCGATTTCGAGCTCCAGCAGAAGATGTTCAAGTCTCTCGGACTTACGCCCGAGGAAATCGAAACGAAGTTCGGCTTCCTCGTCGATGCTTACCGTTACGGCGCTCCTCCGCACGGCGGCGCAGGTATAGGCCTTGACCGTCTTTCAATGATTATGTGCGGGGCGGACAGCCTGCGTGATGTCATCGCCTTCCCGAAGGTTCAGAATGCGTCGGAGCCGATGTCCGGTGCGCCGGCACCCGCAGAGCAGAAAGCTCTCGACGAGCTTGCCCTTGCGCTGACGGACAAAGAATAATCCGCAATGGAAACAAAGCTTTTTGAAAAAAAGGACGAGGAGTTTGTCTGTCAGAACTGCGGGCTGCACGTTCAGCCCCTCGGCTATTCCTGCAGAAATCATTGCCCGCGCTGTCTCTGTTCGCTTCATCTCGATAATAATCCCGGCGACCGCGCAAGCGGTTGCGGAGGGCTTATGATTCCGATCTCCGCCGAGCCCGACCCGAAAAAGGGCTATATCATCACCCATAAATGCACAAAGTGCGGGGCGATAAAACGCAATAAGGCGGCAACGGAAGCCAAAGTTCAGCCGGACGATATTTCGCTTATAATCAAATTGACCGTCGCAAAATGATAAAAAACGCGCCCTTTGGGGCGCGTTTTTTGATGAAATAGGGAAGAGGGAATGAAGAAATCGTTATGTGAGCGCAAATAACGCAGGGGGAGGGATATGCCGGATTGCGGAGCAAGCCAGGCAGGCGTCGCGACGAGAAAGGTGGGGTGGCATTTTCGCAAAAAAATGACGGAAGGAGCGCATTTCGCAAGATTTTCTCCTTCCACCGCTGAAGCGGTCCCCCTCCCTCAAAGAGGGAGGCTAAAACGGATTGAGCAAACAAATAACCAAAGCTTCTTTTGCCCAGCAGATCGATAAAGCCAGATGTTCGGGAGGGGAAACCCGTCCCCTACGATGAAGCACCCATATATGAAGGCAACAAAATATCTGCGCAAACCAATAATCGAAGCTTCTTTTGCCTACTTTTCTTCTCGAAGAAAAGTAGGTCAGCCGATCATAGGTTCGCTTCTGCCGGTCATTGAATAGGGAGCCGCGCCCTTGACGGAAATGCTCTTTCTGAGCCTTATATCCTGAGACGAAGCGCCGACGAGAAGGTCAAATCTGCCGTCTTCAACTACCCATTCTCCGAGGGAGACGTTGTAATGCGCAAGGGACGAGAGCGGCAAAACAAAGCGCACATCCGCCGTTTCACCTTTTTTGATGAATATCTTGTCAAAATATTTCAGTTCCTTTTCGGGGACGGAGAGCGTGCAGAACGGATCGGAAACATAGAGCCCGAAAACCTCGGCTCCGTCAAAATCGCCCGTGTTTTCGATTGTGAACGATACCGATATTCCGTCGTCTGCGACTTCCGCCGAGAAAGCGTCATAGGCAAAGGTCGTATACGAGAGACCGTGCCCGAACGGGAACTGAATTTCATCGGGGTGGCGGTCGTAATAGCGATAGCCGACGGCGAGCTTTTCATTGTATTCCGCGCAGTAACCGTTGCCGGGGTAACCGAGGTCGGTGCGCATAGCCTTCGGGAACGTTTCGGCGAGCCTGCCGGAGGGGTTGACTGCGCCGCAGAGGACATCTGCAATCGCGCTGCCTTCGGCTTCTCCGCCGAGACCGGAATATACTATCGCAGCCGACTTTTCCTTGCAGTATTCGTCAAGAGTTATCGCTCCGCCGGATTGCAAAACGATTATGACGTTGCGGTTGACCTTGCACGCGCCCTCGATGAACATCTCAAAATTCGGATTCATAAGCAGGCTACGCCTGTCGAAGTTTTCCGTGTCCTCGGATTCCATCGCTCCCGCAAAGATAACAACTGCATCCGCCTTTGCAACGTTGCGCCTGAAATCCCATATGCCCGGCCAGAGCATAACGGGGGAGAATTCGCCTTTTTTATACGCTTGTATATATTCGATTTCGCAATCAGGGAGACGCTTTTTCAGCTCTTCGAGCGGACTTTCAACGTAGCTTTCCGCCTGATAGACCTCTGCGCTGCCCTGTCCCTGAACGAGGGGCGATACGGCATATTCGCCGACAACGCATATTTTTTTGTATTTCTCGTTTGTAAGCGGGAGAGCGTTGTTTTCGTTTTTCAGGAGTACCGTGCCCGCTGCCGCAACCTCTCTTGCAACCTCGTGCAGAGCGGCTCTGTTGTAGGCTTCGGTTTCCTTCGGCACCGGCAAAGCGGCGAGACGGAGCACCCTTTCGACGGCGCCGTCAAGTGCGGCTTCCGTAAGCGTGCCGTCCGAAAGGCCTTTTTTGATTTCGCCGACAATGTTTCCGTTCGGCGGCATCTGGAGGTCAAGCCCTGCCATAACGGCCCGGCAGATATTGTGTACCGCGCCCCAGTCGGAAACGACAAAGCCCTCAAAGCCCCATTCGTCCTTGAGAATTTTGCGGAGGAGCTGACTGTGCTCCGAGCACCAGACGGAATTTACCTTGTTATAGGCGCACATTATCGAATCCGGCTGCGCCTTTCTGACTGCTATTTCAAACCCGCGCAGGTATATCTCCCGCATTGTTCTTTCGTCAATCTCAACGCTTGTATCAAGACGGTGCTTTTCCTGATTGTTGAGCGCATAGTGCTTCGGGCAGGCGCAGACGCCTTTCTCTTTGAGACCGAGAATAAATTCCGAGGCGAGCTCGCCAGTAATGACCGGATCCTCCGAATAATATTCGAAATTTCTGCCGCAAAGGGCGTTTCTTTTTATATTCATACCGGGACCGAGAAGCATTGAGACTCCGTGATGAGCACACTCCGCACCCATAGCCTCGCCAAGTCTTCTCGATGCTTTTTTGTCCCAGGAGGAGCCGACGCAGCTGACGGAGGGGAACATAACGCAGTTGTCTTCTTTTTCCGCGCGTACGCCTGCCGTCCCGTCCGCCATTTTGCGTGCTTCTATGCCGAGACGGGGAATTTCAGCCGTCGTCATTGAGGTTGCGCCTGTCAGGAGGATGGCTTTTTCTTCTGTTGTGAGTTCCGAAACTATCTTTTTTATATCCATAAATATCAGCTCCGCAGTTGATTTTTTATTATTCTATCATATGGATGCGGGATATTCAAGCAATAAAATAAAAAACTGCGTTGACGGCGGGGAAAATATGTGGTATACTTGAAAAAATAAAATAAAAATTGCGGCAGGGAGGCGGTTTGGTTTGAAAAAAATGCTTATTATCGGCATAGCGGGCGGGTCCGGAAGCGGAAAGAGCACCGTTGCAAAGCTCATTGAGGAGAGATTCAAGGGCGATGTGACGCTTATCCGTCACGACGACTATTACAAAGCCCAGCACGACAAAACCTATGAAGAAAGAACAAAGCAGAATTATGACTGCCCGGACGCCTTTGATACCGAGCTTATGTCTGCACATATTGCGGCGCTGAAAAAAGGAGAGGCTGTCGATTGCCCTGTTTACGATTATATGATACACGACAGAAGCGATGAAACCCGCCGCATCGAGCCGACATCGGTTCTTGTTATAGACGGAATTCTCATCCTTGCGGAGCCGAGCCTGCGCGAGCTTATGGACATCAAAATATACATTGATACAGACGCCGATATAAGGATTCTCCGCAGAATCGTGCGCGACGTAAACGAGAGAAAGAGAACGCTTGAATCCGTCATCGGGCAGTATATGGCGACGGTCAAGCCGATGCACGAAGCGTTCGTCGAGCCGAGCAAAAAATACGCCGATATAATCGTTCCGGAGGGCGGACATAACAGGGTTGCAATGGAAATGATATACAACCGTATAAAACAACACCTAATCTGAAAAAACAAGGCGGGAGCTGAATTTCGGCTCCCGCTGTTTTATTTTGATACGCTTTCTTCGGCGACGCTTTTTATAATTTCTATGCCACGGAGAAGCAGATTTTCCGGAATGTTCAGCGCGGGAAGAAGCCGCAAGCAGCCCTTTGCCAGAGTTAAAAGCACGCCCCTTTCGGCGCATTTTTTTGCAATTTCATACGACGGTCGCTCCGTCTCAATGCCAATCATCAGTCCCTCTCCGCGGACTTTTTTTATGCCTTTTGCACCCCTGAATGCACTGAAAACAAGAGCCGACTTGCGTCTGACCTCGGAGAAAACATCGTCTGTGAGTCGACGGATCACGGTCTCCGCTCCCGCACAGGCGCAGGCGTTGCCGCCGAAGGTCGAGCCGTGGTCGCCTTCTCCGAGAACATCGGCGGTTTTTCCGAAAAAGAGCGTCGCACCGAGAGGAAGCCCGCCGCCGAGCCCTTTTGCAAGGGTGACTATATCCGGGGCGAGCCCGTAGTTTTCATAGGCAAAAAGCCGCCCGCAGCGCCCGAGACCGCATTGGATTTCGTCGCAAATGAGGAGAATATCATTTTCTTTTGTAACCTTTTTCACAGCTTGTGCAAAGGATTCCGGCAGGGGAAGAACCCCGCCCTCGCCTCTGACGCATTCGAGCATTATGGCGCAGACTTTTCCCGTTTCGCAAAGGCGGAGAAGCTCGTCGGGACGGTCGGGATCGACGTACTCAAAGCCGGGGGTCAGAGGGGTAAAGTCTATATGAAATCCCGCTTGCCCCGTTGCGGAGAGCATCGAGATCGTTCTCCCGTGAAAACTGCCTTGCAGAGTTATGACTGTGTGCCGATCGCCAGCATATTTTTGCGCCGAATACTTTCTTGCGGCTTTTACGGCGCACTCGTTTGCCTCTGCGCCGGAGTTGGAGAAGAAAACTCTTTCGGCGCCGCCCTTCCCGCAGAGAAGCTCCGCAAGCGATATTTGCGGCGCGGATATATACGAATTTGAAATATGCGGGATTTTGCCGGCTTGCTCTGCGACTGCGGAGATCCAGAGATTATCCGATGCTCCGAAAATATTGACGCCCGTCTGCGAGCCGAGGTCGATATACATTTTTCCGCCGGCGTCATAGACAAGGCTGCCTTTGCCGGACGCAATTTCGATCGGGAATTTTTTATATGTTTTTGCCAGATGGCTTTCGTATTTATGCAATTTTTGTGCCTCCGGGTAATAAAAATACACTTGTATAATATTCGTTTGGACGCAAATTGTTACTTTTTTGTTATGGAAAAAACTTTTTTTCGCGAAAATTTGACAAAATGCGACTTGTATTGTATAATATAATCTGTTGAATATGAAAGGACTGCCATAGAAAGATGAAATCAAGAATAATTTTCATAGTTATCTCGGTTATTTCGGCGGCGATATTCGGGGTGACTTTTATCGACGGTGCGGGCGACTGGTGGATTCCTCCGGCGGCGTTCTGCGGAACGTATCTTGCCCTCTGCATACTGTTCTGGGCTGTGATAATGATATCCTGCCTGTTTATAAAGCCGAACAAAATTTATGACCGCCCCTCAAAATTTTATGAGAAGATGTTCGCCATAATTTATGACGGCGTCATAAGACTTTTCAGAATTCATCTGCACGTGGCGGGCAAGGAAAAGTTGCCGAAAGGATATTATCTGCTCGTCTCAAATCATCGCTCCAATTTTGACAATATGGTCGAATGCGCGGCGGCGGGAGGACGGAACATAGCGTACATATCAAAGCCTTCAAACTTTAAGATACCGATAGCGAGACGTTTTATGCGCCGTTGTTGCTATCTTGAAATTGACAGAGAAAACCCGAAAAACGCTTTTGCGACAGTCGGCAGAGCCGTTGATTTTATAAAAAACGGGGTTTGTCCCGTCGGGCTTTTCCCGGAAGGGCACAGAACTCATCAGATACAAATGGACGAGTTCAAACACGGGTGCTACCTGATAGCCGAAAAATCGGATTGCCCGATCGTCGTTTGCGCCGTGCGCGGGACGGAAAAGATACATAAGAACTTTCTTTACCGTCACACGGACGTATACGTCGATTTTCTTTCCGTAATCCCGAAAGAACAGATACACGGCAGGCGCGCGATAGAGGTCTGCGCCGAAACAAAGAAAATAATTTCAGACTTTCTTAATGAAAAAGGAGAAACTCAAAATGATACGAGTACTTTACAACCCGCTGGCAAATAACAAAAACGGCAAAGCAGAGGCTGAAAAGCTGAAAGAAACCTATGGAGACGGAATATCGTTTGAGGATGTTACAAAAATCTCCGATATTCCGGCGTATCTTGACGCTTCGGGCGATGATACAATCGTCCTTGCGGGCGGCGACGGCACAATAAACCGCTTCGCGTGCGACGTTTACGGCAAGCTCCCCGAAAAGAAAATTCTTTATTATCCCGCAGGCTCCGGCAACGATTTTTATAACGACGTCAAGGATTCCGCAGAGAGGGAGAACGGACTCGTTATTCTCAATCCTTACATAACGGACCTGCCGACGGTTACTGTCGGAGACAGGACGCAGCCTTTTGTAAACGGTATCGGATACGGTATCGACGGCTACTGTTGCGAGGAGGGCGATAAACACAGAGAGCGCTCGGACAAGCCTGTGAACTATACGTCAATCGCGATAAAGGGGCTCCTTTTCCATTTCAAGCCCGTAAACGCGAAGGTTACAGTCGACGGAAACACATATGAGTTCAAAAAAGTTTATCTCGCACCGTCTATGAACGGTCGCTTTTACGGCGGCGGAATGATGATCGCTCCTGCGCAGGACAGACTGAATAAAGAACGCTCGCTTTCCGTTGTGCTATATTACGGCGCATCTAAACTGAAAACTCTTATGGTCTTCCCCTCAATCTTCAAGGGCGAGCATATCAAGCATACAGAAATGACAAGAGTTATCACCGGGCACGACATAACTGTCGAATTTGACCGCCCGACAGCTCTCCAGATTGACGGCGAGACGATCGTCGGCGTTACGAGTTATACCGTTCATTCCGCAAAATAAAAATGTTTTCAAAATGCAAAAAACTCCCGTCACAGCGGGAGTTTTTTGCGTTTTATACTCGTGTATAATATGCGTGCGAGCTTTTGCGCCGGCGGTGATGTGGGGAGGGGAAGAGGACTTTGCCTCACTAAATTGGGGCGGGCAAAAGGAGCGGGAAACCGCTCCTTTGATGAAGGTATATATTTCGCACAAACAGATTGTTGAAGTTTTTTGCTGTATATCGATAAAGACAATTGGTCGGGAGGGGAGACCCCTCCCCTACAATGTCTGTATGCGCAGGAAATAGAATACCTGCACAAAATCAATAACCGAAGTTTCTTTTGCCTGTTTTTTCTCGAATAAAAGCGCGGCGTAAATCAAGA
>DLLG01000005.1 GCA_002479075.1 Clostridiales bacterium UBA7568
AGGCGTTTTACAATGTAGGGGATGGGTCTCCCCTCCCGTCATTCCGGTTTTATCGATATACAATCCGGCAAATCCCTCCCGTCTCGGCGACGCCTGCAAACGCTTGCGCATTTGCATATCCCTCCCGTCTCGGCGACGCCTGCAAACGCTTACGCATTTGCAAATCCCTCCCCTTTACCCAAAAAATCCGCCCTTTCGGGCGGATTTTTGATTAAAGTATAAATCCGAGGGGTAACAGCTCGGAAAGAGAGGAGACTTTGAAATCGTCCTCGGTTTTTACGAGTATAATCGGAAAATCGGGCGGGCAGAACTCGCAGATGAACTGCCTGCAAATGCCGCAGGGAACGATGTATTCATCGCCGTGATCGGCTGCGACGGCAAGCGCCGTAAATTTCTTTTCGCCTTCTGAGATAGCCTTTGACATTGCCGTTCTCTCTGCGCAGATCGTCGCTCCAAAAGACGAATTTTCAATGTTGCAGCCGAGATAAACCTTTCCGCTTTCCGCCAGCAACGCCGCGCCGACGGGAAAATGCGAATAAGGCACATAAGCGTTTTTGCTCGCTTCAATAGCCTTTGCCGCAAGGGCTTTGTAGTCAACTGTCATCTTTTGATCCTCCCGTACACACTTTCTCCGCAGAGATTATAATCTGCGCCCAGCATATCGCAGACAGTTGCCGCAATATCTGAATATGTCGGCAATGTGCCAAGGTTGACAGGCGCAATGTGCTTGCCATAGATAAGGAACGGAACATTTTCGCGCGTATGGTCGGTTCCCTTATACATCGGGTCGCAACCGTGATCGGCTGTTATCATCAGAACGTCGTCATCATTCATATTTTCTATAAACGGCGCAATCTGGCGGTCAAACCGCATTATCGCCTCCGCATAACCGGGGGCGTTTCTCCTGTGCCCAAAGGATGAGTCAAAATCGACAAGATTTACAAAGCAAAGCCCACGGAAATCCTGCTTCTGCGCTTCCATCAGCCTCTCCATACCGTTATCATTCGAGGTTGTGCGGACGGAGCTTGTTGTTCCTCTGCCTGCAAAAATATCCCCGATCTTGCCTATGCAAACGGTGTCATAGCCCTGCGCTTTGAGCAGATCGAGCATAGTTTCGGACGGCGGCTCCGCCGAAAAATCGTGACGGCGGCAAGTTCTGACGAAGGGATATTGGCCTTCAAACGGTCTTGCAATAACTCTGCCGACACAGTATTTGCCCGTAAGCAGCTTTCTTGCAATCTCACAGTAACGATAGAGCTCATCAATCGGCACGACGCTTTCGTGTGCCGCAATCTGAAATACGCTGTCCGCCGACGTATAAACAATCAGCGCACCTGTTTTCATATGCTCTTCGCCGTAGTCCTTTATGACCTCCGTTCCGGAATAGGGCTTGTTACAAAGAACAGCTCTGCCCGTCAGGCGGGAAAATTCATCAATTATCTCCTTCGGAAAACCGTCCGGAAAGACGGGAAGCGGATTCGGAGAATAAACGCCGGCAATCTCCCAATGACCGATCGTCGTGTCCTTGCCTGCGGAACGCTCCTCAACTCTGGCGTATGCGCCGATAGGAGCTTCATATTTCGGATAGCCCTCGCGACTGACCCCGTCAATATTGAGAAGTCCGAGCTTTTTCATTGCGTCAAGGCGAAAGCCCTCGGTCTTCATAAGCGAACCGAGCGTATCCGAGCCTTCATCGCCGAAGGCTGCTGCGTCTCTCGCACCGCCTATACCGAAGCTATCAAGCACTATAAGAAAAATTCTTTTCATATAAAAACCTCCCTTTACACATATATTGTATCACAAATCAAAAGTTTTGACAATAATATAAAAAAATATTGACAAATTGCACAAAAAAGATTAAAATTTATGATAGGCGAGAGCCTGAATTTCAAAGAAAAAGCTGAGGTGAAGACGTGATGGACGCGGGAAGTAACAGTTCGGTCGGACGAAGTATTTTTATTGTTCATACGTTTTCTGACCCCGCGGGACGAGGTCTTTTCCGTCGCGGATAAATCAGCGTAAATGAACATAAATAAAAAATTTCCGATGATCGCACATAGCTTTCGGTTTATCAAACAGAGAAGGCAAGCGGCGATCTTTTTATTTTGCCGCACCTTTTCGGAAAGAGGTGTGATATGGAAGAGAAAAAAGAGCTTTGTCAGGTCATAAGCGAAGCGCTTGAAAAAAAGCAGATCAAAGCGCTTTGCGAAATACTTGACGAAGAAAACCCTGTTGACATAGCAGAGGCACTAAATGACCTTGATGACGAAAAACAGGTCACATTGGTGTTCCGACTGCTGAAAAAAGAAGCGGCGGCAGATGCCTTCGCCTATATGGAACCGGACGTCCAGGAAGCTCTGATAAAGAGCCTGAGCGATACGGAGCTTTCTGCCATAGTTGAAGAAATGGAAATGGACGATGCGGCGGATCTTATTGAAGAAATGCCGGCAAACGTCGTTGCGAGGATACTCAAAAACGCAAGTCCGCAGACAAGAAAAGCAATAAACGAGCTGCTTCTCTACCCGGAGGACAGCGCAGGCAGCATAATGACGCCCGAATACGTCTCGCTGAAAAAATCAATGACGGTTGCCGAGGCGTTTGACCACATTCGCCGCGTCGGAATTGATAAGGAAACGGTTTATACTTGCTATGTGACGGAAAACCGCAAGCTGATCGGCGTTGTTTCCGTAAAGCGAATGCTTATTTCTTCGTCCGAGACAAAAATCGAAGAAATTATGCACGATAATTTCATCGAAGTTCACACAACAGATGATAAGGAATTCGTTGCGGGACAAATTAAAAAATACGGTTATCTGGCATTGCCTGTCGTTGATGCAGAGGAGAGACTTGTCGGTATTGTCACGATTGACGACGCTATGGAGGTCATCGAGGACGAAGCAACAGAGGATATGGAAAAAATGGCGGCAATGTCGCCCTCTGAAAAGCCGTATCTCAAAACCGGAATGATTGAAACCTGGAAGCAACGAATTCCGTGGCTTTTGATACTTATGGTCTCCGCAACCTTTACGGGGATGATAATTTCCGGATTTGAAAATGCCCTTGCCGCGTGTACCGCTTTGACAGCGTTTATCCCAATGCTTATGGACACGGGCGGCAACAGCGGCGCACAAGCGTCGGTTACGGTTATCCGCGCATTGGCGCTCGGCGATGTTACCCCAAAAGACGTCTGGGCGGTTATCAGAAAAGAATTAAGAGTTGCCGCTCTTTGCGCGGGCACCCTTGCTGCGGCTAATTTTATAAAAATTATGCTCGTCGAAATGCTACTTCTCAAGACCCTGCCATTCTCTGCGCAAGGGTTTGCAATTTCCGGCGTCGTATGTCTGACGCTTTTCGTGACCGTCATTTTTGCAAAGCTCATCGGCTGTACGCTGCCGATACTTGCAAAAGCAATAAAGCTCGACCCGGCTGTTGTCGCAAGCCCGATAATTACAACGATTGTCGATGCGGTCTCGCTTATTGTATATTTCCTTTTTGCTTCAAAAATACTTCTCATATAATCAAAAATCCGCCCGAAAGGGCGGATTTTTTGGGTGAATGGGAGGGATATGCAAATACGTAAGCGTTTGCAGGCGTCGCCGAGACGGGAGGGATTTGCCGGTTTGTATATCGATAAAACCGGAATGACGGGAGGGGAGACCCCTCCCCTACATTGTAAAACGCCT